>DAMALH010000008.1:35926-114483 GCA_032000125.1 Buttiauxella sp. | reverse complement strand
CCCGGTGGTGAATCCGGGCTCGCCTCCACCGGTACAGCAGGCCTCGCCGCCGCCGCGGCAAAGCGAAGCCCCGCTGCCGGACACCACAAGCCAGGTGCTGCAGGCGCGTACGCAACTGATGCGCCAGCAGGGAGCCAACAAAGCAAAAAAGAGTGAGCCGGCAGCGCCAAATTTAGCGCGGCCGGCAAAAACCACCGCGCTGGAGCGTCTGGCATCGGTTACCGAGCGGGTGCAGTCTCGCCCGGCGGCAAGCGCACAGGAAAAACCGCAGCAAAAGCCGGAGGCCTATCGCTGGAAGTCGCAAATCGTCACCGAAGCGGTGATTGAACCGGTTGCCACGCCGAAGGCGCTTAAGCGTGCTCTGGAGCATGAGAAAACCCCGGAGCTTGCCCAGAAGCTGGCGCAGGAAGCGATTGAGCGCGATGCATGGGCGGCGGAAATTAATCAGCTGGTGCTGCCAAAGCTGGTACAGCAACTGGCACTGAATGCCTGGAAAGAGCAGGACGGCCAGCGCATCTGCCTGCATCTGCGTTCCAGCCAGCGCCATCTGAACTCTTCCTCGGCACAAAAAGCGCTGACGGACGCCATCAGCGCCTTTAGCGGTGAAGCGGTTGAGCTGACTATCATTGAAGATGATGACCAGGCACGGCGCACGCCGCTGGAGTGGCGTCAGGTTATCTATGAAGAGAAGCTGGCGCAGGCAAAAGAGTCAATGAGCGCTGACAACAACATTCAGACGCTGCGTCGTTTTTTTGATGCGGATTTGGATGAAGACAGCATTCGCCCTGTTTAATTGGGCAACGAATCTAACCGCAAAGAAGGAAAATCCTTTTTTCTTCTTTGTCAGCAATCTACAGACCGGTCAATCCGGCCTGTTGTAAACCCTGATAGCCGCTAATCATATCGAGCGATTAGGCGGCCCGAGCGAAAGAGAGAAGATTATGTTTGGAAAAGGCGGTCTGGGTAATCTGATGAAGCAAGCCCAGCAGATGCAGGAAAAAATGGCCCAGGTTCAGGAAGAAATCGCCCAGCTCGAAGTGACTGGCGAATCTGGTGCGGGCCTGGTAAAAGTCACCATTAACGGCGCGCATAACTGCCGCCGCGTGGAAATTGACCCGAGCCTGATGGAAGACGACAAAGAGATGGTTGAAGACCTGGTTGCTGCGGCCTTCAACGATGCTGCCCGTCGTATCGGCGAAGCGCAGAAAGAGAAAATGGCAGGCGTGTCCAGCGGTATGCAACTGCCGCCGGGCTTTAAAATGCCGTTCTGATGCTACAACCGTCTCCCTCGCCGTCGGGTGAGGGAGAAGGTGTTTTACTGTTCCTCAAACGCCCCATAGCTCGTCACCAAAAATCTATCAGCGCCCTGACCGCCGGTCGCTGCCCGCGTCCTTACGGAAAGACCTCGTGAATAATTTCACGGCGGTTATCAACCCGTCCATTGACGACTTTAATCAGGCAGAATATTGCGAAATCATACCCCTTGTGCGAGACACCGCGCAGCGGGAGTATCTTTTTCTATGCCCGCCCGCAGGGCTAATGTTAGGCTATGGCCCACTATTTTTTCAGAAATCCGAGCGATGCAAACCAGCCCTTTACTTACAGCCCTGATGGAATCCCTGCGTTGCCTGCCCGGCGTTGGCCCTAAGTCTGCACAGCGCATGGCGTTTGCGCTTTTGCAACGCGATCGCAGCGGCGGAATGCGCCTTGCTCAGGCGCTGACTCGCGCCATGTCGGAGATCGGCCACTGTGCGGATTGCCGTACCTTTACCGAACAGGAAGTGTGCGCCATCTGCTCTAACCCGCGCCGCCGGGAAAACGGCCAGATTTGCGTGGTGGAAACCCCGGCGGATATTCACGCCATCGAAGCCACCGGCCAGTTCTCCGGCCGTTATTTTGTGCTGATGGGCCATCTTTCTCCGCTCGACGGCATCGGCCCTGACGATATCGGCCTTGGCCGCCTGGAAGAGCGTTTATCCAGCGAAGCCATTAAAGAGATCATTCTGGCTACCAACCCCACGGTAGAAGGCGAAGCGACGGCCAACTATATTGCCGAGCTGTGCGGGCAGTACGGCGTCGATGCCAGCCGTATTGCGCACGGCGTGCCCGTGGGCGGCGAGCTGGAAATGGTTGACGGCACCACGCTTTCCCATTCTCTGGCCGGGCGCCACAAGATTAATTTCTAGTCGAACAAGGGGAGATTGTGCGTCTCCCCGCTTGAAAAATTCCCCCGCTAACCCCATTACTCCCTCAACGTTTTTATCACCCCTGTATTTTGATTTTGTTGAGGTATCAATGACCATGAAAGGACAAGAGACCCGTGGCTTCCAGTCTGAAGTGAAACAGCTTCTGCACCTGATGATCCATTCTCTTTATTCAAATAAAGAAATCTTCCTGCGTGAGCTGATCTCCAACGCCTCCGATGCGGCAGACAAGCTGCGTTTCCGCGCGCTGTCCCATGCTGATTTGTACGAGGGTGACGGCGAACTGCGCGTGCGCGTCTCTTTTGATAAAGAAAAACGTACCCTGACCATCGCCGACAACGGCATCGGCATGACGCGTGATGAAGCAATCGACCACCTGGGCACCATTGCCAAATCCGGCACCAAAGCCTTCCTGGAATCCATGGGTTCTGACCAGGCGAAAGACAGCCAGCTTATCGGCCAGTTCGGCGTGGGCTTCTACTCCGCGTTTATCGTGGCGGACAAAGTTACCGTGCGCACTCGTGCGGCGGGCGCATCCGCTGATGAAGGCGTGTTCTGGGAATCTGAAGGCGCGGGTGAATATACCGTAGCGGACATCAGCAAAGCGGATCGCGGTACGGAAATCACGCTGCACCTGCGTGAAGGCGAAGACGAATTCCTCGACGACTGGCGCGTGCGCTCCATCATCGGCAAATATTCCGATCACATCGCGCTGCCGGTCGAAATCGAAACCCGCGAAGAAAAAGATGGCGAAACCATCCTCGGCTGGGAAAAAATCAACAAGGCTCAGGCGCTGTGGACCCGCAGCAAGTCTGAAGTTAAAGACGAAGAGTACAACGAGTTCTACAAGCACATTGCCCATGATTTCACCGACCCGCTGGCCTGGAGCCACAACCGTGTGGAAGGCAAGCAGGAATACACCAGCCTGCTGTACATCCCGTCCCAGGCGCCGTGGGACATGTGGAACCGCGATCATAAACATGGCCTGAAGCTGTACGTACAGCGCGTGTTCATTATGGACGACGCCGAGCAGTTCATGCCGAACTACCTGCGCTTTGTGCGTGGCCTGATAGATTCCAACGATCTGCCGCTGAACGTTTCCCGTGAAATCCTGCAGGACAGCCGCGTCACGCAGAACCTGCGCAGCGCGCTGACCAAACGCGTTCTGCAAATGCTCGATAAGCTGGCGAAAGACGACAGCGAAAAATACCAGACCTTCTGGAAAAACTTTGGCCTGGTGCTGAAAGAAGGCCCGGCTGAAGATAACGCTAATCAGGAAGCTATTGCTAAGCTGCTGCGCTTTGCGACGACCCACACGGATTCCTCCGCACAAACCGTGCGGCTTGAAGAGTACGTGTCGCGCATGAAAGAAGGCCAGGAGAAGATCTACTACATCACCGCAGACAGCTACGCGGCGGCGAAGAGCAGCCCGCATCTGGAACTGCTGCGTAAGAAAGGCATCGAGGTGCTGCTGCTTTCCGACCGCATCGACGAGTGGATGATGAGCTACCTGACCGAGTTTGACGGTAAAGCGTTCCAGTCGGTGAGCAAAACCGACGAGTCGCTGGAAAAACTGGCCGACGAGGAAACCGCAGAAGTGAAAGAGGCTGAGAAAGCCCTTGAGCCGTTTGTGGAGCGCGTGAAAGCGTGGCTTGGCGATCGCGTGAAGGAAGTCCGCCTGACGCACCGTCTGACCGATACGCCAGCGATTGTCACCACCGACAGCAACGACATGAGCACCCAGATGGCAAAACTGTTTGCCGCAGCGGGTCAGGCCGTGCCGGAAGTGAAATACATTTTTGAGCTGAACCCGGATCACGGGCTGGTGAAACGCGCAGCCGACACCCAGGATGAAGCGCAGTTTGGCGAATGGGTAGAGCTATTGCTCGATCAGGCGCTGCTTGCCGAGCGCGGCCAGCTTGAAGATCCGAACCAGTTTATCCGTCGTATGAACCAGCTTTTGGTTTCCTGATTTCCTCCTGGTTTAACCCTCTCCCTGCGGGGAGGGGGTTGCTCAATTTACTCCCTTGCCGCCAGGCTTCCTTGAGGTGAATACGCCTTTAATGATAAGGTCATTGCCTCAGATCCAAGTACACAAAATCCAAACGTATGGGGAATTACGCAATGCGTATCATTCTGCTCGGCGCTCCGGGCGCAGGTAAAGGGACTCAGGCACAGTTCATCATGGAGAAATACGGCATTCCGCAAATCTCCACCGGTGATATGTTACGCGCCGCGGTTAAATCTGGTTCGCAGCTGGGTAAACAAGCCAAAGACATCATGGACGCCGGTAAGCTGGTGACCGATGAGCTGGTTATTGCGCTGGTGAAAGAGCGTATTACTCAGGAAGATTGCCGTAACGGTTTCCTGCTTGATGGCTTCCCGCGCACCATTCCACAGGCCGACGCCATGAAAGAAGCTGGCATCAGCGTGGACGTGGTTCTGGAGTTCGCTGTGCCGGACGAGCTGATCGTTGAGCGTATCGTGGGTCGTCGCGTACACGCGCCGTCTGGCCGCGTTTATCACGTCACCTTTAATCCGCCAAAAGTGGAAGGTAAAGACGACGTAACCGGCGAAGAGTTGACCACCCGTAAAGACGACCAGGAAGAAACCGTGCGTAAGCGCCTGGTGGAATACCATCAGATGACCGCGCCGCTGATCTCTTACTACAGCAAAGAAGCTGAAGCGGGTAACACCAGATACGTAAAAATCGACGGCACCCGTAAAGTGGCCGAAGTCAGCGCAGAGCTGGCTAAAATCCTCGGCTAGCATCAAGCCGATGTGAAAATACCGGGGCGTGCCCCGGTATTTTTTTATCTGAATCTTTCCCTCTCGCTGTTATCGGTTTTTCCAGGCGGCTTTTACGTTACACTTATCGGCAATTTGTTGATAAGGAGGGGTAATGGGTCAGGAAAAAATAGGCG
Source organism: Buttiauxella sp. (assembly GCA_032000125.1). Lineage (GTDB taxonomy): Bacteria > Pseudomonadota > Gammaproteobacteria > Enterobacterales > Enterobacteriaceae > Dryocola. The sequence goes on along the minus strand of DAMALH010000008.1, from coordinate 109,355 downwards.
TTCTGCTGGCAAACCTTGGTACGCCTGATGCACCGACTCCGGCGGCGGTAAAACGCTACCTGCGCCAGTTTTTAAGCGACAGGCGCGTCGTTGATACCGCTCGTCTGCTCTGGTGGCCGCTGCTGCGCGGCGTGATTCTGCCGCTGCGCTCTCCGCGTGTGGCAAAGCTTTATCAATCCGTATGGATGGAAGAAGGGTCTCCGCTGATGGTGTTCAGCCGCCGCCAGCAGCAGGCTTTAGCAGCGCAACTGCCGGACATGCCCGTCGTGCTTGGAATGAGCTACGGCAATCCTTCGTTAAAAAGCGCGGTTGATGAACTTTTATCACATAACGTCACGCATATCGTGGTGCTGCCGCTGTATCCGCAGTTTTCCTGCTCGACGGTAGCCGCCGTCTGGGATGAGCTGGGGCGCATTTTTTCAGGCTACCGTACCATGCCATCCATCTCGTTGATTCGTGATTACGCTGAAGATACGTCTTATATCAACGCGCTGGCGGCCTCGGTGAAGCGTTCTTTTGCGCAGCACGGCGAGCCGGATTTACTGTTGCTCTCATACCACGGCATTCCGCAGCGTTACGCTAACGAAGGCGACGATTATCCGCAGCGCTGCCGTGATACCACGCGCGAACTGCTGTCCGCGCTGGAACTGCCGCCGGAAAAAGTGATGATGACGTTCCAGTCGCGCTTTGGACGTGAACCCTGGCTTATGCCCTATACCGATGAAACGCTGAAAATGGTGGCGGAAAAGGGTGTGAAACATATTCAGGTCATGTGTCCTGGCTTCTCGGCGGACTGTCTGGAAACGCTTGAAGAAATGGCGGTGCAAAACCGCGAAGTCTTTATGAAAGCGGGCGGCACAAAATATGAATATATCCCGGCGCTTAATGACGATCCTGCCCATATCGCCATGATGGTGAACCTCATCAATCGTTATCGCTAATCGTGCCACGGGCCGTGAATGTGCTACTATTCGCGGCCTGATTAGCCATCCCCAAAAACATCATGAAATTTCCCGGTAAACGCAAATCCAAACATTATTTTCCCGTAAGCGCCCGCGATCCTTTACTGCAGCAGGTTCAGCCTGAAAACGAAACCGGCACTTCCTGGATTGTGGGTATCGATCAGACGCTGGTCGATATCGAAGCCAAAGTTGACGACGAATTCGTTGAGCGTTACGGGTTAAGCTTCGGGCATTCTCTGGTCATCGACGATGACGTTGCGGAAGCGTTATACCGGGAGCTGGTGCAAAAAAATCTGATTACCCACCAGTTTGCTGGCGGCACCATCGGCAATACCATGCACAACTACTCCGTGCTGGCGGATGACCGTTCGGTGCTGCTTGGCGTAATGTGCAGCAATATCGAAATCGGCAGCTATGCCTATCGCTATTTATGCAACACCTCCAGCCGTACCGATCTGAACTATCTGCAGGGCGTGGACGGAGCGATTGGCCGCTGCTTTACGCTGATTGGCGAGCAGGGCGAACGCACCTTTGCCATCAGTCCGGGCCACATGAACCAGCTACGCGCCGACAGCATTCCTGAGGAAGTCATTGCCGGAGCGTCCGCGCTGGTGCTGACATCCTACCTTGTACGTTGTAAACCCGGTGAGCCAATGCCGGATGCCACCATGCAGGCGATTGGTTATGCCAAAAAGCATAACGTCCCGGTGGTGCTGACGCTGGGTACAAAATACGTGATTGCAGAAAATCCGCAGTGGTGGCAGACGTTCCTGAAAGAACACGTCTCGATTCTGGCGATGAACGAAGAAGAAGGGGAGGCGCTGACCGGCGAAAGCGATCCGCTGCTCGCCTCTGACAAAGCGCTGGACTGGGTTGATTTGGTGCTTTGTACCGCCGGGCCGGTAGGCTTATATATGGCGGGCTTTACGGAAGCGTCGGCTAAACGTACCACCCAGCATCCGCTGCTGCCGGGGGCAATCGCCGAGTTTAACCAGTATGAATTTAGCCGGGCGATGCGCCATAAAGACTGCCGTCAGCCGCTGCGCATTTTCTCCCACATTGCGCCTTATATGGGCGGCCCGGAAAAAATCATGAACACTAACGGTGCTGGCGATGGCGCGCTGGCCGCGCTGCTGCATGATATCACGGCGAATAACTATCACCGCTCCAACGTGCCGAACTCCAGCAAGCATCAGTTCACCTGGCTTACCTATTCGTCTCTGGCACAGGTGTGTAAATACGCGAACCGCGTGAGCTATCAGGTACTGAATCAGCACTCTCCGCGCCTGACGCGCGGTCTGCCGGAGCGCGAAGACAGTCTGGAAGAGTCATACTGGGATCGTTAGGGTTATTCCTCGCCCCTGTGGGGCGAGGATATAGAGTTATCCGCTGACCGTTTCCTGCGGTAAAGGCTTGTCCAGCAGCCCCATCATCGTATTGGCAATTTCCCTTTCCCCCATAACGACCTGATTGGCGCCGCGTTCAGTGATGTAGTCCACCTCATCGTCATAATGCGCGCGGGCAATAATTTCGAGGTTCGGGCATTTTGCGCGCGCTGCCGCCACGACTTCCCCGGCTTCATAGCCGTTAGGAATGGTGAGCAGCAGCCAGCGGGCGCAGTCCAGATGCGCCAGGTTCATTATTTCCTCGTTGGCGGCATTTCCCAGCACGGCACGCACGCCGCGCTCGCGTAGCTCATCCACCCGGCTGCGCGACGTTTCCACAACCACAAGCGGAATGCCCTGCGCCATCAGCTTTTCGCCCAGCAGGCTGCCAACGCGTCCAAAACCTACCAGCAGCGCGTGGTTGCAGATATCGACAGGGATCTGTTTTTCTTCCTCAATGGCCTCTTCCAGCGTTTGCTCTTCGAGCGTTTCGGTTTTAACAAGGTAACGCTCAAGCACGGCGAACAGCACAGGGTTAAGCATAATCGACAGGATCGCTCCCGCCAGCACCAGATTCTGGCCGTTTTGCGGCAGCAGATTCAGCGCCATACCGAGGCCTGCAAGGATAAAGGCGAATTCACCGATTTGCGCGAGGCTGGTGGCGATGGTCAGCGCCGTGCGCTGCGAGTGACCGAACAGGCGAACCAGGCCGAACGCGGCGACGGACTTACCGAAGACGATGATCGCAAGCGTCCCCAGCACGGCCAGCGGCTCCTGAATCAGGATCATCGGATCGAACAGCATGCCGACGGACACGAAGAACAGCACGGCAAAGGCGTCACGCAGCGGCAGGGTGTCGTGCGCGGCACGGTGGCTTAGCTCTGATTCGTTCAGCACCATTCCGGCGAAGAACGCGCCGAGCGCAAAGGAAACGTCGAAAAGCTCGACCGCACCGAAGGCGATGCCCAGTGCCAGCGCCAGCACGGAGAGCGTGAACAGCTCGCGCGAGCCGGTAGCCGCACTGCGCGCCAGAATCCATGGCACCAGACGGCGGCCCACCACCAGCATAATGGCGATAAAGGCGGCCACTTTACCGATAGTTAGCCCCATATCAAGCGACAGCGAAGCCAGGCCGACGTTGCCTTTTTCCAGCATGCCCGCTACCGCCGGCAGCAGCACCAGCGTTAACACCATCACCAGATCTTCAACTATCAGCCAGCCAATGGCGATTTGCCCCCGCTGGCTGTCGATAAGCTGTCGCTCTTCAAGGGCGCGCAGTAATACCACGGTACTTGCTGTGGAAAGACACAGACCAAAGACGATCCCGGTCATAACCGACCAGTCCATCATTGCGGAAAGCGCCATACCCAACAGCGTCGCTACTGCTATCTGTGCGATCGCTCCGGGAATGGCGATGGTCTTTACCGCCATAAGATCCTTTAAGGAAAAGTGGAGGCCCACGCCGAACATTAAAAGGATAACGCCCAATTCCGCCAGCTCCGGCGCCAGTTTGGTATCAGCGACAAAGCCTGGCGTAAATGGACCCGCGAGCACCCCTGCTAATAAATACCCGACCAGCGGCGATATCCGCAGCCTGTTGGCAAGCATTCCAAATAAAAAAGCGAGCACAAGACCACCAACAATGGTGGTGATAAGCGGTGTGGCATGATGCATTCCGTCTCCTTTCGTAAGCAGTGGGTCCAGTTTTGGGGAGCTAGCCCAAAAGTCACCTTATTAGTTTATGACAATTTTTTTATCGGCGTGGATGAATAATTGGTTAATTATTGCTAAAAGGCGCATTTCGACAAAAAAAGGAGGCTAAGGTCTGTTTCAGACAGTTATGACGAGGAGGGCATGGGGGTATGTGAAGGTGCAACACGGCCAAAGTAAAACTTTGGCCGTTTAAAGCTACGATTTATGCCGGTTATCGGGCAGGAATATGGTCAAAATGCCCAGTAGCGGCAGGAAGGCGCAGATTTTGTAGACTAACTCAATACTTGTACGGTCGGCCACCAGGCCCAGTACCGCCGCGCCGAGCCCGCCCATCCCAAAGGCAAAGCCGAAAAACAGCCCGGAAACCATGCCGATACGCCCCGGCATCAGCTCCTGGGCATACACCAGAATGGCAGAAAACGCCGAGGCGAGAATAAAGCCGATGATAACGGTTAAAACGCCCGTCCAGTAAAGCGATGCGTAGGGAAGAACCAGAGTAAAAGGCGCAACGCCGAGGATCGAGCCCCAGATAACGTATTTGCGGCCGATTTTGTCGCCCAGCGGCCCGCCAATCACCGTCCCGGCGGCGACGGCAAACAGGAAGGCAAACAGATGGAACTGGGCGTTTTGCACCGACAGACCAAACTTATGCATTAAATAGAAGGTGTAATAACTGCTGATGCTCGCCAGATAGAAATACTTCGAGAAAATCAGCATCAGCAGAATAGAAACCGCCAGGATAATTTTGTTACGCGGCAGCGGATTAACCACCGGCGCTTTAGGTTTGCCCTTGGTAATCAAATGCTGAGCGGCGTACCAGCGGCTAACCTGCAGCAGCACGATAATCGCCAGCAGCGCGGCCAGCACGAACCAGGCGACGTTGCCTTTGCCATACGGGGCGATGATCAGCGCCGCCAGCAGCGGCCCAAGTGAACTGCCGAAGTTGCCGCCCACCTGGAACAGCGACTGCGCCAGACCGTGACGGCCGCCGGAAGCCATACGCGCCACGCGCGAGGATTCAGGATGGAAGATGGACGAGCCCGTGCCGACCAGCGCCGCCGCCAGTAAGACCATTGGGAAGCTGCCCGCCAGCGCAAGCAGCACCAGGCCGCAAAGCGTGAAGCACATACCAATCGGCAGCGACCAGGGCATTGGATATTTATCGGTGTAGTAGCCCACAACCGGCTGCAGCAGCGAAGAGGCTAGCTGGAAGGTGAGGGTAATCATCCCTATCTGTACGAAGCTTAAAGAAAATTCAGCCTGAAGCAGCGGATAAAGCGCCAGAATCAGCGACTGAATCATATCGTTAAGCAAATGCGAGAGGCTGATAGCTCCTAAAATGCCAAAGGAAGTGCGCGCCTTGTTTGCTTCCGGCGGCGTGAGGGTTTGTTCGGAGGTTGCCATAAATACCTGTTGAGATGCCGATTATTATTTTTGAACGGATAACGGTTACGGATTGCAGGCGTATCCGTGGATTATTGTTACCCTGCTAACATACCCGCAGGCAGGATTTGAGGAAAGTCGCAATTCATAAAACTTATTTGCCTCGCCTGCTAACATTCTGATAATGGTTCAGCTTTAAGGAAATGGAGATTTTCAATGCGGTTCGCAATTAAAGGGCTAGCTTCGGCACTGGTAGTGGCTTTGAGTTTGACGAGCGTATCTGCGCTGGCGTGGGAAAAAGACAAGACCTACAACATTACTGTTCTGCATACCAACGATCATCACGGCCATTTCTGGCGTAACGAATACGGCGAGTACGGCCTCGCCGCGCAGAAAACGCTGGTGGACAGCATTCGTAAAGAGGTGGCGCAGGAAGGCGGCAGCGTGCTTTTGCTTTCGGGGGGCGATATCAACACCGGCGTGCCGGAATCCGACCTGCAGGATGCAGAGCCGGACTTCCGCGGCATGAATCTGATTGGCTACGATGCGATGGCCGTTGGCAACCACGAGTTCGATAATCCGCTTTCGGTTTTACGCCAGCAGGAAAAATGGGCCAAATTCCCGCTGCTTTCAGCCAATATTTATCAAAAGAGCACCGGCGAGCGGTTATTTAAACCCTGGGCCATCTTCAAACCGCAGGGCATTAAAATCGCGGTAATCGGCCTGACCACGGACGACACGGCAAAAATCGGTAATCCAGAATTCTTCACCGATATCGAATTTCGCAAGCCTGCCGACGAAGCGAAGCTGGTGATTCAGGAACTGCAAAGCACAGAACAGCCGGACGTGATTATCGCCGCCACCCATATGGGCCACTATGATAACGGCGAACACGGCTCCAACGCGCCGGGGGACGTTGAAATGGCGCGTAGCCTGCCGGCAGGGGCGCTGACAATGATTGTGGGCGGCCACTCGCAAAACCCGGTCTGCATGGCCTCAGAAAACAAAAAGCAGGTCGATTATGTGCCGGGTACGCCGTGCGCGCCGGATAAGCAAAACGGCACCTGGATTGTGCAGGCGCACGAATGGGGGAAATACGTTGGCCGCGCGGACTTTGAGTTCCGCAACGGCGAGATGAAGCTGGTTCACTATCAGCTCATCCCGATTAACCTTAAAAAGAAAATTACTTACGATAACGGCGAAAGCGAGCGCGTACTTTATACCCCGCAACTCGTTGAAAATCAGCGCATGCTTTCGCTGTTAACGCCGTTCCAGAACAAAGGCCAGGCGCAGCTTAAGGTAAAAGTGGGCAGCGTAAACGGGCATCTGGAAGGGGATCGCAGCAAAGTTCGTTTTGTACAAACCAACCTCGCGCATGTGATTCTCTCCGCGCAAATGGCGCGCACCAGCGCAGATTTTGCGGTGATGAGCGGCGGCGGTATTCGTGACTCTATCGAGGCGGGCGATATCACCTATAAAGACGTGCTCAAGGTACAGCCGTTTGGCAATACCGTGACCTATGTTGATTTGTCCGGTAAAGAAGTGGCCGAATACCTGACGGAGGTCGCGAAGAAAACGCCTGATTCCGGCGCGTATCCGCAGTTTGCGAACGTAAGTTTTGTTGCCTCAGCAAAAGGTTTGCAGGACTTGAAAATCAAAGGCGAACCGGTTGACCCGGCCAAAACCTACCGAATGGCGACGCTGAGCTTTAACGCCACCGGCGGCGACGGCTATCCGGCCATCGATAAAAAACCGGCCTATGTAAACACCGGTTTTGTGGATGCGGAAGTGCTTAAGCAGTACATCGAACAAAACTCACCGCTGGATGTGAACGCTTACGAGCCGAAAGGCGAGGTGAGCTGGCAGTAACGGCTTAATCGCGGCGGGCGATATCGGCAAAGCTTGCATCAAGCAGCTTTGCCAGATCGCTCGCGGCAAGCTCTATATCCAGCCCGCGCCTGCCGCCGGAAATATAAATCGCGCCAAATTCCTGCGCCGGCGCGTCAATTACCGTTGGCAGCCGTTTTTTTTGCCCCAGCGGGCTGATCCCGCCCACCAGATAACCCGTGACGCGCTGTGCGACCATCGGATCCGCCATATCTACTTTTTTAGCGCCCAGCGCTTTCGCCACTTTCTTCAGATCCAACTGCCCGGCAACGGGGGTAACGGCCACGGCCAGATGCTTCATATCGCCATTCATTGCCACCAGCAGCGTTTTATAAACCTGCGCGGCGTTGAGCCCCAGCTTGCGAACCACCTCGTCGCCGAAGTTAGTTTCGCCGGGATCGTGGTCGTAAGCATGAAGCTGGAAAGAAATGTTGTTCTTTTCGAGGAGTTTTACGGCGGGGGTCATTTCATCCTTCCTGCAAATTTGTCGCAAAAAAGCACGGGATTGTAATTCAGGCAATATGGTTTATAGATACTATAATCCCGCTTAATAGTGGTAGCGTTAATCGTCACATTGAGCGACAATTCCAGCTTCGGTCGTTTAATCGATCGAAATAACAACAACAATAAACTTATTTCTCTTTGACGGGCCAATAGCGATATTGGCCATTTTTTTAGCTATTTTTCAAAAGCCCGGGCAGGTTTCCTTCCCCGTAAAGATGTAGCGCCCCCACGGCCACCACGTAGCGCCCGGCGGGAAGCTGCTGCAAAAAAGCCTGCCACTGGCGGTTACGCTGGTACATGAGCACGTCGTATAACTCATCCCCGAAGGTGTTTGGCAGCGGGGTATTGCCCCGCGGCGGCGGTGTTTCCATCCACCAGCCGATCATCGTTTGCAGCAGTCGGGCATTGGTATGCCAGTGGGTTAGCGTGTCCATCAGCAGGGACATTCCGCCCTGTGGAAGCTGCATAAGCATATCAATCTGGCTTTGCGCGCCTTCAAGTTCCACCACCGGCACGGATAACGCTTTGGCCGCCTCAAGCAGTTGAAAATCAATGCCGTAGTCCGGGCGTAAACCGAGCCGTTGTGCCTGATGAGCCTGAAGCACCAGCGCGATTTGCCATGCCGGCTGGTTATCCACGCTGCTAAGCGAAATGCCCAGCTCCTGCGTCAGGGAAACGACCCGCTGCCAGTCCGCAGGGGACAAACGTTCCTCAAGCGGGCTTTCGTTTGCATCGCGGGAAAAGGGGGAGGCACCTTCGGAAATATCGGCTTCGACAATCAGCGCATCGGACTCGCGCAGTTTGTCGAGCAGGCGCTGTGACAGGGGAGCCATATCGCGGGTCCCCATATGAATGCTGCCCACCAGATGAAGATAGCGCTGACCGGGGAGCACAACATCAAGGGCGGGCCAGGGATAGGTAGTGGTGGCAAGGTCTGAAAACAGTGAGCGAATGCGCGACAGCAAACCCATACAGCAAACTCCCTGGCTAAAAAGGCATGCTACCGCCGTGAGGGAGAAGGTGCAAATTTCTGCATGCCGGGGCCGGGACAAAAAAGCACAACCGGCTCCGACTGATAATTACCACCCGGGGACGGCGCCGCCGTTAAAGATTTTCTCCGCCGCCTTTGCTACTTCCGGCGACTGATACGACTGGATAAATTCCTTAACCTTTTCCGCATCTTTATTCTCCTCACGCGTAACGATAATGTTTACGTAGGGCGAGTTTTTGTCCTCAATAAATATGCTGTCATGCACCGGCGATAAGCCGGTTTGCTGTATATAGGTGGTGCTGATAATGGCCACATCGACTTGCGGATCGTCAAGGACGCGCGGCAGTTGCGCCCCTTCCAGCTCCATAATTTTTAAGCTATGCGGATTTGCCGTGATATCCAGCGCCGTGGGCAGCAGGCCGGTGTTCGGCTTAAGCGTAATCAGCTTTTCATTTTGCAATAGCAGCAGCGCCCGGCCAAGGTTCGTCGGGTCGTTTGGAATAGCGATGGTGGCCCCATCTTTTAGTGCGGAAACTGATTTTATCTTGCGGGAATAGCCCGCCATCGGGAATACAAAGGTGTTGCCTACCGCCACCAGCTTATAGTTATGCGCTTTGTTGTCCTCTTCCAGGAACGGACGATGCTGGAACACGTTAGCATCCAGTTCGCCCTGGCTGGTGGCGTCGTTCGGCAGCAGGGAGCCGCTAAAGCCCACCAGCTCAACGTCGAGACCGTATTTCTCTTTCGCGACTTTTTTGGCAACCTCCGCCACGTCCTGCTCCGCGCCGTTGATCACGCCGACTTTGATGTGTTTCGCATCGCTGCCGGTTTGATCGCAGCCCGCAAGTAACAGGCCAGCCAGCAGTAAAGCGGCGGCCCGGTATGAATGAGGTATCGACATTTTCACGCTGTATTCCCTTGTAAAATAATCCGTTCCGGTCAGGGATGACTATAGCGGGAAGCGGGAAAGAGTTAAAACACGAAAAGGAATGGCTAAGAAGGAAAAGCTATAAGCGGGCCGGGAGGACAAAGTTTTGCTTATCCGCCCGGCGATACGGTTTGAAGCGTTGCGCCAACCGCTAATCTTGTGGTTTAAAACGCAGCAGGCGGTTAGCGTTGCTGACAACCGTAATGGAAGAAAGCGCCATCGCAGCACCGGCAACCACCGGATTAAGCAGCGTACCGGTAAGCGGGTAAAGCACGCCGGCGGCAATCGGAATGCCCAGCGAGTTATATACAAAGGCGCCCATCAGATTCTGCTTCATGTTTCTGAGCGTCGCTTTTGAAATAGCCAGCGCGTCCGCCACGCCCACAAGGCTATGGCGCATCAGCGTGATGGCCGCGGTTTCAATCGCGACATCGCTGCCGCCGCCCATGGCAATGCCCACTTCCGCCTGGGCCAGCGCGGGCGCATCGTTAATGCCGTCGCCCACCATCGCCACCTGTCGTCCCTGCCGCTGCAGATTTTTAATCGCCTCGGCTTTGCCGTCCGGCAGCACGCCAGCAATGACCTCATCGATACCGGCCTCTTTGGCGACGGCATTGGCTGTGGTTGGGTTATCGCCGGTCAGCATGACCAGGCGATAGCCGTTACGGTGCAGGCGTTGCAGGGCGCTCACGCTGTCGGCCCGTAACGGATCGCGAATGGCAAAGAGGGCGACAAGCCTGCCATCTACGGCGAGCAGTACCGGTGTTGAACCCTGTTTTGCCTGCGCTTCAATTTCATTCGCCAGCGGCTGGGTATCAATCTGCTGCTCGTCGAGCAATGCTTTATTGCCCAGCAGCAACGTGCGACCTTCGGATTCGCCGCTTACGCCAAGCCCGCGCAGAGTACGAAAGCCGCTAACCTCCGGCAGCTTAATGGCGCCAGCTTTTTCCAGGATGGCGTGGGCGAGCGGATGGCTGGACCCTTGTTCAAGCGCCGCGGCTAACCTTACGGCGTCGCTTTCCTGAAACTCGCTACACGTTAGCGCCGCTACCTGCGGTTTACCTTCGGTCAGGGTGCCGGTTTTGTCGAAAACTATTGTGTCCAGGGTACTGGCGCGCTGTAGCGCGTCTGCATCACGCACCAGAACGCCAAATTCAGCCGCGCGCCCCACGCCTGAAATAATCGACATCGGCGTTGCAAGACCCAGCGCACAGGGGCAGGCGATAATCAGCACGGTAGTGGCAATAACCAGCGTATAAACGATTTGCGGGGCAGGGCCGACGAAGTACCAGACTGCCGCGCTAAACAGGGCAATCAGCACCACAACCGGCACAAAGACGGCAGAAATTTTATCGGCCAGCTGGCCGATTTCAGGCTTGCTGCTCTGCGCCTGGCGCACCATGCGAATAATGCGTGAGAGCGTGGTGTGGCTGCCTGTCGCGGTAGCCTGGAATAACACGCTGCCATCCTGCACAACCGTGCCTGCGTGGATGGCGTCGCCGTCCGCTTTCTGTTGCGGAACCGGCTCGCCCGTCAGCATGGCTTCATCAAACCAGGCTTCGCCCTGGGTAATTTCACCGTCAACCGGCACGCGGTCGCCGGTGGTCAGACGCAGCGTCATCCCTGCGGTAACCTCCGCCAGCGGGAGCGTTTTTTCACCCTCGTCCGTTACGACGCGAGCCGTGGGCGGCGTTAAATCCAGCAGGCGTTCGAGCGCTTTTGAGGAACGCTGACGCGCGCGCTGCTCCAGCATATGCCCGAGGTTAATCAGGCCGATAATCATCGCGCTGGCTTCGTAATAAAGATGGCGCGCTTCCATCGGGAAGTGCTGCGGCCAGATATTGACGGTAATTGAATACAGCCAGGCGGCGCCCGTGCCCAGCGCGACCAGCGTATCCATAGTGGCCGTGCGGTTCATCAAGCTGCGCCACGCGCTGCGGTAGAAATGACCGCCAGCAATAACCATCACGCCAAGCGTAATGACGCCAATTGTCATCCACAGCGAGCGGTTATTCTCGGTAAGCATCATATTGTCGCCGAGCATGCCCCAGACCATCACGGGAATGCCTACCGCCAGGGCTAAAATAGCCTGCCAGCGGAAGCGTTTGGCGGCCGCGTTCGCCGTTTCCTGCTGGCGCTCGCGGCGTTTACTATCATCTTCAATCGCTTCGGCACCGTAACCGGCGCCAGCGACCGCTTTGATTAAAGCTTCGGCGGAGGCAGTCCCCATAATCAGGGCGCTGCGCTCCGCGAGATTTACCCGTGCCTGGCTGACTCCCGGTACGCTCTGCAAAGCCTTTTGTACCCGGGTCACGCAGCTTGCGCAGCTCATGCCCTCTATCAACAGTTGCTGGCTGTCATTATTGTCGGCGGCTGCCGGAAGCGAAGGAGTGACCGCTGTCAGTGCTTCCGACGGGGTTGATGACTCTTCTGTCAGCGGTTCAGCCTTTGGGTGGCTTGCCACTTCTGCGCCGTAGCCTGCCTGTTTGATGGTTTCAATAAGCTGCTCGGCGCTGGCGCTGCCGGTAACCTGCGCTTCGGTGACGGTAACCTCAGCCTGCTCAACGTCCGGGCGCTGTTCAAGGCTTTCTTTCACGCGTTTAACGCAGTGGCCGCAGGACAATCCGTCCAGGACCAGGTTGATAGTTTGGGACATCACAAACTCCTTTGTTGCGGGATTAACTGACTGTGATGAAGGTTAAACCCTCCAGCAAGGGGAAGGTCAAGAATGTTTTACTCAACGGTATAAAAGTAGCTGACGGCGGGAGCTTTCCGTTCGGAACCTCCTTTTGCTTAATGGTCGAGGACGATAAGCGGCGTTTGGCTTTCAGCCTCTTTAATCACCGTGATATCGGCCCGGTACAGCGTTTTTAACGCCTGCTGATTCAGCACGGACTGCGGACTGCCGTTATCGACAACTCGCCCTGTTTCCATCAGCACGATGCGGTCGGCGTAGCGGGCGGCGAGGTTAAGGTCGTGCAGCACGCAGCAGACGTTGAACTGCCGTTCGCGCACCAGCCGCCGCAGCAGGCGAAAAAGGTGCTGCTGATGGTAAATATCCAGTGCGGAAGTGGGTTCGTCCAGGAACAGCCATTTGGGGGAAGGGACAGGTTCCCAGAGCTGCACCAGCAGTCGAGCGAGCTGTACCCGCTGCTGCTCTCCGCCGGATAAATTTCGATAGTCGCGGGACGCCAGCTCGTGGCAGTCGCATAACGCCATGATTTGTTCGGTTTCATCTCGTGGATTACGCGTCCGATGAGGATGCCGCCCCATACGAATCACTTCCTGCACGCTAAACGGAAACGCCATATGGCTGTTCTGACGCATAACGGCGCGGGTTTTTGCAAGCTCCGTTATCGGCCATTCATCCAGCGCTTTGCCAAGCAGGGAGCATCGCCCGCCGTGCGGCTTTAGATAGCCGGTGAGCTGGCGTAGCAGCGTGGACTTCCCCGCGCCGTTTGGGCCAAGAATGGCGACGATTTCTCCGCCGGGCAGCGTCAGGGAGACATTGTCGGTCAGACGGCGCCCCTGAAGGATATAAACCAGGTTTTCGGCGATAATCATGACGCCCTCCGGCTACGCAGTATCAACCACAGAAAATAAGGGCCGCCGATCAGGCTGGTCAGCAGGCCGACGGGCATTTCTGCCGGTTGCACCAGCGTGCGGGCCAGGGTGTCGGCGACCAGCAGCAGGCAGGCGCCGGCAAGCGCCGAGCAGGGAATCAGCCAGCGATGATCGGCTCCGGTGGTCATGCGGATCAGATGCGGGATCACCAGACCAATAAAGCCGATAACCCCGCTCACAGAAACGGCCGCTCCCACCAGCAGCGAGCTCAGCAACAGCAGCTGCTGGCGTTTACGTTTGACGTTAACGCCCAGATAGTGCGCTTCTTCATCGCCCAACTGCAGCAAATTGAGCGTTCCGGCAAGGCAGGCGGTTGCGATGATGGCCGGCAGCACAAAAGAACTGGCCACCAGCAGCGTGGGCCACTGTGCCTGGCCGAGATTGCCCATCATCCACAGCGTGAGCTGCCGGAGCTGCTGCTCATCGCCAATGTAGCTCAGCACGCCGATCGCCGCCCCGCACAGAGCGTTGATGGCAATGCCGGCTAACAGAAGCTGCATCATGCCGCCGTGGCTGTGGCGCTGGCTTATCAGAAAAATAACGGTGCACACCAACAGGCTGCCCGCGACGGCAAAAATCATCTGTTCATACAGCACCAGAACCACGGGAAAGGAGAAGGGAATAACAATGGCTACCCCAACCAGCAGCGCGGAGCCGCTGCTAACGCCGAGCAGGCCGGGATCGGCCATCGGATTGCGAAAAAGCCCCTGCATAATGACCCCCGCCGTGGCCAGCGCGCCGCCCACCAGCACGGCCAGCAGCACGCGAGGAAGACGGATATTCAGCCAGATGTCGCGGTATTCCTCATTGAAAAGCGAGCTGAAGCTGATATTCAGCGCCCCCTGGCTTGCGCCGAACAGCACCAGCGCGGCGAGCAATAGCGAAAGGCCCGTCAGCATGCTGACGGAAGTGAGTGGATCCTTGCGCACTCGAATCTCCATAACGATTTTGCGACGCGGGTATTCCGCGCCGCAAGGGGATTAGGCGGGTTTCAGGTCAGGCTCAACCAGGCTGTAGATCTGATGGTTAAGCGCGGGCGCACCGGCCAGATCCTGAATGTGCGCGGCGACATCCGCACGCACCACAAACCCGTGGCACTCCTGAACCTGGATCCGCAGCGCTTTGCCCGACGCTTTGCCGTTAAGCAGGCCGCCCGGACGGAGAATGGCGTAGTCAAGCCGGCTGGTTTGCAGCCAGCTTTCCGCCAGCGTTTTTTCCCGCACGGCCTGGCCGAAGGCGGCTTTCGCGCGCGGGGATAAAAACGGCCAGCTATCGCCGCCGCCCAGCGAGGTCACCAGAATCATTCGCCCGATGCCCGCTTTTTCCGCTTCATCAATAACGGTTCTGTGCGCCAGATAATCTTCGGCACCGCCCATAGATGAAATGAGCGTCGCATCCGGCCCGGCTGCCCGGCACGCGCGAGCAACCACGCTGGCATCGCAGGCGTCGCCGTTAAACACCTGTACGCCTTTGCTTTGCAGGTCGGCTGCGGACTGCGGATGGCGAACGACGGCAAATACCGGACGCCGTTCCGCCAGCGCCAGCTCAAGCGTTAATGCGCCCACACCGCTGCCTCCGGCGCCAAAAATTAACCACGGCGCCATCATGCATGTTCCTTAAGGGATGCGCTCAGCGCGTGGAAGGCGCCAACCTGTTCGCTCAGTAACTGGCGATGCTCATCGCGGCCGAGGAAGATTTTAAACATCGCGCTACCGGCCTGATTAAAGAAAAGAATGGACGCGGTATCCATGCCCATAAATTTGCGCTCAACCAGCGCGATGTGCGCGCAGTTTTCAGCTTTGATATGGCCGGTCATGCCTTTTTTGCCGCGCAGGTTAAAGTAACCGTGGCGGTGGAACCCGGAAGGCAGCTCGCCGGTAAATTCCAGGATGACGTCGGCGGTATGGACAAGCGTTGTGACTTTGCCCCATTCGCAGACGGTATCCCACACGGTGTCAAACGCGTCGCCGGAGACAAGCGTTGGGGATGGCAGGTTTTTCACCACCTCAAGCAGCGTCGTGTTGTACCGCGTGGCGATGGCTTCCAGGGTGCCGTCCGGCTCGGTTTTCAAAAAATCCGCTAAAGAAACATGGCTCATAAGTTCTCCTTTTATGATTGTTCGACCGCGATGCGCGGCGCATTAAGTTCCTGAATAAGTTCATCAAGAGACTGCAAAATATTGCTCGCCCAAAAGCGCCCTTCATTAGTCAGACGCAGGCAGGTTGAGGCGTCGCGGGTAAGCCCCGCCTGGCACCACTGGGTCAACAAAGGGGTGAGCTTTTCGGTGTGCGGCGTTAGCTCATCCAGCGGGACGCGGGCCGTTTCAACGCCCGCCTGTAGACTGTGTCGCCACTGAAAACCGCGTTCGGCAGTGCGCATCATCATCATCAACGGCTTTTTCCCGGCGGCGATGGACTCATGCCAGGCGGTGAGGTTGCGTTCAACCATCCATGAATAGCCGTTGACCGAGCCGCCAGCACCGGAACCAAACGCCAGGCAGTCGGCCCCTTGTTTGATCAGCAGGTTATAGAGGTTGCGTTCACGCGTGGTGCGGGCCCAGTGGCTGTTGCTGATACAGCGCCAGCCCGCGCTGTCCATAAAATCGCAGCCTTGCAGGTAGAGATCGCGCCGCTGCGCCGGAGAAGGGACGGCTGTGCGGCCATTTTCCACGGCTTTGCCAAGCGGCGTATTGGGGATCAGATTGAGGGCATAGAGATCGACGCCGTCGAGTCCAATATCACGGGCGATTTCCAGATCCTCACCCCACAGTTTTGCGTCCTGTCCGGGCAGGCCAAACAGCAGATCGCAAACGACGGCGGCGCGATCCCGGCGTACCAGCCCCTTCATAAAGGCCGTGGCGGTTGGGCCGTCCGAGGTACGGGCCATTTTTTTACGGATCCTGCTGTTGAAGGACTGAATGCCGATGGAGAATCGATTTGCCCCGGCGTCCAGGCAGGCATCAATGCGATTATCGTCAAAGTTGAGCACGCGTCCTTCAATGGTTATCTCGCAATCTGGCGCCAGCGGGAGTTTTTCACGCAGCGCAGTGATAATCCTCGCCAGATCCTTTGCCGACAGGGCAGAAGGCGTGCCGCCGCCGAAGTAAACCGCGTGGATCGGCGCCGACTGGTGCAGCACGCTGTCGGCCTCCATTTCTATTTCGCGCAGCAGGGCATCGGTATAGCGGGCGCAGCGATCCTCCTCAAAGCTGTTTTGATAAAAACCACAAAAGGTACAGTGGGTGGCGCAAAAGGGAATGTGCAAATACGCCAGTCTTTTGCGGGGAGGAACGGTCTGGCAAAGTACGTCCTGCCAGGTTTGTGACAGCAGCTCTTTTGCAACGGGAATCGCCCCGCGCCACGGCATTGTGGCACGGCGATCCTTAAATGGCTGGTTTCCCTCCAGGGCAAAATGCGGGGTGAGATCCAGCGCGTTTTTAGTCTTCATAACGTCTACGTCAAATCCATTTATTGAGGCCAGAACTGCTGGTGCAGGGTTTCAACCGCGTCGGCAACGCGGGGGCCCATGCCCAGAATCAGCGCCTGGTCGACAGGAACAATGCGCTGATTTTTCCATGCGGCGGTATGGGTTATTCCGGCAATAGCGCGCAGGCGATTAAGATCGCCGTCCACCATTTGCGAGGTCACGACAATCACCTGCGGGTTCGCCGCAATCAGGGATTCCGCGCTGTAGCTTTTGTATTGCCTGTGCGAAGCCACATTCTGTGCGCCTGCGAGGGTCAAAATGGCATCGGCGACGCTGCCTTTACCTGCCACCTGCGGCGCGCTGCTGCCAGCGGAGAGAATGAACATGGCTTTTACCGGCGATTTTTTTTCCGCAGTGCTTTGCTGCACGCTATTCAGACGCTGGCGAATACGCGTCACCAGCGCATCGCCCTGTTCAGGGACCCGCAGGGCTTTTGCCAGTTCATGAACGTTGGCGTACATCTGTTCTACCGTTGCCGGCACGCGCGGTAGGGTGACGACGCTGATTTTTTGCGCGCGGAGCTGGTCCAGTACGAGCTGCGGGCCTGCATCCTGCCAGGTGATAAATCTGTCCGGCCGCAGGGATAAAATCCCTTCGCTGCTAAGCTGCTTCCAGTAGCCGATGTGCGGCAGCGCTGCGGTCTGGGGCGGGTAAGACGTTGTTTCATCCACCCCGACCACCTGGCCACCGGCGCCCATCGCGAAGATGAGTTCGGTCAGCGAACCGCCCGCCACCACCAGACGCTCGGCCGCCTGCGCGCTGAATACGCAGGCCAGAGCCAGTAAGCCTGTGACAAGTTTCTTCATCGTCAGAAATTCCATGCGAAACCAACCGCCGCGTTGAAGCCCGACGCTGGAATAGATTCATGTGCGGTCTGGTAGCGTTTGTCGGTCAGGTTATTAAGCGCCAGATTGACCTGATACCGATCCTGCGGGCCAAATTCGGTGTTGAACGCAAGGTTAAGCGTGGCCCAGCCCGGATAGTTAATTTCGCCGGTGCCGGTGTGGTCTTTCGCGCTGGAGGCGGCACGGATAAAGACATCTGAAGTTAGGGTAGCAACGTTCAGGAGCAGCGTATGTTTCAGGCCCACGCGTCCGTTCAGCGCGGGTTCGCCGGTAT
Source organism: Buttiauxella sp. (assembly GCA_032000125.1). Classification (GTDB taxonomy): domain Bacteria; phylum Pseudomonadota; class Gammaproteobacteria; order Enterobacterales; family Enterobacteriaceae; genus Dryocola. The sequence goes on along the minus strand of DAMALH010000008.1, from coordinate 91,373 downwards.
CCCAGGTTTTAATCGTGTCGCCTTCATACTGGCGACGAATAAGATTGCCGCTCAGATAAGGGGAAACGGGCCAGCCGTTGTACTCCGCCGATAGCTCCATGCCGTAGGTTTTGGCGCGGTCGATATTGTCGTAGTAGTAATATTCGCCGCGTGAAGAGCTGCTGTTGCCGTTGCAAACGGGTTTGCCCGAGCAGGCCAGGCTTGCGATATAGTCTTTGGCTTCTGAGTAATAGATAGCCCCGTCAACCAGCCACATATTGCCTTTATAGCGCGCACCCAGCTCATAGTTATTGGAGTGCTCCGCTTGCAGGTTCGCATTACCGTAGGTAACGCCGCCGCCCGCTGAGGTTTGCATAAAGAGTTGCGTCAGCGTCGGGAAGACGTATCCCTGAGCATACGCCGCGCGCAGCTCAAGATTTTCAAAGCCTGAATAGCGCAGGCTGGTTGAGGTGACCAGCTCGTCGTCATGCGCGGCATTTCCACCGGCGGACTGATAGCTAGTTGCGCCGTCCTGTAGCGTCCGGGAATCGTTGCGATTAAGCCTGGAAGAGAGCCAGTACTGGCGTGCGCCAAGGCTCCACGTCCAGTCATCGGCGAAACGCCAGTCGTTTTGCGCAAACAGGGAGGTATTGCTCTGTTCGGCCTCAATTTTTGACAGGGTGCGGGTTTGTATATCAAAGAAGCCGGTCGCTGCCGTTTGCCGGGTAGCGCTGTTGGTGTTCTGCTTCACCCTGTCATGCTGGTACTGAGCACCGATGACCAGCTCGTTGTCCGCCGGAAGAGAGACGTTGCTTTGCAGCGTCATGCCCTGTGTGTACTGCTTGTCGTTAGTGTTGGTCTGGTTGCTTACCGTTAGCGCCTGAATCATCGGGCTGGGGATCGGCTGGGTGGTTTTAACCCGGTTTTCAAATTTACGCTCAATGGTCTGGGTATAAGCGTCGAGATGAATTTTCTTCAGGTAATCGCCACCCGCGTCGTAGTCGTAGAAAACGCCGACTTTTTCGCGTTCCAGTTTCGGAATGCGGACGCTGAATTCGTCATACTGGCCGTCTGTATCCTCAAACCAGGTTTGCGTGGCGGTTTTGTAGCGATCGAGGGACAGGCCGAACTTATGCCGATCGAGGTTGTAGCCAAGCCAGACGCCCTGGCTGTTATTGCGGAAGTTGGTGTCCGGTAGCCTGCCATCTGGCGTATCGCGATCGCCCTGGTCTGAATAACTGCCGTTGATACGGTAGTCAAAACTGCCGATGCTGCCCCAGGCGGCGGCCGACTCTTCCCAGCCCGCGGTGGCGGAGTTGTAGACGGCCTTAATGCTCCCGGCAAGCGGCCTGTCGCCGCCTTTCTTCGTGATGAAATTCACCACGCCGCCAATGGCCTGCGAACCGTAAAGCACGGACCAGGGGCCTTTGACTACTTCGACGCGCTCCAGAGCGGATTCGTCGATAAGCAGGCCCGCTCCGTAGTTCTGCCCGGCGCGCTGGTAGCTGACGACCTGGCCGTCAATCAAAATCAACACGCGGGAAGAAGCCTCGCCGCGGATGCGAATCTGCTTGCGGCCAGCCAGAGAGTTATCGGTAACCTCAACGCCGGGAATATCCTGCAAATCGTCGGCGATGGAAACGCTGGTTGAATTTTGCAGCGTCTGCCGGTCGATGACCTGCATCGTCGCCGGGCTCTCCCAGAGGCTGCTCTCCGTACGGTTAGCGGTGACGACCATCATGTCGTCATTCGGGGCTTTAGGTTGTGCTGTGGGGTTTGCTGCGTAAACAGCGCCTGAAACACATAACGTCAGGGCTGAAAGAAGAAAGGGCCTTTGTTTTATCCGTGGCAACATGCGATAACCTTTATGAGTATGTGAATGATCATCATTATCATTCGCATTTATACAAAAGGTCCCACCGGCGGTTCAATGTGAAAGGTGCAGGAATAATGCATCTTTTGACTTGTATCAATTTGTTGCACTCGCTGGCGGTAGAAGTGTGAAGGCGATCGCCAATATCCCATGGAATACTAAGGTTTTAATAAGGATGAAACGCAAATAATCGTGACGATATTCTGGGAAGTAAGGGCGGGGCATGTGCGTTATAATGAAGTCCTGCATCCAGCAACAGGGCAAGAGAAATAATGAATATTAGCGATGTGGCGAAAAAGACCGGGCTGACCAGCAAGGCGATCCGTTTTTACGAAGAAAAAGGGCTGGTGACCGCGCCTGGCCGATCCGGGAACGGCTACCGAACGTACACGCAAAAACACCTTGATGAGCTAACCCTGCTGCGTCAGGCGCGCCAGGTTGGTTTTAACCTTGAAGAATGTCGCGATCTGGTTGGGCTGTTTAATAATCCGGCGCGCCATAGCGCGGACGTAAAAACCCGAACGCTGCAAAAAGTGGCGGAGATTGAAAAACATATTGATGAGCTACAGACAATGCGCCAGCAGCTTCTGACGCTGGCGGAGTCCTGTCCTGGCGATGACGGCGCCGACTGCCCGATAATCGACAATCTTTCCGGCTGCTGCCATCGCCAGCAAACGAATTAACGCGCCTGAACTTTTAGCGTGATGCCTTCGACGGCAACCACGACAACCTCGGTCCCCGCGGGCAGATCGCTGTCTGCCATTACCGGCCAGGAACTGTCGGCGACCCGCACGTGACCACGCCCGTTGACCAGCGCGGTCTCCAGGCGCAAATGACGGCCTACCAGCTGGTGTCCACGCTGATTGAGCACTTCGCCCGGCTCCTGCTGCCTGCGCGTTGACAGCCAGCGCCACCACAGAAAGGCGGCCACCAGCGTTAACAGGGCAAAGCACACGCCCTGCCACTCCCAGCCCAGCGGCAGCAACCAGACCAGCAGGCCCGTAACCACCGCCGCGACGCCGCTCCACAGCAGATAGCCGCTGGCGCCGAGCATCTCTGCTGCCAGCAGCAGGCCGCCTAGCGACAGCCAGAAGACGTGCGGATGGGTCAGCAGTAGGGCCATCATTTTTTACGCTCGGTGCCGCTTTGCGCGATAAGTTCGCTGATTCCCGCAATGGAGCCCATCAGGCTGCTGGCATCCAGCGGCATCAGCACGACTTTGCTGTTATTGGCCGAGCCAATCTGTTGCAGCGCGTCGGTGTATTTCTGGGCGACAAAGTAGTTCACCGCCTGAATATCCCCTTTCGCGATGGCCTCGGAAACCATCTGCGTCGCGCGGGCTTCCGCTTCGGCGCTACGTTCACGGGCTTCTGCCTGCAGGAAGGCGGACTGGCGTTCGCCCTCGGCCTTCAGGATCTTCGACTGCTTCTCGCCTTCGGCCTTCACGATTTCCGCCTGGCGAATACCCTCGGCCTCAAGAATATAGGCGCGCTTGGTACGTTCGGCCTTCATCTGGGCGTTCATGGCGTCAATCAGTTCAGCCGGCGGGCGCACGTCGCGGATTTCAATACGGGTGATTTTGATGCCCCACGGATTGGTTGCTTCATCCACGATATGCAGCAGGCGCGTGTTGATGTTGTCACGCTGGGACAGCATCTCGTCGAGCTCCATGGAGCCGAGCACGGTACGGATGTTGGTCATCGTGAGGTTGATGATCGCCAGCTCAAGGTTGCTGACTTCGTAAGCGGCGCGCGGGGCGTCGACTACCTGAATAAAGCACACTGCGTCGATGGCGACGTTGGCGTTATCTTTGGAAATGACTTCCTGCGAAGGGATGTCGAGCACCTGCTCCATCATATTGATTTTGCGGCCGATGCGGTCCATAAACGGCACCACAAGGCTCAGGCCCGGCATCAGGGTTTTGGTGTAACGGCCAAAGCGCTCAACGGTCCACTGATAGCCCTGGGGGACGATTTTAACGCCGGCGCCGACGATTATCAGCGCCACGAGGATGAGTACGGGGATCACGATTAGCATCAAAAAACCTCCTGGTTGTTTTGATGCTAGTTTAACCGCTAGAGCGGAAACATTCAGTGACTTCCGCGTTTGTTACCGGTTATTTCTTAAATAAGAGCTTAATAGAGCAGAGAATAGATCTGACGGCGGTATTTGGACGCCAGCGCATCGCCGGTGCCGAGTGCCGCAAGGATCTCCATCAGCATTTTACGCACCTGCCCGTCGGCCGCGCCCAAATCTTTTTTCAGATGGGTGTACAGCAGCTCCAGAGCCTCTTCGTTACGGCCAACCTGGTGCAGTTGCAGAGCCAACTGGCTTGCCAGTTGCGCATTCTCCGGTTCCTGCTCAACCTGCTGTTGCAGCAGCTGGATTTCAGGCGTATCGGCCGCCTGTTTCAGCAGTTCGATCTGCGCGACTAAGCCCTGGTAGCGGGTATCCTGATCCTGCAACGGGATAGTTTTCAGCACGGCTTCGGCATCTTCGCTGCGGTTGAGCGCAATCTGCACTTCCGCCAGCAGCAGGCCGATTTCGCTGTTCTGGCTGGAGAGCTGCCAGGCGTCTTTCAGCAACGGCAGCGCTTCCGCGTGCTTGCCTTCCTGCATTAGCTGCATGGCTTCCTGCGCTTTCAGCTCTTCTTCGCGGGGCAGCACCTTTTCGAGCAGGGCGCGAATCGCTTCTTCCGGCTGCGGGCCCTGGAAACCGTCTACCGGCTGTCCGTTCTGGAACAGGTAAACCGTTGGGATGCTGCGTAAACCAAACTGGGATGCAACCATCTGTTCAGCATCGCAATCCACTTTAGCGAGAATGAATTGCCCCTGATATTGCGCGGCGAGCCTCTCCAGCACCGGCGTCAGCTCTTCGCAGTGCTGGCTGCGCGCCGACCAGAAGTAAAACAGGATCGGCGTGGTAACGGATTGTTCCAGGGTCTGGTGCAAGTTCGCTTCGTTGATGTCGATAATATAATGGGCTGACATGGCTTACTCTCTTATAACGATTTGTTTTTACATGGGGGCGGCTGGCTTTTCTTCAACTCAACCACGTAATATTTTATCAAGCAGCCGGCCCGGCAGCAGGCGGCGTAGCCAGGACATCGCGTGGGCAACAAGCGTCACCGGGTAGCGCAACTTTGGCCGTGGGCTATTAAAAGCATGGCGCACTTTTTCGACCACCGCCTCCGGGCCAAGCGTAAAGCGTGCGGCGATGCCGGGATTTTCAACCGGCTGGTCGGTACGCGTCTGATTTACGTTTTCAGTAAATTTCGTGCGGATGGGGCCTGGTTCTATCAGGCTGACCTGGATGCCGCTGTGGTGCAGCTCCATACGCAAGGTGTCAGACCAGGCTTCCAGCGCATATTTGCTGGCGGCGTAGGCACCGCGCCCCGGCGTAGCGATAAGCCCCATTACCGAGCTGGTCATCACGATGCGGCCTTCGCGGTGCGACAACATGGCGGGCAGCAGCAGCATGGTAAGCTGATGCGCGCCGAACAGATTGGTGGAAAACTGCTGTTCCATCTGTTCGCGCGAAAGGGATTGCAGCGGCCCGTAAACGCCGTAGCCGCCGTTGTTAAACAGCCCGTAGAGACGGTTTCCTGTCAGCGCGATGACTTCTGCCGCCGCGTGCTCCACGCTTTGCGGCGAGTCGAGATCGAGCAGGATGCCGGTAAAACCGGCCTGGTTCATGCGCTCGACGTCTTCGGGCTTGCGGCAGGCGGCCAGAATGCGATAGCCGAGCGAGTGCAACGTTTTTGCGCACGCCAGGCCAATGCCGCTGGAACAGCCTGTAATTAAGATGGATTTTTGCATAACTTTACCCGAGGGGAGCCCCGATTGTTCAGGAGTCGTGGTTAACTAAAGGAGCCAGACGGGTCGCCATCCAGTCGGCGATAAACGGCTGCGCGTCGCTGTTAGGGTGAATGCCGTCATCCTGCATCCACTGCGGTTTCAGATAAACGTCCTCCATAAAGAACGGCAGCAGAGGAACAGAAAACTCTTTGGCAAGCTGCGGATAAATAGCGCTAAACGCCTCATTATACCGACGACCATAGTTTGCCGGCAGGCGTATTTGCATCAAAAGGGGCTGCGCGTTTGCCGCTTTCACCTCGGTGATTATCTGCCGCAAACTTTTTTCGATGGCCTGCGGCTGAAAACCGCGCAGGCCGTCGTTACCGCCCAGTTCAATTAATACCCAGCGCGGCTGGTGCTGTTTGAGCAGCCCGGCCAGGCGCGCCAGCCCTTGCGGAGCCGTGTCGCCGCTGATGCTGGCGTTAATCACTCTGGTATTTTGCTGCTGCCATTTCTTCTCCAGCAGCGCAGGCCAGGCGGCGGTTGCCGACATGCGGTAACCGGCGCTCAGGCTGTCACCCAGAATCAACAACGTGTCCGCTGCGGCGGCGCGGAAGGTCATCAAAGCCAGAAACAGGAAGGGCAAATGCCAGCGGAAAACATTGTTGAAGTTCATCATCTTAGTAAGTCCGTAGGTCTGGGGGAGCATCAGCTCACCATCCTTACCGGAGTTGAGCTGCTTGTCAAACCGGCGCAGACCATCGCGTTAATCGGCGAATCCGGTTCAGGGAAGTCCACGCTGCTGGCGATTCTGGCCGGGCTGGACGACGGCAGCGAAGGCGAAGTGCACCTGTGCGGGCAGCCGCTGCACAGCATGGATGAAGAAGCGCGTGCGGCACTGCGTGCTAAAAACGTCGGTTTCGTCTTCCAGTCGTTCATGCTGGTGCCCACCCTAAACGCGCTGGAAAACGTCGAGCTGCCCGCGCTGTTACGCGGCGAGCATGATTCTGCCAGCCGCACCCAGGCTAAAGCCCTGCTCGAACAGCTTGGTCTTAACGAGCGTTTGCACCATCTTCCGGCGCAGCTTTCCGGCGGGGAACAACAGCGCGTTGCCCTGGCGCGCGCGTTTAACGGGCGGCCGGCGGTATTGTTTGCCGATGAGCCAACCGGCAACCTGGACAGGCAAACCGGCGACAGGATCGCCGATTTACTTTTCTCCCTTAATCGCGATTTCGCCACTACGCTCATCCTCGTCACCCACGACGAGCAGCTTGCCGCCCGCTGCGATCGCCGCCTGCGCCTGCGTGAAGGCAAACTGTGGGAGGAAGCATGATAGCCCGCTGGTTCTGGCGCGAATGGCGCTCGCCCTCGCTGCTGATTGTCTGGCTGGCCCTGAGCCTGGCGGTGGCCTGCGTGCTGGCGCTGGGCAATATCAGCGACCGCATGGAGCAGGGGCTGAATCAACAAAGCCGTGACTTTATGGCGGGCGATCGTGCGCTACGCAGCGCGCGCGCCGTGCCGGAAGCGTGGCTAAGCCAGGCGCATAAAGACGGCCTGAAAGTAGGCAAGCAGCTTACCTTCGCCACGATGACCTTTGCGGGCGACACGCCGCAGCTGGCAAGCGTTAAAGCGGTGGACGCTCTCTATCCGATGTATGGCAAGCTGGAAACCAACCCGCCGGGCCTGAAGCCGGAGCCGGGCAGCGTGCTGCTCGCGCCGCGTTTAATGGCGTTGTTGAATCTGAAAGTCGGGGATTCGCTGGACGTGGGCGATGCCACGTTAAAAATTGCCGGTGAGGTGGTGCAGGAGCCGGATTCAGGATTCAACCCGTTCCAGATGGCGCCTCGCCTGATGATGAACCTGGCGGACGTGGAGAAAACGGGCGCGGTGCAGCCGGGCAGCCGTATCACCTGGCGCTACAAATTTGGCGGCTCGCCGCAGCAAATCGAAGCTTATGAAAACTATCTACTGCCGAAGCTGAAACCGGAACAGCGCTGGTACGGCATGGAGCAGGACGACGGCGCGCTGGGTAAATCGCTCCAGCGCTCGCAGCAATTTCTTCTGCTTTCCGCGCTGCTGACTTTGCTGCTGGCGGTGGCGGCCGTTGCGGTGGCGATGAACCACTACTGCCGCAGCCGTTACGATTTAGTCGCCATCCTGAAAACGCTTGGGGCAGGGCGGGCGGCGCTGCGCAAGCTGATTATCGGCCAGTGGCTGATGGTGCTCCTCCTTGCCGCAGCGACCGGCGGAGCGGCCGGAATGCTATTTGAAGCCGTTCTGATGCGCCTGTTGAAACCGGTGTTGCCGACAGAGCTGCCGCCAGCAAGCCTGTGGCCCTGGCTCTGGGCAGTAGGGTCAATGGCGGTGATTTCTTTGCTGGTTGGGCTGCGTCCTTATCGCCTGCTGTTAGCGACCCAGCCGCTGCGCGTGTTGCGCCGTGACGCGGTGGCTAACGTCTGGCCGCTGAAAATCTATCTGCCGATCGTCAGTATCGTAGTCGTGCTTTTACTGGCGTTGCTGATGGGCGCCAGTACGATGCTGTGGGCGGTGCTCGCCGGGACAGTCGTGCTGGCGGCGCTTTGCGGTCTGGTCGGCTGGGGGATGCTGAAGCTGCTCAAAAAGCTGACGGTGAAAAACCTTGCGCTGCGGCTGGCGGTGAATCGCCTGCTGCGCCAGCCCTGGACGACGCTAAGCCAGCTGGCGGCGTTCTCGCTGTCGTTTATGCTGCTGGCTTTGCTGCTGGTGCTGCGCGGCGATTTGCTCGACCGCTGGCAGCAGCAGTTGCCGCCGGAAAGTCCGAATTACTTCCTGCTGAATATCGCCAGCGAACAGGTGCAGCCGGTGAAAGCGTTTTTAGCTGAACACCAGGTGATTCCTGAAGCTTTCTATCCGATTGTGCGGGCGCGCATGACGGCGATAAACGGCAAGTCCACCGAGGGGAATCCTGATGAAGCGCTAAACCGCGAGCTGAATCTGACCTGGCAAAGCCAGAAGCCGGATCACAACCCCATCCTGGCAGGAAGCTGGCCGCCAGAAGCCGGGGAAGTCTCGATGGATGAGGGGGTGGCGAAGCGCCTTAACATCAAGCTGGGCGATACCGTCACCTTTATGGGCGATACTCAGGATTTCTCGGCTAAAGTTTCAAGCCTGCGCAAAGTCGACTGGGAAAGCCTGCGGCCTAACTTTTATTTCATCTTCCCGCCGGGCGCGCTGGATAACCAGCCGCAAAGCTGGCTGACCAGCTTCCGCTGGGAAGGCACCAACGGTCTGTTAACGCAGCTAAACCGGGAGTTCCCGACGCTCAGCCTGCTGGACATCGGCGCCATCCTGCGCCAGGTGGGGCAGGTGCTGGAGCAGGTGAGCCGCGCGCTGGAAGTGATGGTGGTGCTGGTCACCGCTTGTGGCGTGCTGCTGCTGCTGGCTCAGGTGCAGGTAGGCATGCGCCAGCGGCATCAGGAACTGGTGGTTTATCGTACCCTGGGGGCCGGGAAAAGGCTGCTGAGAACCACCTTGTGGTGCGAGTTCGCCGTGCTGGGGCTGGTGTCGGGCCTGGTGGCGGCAATGGGCGCCGAAACCGCGTCGGGCATGCTGCAAACCAGAGTATTTGATTTCCCCTGGGAACCCGACTGGCGATTGTGGGCAATCCTGCCGATAGCCGGTGCGCTACTCCTTTCACTGTGCGGCGGCTGGCTGGGGATTCGTTTGCTTAAAGGCAAGGCCCTGTTCCGCCAGTTTGCGGCCTGAGCGCTGGCAGAGAGGGAGAAATCCCTCTCCTGTTGCTGACAAAGACGGGTAGCGGCTCTGCTGCCCGTTTTAAAGCCTTGTGCGCCATTCGCAGCCTTTTATCACGCATTTTTGCTGTTTTCTGGCGAAGTAAAATCATTAACAAACTGTTTAAGCAACCGCTCCAGTTCCACACGATCTTCTGCCTGCCAGTGCAGAAAAACCTTCTCATAGATTTTTTCCCGTGCCGCATCAATTTTATCGGTCATCGCTTTGCCAGCCGGGGTGATGGCGGCCTCATTGATTCTTTTATCTTTGGCGCTTTTCTGCCGCCGTGCCAGACCGGCTTCTTCCAGTTTTGCAACCTGGCGACTCACCGTTGTGTAATCACGGCCCACTCTGTCTGCCAGTTCAACGACGCCAATCGGGCCAAAGCGGCTGATTTGTACCAGCAGAGGAAACAAAGCGCGATCGAGCTGAATGGTGGACGCTTTAATCATTAATTCATCGCGTTGTGGGCGGTTAAACGCCCCCACCAGGGTGAGTAACGCATCATGCAGGTCAGAAAAACTGCCGCTATTATGTGTATTTTGCACTCTTTTCATTGACGCCATCTTAAGGGAAGAATAATGTGTGCATTATACACATAAATGCATAACGGCTAAAGGTAGACTCAATGAAGGCAGCGATGATTAATAAGGCCGGAGACAGGCCGGTATACGGTGAGTTTTCCGACCCCAGGGCCCATGAACAGCAGGTCATCATTACCGTGAAAGCCACCGCGATTAGCCAGTTAGTTAAAGCGCGCGCGGCGGGAAAACATTACAGCTCAACGGCGGTGCATCCTTTTATACCCGGCATTGACGGTACGGGTTATCTGCCAAATGGCGACCCCGTGTACTTTCTGACGTTTGACGCCCCCTGGGGCAGCATGGCGGAGAAAGCTCTGGTTGCGCGAGACAATGTGGTGCCATTACCTGCAACGCTCGATCCGGTGCTCGCTGCGGCAATTGCCAATCCCGGCATGTCCTCCTGGGCTGCGTTAACGCGTCGGGCGCGTTTATGTAAAGGCGAAACTGTCTTGATAAATGGCGCAACCGGCACGTCCGGCGGCCTGGCAATCAGGATCGCACGGTGTCTTGGCGCCGGTAAGATTATTGCCACCGGTCGGAATACAGATGCGCTGGAAAAACTGCATCAAGAGGGGGCGGATATCACCCTGACGCTGGATGCCCTTTCGTCTGAATTACCCGCCCTGATGGCTGAAGGTATTGACGTGGTGCTGGACTATCTGTGGGGCCAGAGCGCGCTGGATATCATGACCGCAGCCGTGGCCGGCGGTGAGAAAAACGTGCGGTTTGTGCAAATTGGTTCACTCAGCGGCCAGGAAATTCCGCTGCACGGCAAACTGCTGCGATCTTCCGGGCTGACGCTGATGGGAAGCGGGCTGGGCAGCGTTTCAGATGCAGAGCTGCTGGCCGCTGTCGGTGAACTTATGCAGGCGGCAACGTGCAATGATTTCTCTATTCCGTTCGTGCAACGCCCGCTGAATGAGGTGGAAAAAGCCTGGGCAGAGGACGACAGCCGCTGCCGGACGGTATTTACCCTCTGATAAAAAATACGGGCTTGATGGCAGGGGAAATCTGAATCTCGCTTAACGTTCCTGAAGAGCCTGAAGAGCCTGAAGAGCCTGAAGAGCCTGAAGAGCCTGAAGAGCCTGAATAGCCCGAATAGCCCGAATAGCCTGAATAGCCTGAAGAGCCTGAAACGTTGACATGGTGAACGCTGCTAAGTCAGGTAAAAGAGCGCCCCCGGCAATATGAGCCTGTTTGTTCTTCGTGACGATTTCTGTCCGTACAGCGTAGGGAGGGCGGCTGTGCTGGCCGCCTTTTAAACTCGGGCATCCAGGCTGTTTTTATGTATCAGACTCGCGATATTCCGGCGCATCTCAACGTCATTTTCTGCAATTCCCCAAAGCTTTTCATCGCCCCTGCGAGCCACTTCGAAGTCTGCATTTCTCCCTGGAATCCCATCTGTTTTACTGTTGTATTAGCCAGTAGTATGAGAGCGATTAGTAACCAGTAAGGTCAGTAAAGGCCTGAAAAGAAACGCCCCCGAAAGGTGCAGCAACACCAGACGAGGGCTAACCACAACGTTAACTGATAAGGAGTAACGCTATGGCTAACGCCGATAGTAACACACCCGTTCACCCTGAAATCACCCCGCAAGAATCCGCATTTGCGGACAGCATCGCAACCCTGCTAAAAAAACCGCAGGGCGCAGCAATGGATCTCTTCCAGGTACTGGATATTTGCCAGCGATACGCAGAAGGTTTGATCGAAAACGAGAACCACACCGAATGCATGGCGCTGTGCGGCCGCCTGCTTGCCGGGCTGGAAGTATTAAAAAGCGCGCTCAAAGCACCGCTGCCGGATCATCTCATCGAAAAGCTGACGCTAAAAGAAAGCGAAACCAGCGACTACCGGACACCTCTTTCAACAGATTCAGAAACCCTGCGCGGATACTGCGTGGCGCTGACAATAGCGCTGCTGAATAATCAGGATCTGCCGGAACAAAGAGAGCAGATGACCGGGATGCTGTACGAGATAATTTTTGTGCTGGCCGAAGATCTAAAAGCGCCGAGATTTGTCCGCGCATCGGACGGATTAAAGATGATTGAAGGTGAGGCTTTGGCCGGGGTTCATTGATTTTGGATTGAGCTCAAAAGACCCCTTTCTCCTGGCGGGGGAGGGGGTTGAGCTTGGTTCAGGGCAGGCAGCGGTAAATTGCTGTAAGGTTTGAATGCTCGGCTGTGGGCGAGGAGCGGATTTTGGCTATTAAATACAATTCTGCAATATTGAAAGGTGTACGGGAAAATTATAAGGAAGTTTAAAATGGCGATACAGGTGACGATTCAGGCTCAACTCATTGTTGGTGAGGCTCAGGTAATTGAAAGCCTGTCTCCGGAAGGCCCGTTTTCTGCTGTTTTTGAAGACGATGGTGAGACAGGGTACTTCTATGCTCTTGATGAAACTGCTGAGGGAAATCCTATTCAGGATGCTTTGCATATTTACAATGCCGAAGATGTTTCTGATGGAAATATCCCGTCTGATGTAAAAATTGGTTGGTCAGAGGACAGCAAGAAGTGTGTGCTGTTGATTAATGGCTACCCGCACGGAGTTTTTAATTTTGATAGCAAAAACGGATATTGCCGAAGCGGTTTCCCGCGCCCGATAAATCAGGAATGGTCTGTCTTAGGGCACGAATGGGATGACTGCGTTGATGATTTTTTTAGATAAGATATCAATAGTCTATAGATGAATACCACACTAAATAATGCGGTGCGGTATTCCAAAGATCTGCTTTTAATACGAAGCGGCCCGCAACACTTTAGGGGCTGCTATGAGCGAGGAGCGGACGGTAGAGAAAAGATTATCACCAGCGTGAGTGTTGGGTAAAGTAATCCCTCGAACAATTCAGCTTGGGGCGGAAAGTATAGTTATAAATAACGAAGTTTTTCAGTGATCTTCATCACGCTAATTTCTTTGTTTTATTTGTCATTAGCATTTAGAATCCCCGAGTAAGTCATTCGTTTTAAATAGAAAATGGTGTAATAATGAAACATGAAAAAAGCCTTAAAACTGAAAGGCACCATTGGTGGCCTCAAACAATTTCTAAATGCTGGGGGAACTCAAGAGGTTTCATTAATAGAGTGAATCCAAATGGGGAAAGTACCGAAGTAAAACCGAAATCCTTAGCTGTAATAAAAAATGGTCATATAATTAAACTCAGCGATAATCCAGAAAAAAGGTCGAGTTTTGATCAAAATTTCGAATGTTTTTTTGATAAAGCAGATAGTAATTCAAACGCAATAATAAAGTTATTGTCAGAAATTCGATTTAACCACTTTCAATGTGATAGTGAAAGCTCTACCAGATCTAATATCTGTTCGTCAGAAGAACATGAATTACTCATAGAAATAATTGTTTCTCTTGCAGTAAGAAGCCCAATGTATAGGGATAGGTGTATAGCTATTGCTGAAAAACTTAGGGGGGATATACCGGCGCTAGAGAAGGATAGATTGATCGCTATCAACATGAGAGATGCTCTTAAAAATATTACAAACCATATAAAAAACGAAGCAACAATTTATCTACTTATAAGTAAAGAAAAAGAGTTTATCTTTGGTGATGGATTTTATCATGACATTCCAGCAGTTACTATACCAAGTAAATCACCAACATTAGTATGCCCACTTACACCTCACATATGTGTCATTATTGATGCAAAAGAAAGAAGAAAAGATAACTCGTTAATTTCAGCAGCAATAAATGAGGAAGAAGTGACCATCTGTAACGACATCGTTCAGATATATTCAAAAAATGAAATATTTTATAGGGAGGATAAGCCAATATTATCTGAGCACTTTAAAGATAATATAAGAAAAGAATATTACCCTTATGACAACCCACTATTAAAGTTACTTGAAAAAATCAAGGCGCAAAATCATACAAGTTAGTGAAATAAAGGCGTTCGTAAGCTGCATAAAGTACAACTAGTCGGCAATGGCAGCTCCTGATACAGGGCTGCGGTTGCAGCCCTCACAAATTAAACTTCAATAGACTTAGATATCTCTAGGGCATCATCCACTTCAATACCGAGATAACGGACTGTACTTTCGATTTTTTTGTGACCTAACAGTAGCTGGATCACTCGAAGATTCTTCGTTTTTTTATAGAACAGATATGGCTTGGTTCTTCGCATAGAATGCGTACTGTACAGAGTCTCATTGAGACCCAGCATATCAATCCATCCATGAAAAATACGGTTATATTGCCTGGTTGAGATATGTCGTGAAGAACCGACGCGGGACTGGAACAAATAGTCGCTACTACGTAGATGAGCCATTTTGATCCACGCTGCTACATCCTCTCCGGTTCCCTTAGTCAGTTCAAACTGAACGGGGCTTCCCGTTTTTTGCTGCAGCACTGTCGCTCTGCCCGAAACAGAGTGCCCATAGGCCACATCAGAAACTTTTAGCTTAACCAGATCACAACCCCGAAGTTTACAGTCCAGGGCCATGTTAAACAAAGCTAAATCGCGTACTTTTCCTTCCAGCTCAAGTCTGATACGGATTCCCCTGATATGAGAGATCTGAAGAGGCCGTTTCTGGCCAATAATACGGCCCTTGTTCCAGGGGGATGTTGTCATGCTCAATCTCCTTTGGGTTAGGAGATGTGATTATGGTTGTCCCATATGAGCGAAAAGCAGACCTGACGAAATCATTTATTCCAGCTCATTCGGAAAGTAAACCTAGTGTTGCATCGACCCGTTGATCCCACAGCGAGAAGCGGAAGTTAAATGGTTAGACGTCAGTATCGACTTACACAAGCCCAACCCAATGCGGCAGCTTTATATTTTTAAGATGTTCCTCCTCAACGACAAACGCCAAGCTGTAACGAGCTCAACTGCATACACTTGGTTGGAAATTCCCTAAAATTGTTAGATAATAACCTATAGGTTTATCCACCACGTACGGTTGTTACTATTAACATTATCAGGTGACTAGCAGCATGCCAAATAGTTTATTTTATAATCATATAGAAAAGAGTGAATTGAATACAAATGTTATTCAGAATATCGAGGAGTATGCTGAACAAAACCCAACTGAACAGCTATACTTAATAACAGCTCCATTAGGTGAAAACAAATATAGCTACTCTTATTCTGAAAACGCTATAGTAATACTTTCACCAAAGCACAAAATAATATTCATTGATTTAAAAAATGATGAAGATGAATTTGATGAATATTACGAAGATTTTATGGAGGATGTTAACTCTATATCTGATAAATATAGATATCAAAAACATATAGGGAGAGCTCGAAAATTAAAAGAAGGTTTCACAAGCAAGGTTACGCTAGATAACGACTTTGATTGCTCAGAAATTTTGAAAGAGAATCAACTTAATGAGGCTGACTATAGAAAGTGTGAGCTTTTGATATCATTAATTACGGGTAGTATAAATAATATAGATAAGGTCGGAGTTGAAACTCCAACAACGCTTCTTGAAAAAGTAAAGCATAATATAATTTTATTTGATGGTGAGCAAACTCGATTTATATACAAGCAACTACCAAATAAAAGAATATCAATCCAAGGTTTGTCTGGCACTGGTAAAACCGAGCTTTTAATGCATAAACTAAAAGAAATATACGCATCGGAAGATAAGGTTAAAATTTTCTTTACGTGTCATAATAAAGCATTATCTCATACACTGAAAGATAGGATTCCAACGTTTTTTGACTTTATGAAAGTCGAAAAACAAATCAAATGGAATAATCAGTTGTGGGTTGATAGGGCGTGGGGTTCTAAGCAAGATAAAGACTCTGGGTTATATAGTTACATCTGTGATTTTTATGGCATTTCTTTTTCAAGGTGGAGCAGAAACACTAGTTACCATGATATATTTTCTAAGGCATTAATTGAAATTAATAAAATTGAAGACTTAGAATATGCATTTGATTATATTTTAATTGATGAAAAACAAGACTTCCCTGAAGTATTTTTTGAGCTGTGTGAAAAGATTACTAGACACAAAGTATACGTAGCTGGTGATATTTTTCAGGATATTTTTGAAAATAACATCAAGAAAGAAGTTGAAAATGTCGACTATGTACTTAACAAATGTTATCGAACAGCACCTCGGATTTTAATGTTTGCACATGCTATTGGAATGGGGCTTTTTGAGGAAAACAAACTCAATTGGTTAGAAGATAGTGAGTGGGAAAGTAGTGGTTATACTATCAATAAAGCAAACAAAGAAGTGACACTCTCTCGTGATTCCATTCGGAGGTTTGAGGATTTAGAAGAGACAAAAATATCTAACATGAATATCATGAAACATATAAATGAGTCACAAGTTATTGATATTTTAAAGCGTATTAAAAATGATAATCCGACAGTAGAATCAAATGATATTGCTATAATCATGTTAGATAAAGATAATTACATCTATGATTATATAGATCGTTTAGAGTTTAAAATTAGAACTGAGCTTAAATGGGATGTTAATAAAGCAGTAGAGACTAAGAAAAAAATACCAAATCAATTATTTATCTCAAATGTTAATAATGTCAAAGGATTGGAATTCCCTTTTGTTATTTGTGTGACAAAGGAAATTAAAGATAATTATACATATAGGAACAGTCTTTACACAATGTTAACCCGTTCATTTCTTCAGTCTTACTTGTTGGTTGAAAAGTATGAAAAAATCCAATGCCAACTTGATGGTTTAGATATAATTAATACACAAGATGTAATTAAAACAAAAGAGCCAAGTAGGGAAGAAAAAGAAAGAATACAGAAGCGTATTGTTAAGGTTAAAAGTCAATCTAACGTCTCCTTCTATGATTTTATTAATGATATTTTAACAAGAGAAGGGATTGAAAAGAAATATTGGAAGAAATTCATCCAGTCTTTACCTGAAAGTTATAAAGACGATTTTGATGAGGATGGGATTGTTGAATTTATTAACGATAACAAAAAGTACTACTGCAGATGATTGAGTACACATTTGATATAGATGAATCTTATATGGATAGATTTTTTAAGCCAATTAAAAATAAAATCCAGATAATAGAACTATTGATGAATAGTATTAAGTATATGCTTATCAATCCGACAATCAAAGAAAGTAACGCTAAGGGTAAGATTATAGTTAGAATTGATAAAATGAGTAGAATATTTTTTGTGAAGTCTGATAAATACTTCTCAATTATGTTCCCATTTTACATTAAGAAAAATGAAGGCTACTCATTCAAATTTAGAAACGAGATGGAAGTTGATAATCGAATTACATCTGAGGTTATATCATTAATAAATGAGCCGAGTTTTTATAGTGGCTGCAGCTTGGAATTTATTGAGAAAATATCCTTATATCAAGAGGATAGTTGTAATGACAATTATTGGAGTTTTTTGAGAGAGTTACTCATGATGGAAGATGGATATTTAAGGTATGACTATGATAGGATTAACTATGAAAAACATGGTAAAAAAGACATACATCCCTTGCATCACTACGACTTATTTTATGGCAGCAATTCTACTTTTAAAATTGGATTGAGACGAAAAATATCAGAGGAAGATTTTTTAGACTTGCTGAACATAAAAACCGATTGTAAGTTTATTAATTGTTAGAAAATACAGAGGGAGGGGCATTATCCTTTCACCGATTGAATTAGCTATATTTTTTAATTTTCTGGTGCAGGGGTACCCCCCCGAAAAAACAATGCAGGCGTAAGTAGAATTTTCCTCTAACCTGAATGCAGCGGGATTTCTATGAAATGATCACGTTCAGCGACAGCCAGATAATATCCATTTTCATTCACACCGATGAGGTACTTAAACTGGTCATCAATTTCCGCTATTGGCACAGGGCTGCTGTTGCAGCCCTGACAACCTTAGACTTCAATCGATTCAGAGATCTCTAACGCATCATCGACTTCAATGCCCAGATAACGGACTGTGCTTTCCAGTTTCTTATGACCCAACAGAAGTTGGATCACCCGGAGATTCTTGGTTTTCTTGTAGATCAGGTAAGGTTTTGTTCTTCTCATGGAATGTGTGCTGTAAAGCGAATCTTCGAGACCAAGCTTTTCTACCCACCCATGAAAGATTCGGTTGTATTGCCGGGTTGAAATGTGCTGGTTAGTTCCGACCCGAGACCGAAACAAGAAGTCTTTACTGTGCAAATTGCTAAGCTTTATCAATGCAGCAACAGCTTCTCTTGTCCCTTTGGTTATCTCGAATTGCACAGGGCTACCGGTTTTCTGTTGCAACACCGTTGCTCTGCTTGAAACCGAACTACCATATGCCACATCCGATACTTTGAGTTTGACCAGATCACAGCCTCGAAGCTTACTGTCCAGGGCCATATTGAACAGAGCTAAATCGCGCGTTTTACCTTCCAGTTCAAGCCGGATTCGGATCCCCCAGATATGAGATATCTGAAGTGGTTTTTTTTGGCCGATGATACGGTCTTTGTTCCACGGTGACGTGTTCATACTCAAATCTCCTGCAATATGGGAGATTTGAGTATGGTTGCCCCTTATGAGCGAGAAGCGGAAGTTCTCAGCGCAAACAACTACATCCCCGACATTGAGGTATCTTAAGCGACGGGGTGCAGGTCAACAGGAAACTTCACTATTTGAAGCTAAATTAAATGCTAGGGTAATGCGGGCAGACAGGGCAGCACCTGTCTGCCCGGAGGCCATTCATTGCCTGAGACGTGACTTGCATGTCCGAAATCTCAACCTGCATGGTGTAGCTGACTCGATTTTCACACTCACTCCGGTCAACACACAATTAACTAATTATTTTTAATTACATTTATTGCATAAGGCCCTCAGCCCGCGGATTCCCTTTTACAGATGCAATAAACAAGCCGGAGGCATTTCTGCTACCGGCTTTCAATACAATGACCTGATGGTTTATGCATCAGACAGCCCGTCATCAACCAGTACACCGCTCACAACTTTCCCATTTTCGATCTCCAGCAATGCACCAACTGCCATTGGTTCAAGCCGTTGATTCAGTGACGCGAGTAAGGCTGTCCCGGACATTAATGCATCTCCGGATTTTCTTGCATGGATCTCAACATGACGCGCATTGGCCTCAGTGCTCACCGCCCTTTCAAAAAGCGGTCTCATACGACTTAGCTGAAACGTGATTTTCTGCTGCGATTGTTTCCAGATATCTTGAACACCGCCAGCTGCAGCAATCTCTTTCATAAGCCGCTCCGCTTCATCTTTAAATTCCTGACGGAGGTCGTCTTGATAATAAAGTATGAGATTTGCCATCATCAGGCACTGCATACTGAAAATATACTCTTTAAACAGACGAGACTGTTCGTCGATAATCTCTTTTAAGTCATCACGGATATCGTTGGAGCCAAATAGACTTGTGCTGTCAAAACTGTCTAACTTCGCGGCACTCGTTTCGATATTTTTTTTCAAATGCAGCGCAATACCATGAATTTCCTGTTTGCTGTTGGACAATGTATGCAGTGTAAATTCGCTGACGGCGTCTCCTTTGGCAAGGGTTGTGCCTGTCTGGCAAAGCATTTGATGAAAAGCAGCAATTTTCGTTGAACGTTCATCCTGCTGAAAAGCATGGATTTTATTCACGACCTCAACGATTTTCTCGAGCTTTTCATTGATGTCGGCAAGGTGTTTTTGCGCGACGATGGTGGAAGCAAGATTAAGCAGAAGCCCGGTATTAACAACACTTTTGAGTTTTTCCGCTGGATTCAAACTGACATGCTCGGTGATTTGTCCGTTTGCGGCATTCCGCGTCATGCCCAGGCTGCCAGTACCATCTTTACGAACCATCAGGCGATCGAACGCTATATTACAATGCACAATATGTTTGGAATGTGCAGCTATCGTGGAACTTGCCTGCGGGATGAGGCTAAGTATTTGATTAAACTGCGAGATGCCCTTCTCATCAAGACGCAGAGTATTCTCAGGTAAGCTGTCAATTGTGGGGATCGGCCGCGCCGTCAATACGGGGAAGTTATCATCATCGACGAGTAATAATGCACTATCACTATTGGTTGTCATAATAAACCTGTCTGAGTTTGACTACTTGAGAGATTTCTTTATTACGCAGTAAGCATTTTTATATATGCCAACTGAGCGACAAAAGGGATCGTTACACGATAAGCTTCACCGATGCTCAGGATTGGCGATAGATTCGCATATGTTTGCGCAATGCTGGCGACATTGCTGAAAATCTTCGCGCCAAAATTGCGAGCCGTCTCCTGCGGTTCCACTCTTTTTCCCAGGTTAAATAGACCACTGACAACGTTCATCTCCGTGCTGCGATCCAATCTTGTATGCTCCGGCATATCTTTCCATTCGCTGCCAAATAACCCGGTCACAACTTCTTGTTCAAGCTTGAGATCCGTTTTGCTTTCAGTCCCCACACCTCTGAGTTTTGTATGTACATCCCGGAGTATTGTTTTATAAGGTAACGGTGCTTTGCGGAACATGTTTGCGATGCTGTGACCACCATAGGTCTGAAACTCGTGAAGTAAATGGCGAAGTATCTGTTCGGAATAAGGGTCCGTTCCAGCTTTTTCCATAAGTAACAAGTCCTTAACCGATGAAGAGAGTGCTAACCTCCCTCGACTGCTATCCGTCAAAACATCAACCAGATAATCAATATGAGTTTTCTCGGTTGCGAGTAAAAGGCTGAGAATACCTTCGTCACATTCAATTGGAACTTTCATTGGGCTGCCCTGACATTATTTCTTTACGTGAAATCATCTCATCAATAACGAGTGTAAAACTTGATTGTCTATGTTGCTGGATATTCTTTTTGATCTCAAATCTTTGATGGCTTAATTTAACTTAAGGGCTTTGATTTTTTCCCATAATCAGTGTGACCTGCTCCCTGCAAACTAACATACCATGAAGAAAGTAACATCCGCTTCGGGCACGAAGCGGAGAAGTTAACTGATCTGAAGGTCCGTTGTGAGTTAGGGACGGACGTTATGTTTGGAATAGAGACAACATGGCTGAGTCAGGATTTCAGGGCTGGCTCATAGTGTATGAGGTGAACATAATTTTTATTAAAATGTTGCATATTCATATAGATGAAGGATATTTTATTGAAAATACTCACAAAAGATAAAACCAATGCAAGTTCTTGATAACAATGGTATGGAACTGAACGCTGAGTGCCTAATAGGTGAAGAAGATGGGGTATATGGCCTGATACTTGAGTCCTGGGGACCAGCGCATAGAAACAAAGATTATAATGTTGCCCTCGATTATATCATTGAACGACTTATTGATTCCGGGGTAGACAAAGTCGTTGTGTATTTGGCCTCATCACCAATCAGAAGACATATACGATCTATAGCTGAAAGAAAAATACATCCTGATGAGTATTTTTCTTTAGTGGGAAACCACCCTTCCGATATTCGCCAAGAAATGTGTAGGTATCAGACTCATTTCAGCAGTACTGGTAAAAAAGATGCACCATCAGGGAACAGAACCAAGCGAGTAATGATAAATGTCCCTGGTGTCAATAGTGCTGAATTTTGGAAACCTATCATATACGGAGATACATCAGTGCTTTTCGAGCCTACTGATGATGAAAGTGTTCTAAGTAAAAGGGTCAATAAGCTAATAAAAATTCCTTTAAGCGAGCCCGAGGGATATAAAACACCTAGAACATTAGAAAGAGTTCAGAAGGTCTATATTCGGGATCCTGCTGTTAAAGCTTGGGTATTGCAAAAGAGTAAGGGTGTTTGTGAAAGGTGTGGTGAAAACGCACCGTTCTTAATAAATGGCGATACCCCATATCTCGAAGTGCATCATGTGATACCGCTTTCTTTATCTGGTGCTGACACCATAAGCAATTGTGTTGCACTATGCCCGAATTGCCATCGGGCATTGCATTACAGCCAAAATTCGGAAGAGCTGATTGAGGAACTTTATATAAACATAAAAAGATTGCAAAGATGAGTGTTTCGTTTTGCTGGGATACTTATAGGTGAGCAACGTCCGCTACTGGCACGGAGCGGACGGCGAATAGCGGAAGTTTGCAAATGTCCTCGTGTCAGTCATGGAAAATTGGTTACACCATGTGTTAATAGAAGGAGAACCCATTATCTTTGAAATATTGTTTCAGCGTTTGGCATGTGATTCTGTCGCGTGGAAATATCATTTGTGCATCAAGGAGATTGCTTACTCCTTAGGATGATGTCTCGCGTAATCTCTCATTGCGGTCATTACCGGTACCAGTGCTCTTCCGGACGCGCTCAATTCATATTCAACCCGTGGCGGTTGCTCTAAGAAGTCTTTCCTCAAGATAAGCCCATCGCTTTCAAGCTTTCTTAAATGCTGGGTCAGCACTTTGTGAGAAATATCAGGCAAACTCCTCAGGAATTGGGAGTGACGCATGGTCGGTTGTGCATAGAGTCTGAAAATGATTGGGAGAGTCCACCTTCCTGAAATCAACTTCAATACCCTTGACACATAAGCAGCGGAACCCTCAGGTCCAAGGCATTGTTCATTCACTTCATTACTGACAGGCACTTTTTGGTGCGTAATTGAATCATTCATCGGTATGTCTTCCAATAGGCTCTTCATAGATTACGGAGATGGAAATGTGGACCTACAGCTCAGAGGTAAAATCGCACTAATCACAGGCAGCAGCAAGGGTATCGGTGAGGCGATTGCAAGAGGACTTGCATATGAAGGAGCCACTGTCATCATACACGGTCGTGATAAGGCCAGAGCCGAAAACGTCGCTAATGATATTGTCCGCGATGGAGGTAAAGCATATTTTGTTGGCGGTGATTTAACGGTTAATAACGACGTTAAGCTTATGAGTGAAGAGGTAAGGGCATTTACTGAGGTTGTGGATATAGTGGTAAACAATGCCGGCGGTTCGGGACCAACGGAGGACTGGACTTCAACGCGTGTAGAAACCTGGACCGATGGGTTTGATAAAAATGTCCTCTCGGCCCTACGCGTCATCAATCTTTTCCTTCCCGGCATGCGCTCGAAACGCTGGGGAAGAGTTATTAATATTTCGAGTCTTGCGGGTCTGATGGCGCCGGAAAAGCGTCCAGATTATTCGGCGGCTAAAGCTGCGCTCATCGCTATGTCCTCGTCCCTGTCGAAAGCAGTTGCAGGTCAGGGCATAACTGTGAATACAGTTTCTCCGGGCACGATTCACAGTGCGCGTCTTGAAGAAGCGTTCCGTCAGACGGGGGAAAGCGTAGGATTTACCTCTGTGACGCCCTGGGAAGAAATTGAACACGCAGTGCTTCCGAGGTACGCGCAGGTCCCTGCAGGTCGCGTTGGAACGCTTGAAGAAATAGCCGATGCTGTCTCGTTCCTTGTCAGCCCCCGGGCAGGATACATCACGGGTTCAAATTTGAGAGTCGATGGCGGAATGTGGCCAGGAATTTAAAACTGGTCATACTTAAATAAACTGTCGTTTAGTCTTCCAAAAGTGGTAAGGCAAAACATTTTTCAGCTTCTCAGCTAATGAAGGAAGGCTTTCATTAGCTGAGGCGTAAAAAGGGAAAAACTTAGTCATTTAATCTTCTGTCGTAGTTATTGTTAAATGTGACTAAGGTTGGAGTGGCAACATCCGCACTTGCCACAAAACAAACATTCAAATCTGAGTAAAGCGTCACGCCCTTCGCATCGCGGTTGCAGCACTTGGTTCTGGCGAGTGGTTAGCATTTCATACCCCTTACCACCCCTTTCGGTATAACGCTTTTCTTATAGCGATATGGTCAGGCAGGCCATCGCGCTTTCGCTGAAATCCATTGACGGCACCCAGGTTTTTCCGAACATCAATGGTCAGGGACAGGGCTGCACCGGTTCAAAAAAGATGCAGGCATCTCTACCACCCGTTGGGCCAGGGGCTTATGCAAGGGTGCTTCTTCCAGCATTACCCCACATCATGAATAAGCCTCATGTTGTCGTGAAATTAAGTCGCTTTCACTCATCCGGTGGCTCTGGCATAAAGGTACAATATTAACTTATTGATAACATGAAGACTGTGAAAAAATTCCAGTAACCACTGGAAAAGTAAGAGATAAATTCAGTTTTCATATCAGAACCCAGGATGCAGGATCACGATGAATAAAGATTTTACATTTACCGTTAAAACCACACTTTTCGATGAGAATTATAACCCCTCTGAAAACACGCGTATCACGACCAACTTCGCTAACCTGGCCAGAGGGGAAAGCCGCCAGCAGAACTTGCGCAACACTTTAGTGATGATGAATAACCGTTTCAATACGTTAGCCTACTGGGATAACCCGAAAGCCGATCGTTACGCTGTCGAACTTGAAATCATTTCAGTTGAGATGAATATTGCACACCATGGTGATACCTTCCCGGCGATTGAAATCTTAAAAACGAATATTGTTGATAAAAAAACTAACGAACGCATTGAAGGTATTACAGGAAATAATTTTTCTTCTTACGTGCGGGATTATGACTTTAGCGTATTGCTGTTAGATCATAATAAAAATAAAACTGAGTTTAGCATTCCAGATGATTTTGGCGATTTACACGGGAATATTTTTAAGCATTTTGTAAACTCCAGTGAATACAAAGCTAACTTTAAAAAGCCGCCTGTAATATGCCTGAGCGTGTCAAATAAAAATACCTACGAGCGCACGGGGAATCAGCATCCTGTATTAGGCGACGAATACCAGCAACATGGTTCTTCCCTGACTGAATTTTATTTCAAAAAAATGGGGCTAGAGGTTCGCTATTTTATGCCAAAAAATAGCGTTGCGCCTTTGGCTTTCTATTTTACTGGTGATTTACTCAGTGACTACACTAACCTGGAACTTATCAGCACCATCAGTACGATGGAAACGTTCCAAAAGATTTATCGTCCTGAGATTTACAACGCTAACGCTGCCGCAGGGCAATTCTATCAACCAGACCTGAATAACCAGGATCACTCATTAACAAAGATTGTTTATGACCGTGAAGAACGTAGCCAGTTGGCTATTGAGCAAGGAAAGTTCACTGAAAAGCACTTCATCGAACCCTACAAGAACATTCTTGAACAATGGTCAGCTAATTACGCTCTTTGATTAACCAATAATAAAAGGTCACCTGTTATGAAAACATTGCTCCCCACCTCAACCGCTGGCAGCCTGCCTAAACCTTCCTGGCTTGCTCAACCAGAGACGCTCTGGTCCCCCTGGAAGCTGCAAGGCGATGAATTAGTTGAGGGAAAACAAGATGCGCTGCGTTTGTCCCTGGAAGATCAGCTGCGGGCAGGTATTGATATCGTCAGCGACGGCGAGCAAACGCGCCAACACTTCGTCACCACGTTTATCGAGCACCTCAGCGGCGTGGATTTTGAAAAACGTGAGGTCGTTAAAATTCGTAATCGCTATGATGCGAGCGTGCCGACGGTCGTTGGCGCCGTGGCGCGTCAAAAGCCGGTTTTTGTAGAAGATGCTAAGTTCTTACGTCAGCTCACCACGCAGCCCATTAAATGGGCGCTGCCTGGGCCGATGACGATGATCGATACGCTCTATGATAACCACTATAAGAGCCGCGAAAAACTGGCCTGGGAGTTCGCAAAAATTCTCAATCAGGAAGCAAAAGAGTTAGAGGCTGCCGGCGTTGATATTATCCAGTTCGATGAGCCCGCTTTTAACGTCTTTTTTGATGAGGTGAATGATTGGGGGATTGCCGCATTAGAAAGAGCAATTGAAGGGCTTAAATGCGAAACAGCCGTGCATATCTGCTACGGATACGGCATCAAAGCCAATACGGACTGGAAAAAGACACTGGGGTCAGAGTGGCGGCAATACGAAGAAGCCTTCCCAAAACTGCAAACGTCTAACATCGATATCATCTCGCTGGAATGCCATAACTCGCACGTGCCAATGGATCTGCTTGAGTTGATTCGCGGTAAAAAGGTGATGGTAGGGGCCATTGATGTGGCAACCAATACCATAGAGACGCCGGAGGAAGTCGCCGGTACGTTACGCAAAGCTCTTCAGTTTGTAGACGCCGATAAGCTTTATCCTTGCACCAACTGCGGCATGGCCCCTTTATCTCGTCAAGTAGCCAGCGGCAAGCTCAATGCCCTGAGCGCAGGCGCAGAGATTGTCCGCCGTGAACTCTTAGCTAAATAGCTTCGCAAGATTTTAATTCACTTAAAGCTCACATACCCTATAAGGCGATCCAGGCGATCGCCTTATATTTTTTTATAGTCGGTAGATGATGGAGCGGCCCGGCGCTGGTACTTAACTGGCCTGGCTGACGTGTTTACCGTTGCGCAGCCAGGCTTCAACCTGGCCGTAGTCTCCGCGATAAACAATCTGCGCCGCTTTCTTGCCTAACTGATAGCGGTACATCGGGTCATAATATTCTTCCAGCAGCGGCGCGAGCCAGGCCAGATGCCCGTCGCACGAGCCGGTGTTACGCTGAAACGCCAGCGCCTTATCCAGCACCATGGTGAACTGCTGAAAACGCTCCATCCCCAGACGGCGGCGGATGGCGAACAGGCCATGGTGCAGATATTCCGCGTAATTCATCCACGCGGTTTCCTCATTGCTGACGGACAAAAACGCCTCGCTCATCTGCTGGAAATATTCCGTCTTCAGGCGCTCCAGCCGCACCTCAAACGGATCTTCAATCACCACAATCGGCGCGCGCGCCATGTTTTCCCTGAAGGATTCCGGGATGTGGCGTGAGCCGATCATGCGGCCTTCGTCTTCAATTACCCAGCTAACCGGTGCTCCCGCGCCTTTTTTGAGCAGCGTGGCCGCTAAATTATTCTCAAAGTTTGCCTGGGAAGGCTGCTCCACTATCGTGCGGCCAAACGATGAACCGCGATGGTGGGCCAGCCCTTCAAGATCGACGCCCGTTGGCAACGAGCGGATCAGGATGGTTTTGCCGCAGCCGGTATTGCCGCTCACCATAATCATCGGCCACTGCGCGCGGGAGTCGATAGTGTGTAAAGCGTGATGGCGCAGCGCCTTATAGCCGCCTTCCACCAGCGGGTAATTGACGCCCGCTTCCTGCAGCCACTGTTGCACAATGTGGGAACGCAGGCCGCCTCTGGCGCAGCACAGATAGCCCTGCGGATTTTGCTTCGCCTGCTCAATCCACCCTTGCAGGCGAGCCTCGCGAACCTCTCCGTTGACCAGGCTATGGCCCAGCTCAACCGCCGCTTTTTGCCCGCGCTGCTTAAAACAGGTGCCCACCGCCGCACGTTCCTCATCGGTCATCAAAGGAAGATTGCTCGCCGCAGGCATTGCCCCCTGTGCAAACTCCACCGGCGCGCGGACGTCGATCAGCGGAATATCCTCGCGCAGCAAATGTCCGTAGTGTTGGGTATTCGGGCGGTTGTTTTGCATGGCTAACCTTAAAGCGTATGGGGATAAAACGCCGTGGATTGTGCGCCAGCGAGGGAAGAAAGGGAAGGAAGAACTGTTTAATCCCTCTCCCCGGCAAGGAGAGGGCGAGGAAATATTAGCGGCTCAGTTTGCTCTGCGCCCAGGCAATGCCGCTCGCATATTCCGGCGGCAGCAGCGGAACCAGCGCTTCGAGCGACGCGCTCAGCCTGTCCGTGTCGCTGTCGTTCAGATTGAGATGGCCGACTTTTCGCCCTTCGCGCACGTCTTTGTCATACCAGTGCAGATGCACCAGCGGCAGCTTCAGCCAGTCATAGTTCAGGCCGGTGCCGATCAGGTTGATCATGACAGACGGCGCGTTAACCACCGGCTGCGGCAGGGGTAAATCAACGATCGCGCGCAGGTGCAGCTCGAACTGGCTGATGGACGCGCCGTTCTGCGTCCAGTGCCCGCTGTTGTGCACTCGCGGCGCAAGTTCGTTGATCAGCAGGCCGGCTGGCGTGATAAAGCACTCCATTGCCATCACGCCGACATAGTTCAGCTCGTGCATAATGGCCGAAAGCATGTCTTCCGCCTGGCGCTGCTGGTCGGCGTTAGCATGCGGGAAAACAACGCTGGTGCGTAAAATTCCGTCCTGATGAAGGTTATGCGTAAGCGGATAAAACACCGTAGCGCCATCGTGCGTGCGTGCGCCAACCAGGGAAACTTCACCAGAAAAATTAATGCCTTTCTCAACGATGCATTCGCCATAGCAGTCGTCCGGTAGCTGGTCGGTTTCATCGCTGCGCAAGCGCCACTGGCCGCGGCCGTCATAACCGCCAACCCGGCGTTTTACGATAGCCAAATCGCCAAGGCTAGCAAACACGCCAGCCCATTCATCGCGGCTGGAAAGCAGCTGCCACGGCGCGGTGGCAAGATTCAGCTTATCGAACAACTGTTTTTGCGTGAGGCGATCCGCGATGATAGGGAAGACATCGCGGTTAACAAAAGCGTTGTGACGCGCCAGCTCACGCGTGAGAGCCGTTTCAGGCCAGCGTTCAATCTCAGCGGTAATAACGCTTTGGGCGAAGGGAACCGCTTCTGGTTCGGCATCAAGCCCTACCGGATAAACCGCAATGCCCAGCGGTTCCCCGGCCTGGCGCAGCATTCTGCCCAGCTGGCCGTTGCCCAGTACGCAGACGCGTTTCATGCCTCACCCCGCGGGTCAGGGTTTTGCAAGACTTCTTCTGTCTGTTCGTGGCGCCATGCGGCCAGACGCTTATGCAACGCCTCGTCATGCAGAGCCAGAATCTGTGCCGCCAGCAAAGCCGCGTTTGCCGCGCCCGCTTTACCGATTGCCAGCGTGCCGACCGGAATACCGCGTGGCATCTGAACGATGGAGTAAAGGCTGTCCACGCCGTTTAACGCCGCGCTTTGCACAGGAACACCAAGCACCGGCACCAGCGTTTTTGCCGCCAGCATGCCCGGCAGATGCGCAGCACCTCCGGCTCCCGCAATAATCACCTGATAGCCGTTGCTTTCGGCCTCCCTGGCAAAGCTAAACAGCTTATCCGGGGTGCGATGCGCGGAGACGACTTCAAGGTGGTGCGGGATATCAAGGGTGGTGAGGATTTCTGCGGCAAACTGCATGGTAGCCCAGTCACTTTTGGAACCCATGACAATGGCGATACGCGCCGGGGTCTGGTTGGAGGACATGCGTCTCAAAACTCCTGTGGGTAGGCAAACATCACCGAGCGCCTGGCGGTCGGTCAGAAGGTCTGTGAGAATAGCATGAACAACCGGCAAGGAAAACGGTTGCGTGGCTAACAAAACGGCGAAAAAACGCGTTTCGGATTAAAAATCGAAGGGGATTAACTCAACGTCTTCGGGCGTGACTTTAATCATCGACCCGTGGGTATGCCATGCGCCAAGAACGCAGCGAAAAGCGGGTTTACCGTTTGCCGTAATTGGGTGAATTTCAGGGCGATGCGTGTGGCCGTGGATCATCCACTGCACCTGATGGCGGGTGAGGGCATCGATAACGGCTTGCTGGTTCACGTCCATGATGGCAACTGATTTACTGCTGTTAGCCGCCTTGCTGCCGGCACGCATTTTTGCAGCGACGCGTTCACGCATAAACAGCGGCAATGCGAGGAATAATCTTTGTAGCCAGGGCTGATGAACTCTTCTGCGAAAAGCCTGATAGCCTGCGTCGTCCGTGCAAAGCGTATCGCCGTGCAGAATTAAAATCCTGCGGCCATATAAGTCGAGCACTTTTTCTTCCGGCAGCAGCGTCATGCCGCTCAAACGCGCAAAGCGTTTGCCAAGCAGGAAATCCCGATTGCCGTGAATGAAATAACAAGGAACGCCGGTATCAACCAGAGCTTTGATTGCCTGCGCAATTTCGCGATGC
The DNA here is from genome assembly GCA_032000125.1 of Buttiauxella sp. Lineage (GTDB taxonomy): Bacteria > Pseudomonadota > Gammaproteobacteria > Enterobacterales > Enterobacteriaceae > Dryocola. The sequence goes on along the minus strand of DAMALH010000008.1, from coordinate 61,676 downwards.
AGCGGTTCGGGATCGTCATCGCCAATCCAGGCCTCAAACAGGTCGCCAAGGATATAGAGCGCCTGCGCTTCCCGTGCGGTGCCTGCCAGAAAACGCAGAAAACCGGCGGTAATCGCCGGTTCTTCTGAGCAGAGGTGTAAATCTGCAATAAACAGGATCATTAAGCGGAGATTACTCGCTTACGGTGACGCTGTTTACAATGACATCTTCTTTAGGGACGTCCTGGTGCATGCCGCTGCGGCCGGTGGAAACGCCTTTGATTTTATCAACCACGTCCATCCCTTCCACTACTTCTGCAAATACGCAGTAGCCCCAGCCCTGCAGGCTTTCGCCGCTGAAGTTCAGGAAGTCGTTATCAACCACGTTAATAAAGAACTGCGCGCTTGCGGAGTGAGGCGCTTGGGTGCGGGCCATTGCCAGCGTACCACGGGTGTTTTTCAGGCCGTTGTTCGCTTCGTTTTGAATGGTGTCTTTGGTTTCTTTCTGCTTCATGCCCGGTTCAAAACCGCCGCCCTGGATCATAAAGCCGTTGATCACACGGTGGAAAATGGTGTTGTCGTAGAAGCCTTCGCGGCAGTAGTCCATGAAGTTCTTAACGGTCACTGGCGCTTTATCGTCAAAAGTTTTGATGACGATGTCACCGTGATTAGTGTGAAAAGTAACCATGCTGTGCATCCTATATTTAGTCAGACAGTGTTCCGGCAGACGGAGCCGCCACACAAGATGGTTGTTATAGCATAACTGCTCGCGATCATCACCTTGCAAAGCGTACTGCTTCCGTGTGAAATTTTAAGGTAACATATACCAAAATTTTGCTTACACACGCTGATATGGAATCCCCTGATGTTAAAAATCTTCAATACAATGAGTCGTCAAAAAGAGGAATTCAAACCTATTCATGCCGGTAGGGTCGGCATGTACGTGTGTGGGATAACCGTTTACGATCTGTGTCATATCGGCCACGGCCGTACTTTTGTTGCTTTCGACGTGGTTGCACGTTACCTGAGGTTCCTTGGCTACGAGCTGAAGTACGTGCGCAATATCACCGATATCGACGATAAAATTATCAAGCGCGCTCAGGAAAACGGCGAGGATTTTGTTGCCCTGGTCGACCGTATGGTGGCCGAAATGCACGCGGATTTTGACGCGCTGAACATTCTGCGCCCGGACAGCGAACCGCGTGCCACCAGACATATCTCTGAAATCATCGAAATTGTTGAACAGCTTATCAAGCGTAACCATGCGTATGTGGCTTCCAACGGCGACGTGATGTTTTCCGTAGAAACCGATCCCGGCTACGGCAAGCTTTCTCGTCAGGATCTGGACCAGCTCCAGGCCGGCGCGCGCGTAGAAGTTGAAGCGAACGTGAAGCGTAACCCGATGGATTTTGTGCTGTGGAAAATGTCCAAACCCGGCGAGCCAAGCTGGCAATCCCCGTGGGGCGAAGGCCGTCCGGGCTGGCATATCGAATGCTCCGCCATGAACTGCAAACAGCTCGGCAACCATTTTGATATTCACGGCGGCGGTTCGGACCTGATGTTCCCGCACCACGAAAACGAAATCGCGCAGTCCACCTGCGCGCATGACGGTGAATACGTTAATACCTGGATGCACTCGGGCATGGTGATGGTCGACCGTGAAAAAATGTCCAAATCACTGGGCAACTTCTTTACCGTGCGTGACGTGCTGAAGTACTACGACGCCGAAACCGTTCGCTACTTCCTGATGTCCGGCCACTACCGCAGCCAGCTAAACTACAGCGAAGAAAACCTGAAACAGGCTCGCACCTCGCTGGAGCGTCTGTATACCGCGCTGCGCGGCACGGACAGCAGCGCACAGCCAGCCGGTGGCGAGGCGTTCGAAGCGCGTTTCCGCGAAGCAATGGACGACGACTTCAACACGCCGGAAGCCTATTCCGTGCTGTTTGATATGGCGCGCGAAGTTAACCGCCTGAAAACAGAAGATCTGGCAGCGGCGAACGGGCTTGCTGCGGCGCTGCGTCAGCTTTCTGGCGTGCTGGGGCTGCTGGAACAGGAAGCGGAAGCCTTCCTGCAAAGCGGCGCGCAGGCGGACGACGGCGAAGTTGCTGAAATCGAAGCGCTCATCAAACAGCGTAACGATGCCCGGAAATCAAAAGAGTGGGCGCTTGCTGACCAGGCGCGTGACCGCTTAAACGAGATGGGAATCGTGCTGGAAGACGGCGCGGCTGGCACCACGTGGCGTAGAAAGTAACGGTTTTGACATTTGTCAGCCCCCGAAAGGGGGCTTGAGACGCGTGACAAAACTAAAAGGTGCCGTTATTTAAAAACAAGGAAAATCAATCCATTGATTTTCGGCTGCTCATCACAAAGAAGGGAAAACCACGCTTTTTCCTTCTTTGTCAGCAATCGGGAGCCCCCGAAAGGGGGCTTGAGACGGATGACAAACCTTCCAGCGTGACAAAACTAAAAGGTGCCGTCATTTAAGAACAAGGAAAATCAATCCATTGATTTTCGACTGCTCATCACAAAGAAGGAAAAACCACGCTTTTTCGTTCTTAGTCAGCGATAGGAAGCCCCCGAAAGGGGGCTTTTTTACATCCGCTATCAAGCGGTTGCGGGCTACCAGCCGCAAACGTTGTGTTCGTCGTCCTCGTCATAGCCGCGCACGATATTAATAAGTTCTTTCACCGCATCGGCAGCAGCAGCCGGCTCGGTTAGCTGCGCAAGCGTCGTGAAATCTTTATCCACCGAGACGCCGTTATTGTTATTGGTGACGGTGAGCGCGTAGCCGGTATCACAAACCGTGCAATCGTCAGACGGGCCGATGCTTTCCGTGAGGCCAGCAACCGCGGCGACGGCGACGGACGGCACATAAAGCGCCATCGGTTTCAGATACACCTTTTCGGCGACCGTGCCGGTCTTACGGTTCATTACCGCCAGCGTATAACCTTTGTTTTCTTCTTTAGCATCCATTTTAAGCCTTACTCCTCAAGCAGGATTTGCGGATCAACGTAAAAATCAACGTTGAATAACACCTCGTCGGACAGGGCTTCTATCAGATGCCATTTCTCCGGCGGGAAGACGCCAGACTGGCCGGCCTCGATAATTAATATTTCAACCGGTTCCGGGCTGAATTCATCGGCATAACCACAGTAGCGGATGGTACCTTGCGTCACCGTTAAGCGGGGATAAACGCCCTGCCGCGTACCGGCATCCAGATGGCGCTTCCAGATGCCGGACGGCGCGGTTTCCCGCGTCCATAGCGGCGTGCTGCGTGTGTGTATGTAATGAGAGGGAATAGTGATTCGCTTCATAAGCTCGGCCTTATACATGCCGATAGCCTCGTCCATGTTTTACAAACAAAATGTGAGATACGGCTATCGGAGGATCAACAGAAGACTTAGGGGAGGTAGCGTACCACTTTGCGCGTTAAGCTATGTCGCGCAGCGTGCCATTAACCCTTATTTTCCAGTGGGTAAAGAGGGTTAATTACGGGAAAAAGCGGCCGAAGCCGCTTGAGTTTTTGCAGGTGATTCTCTGTCTTATTCGGGCGCGGAGGTGCGAATCAGGTGGTCAAAAGCGCTTAAGGAGGCTTTAGCACCTTCGCCGGTGGCGATAATAATCTGCTTATAAGGCACGGTAGTGCAGTCACCGGCAGCAAATACGCCCTTCACGGTAGTCTCGCATTTCGCATCAATGATGATTTCACCCATGCGGTTGCGCTCCACGCTGCCTTCAAGCCAGGTTGTGTTTGGCAGCAGGCCGATCTGGACGAAGATGCCGGAAAGCGCGATATCGTGAACGCTTTCTGAGACGCGATTTTTATATTGCAGGCCGGTCACTTTGCTGCCGTCGCCTTTCACTTCAAGCGTTTGCGCATTCAGGATGATGTCGACGTTTTTCAGGCTGCGAACTTTATTTTGCAGCACCTGGTCGGCCTTCATTTCTGGCGCAAACTCCAGCAGCGTCACATGTTCAACAATGCCCGCCAGGTCGATTGCCGCTTCCACGCCGGAGTTGCCGCCGCCGATAACCGCCACGCGTTTGCCTTTAAACAGCGGGCCGTCGCAGTGCGGGCAATAGGTTACGCCTTTGGTACGATACAGATCTTCACCCGGCACGTTCATATTGCGCCATTTTGCGCCGGTAGCGATGATAACGCTGCGTGCGCTAAGCGTAGCGCCAGATGCCGTCTGAATCTGATGTAAACCGCCTTCGGCCTGCGCAGGGATAAGCTTGCTTGCGCTCTGGGTATCAATAACGTCCACGTCGTAGTCATCAACGTGGGCTTTCAGCGCGCCGGCCAGCTTCTGGCCTTCGGTTTTCGGCACGGAAATGTAGTTTTCAATATCAACGGTATCCAGCACCTGGCCGCCAAAACGTTCGCCCATTAAACCGGTGCGAATGCCTTTACGCGCCGCGTAAACCGCAGCCGCAGCGCCCGCCGGACCGCTGCCGACGATCAGCACGTCGTAAGCTTCACGCTTGTTTAACGCTTCGGCCGCGCGCTTTTCTGCGCCGGTATCAATTTTGCCGACGATCTCCGCAAGCGTCATACGGCCCTGGCCGAACGCTTTGCCGTTCAGGTATACCGCAGGAACGCCCATCACATTGCGTTCCTGGATTTCATTCTGGTAAACGCCGCCGTCAATGGCGGTGTGCGTGATGCGCGGGTTAAGCACGCTCATCAGGTTCAGCGCCTGCACAACGTCCGGGCAGTTGTGGCAGGAGAGGGAGTAATAGGTTTCAAAATGGAAATCGCCGTCGATTTCGCGAATCTGCTCCAGCAGATCCTGCGCTTCTTTTGACGGATGTCCCCCGGTCTGGAGCAGCGCCAGCACCAGAGAAGTAAATTCGTGGCCGAGCGGGGAACCGGCGAAGCGCGGGCCCTTATCGGAACCTGGGTTAGTAATCAGAAATGACGGCTTACGCACCGGCAAGTCGTTGTTAACGCTGAAAGATACCTTGTCAGATAATTCCGCGATTTCCGCCAGCAGTTCCTTTATTTCAGACGACTTAGGGCTGTCATCCAGCGTGGCAATTAACTCAACAGGTTTTGTTACTCTTTCAAGGTAGGCCCTGAGCTGTGTTTTCATGTTGGTGTCGAGCATGGTAAATCTCCCTGATGGCGAGAAAAATCGGCACCAAAAGCTGCCGATACGGATTGCTAACAAAGAAGGAAAAAGCGTGGTTTTTCCTTCTTTGTGATTATCAGCCGAAAATCAATGGCTTGATTTTCCTTGTTTTATAAAGGATGGCATCTTTTAGTTTTGTCACGCTGGAAGGTTTGTCGTCAGTCTCAATCGGCAGCAAAAGCTGCCGATAAAGGGGATATCAAACGCGGTAAGGCTTAGATTTTACCGACCAGATCCAGAGATGGAGCAAGCGTTGCTTCGCCTTCTTTCCATTTAGCCGGGCAAACTTCACCAGGGTGAGACGCGACGTACTGTGCCGCTTTCACTTTACGCAACAGGTCAGAGGCGTCACGGCCGATGCCTTCTGCAGTCACTTCGATAGCCTGAATGATGCCCTGTGGGTCAACAACGAAGGTTGCGCGGTCTGCCAGGCCTTCGTTTTCACGCATATTTTCGAAGTTACGGGTAAGCGTGCCGGTTGGGTCACCGATCATCGCGTATTTGATTTTGGCAATGGTTTCAGAGCTGCCATGCCATGCTTTGTGGGTGAAGTGGGTATCGGTAGAAACAGAATAGATATCTACGCCCAGCTTCTGGAATTCTTCGTAATGGTCAGCCACGTCGCCCAGTTCAGTTGGGCATACAAAGGTAAAGTCGGCCGGATAGAAGAAGAATACGCTCCAGCGACCTTCTACGTCCTGCTCGGAAACTTCGATGAATTCACCGTTTTTAAAAGCGCTATTTTTGAATGGTTTGATTTTTGTGTTGATTAAAGACATCTGTACTTCCTCCGTTTTGCGATGGGAGAAAGTTACCTGAGTTAAGGGCTTATCTCTAATGGGCAGACCGTATTGAATCAATAAGCCATACCTTACAAAGCAATTTCCGCAAAAGAAAAAGGCCACCCGTTGCGGAGTGGCCTCTTAATGTTGCGCGTTACAATTCCACTTTAAAAAATTATAACAGCGCGGGAATTACAGCATTTAAGCGGTGAAAGGGTCAATTCCTGCGCTGATTGTAGTATCAATGGCTGCAATAGATTTTTCCGATAAAAGGGGGAATTGCCACAATTCCGTAACGCAGCACACTTTTGTGACAGACAAATTGCAACGATATGCCTTCGACGGTAGATTGAGCGCTCAGAATTTCTCTGAGGTAGATCGCGCGCCAGAAGGGCGCCCATTTTAGTGAGGGGCACGCAGTTGTCGGAATTGCTTTCAATCTCGTTGTTTGTGGCAGCCATCGCTGTATATGCCGCTAAAGCCGGTCGAAACTTTTGGTGGTTTAGTTCTATCCTGCTGATTTTGACGCTGTATATCGTGCTTAATGTGACGCTGGTCGCCAGCAACTATTTTACCGGCGAAGGCATTAATGACGCGGTGCTCTATACGCTGACCAGCAGCCTGACGGGCGCCGGCATCGGGAAATACGTTCTGCCGGGTCTTGGCGTGCTGGCAGGGCTGGTGGTGATTTTCAGCCTGCTGACGTGGATTTTGCGCCGCCGTAAACACCCTCATCATTTTGGCTACAGCCTGCTGGCTTTGGTGCTCGCCCTGGCCTCGGTGGATGCGTCCTCCGCGTTTCGCCAGGTCGTGGATTTAGTCAAGTCCCAGACCCGCACCGGGGATTCCGATTTCGCTGCTTATTATAAAGTTCCGCATGGCGTCATTAATCACCCGAAGCTGAACCTGGTTTATATTTACGGCGAAAGCCTGGAGCGCACTTATTTCCAGCCGGAATTATTCCCCGATCTGGCGCCTGAATTAACCGGCCTGAAAGATTCGGGCATGGATTTTAGCCATACCGGTCAGTTGCCGGGTACCGATTACACCATTGCCGGCATGGTTTCCTCCCAGTGCGGCATTCCGTTATTTGCGCCTTTTGAAGGCAACTCGTCGGCTTCTATGTCGAGCTTCTTCCCAAAAAACGTCTGCCTTGGCGATATTCTGAAAGCCTCCGGCTATGAAAACTATTTTATGCAGGGCGCAGACCTGCGCTTTGCGGGTAAAGACGTCTTTTTACAATCCCACGGTTTTGAGCATACGTACGGTGCGCAAGAGCTGAAAAATTTCGTTGCCGACCCGTCCTATCGCAATAACTGGGGCTTTTATGACGACACCGTGCTGGATGAGGTTTATGAAAAATTCATTGAGCTTTCAAAAGACAATAAGCGTTTCTCGTTATTTACGCTAACGGTGGATACTCATCACCCGGACGGTTTTATTTCAAAAACCTGTAAGCGTCGCAGCTACACCTTTGATGGTAACGTTAACCAGTCTTTCAGCGCGGTAGCCTGTAGCCAGGAGCACGTAGCGGCATTAATCGAAAAAATTAAGGCATCGCCATATTTTAAAAATACGGTAATCGTTGTGTCATCCGACCATCTGGCGATGAATAATACGGCTTATAAATATCTCAATAAGCAGGAACGTGATAATTTATTCTTTATTATTCGCGGCGATAAGCCGCAGCAAAAATTAATTCCCGTCAAACGCAGTACGCTGGATAACGGTGCAACAGTACTGGATATTCTGGGCGGTGACAATTACCTCGGGCTTGGGCGTAGCAGTATTTCCAGCGAGTCGCTGTCTTCCGTGTTTATGAATATCAAAGAGAAAATCCTCGAATGGAAGCCGGACGTTATCGATCTGTGGAATTTCCCAAAAACCATTACCGAATATGCTATCGACCAGAAGAAAAATACGTTCAGCTACTCTGGCGCGCATTTCAAAATGCCGCTGCTGCTGCGCGTTACTGAAGATAAAATTGAGCCGCTGCCGGAAAGCGAATATTCAGCGCCGCTGCGTTATCAGCTGGCCGGTTTTTCTGTAAAAGATAAGTTTATCTGGGTTGACCGCTGCTTCAAGATGGCGCGCCTGTGGGAGCCGCAACTGGTGCTTTCTACCGGGCTGTGCGTGTCGCAGGGGCAGCTGGGCGGCAGGCCTTCGGTGCGCCAGGTAGAGGCGCAAACCGATAAGCAGGCGGTGAAATTTGCCGATGAGCCGCTTGATAAAGACAGGTTCAATCATAACGTGGCGGGGCTAAAAACCGACGACAACGAGATTCGCTATCAGGCGGATAGCTTTATCTTCAACGTGCCGGGCGCACCGCTTAACGTGAAGCAGTTTAGCGGCATCTCACGTCAGGAGGCGTGGGGGCGCTGGTCAAACGCCAACCTGGCCCCGGAGGTGAAGATTGAATACGCCGAACCGCTGCCGGAGAAATTTGATCTGGTCATTACCGCTAAAGCCTTCGGACCAAACGCGGGGAAACCGGTCCCGGTTAGGGTTGGCCGCCAGCAGCAGACTTTAACGCTTGGCGCAGAATCCACTACCACAACGCTGCATTTCGATAATCCGGAGCGCAGCAGCACGCTTGAAATCCTTCCGCCGGAGCCGCAGTTATCCAATGAGGGCAATATTCTCGGCCATGAACCGCGCAAGCTGGGGATTGGCATGGAGAATATTAAAGTGGTGCCCGCAGCTTAGAAGGCTACTCCTCTCCCGTGTGGGAGAGGGGAATTTCAAATCTTACACAACAGTTCAGCCGCCGCATCAAGCGTCGCTTCCTGCTTCGCAAAGCAAAGGCGAATGAGCCTGTGCGGGAACGGGTCGGCGCAGAACACCGATAGCGGAATTGCCGCCACGCCCACCTCCTTCGTCAGCCACTGACAGAAACTCACATCGTCCAGATCGGAAATCGCGCTGTAATCCGCCAGCAGGAAGTAAGTGCCTTCGCACGGCAGTATTTTAAAGCGGCTTGCCGCCAGCGCCTGAATAAACCTGTCACGTCGGGCACGATAGAATGCCGGTAATTCACGATAATGTTCCGGCTCGGCGCGCAGCATATCTGCTATCGCCAGCTGCGCCGGAGTATTAACGGCGAAAGTCAGATACTGGTGCACTTTACGCAGCTCAGCGCTTATCGCCGCTGGCGCCACGCAGTAGCCTACTTTCCAGCCCGTCATATGGAAGGTTTTGCCAAATGAAGACACGGCAACCGCGCGTTCGCGAAGCTGTGGATGGGCAAGCACGCTGGCGTGGCCTTCTTCGGCAAAGCAGATATGTTCGTAAACTTCATCGCTTAACACATACACTTCGCTGTGCTCGATTGCCTGCCAGAGCGCCGCATAATCGCTTTTGCGCCACACCGTTGCCGATGGGTTATGCGGCGTGTTGAGGATAACCAGGCGCGTGCGTGGGCTAAGCTGTGCGGCAAAGGCCTGCCAGTCAACGCGGAAAAAGGGCGGTTGCAGAGCGATGCGTTTGAGGATACCGCCGGAGAGCGTCACGGCTGGAGCATAGCTATCGTAGCTGGGGTCAAAACAAATCACCTCATCACCAGGGCGCACCAGCGCGGTAATTGCCGCATAAAGGGCTTCCGTCGCCCCGGCTGTTACGGTGATCTCGGTATTGGCATCAGGCCGATCGTATAGCCCGGCGGTTTTATCGGCAATGGCTTCGCGTAGCGCCTGTACGCCGGTCATCGGCGCATACTGGTTGGCGCCGCCTGCGACGTGAAAAGCAAGTCGCTCCTGCAAATAGCGCGGCCCGTCAAAATCCGGAAAGCCCTGAGACAGGTTAATGGCCCGGTACTGCTGCGCAAGCTGACTCATCTGCGTGAAGATAGTGGTGCCAAGCGTGGGTAATTTACTCTCGGGAATCAAGGGGTTCTGTTTCATTGTCAGGCGGCCTTTGATGGGATACATCTTTTTTTACGTTGCCGGGACTATAACACGATGTTGCCGACGGGCTTTAAACCTGAGAGGAATAACTATATGACCAGACAAATGAATATTGGTTTTCCCGGTACAGGGGAAATCAAAAGCGCACCGGCGCTAGCAGATATTTCACAAAAGGAAAGTAGCCGGGTTTATTAAAATTTATTCTCTTTAAGCATACTTTTTCTATGGTTAAAACCCGCTTCTACGGCTACATTTTAATAATGCTTACGGATAAAGTTAATTTACTCATGCATTATCCTGGTTATCTTAGTTTTAACTTCTTAAAATCCAGGCGGTTAATAGCAATGTATATAAAAACAGAAAATATAATGAATGATTTGGCCGCTATATACCGCTTTATGATATTGCTGGAAAAACGATTTTGCTGTCACACCGGCTTGCCGTTGTCATAATCCTTGCAGAACGCGCCTGGCTTTTAATTATACCGTTACGGTAAGACGCTTTAGCGCCGCCTTTAAATTCATTCTTTATGCCTTCAGCGAAGTTATTCGATGGCGGTTTTTTTACGCCGCAACATAACTGATTCATCTGCTTCATTATGTTGGCTTATTTTATCCGTTTTATTAACGACCTTCTCTGAGCAAAAGGCAAAGGCACGACAAAACGTTAGGCCACTGCGAAGACGTTTAGCTTTTTTAAGCAGATGGCCTTATTAGCCGTCAGAAAACGAAGCGGTCTGCACTAAAACCGCACACGAACCACAGAAGCAATAAAATTTAAGGCGGAGAAATGACGCTTTTCAATTCTTTTTGGCAGGCGGGTTTCGAGGGTGCCGATCACCGGACAAGGTGGGGTTACGCCATTTCCATGAACGCCGCTACGGAACACGATCTGCGGGCGCAGGAGGATTACCAGCGGCTGGAACCTTTTGGCCTTGTGACCGTTCGTGAAAGCGTCGGCTGGCGTTTAGTGGAAGGCAAAGATGGCTATGATTTTTCAACTATCGCGGCAAAGATGGACGCGGCTAAAAAAGAGAATATCCAGATTTGCTGGACGATTTGCCATTACGGCTGGCCAGACGACACCGATATCTTCGCCGCGGATTTTATTACCCGCTTTGCCCGGTTTTGCGGCGCCCTGGCCGCCTTTTTACGGCCTTACTATTCGCAGGCACCCGTCTATTCGCCCGTTAACGAGATCTCCTTCACCAGCTGGGGGTTATCGGTTGGGTTATTTCCCTGCTCGGCGCCCGCCGATGAGCACACGGGGGAACAAAGTAAACGCCAGCTAGTACGGGCCTGCATCGCCGCCTGCGATGCCATCTGGCTGGCTGACCCGCGGGCAAGAATTCTGCATTGCGATCCCATCATTCATCTGGTGCCGCCGGATGACAGCCCCGAATGGCTCGAAAATGTAGCCAACTGGCACGCCGCCCAGTTTCAGTCCTGGGACATGCTGGCCGGCAGGCTGGAGCCGGAGCTGGGAGGCGCCCCGCGGTATCTGGACCTGATAGGCGCCAATTATTATCACGACAATCAATGGGAAATTGACAGCAATCGGCGGCTTAGCTGGCACCTGGGTCATCCTGGACGCCGAAGGCTGTGCGAGATGCTGCTGGAGCTTTATCAACGCTACCAGCGGCCCGTTTTGCTGGCAGAAACCAGCCACGTGGGAAGCGGGCGTGGCGCATGGATAGAGCAGGTGGCAATGGAGGTGGCGCAGGCCCAGCTGGCGGGCGTGAAAATGTTGGGGATCTGTCTTTATCCCATTATCGACCGGCCTGACTGGGAAGATGAAACCGCCTGGCACCGCAGCGGATTATGGGATCTTAAGCGTGACGGTGAAGATCCTTTTGCAAGACTACTGGATACGGTTTATGCCGGCGCGCTGTTGCGTGCGCAGCACAGACTGGATCTATTTTGCAGGCAATTGGACGTTGAAACAGACGTCAAAATAAAAAGGCTTTCTATGAAAAACATTTATATTTTTAGCCACTTAAGATGGGGCTTTGTTTTCCAGCGTCCGCAGCATTTGGTGACACGCCTGGCTCAGTATTATCAAATATTTTTTATTGAAGAGCCGATATTCTCCCCGGACGCTGCTGGCCTGACGTTGACCCATCCCGCGCCGAACGTGACCGTGGTTCAGCCCCACACGCCTTTACAGACCGCGGGCTTTCACGACAGCCAAATCGCTTACATGCAGCCGTTGCTGGCTGAACTCATTGCGGAAAATGACACGCCGATCGTCTGGTTCTATACGCCGATGGCTCTGCCTTTGCTCACCGGGTTTACCCCAGCGCTTGTGGTATACGACTGTATGGACGAGCTGTCCGCTTTTGATAACGCGCCCAGACAGCTAGTGCAGCGCGAGTCAGCGCTGCTGGCGCGGGCTGATATCGTCTTCACCGGCGGGCCGAGTCTTTATGCCGCAAAAGCCGGGCGTCACCGTAACGTTCACTGTTTTGCTAGCAGCGTAGACGCGGTGCATTTCGAGCAGGCGCTCGACAGAAACAACCACCATCCGTTACAGGGCGCGTTGCCTCATCCCCGCCTGGGCTACTGCGGCGTTATTGATGAGCGAATGGATCTGGCTTTGCTCGCAGCGTTGGCGGATGCGCATCCGGAATGGCAGTTGATCATGGTGGGGCCGGTGGTAAAAATCGATCCGGCAAGTCTTCCTCAGAGGCAGAACATTCATTACCTCGGCATGCAGCCTTACCAGGCTTTACCGCAGTTTATGGCCGGCTGGGATGTCTGCCTGATGCCTTTTGCGCTTAACGCCTCAACGCGCTACATCAGCCCGACTAAGGTGCTCGAATATATGGCTGCGGAATTGCCCATCGTCAGCACGGCGATTACCGATGTGGTGCAGCCTTACGGCCATGTTGTGGCGATAGCCCGGGACACCGGGAGCTTTATTCTTGCCTGTGAACAGGCGCTGGCGATGACGCCAGAAAACCGGGCCGTGCAGCGCCAGCAGATGAAAGCCATCGTTTCTGCCACCTCCTGGGACAATACCGCGAGGGCGATGCATGAACTGATGGAAAAAGCCTCCGCGCAGGAGCAGAGGGTTCCGGTCCAGGCGCAGGAGGTCAGCGAAGAGGCGGTGCTACAGCAGGTTACGCGCCTGCCTCTGACGCACGCAGCCCGGATCGCCAACGCGCGTTGCCTGATCCTGGGCGCCGGGCCTACTGGCCTGAGCGCCGCGTATCATTACGGCGCCGAGGCCGTTTTGCTCGAACGTAACGACAGCGTGGGCGGATGGTGTCGCTCCGTTGAAGATAAAGGATTTACCTTCGATTATGCCGGACACATTATGTTCTCAAACGATCCCTACGTGCTGGATCTCTATGAGATGCTGCTGGGCGATAATATTCACTGGCAGGCGCGCGAAGCGTGGATTTATACCGATGGCGAATATACCCGCTACCCCTTCCAGGGGGCGCTTTACGGCTTGCCCACTGAGACAATCAAGGAGTGCCTGCTCGGCGCGATAGAGGCCAGATACGGGCAGACTGGTACTGCGGTAACGGCTTCTGAAAATCAAAAACGCTTTACCGACTGCTGCGCAGACGGCACCGTGCCTGATTTTAGCCAGTCGGTTTCTGCAGGCCAGGCGTGCCCGAAAGACAGCTTCGAAACTTTTATTTATCAGACGTGGGGCGCGGGTATCGCTCGCCACTTCGCTATTCCGTACAACAAAAAGCTGTGGACCGTACCGCTCGCGGAAATGGAAACCTCGTGGCTGGGCGGACGCGTGCCGCTGCCGGATTTAGCACAAATTATTCAGGGCGCTATTGAACCCGTGGGCAAACCAATGGGGCCGAACGCGCGCTTTGGCTATCCGCTGAAGGGCGGTTTTCAGGCTTTGATGTCCGGCTTTTTGCCGCATATTCAGGGCGTACTGGAGACGGGTGCTGAGATTAGCCAGATTTATCCCGCTCAGCATATTGCCGTGCTCCGTGACGGCAGGCACTACCGCTACGAACAGCTAATCAGCACCATGGTTCTGCCGGAGCTTATCAGAATGATGGGGGATGAAGCCCCTGCGGATGTCCGGGCGGCGGCTAAAGGCTTACGTCACGTGTCGGTCAGGTGCGTCAATCTGGGCATAGGGCGAGCGGATTTAACGGATAAGCACTGGATCTACTTTGCAGGCGATACCGTATTTCACAGGATCTTCGTGCAGGGGAATGCGAGCCCAGGATGCAACCCGCCGGGCGGTTGCGGGCTGACGTGTGAAATAAGCTATTCGGACAGTAAACCGCTGCCGCTGGAGGGAAAAGCGCTGACCGACAGGTGTATCCGTGAATGCATTGCGGCAGGGATCTTCAACGCTGAGGATGAGATTATCACCAGCAATCAAATCGATATTCCGTTTGCCTATGTGGTTTACGACAGGCAGCGCAAAAGCAACGTTGAGACAATACGCAGGTGGCTGCTGACGCAGGACATTACGCTTGCCGGACGCTACAGCGAATGGGAATACTACAATTCCGACCACGCTTTCCTTGCCGGGAAGGCCGCCGCCGAAAAAGTAAAAAGCCGGGGCTATATGCGCTCGGGGTCCGATGCATAAAAAAATCCACGCGATTGCGTGGATTTTTCAGCGGCTGGCGAAACTTAAAGTACGCCTTGTCCCAGCATCGCGTCGGCTACTTTCACAAAGCCTGCGATATTCGCGCCGCGCACATAGTGGGTTTGTTTGCCTTCGCCGCCGTAGTTTACGCAGGCTTCATGGATATCCAGCATGATGTGGTGCAGGCGAATATCAACCTTCTCGGCTTTCCAGCTCAGACGCGCGGCGTTTTGCGCCATTTCAAGCCCGGAGGTTGCCACGCCGCCAGCGTTGGCCGCTTTGCCCGGAGCGAAAAGCACGCCGGCTTCAATGAACAAATCGGTGGCTTCGATGGTGGTTGGCATATTCGCGCCTTCCGCTACGGCTTTCACGCCGTTGGCGATAAGCGTGCGGGCCGCCTCTTCATCCAGCTCGTTCTGGGTGGCGCATGGCAGGGCAATATCGACCGGCACCTTCCACGGCTGCTGGCCTTCAAGCCAGGTCAGCCCGAACTCGCGAGCGTAATCCGCCAGGCGGCCGTCGCGGCTGGCTTTGATTTCGCACAGGCGCGCCAGTTTTTCCGTCGTAAAGCCTTCTTCGTCAACCACGGTGCCGTTTGAGTCAGATGCTGTAACCACCCTGGCGCCCAGCGCCATCGCTTTTTCAATGGCATATTGCGCCACGTTGCCGGAGCCGGACACCGCAACGCGCATGCCTTCAAAGCCCAGCCCGTGGCGTTGCAGCATGGCGTCGGTGAAGTAAATCAGGCCATAGCCGGTAGCTTCCGGGCGGATCAGGCTGCCGCCAAAAGACAGGCCTTTGCCGGTAAACACACAGGCGTTGTTGTTGGAGAGCTTCTTCATCATTCCCGCCATAAAGCCGACTTCACGGCCGCCCACGCCGATATCGCCCGCGGGCACATCGGTATCCGGCCCCAGATGGCGATAAAGCTCAAGCATCAACGCCTGGCAAAAGCGCATGATTTCGCCCTCGCTTTTGCCTTTTGGGTTAAAGTCGCTGCCGCCTTTGCCGCCGCCCATTGGCAAAGTGGTAAGGGCGTTTTTGAAGGTCTGTTCAAAGCCGAGGAACTTCAGGATGGAGAGATTAACCGACGGATGGAAACGCATGCCGCCTTTGTAAGGCCCGATGGCGGAACTGAACTGTACACGCCAGGCGCGGTTAACCTGCACCTGATTGCTGTCGTCCACCCAGGCGACACGAAACTGAATCACACGCTCAGGCTCAACCAGACGCTCCAGCAAGGCTGAACGACGATAATGCGGATTTTGTTCCAGA
Organism: Buttiauxella sp.; assembly: GCA_032000125.1. Taxonomy (GTDB): domain Bacteria; phylum Pseudomonadota; class Gammaproteobacteria; order Enterobacterales; family Enterobacteriaceae; genus Dryocola. Next base: position 46,020 of record DAMALH010000008.1, on the reverse strand, counting down.
AAAGGCCACAGGGTAGTCATGACTTCGCGCACTGCCTGGGAAAATTCGGTCTGGTGCGGATCGCGCTGTTGTACAGAGGCTAAAAACTGTTCCAGAGAAAGGGTACTCGCCATCAAGAATAGCTCCTTGTCGTCAAAATCAATGTTGTGTTGTCTATAGTGGTTATTTTTTGACTATAACATTCTCTTATCACGTCGCCGCAAGCGTTTTCTTTTTATTATCCTCAGAGCAGTATTAGCGTTGTTAATCGCTCCGCGTCACTATTCCAGCGCGCGGAAAAGCATTGTTCTGCCGCAAAAGGGCCGAGGCGGGCGATGAGTTTCAGCTCGAGGGTATGGGCGTTAATTGCCGTGATTTCCGCAGCCAGAAAATCAAAGTAGTGTCCAACGTGTCGATATAATGCTTTGAATAAGCTCTCTTTAGCGGAGAAAGCTAAGGTCAGGGCTGCGGGGAAGGGCAGGCCGCAGCGGGCCAGCAGCTTGCGCTCGGCTGGGTTGACAATGCCATCGGCAATATCCTGCGCGTCATAAGCGTTTATTATGGCTTCAGTATCGATGCCAACCCCGCAAGGCCTGGCCGTATTGTCGGCAATTACCGCCGCCAGCGCCAGGTTGTGGGTATGGGTAATGCTGCCGGTAAATCCCGACGGCCAGCAGGGCGCGCGGTGCAGCCCAATGCCTGGAATATAGCTGTTCATGCCCTGTAAACGCAGCGCTTCGTGCGCGGCGATTCGCCCGGCCAGATGTTCGGCTTTGCGTTTGGTAACGGCGCGCGAAAGCCTGTCGTGATGGGGCAGCCACAGCAGATCGTCGGGCTCGAAAGTAGATGCGTCGAAATCCACGCGTACAACGTGCAGATCGGGAAGGATGTCAAAGCGAGAAAGCTGATAGCGCATAAGTTTTAAGGGAGGAGATAGACCTCCTCCCATTCACGCTTAGAAGTGCGTATTCACGCTCATATAGTAAGTACGACCGGATTCGTTATAGGTTTCGGCACCTGCGCCATACATATAACCGGTTGCCCCGCCCGTAGTCTGGGCATTACCCGCGCGCCAGTGGCGTTTGTCGAACAGGTTGTCGATTCCCGCCGTCAGGCTCACGTTTTTGGTCGCATCCCAGGTGCCGCTCAGGCCCAGGATGCTGTAAGGGCTGACTTCGGTGGTTTCAGGCCCGGTTGCCGCCTGGCCTTTATAGTTGTATTTCTTCGGCTGCTGCTTGCCGTACCAGGTAAAGGTTGACTGAACGGAAACGTCCTGCACAACCTGCCAGCTCAGCGTGGAATTCAGCGTGTACTCCGGGATAACGGACAGACGCTCGCCGGTCTCCTTGTTCTTACTTTGCAGCATGTAAGTGAGGTTGTTCGTCCAGTTTACGCTATCGGTAACCGGCACATTCAGCGTGCCCTCCAGACCTTCAACCACCGCTTTAGGAATGTTTTCCCACTGGTAGATATCGGTTCGGGTGGCGCCTTTAGAAGTCTGGCCGATTGGCGCATAGCCCGCTTCAATTTTATCGCGGTAGTCGTTACGGAACCAGGTCACACCCGCCAGCCAGCCGTCGTGCTTGAACTCAAGGCCAATCTCTTTATTGATGCTGGTTTCGGCCTTAAGGTCGTCGTTACCCATCATGTAGCAGCCCACGCCGGTGCCGCTGGCGTAGCAGCCCTGGCCTTTGCTGTAAAGAATGTAGTTCGGGTTGGTCTGGTACAGGCTTGGCGCTTTATAAGCACGGGCGATGCCCATTTTCAGCGTAAAGTCGTCGCCCAGGCCCTGAGACAGGTTCAGAGAAGGGCTCCAGTTATTGCCGACAATGCTGTGATGATCGAAACGCAGGCCCGGCGTTAACATGGTGCTGTCGGTCAGCTCCATGTTGTCTTCCATAAACAGAGAGAAAATTTCTGCTTTCGAATACGGGCTGCGATCGGTGCTGCTTTGCCCTGGAATGTTGCCGCCCATAAAGGTCTGGCCGTTTGAGGCCATATCTTTCATACGCTGCTGGTTCCATTCGGTCCCAAGGGTCAGGTTCTGGTTCACAACGAAATCAACCGGGATATTCACCTCGCTGTGCAGCAGCACGTCGTTCAGGTCGATATCCTTGAATTTGTTGCTGGCGAAGATGCCTTCGGTACCCCCGGCCAGGCCTTCCTGCTTGCGCGAGTTGCGGGTATGTTCGTACTGCACCCAGTTGCTGGTGGTAAGACCGTTGTCCCAGCCGCCGTTCCAGGTCAGGGAGTAAGACTGGCGATAAAGACGGTTGGTCTCTTTGCCGTAGTTTTTCTTCACGATATCGTTAGTGTTGGTGTTCTGGGTATCACCTGCATACAGGTTGCCCTGACGGCTGTAGCCCGTTTCCAGCTCCAGAGACTGCATCGGCGCGAAGTCCCAGCGCACTACGCCGTTGATATCTTTATTAATCACGCCTTCGCGACCGGCCGGCAGAGTGTCGGAATAAATACCGGTACGTTCGGACTGATGGCCCTGGTTGATATCCCAGGCATCGGCCTGGGTTTTATCCAGATTGCCGTACAGGCGGAAGCTGAAATCCCCGCCCAGCGGGCCATTCAGGCTGAAGTTAGTGCGTTTGGTTGAGCCTTCGTCTTTATGCTCGGGGGCGTTCAGGTAGGTGTTCCAGGAGCCGTGCCATTCGCCGCTGCCTTTTTTGGTGATGATGTTCACCACGCCGCCTGCCGCGCCGTTACCGTAGCGGGCCGCTGCCGGGCCGCGGATAACTTCAATACGCTCGACCATCTCCGGCGGCACCCAGCTTGCATCGCCGCGGGTATCGCGCTCGCCGCGCCAGCCAAGGCGCACGGAGTTACGGCTGGTTACCGGTTTGCCGTCGATCAGAATCAGGGTGTTTTCCGGGCCCATGCCGCGAATATCAATCTGACGGCCGTTGCCGCGCTGGCCGCTGTTGGAGTTGCCGGTCAGGTTCACGCCCGGCATGGTACGAACAATTTCAGAGATATCACGCGCGGGAGGGCGCTTTTTGATTTCTTCGGCGGTGATGGTAGATACGCCCGGTGCCTGCAGGTTCTGCTCGGCGGCCGTTACTATCATGGTGTCTTCTTGAGTGGAATTCTGTGCGGTTTGTTTGCTGTCGACAGCGTTCTCTTGCGCAAATGCCGCAGGCGCAACGCTGTAAATTCCCATATTGACGAGCATCAGGAGGGAATACTGGATCTTCTTATTCATTATGGCGACCTGCTTTTCCGCTGTCCTCCGTGTCTTCCTTGCCCAGCGGGCCGGAGTGCAGCATGAATGTCCATGAGTCATACCGATACCGCGCGACAATGCTGAATTAAAGAGCAGCATTTTCCCTGGAATTCGGCAACTTGTTGTTTTAGCTCAGGAGCCGTAGCCCAACGAGCGCGAATACGCTATTGCAAATGAAAATAATTATCAATAGTATTATCAATATATTTCCGGTCGTTGAAATTTATTCCATTAATAACATAAGGTTATGCTTTGGTGGCTAAGGTGCAGGTGGGCAGTGACGGGTGGTGGCAGGAGATTGCGGCGCAGCGTGGGCCGACGGTTGTCTGCGAAAAGGACAGCGGTTGCACCGTGACTTTTTGGTGGCGAGATCCGGCAGGGGATGAGCACACATCGGCTATCAAGCGCGTGTGGATCTACATCACCGGCGTGACCGATCATCATCAGCGCTCCCGTCCGCAAACGTTAACACGCGTGGCGGGCACCGATGTCTGGCAATGGCAAACACAGCTTACCTCTTCATGGCGCGGCAATTACTGCCTGATCCCCTCATCCAGCGAAGCTGATTTTCCCGCTGCGGCTTTTGCAGAAGCAGCGCCAGACCGCATAGCCCTGCGAGAGGGCTGGCGCAAACTGCTGCCGCGGGCGGTAGCCGATCCGTTCAATCCGGACAGTTGGCGGGGCGGGCGGGGGCATCCTGTTTCTGCGCTTCATCTGCCCGATGCGCCGCCGCAGGCGGGGTGGGACAACCCGGCATCCTCCTGGAAACCCGCGCAGCGCATCACCTGGCAGAGCAAGCGGCTGGGGAACAGCCGTCGCGTATGGATTTTCACAACCGGTGATAGCGCGCCGGCCCGGCGCCCGCTGGCTATTTTGCTCGACGGACAATTCTGGGCGGAAGGCATGCCCGTGTGGTCAGCTATTCAGGCGCAGACCAACGCTGGAGCGCTGCCGCAAGCCGTGTATGTGCTGATCGATATTATTGATAACGTGCACCGCAGCCAGGAGCTGCCCTGTAACCCGGATTTCTGGCTTGCCGTGCAGGAAGAGCTTCTTCCCCGGATAGGGGAGCAGGCGGCCTGGAATAATAATCCACAAACCACGGTGGTGGCCGGGCAAAGCTTTGGCGGGCTCTCCTCGCTGTATGCCGGTTTGCACTGGCCTGAAACCTTCGGCTGCGTGCTCAGCCAGTCCGGCTCTTACTGGTGGCCGAAGCGCGATCCTGGCGAGCAGGACGGGCTGCTCATCAGGCAGCTACAGGAAGGGCAAATCAAGTCCGCACCGCTGCGTATTTACCTTGAAGCGGGCATTCGTGAACCGCTTATCCACCGGGTAAACCTTCGCCTTTATCCCTTACTACAACAAACACAGCGAGCTGTTTTCTACCGCGAGGTTGACGGTGGACACGATGCGCTTTGCTGGCGCGGCGGCCTGCTTGACGGGCTGGCCTGGCTCTGGCAAGCCCCGATTAGACAGGAGTAAGGCATGGAATACAGTAATCCTTTCGACGCCCCGCAGGGCCGTTTTTTTATTCTCGAAAATGCTGCAAAGCAGTTCAGCTTGTGGCCGGAGAATTGCGCGCTGCCCGCGGGCTGGCAGGTGGTGCGCGAACCCGCTTTGCCGGAGGTATGCAATAGCTGGCTTAAAGGCAACTGGACGAATCTACAACCGGTCTCTTTTGCTGACGAAGGAGAGACCAAGTGAGTGAAGCGCTGATGACAACGCCTGTTGAGCAACAAACTGACATGCTGCCGCTGGTGGCTGCACAACCCGGTATCTGGATGGCGGATCAGCTTTCGCCGCAGCCCAACGCCTGGAGCGTGGCGCACTATGTAGAATTAAACGGCAGCGTTGATGAGGCGCAGTTATGCAGGGCGATTATTGCCGGCATGACGGAAGCCGATACCCTGCGCATGCGCTTTGGTGAAACAGAAGGCGTTGCCCGGCAGTGGATCGATCATGATACGGTTTTCATTGCGCCGACGTGTCGCGATCTGCGTAACGAGACCGATCCACAGGCCGCTGCGCTTGCGATTATGCGTGACGATCTTGACCAGGATCTGCGTCTCGCAAGCCAGAAGCCGCTTTATCACCATGAGCTGCTTCGCCTGAGCGATACGCGCTGGTTCTGGTATCAGCGTTTTCACCATCTGGTTGTTGATGGCTTCAGCTTCACCGCCATCACGCGCAGGATCGCGAATATTTACACGGCTTACTGCCGTGATGAGCAGCCGGAGCCCTCGCCGTTCACGCCCTTTAGCGATGTAGTTGAGGAATACGAACGTTACCGCGTGAGCGATGCCTGGAAACGCGACGCGGCTTTCTGGGCGGAGAAAGCGCGTCAACTGCCGTTGCCCGCCACGCTTTCCACGCGGCCGCTTACCGGACAGGGGTCTACCACAAAGCTTATTCGTCAGACGCTGAATTTTGACAGCGAGGCTTTCCGCAGGCTGGTGGCTGGCAGCGGCCTGACCGCAGCGGATATGGCGCTCGGCCTGGTCGCCCTGTGGCTTGGTCGGTTAAGCGGACGCGCCGAGTATGCCGCAGGCTTTATCTTTATGCGCCGCATCGGCTCAAGCGCGCTATGCGCCACCGGTCCGGTGCTGAACGTTCTGCCGTTTGGCGTGCGCATTCAGCCGAATGCCACGCTGCCCGAGCTGGCGCAGGATCTTGCTAAAGAGCTAAAAGGGATGCGCCGGTATCAGCGTTACGATGCCGAGCAAATCCAGCGCGATCTGGGCAAAATTTCCAGCGGTGAGCCGCTGTTTGGCCCGGTACTGAACCTGAAAATGTTTGATTACCGCCTCGATTTCGCTGGCATTGAGGGCGTTACGCATCAGCTAGCTTCCGGCCCGGTACGCGATCTGGAGATCGCTTTATACATCAGCGAAGAGGGTGATTTCTCCCTCGAACTGCTGGCAAATGAAGAAAGATACGAGGCGCGGGCGCTGCAGCAGCATATGGCTCGTCTGCCGCTGTTATTACGCCAGTTTGCGGCCAATCCCGCATTACGTTGCGTAGATGCTGAATTATTGCACGCCGCTGAAACCGCCCTGCTGGAAAGCGTCAATGCAACGCAAACGCCGGTGCCGGCTACCACATTGAGCGGTCTGATAGCCGAACAGGCAAAGCGTACGCCGGATGCGCCAGCGTTGGCCGATGAGCATCACCGGTTCACCTACCGGGAAATGCGCCAGCAGGTATCGGCGCTGGCACAGGCGTTAATCGCTCAGGGTACGAAGCCGGGCGATGTGGTGGCCGTGGCGCTTCCGCGCTCGGTCTTCCTGTCGCTGGCGCTGCAGGCCATTGTCGAAGCGGGGGCCGCCTGGCTGCCGCTGGACACCGGCTACCCGGATGAGCGTTTGCAAATGATGCTGGAAGATGCGGCGCCGCGCCTGCTGATAACCTCAACTGACCAACTCGCGCGCTTTAGCGCCATCGAAGGCCTGAAAACCTTCTGCTACGAGCATGAGCTTGTGGCGGAAGCATTGCCGGAGCATCTGCATCTTTCGCACCCGGATCACACCGCCTACGTCATCTTTACCTCCGGTTCAACCGGTCGTCCTAAAGGCGTGATGGTGGGGCAGCAGGCTATCGTCAATCGTCTGTTGTGGATGCAAAACCACTATCCGATGAGCGGCGAAGACGTTGTTTTGCAGAAAACGCCGTGCAGTTTCGACGTGTCGGTCTGGGAATTTTTCTGGCCGTACATAGTCGGGGCGCAACTGGTAATGGCACCGCCTGAGGCGCACCGCGATCCTGAGGCGTTGCAGCAGCTATTTGCTCGCTATCGCGTTACTACCACGCACTTTGTACCCTCAATGCTGGCGGCGTTTGTCACCGCGCTTACCAGCGATGAGGCTATTGCTTCCTGCACTACGTTGCGACGCGTGTTCTGCAGCGGCGAAGCGCTGCCCGCGGAGCTGTGTCGCCAGTGGGAACAGCTTACGCACGCGCCTTTGCATAACCTTTATGGCCCAACCGAAGCCGCGGTAGATGTAAGCTGGTATCCGGCATTTGGTGAGGATCTCGCTCGTGTCACGGGCAGCAGCGTGCCGATTGGCTGGCCGGTATGGAACACCGGGTTGCGCATCCTGGATGCGGCAATGCGCCCGGTGCCGGTGGGGATCGCGGGCGATCTTTATCTCACCGGCATCCAGCTGGCGCAGGGATATCTTTCACGTCCTGATTTGACGGCGAGCCGTTTTATTGCCGATCCTTTCGCTGCGGGCGAGCGTATGTATCGCACCGGCGATGTGGCGCGCTGGCTGGAAAACGGCGCGGTGGAATATCTGGGGCGCAGCGACGATCAGCTTAAAATTCGCGGCCAGCGCATCGAGCTTGGCGATATTGACCGGGCGATACAGGCGCTGGAGGATGTTGCCCAGGCCGTGACGCATGCCTGCGTGCTCAATCAGGGAGCCGCGAGCGGCGGCGATGCGCGTCAACTGGTGGGGTATCTGGTTTCCACATCGGGCAATGCCTTACCTGTTGATTCCATGCGTGAACAACTGGCAGCTATGCTCCCCGCGCACATGGTGCCGGTGGCGCTTGTGCAACTGGAGGATTTCCCGCTCAGCGCCAACGGCAAGCTCGATCGCAAAGCGCTTCCCTTGCCGGAAATAGCCCGGAGCGGCGCTGGCCGTGCGCCAGAAAGCGAAATTGAAACGACAATCGCCGACGCTTTTGCAGGCCTGCTTGGCTGTGAGATTCAGTCGATAAACGATGATTTCTTCGCGCTCGGCGGACATTCGCTGCTGGCAATGCGCCTCGCCGCGGAGCTCAGACGCAAGCTGGAAATACCGGTGACGCCGGGCCAGATAATGGTCGCGTCTACCGTCGGCCAGCTTGCGCAGACGCTTGCCGAAGAACGCAGCGAAGAAGAGGCGAATCGCGCAGGTTTTGATGCCGTGCTACCGCTGCGTAAAAGCACCGGGCCAACGCTGTATTGCTTCCATCCGGCTTCTGGTTTCGCCTGGCAGTTCAGCGTGCTGCAACGTTATCTCGATCCGCGCTGGTCGATTACCGGCATTCAGTCGCCGCGTCCGGCAGGGCCAATGCAGCAGGCGGAAAACCTGGCTCAGGTTTGCGAGACGCATCTGGCAACCTTGCGTAATTTACAGCCGCACGGGCCGTATTATCTGATGGGTTATTCGCTGGGCGGCACGCTGGCGCAGGGCATTGCCGCACGGCTCGAAGCCGCCGGGGAAGAAGTCGCCTTCCTTGGCCTGCTTGATACCTGGCCGCCAGAAACGCAGAACTGGGCGGAAAAGGGCGCAAATGAACTCGACCCACTGGTGCTGGAAGAGATCAACCGCGAACGCGAAGCTTTTGTGGCGGCGCAGCAGGGGCAGGCATCAGACGCGCTGTTCCAGGCCATTGAAGGAAATTACGGCGATGCGGTACGGCTGCTGACAACCGCCAACAGCGTGCCCTTTGGCGGCAAAGCGACGCTGTTTGTTGCGGAACGAACGCTGCCGGAAGGGATGGACCCGCAAAAAACCTGGGCGCCGTGGATAGCCGAGCTGGATATCCATCGTCTGGACTGCGCCCACGTGGATATTATTTCTCCGGCCGCGTTTGCCGGGATTGGGCCGGTGCTGCAGCGGGTGCTGGCCCTGTAAAAAGCAAAACCCGCTTTCTTCGTCGTAAGAGAGCGGGTTTGAGGGCGTTAGCCACGCCCCAGCGGCACCACCAGCGGCGTATGCGCTACCGGATCTTCAATAATCATGCAGCGCAGGCCGTAAATGGCCTCGATAAGTTCCGGGGTGACGATATCGCCCGGCGCGCCTTCGGCAACAATTTTTCCGTCGCGCAGCGCAATGAGATGCGTGGCGTAGCGGCAGGCCTGATTTAAATCGTGCAGCACCGCCGCCAGCGTATAGCCCCTCTCGCGGTTTAGCTCGCTTAGCAGCTCCAGCAGATCGATCTGGTGGCTGATATCAAGCCAGGTGGTTGGCTCATCGAGCAGCATAATGGACGTTTCCTGCGCCAGCACCATCGCAATCCACGCCCGCTGCCTTTGCCCGCCGGATAACGTATCCACAGGCTGACAGGCCAGATCTTCAATATGTGTCGCCTGCATGGCGCGGGTGACGGCGCGGCTATCTTCTTCGCGCCAGCGGGTAAACATGGGCTGGTGCGGATAGCGCCCACGCGCCACCAGTTCAGCCACGCTGATATCACCCGGCGCGCTGGCGTTTTGCGCCAGCAGGCCGATGCGTCGCGCCACTTCTTTGGTCGCAAAACGATGAATTTCATTGCCGTCAAGCCATACCTGGCCGACCGTCGGCTTCATCAGGCGGCTTAACGTGCGCAGCAACGTTGATTTACCGCAGCCGTTCGGTCCGATAATGGCGGTGAATTTCCCGTCAGGAATGGTGACGGTCAATCCGTCGGCCACCACATGAGTGCCGTATCCCAGCGTAAGCTGCTCGCCATACAGACGCGACGGAGTGGAAATCTGGCTCATTTCTTACGGGACTCCTGAATCAACAACGCAATAAGGTAGATGCCGCCGAGGCTTACGGTCACCACGCCTACCGGCAACTGGTATGGCATAAACAGACGCTGGGCGCAGAGATCCGCGCCGAGCAGCAGTAGCGCGCCGCACAAAGCCGACTGTAATAAGCCCCAGCGGGAAGTACCGCTCAGCCGACGGGCAATATGCGGCGCGACAAGCGCAATAAAGGATATCGGCCCGGCAAGCGCGGTGGCGGCGGCGGTGAGGATGACGCCGGTCAGCATCAGCATCAGGCGCGAGCGCTCAACGGCAATACCGAGCGCGCAGGCGTTGTCATCCCCCATTTCCAGCAGCCGCATACGACGCACTAACAGCGCGCCCGCCGCCAGCGCCAGCAGCATCAGCGGCGCGGCGGGG
>DAMALH010000008.1:34580-35863 GCA_032000125.1 Buttiauxella sp. | reverse complement strand
ATGCCGATAATAATCAGGCGGAAGGTTTCTATGCCGTTGCGCCAGGCTAACAGCCATACCACCAGCGAAGTGAACACGCCGCCGGCCATCGCAGCGGCGGCGATGGCCGTCTGCTGCTGCCCAAACAGCACCATGGCGATCAGCACGCCGCTCCAGGCGCCGGTGTTAAATCCCATTACGTCCGGGCTGCCGAGCGGGTTGCGCATCAGCGACTGAAATATTGCGCCGCTCACGCCCAGCGCCGCGCCGATCAGCAAGGCCATGAGCACGCGTGGCAGCCGCCATTCAACCACCACCAGGGAAATATTACGCGGCGCGTAGCCGAGCAAGGCTTCAACCACCTGGCCTGCCGACAGCGGAAGCACGCCGCTGCCAAGGCTCCATACGCCGAGCGCCAGACTGAAGAACATCAACAGCAGGCACATCATAATCAGACGCGGGGAAAGGCGAGTCATAATCCGGCTCCGTTACGCCTGCGGCGCACCAGATAAATCAGCACGGGCGCGCCGATAAAGGCGCTGACCACCGACACTCGCAGCTCGCCGGGCACCAGCAGGCGGCCAATAATATCGGCGAGCAGAAGAAGGGTTGGCGTGGCGAGCAGGGTAACAGGAAGCGTCCAGCGGTGATCGGCGCCCACCAGCCAGCGGGCCAGATGCGGCATCATCAGCCCGATAAACGCAATAGGCCCAACGGCCGCCGTAGCGCTTGCGCACAGCAGCGTGATGGCGATTAAGCCGCATAGCTGAGTACGCGCCACTTTGCTGCCCAGCGCCGTAGCGGTGTCGTGGCCCATGCTCAGGCTGTTAAGCGAGCGGGCAAGCAGCAGCGCAATCGCGCCGCCTGCAAGCAGCGGAAGGAGAATAATCTTCAGCGAGGACAGCGTGCGGATATCAAGCGAACCGGCCTGCCAGAAGCGGAGCTGGTCATAGACCACGGGATTAAGCAACGCGATGCCGCTGCTCAGGCCTTCCAGCACCGCGGCCAGCGCAACGCCTGCGAGCGTCAGACGAATCGGGCTAAGCTGTCCGCCGCCCTGGCTGCCGGTAAACGCCACCACCAGCGCCGCCATTAGCGCGCCGGAAAACGCCAGGCCGAGAAGGGCAAACGGGGATGTCAGCCCCCAGACCGCAGCGCCAACCACGATAGCAAAGCTTGCGCCGGCGTTAACACCAAGCAGGCCGGGATCGGCGAGGGGATTTCTGGTGAGCGTTTGCATCAGCGCCCCGGCGAGGCCAAGCGCGCCGCCAGCGAGAATACCCGCCAGCGTTCGGGGCAGGCGG
>DAMALH010000008.1:278-34414 GCA_032000125.1 Buttiauxella sp. | reverse complement strand
GCGCCCGATAACAAACTGAGAGTAGCCATTAATAAAAGCAAAAAAAACAGGATCAGCAGAACAAGCGTGCGTGCTGATAACCGCGAAGCCGACATATTTCCGCCCGACAAATAACCTTACGTGAAATTAAATGATAGTTATTATCATTATCACTCTTATTTGTTTATGTTAGCATGAGCCGCCACGCACCCGGAAAGAAAATTCGTTTTAAGGTCATGTAATGAACCGCAATTCTCTGTTGTTAAATCTCAGCCTGCTGAAAACCCATCCGGCATTTCGCGCGGTGTTTCTCGCTCGCTTTATCTCCATCGTCTCGCTGGGATTGCTGGGCGTAGCCGTGCCGGTGCAGATCCAAACGCTGACGGGCTCTTCGTTGCAGGTTGGGCTTGCGGTGACCCTGACGGGCGGCTCGATGTTTATCGGACTGATGATGGGCGGGGTGCTGGCGGATCGCCACGAGCGCCGCCGCCTTATTTTGCTGGCGCGTTCAACCTGCGGATTAGGCTTTATTGGCCTTACGATCAACGCGGCGCTGCCGGCTCCTTCGCTGGCCGCTATTTATCTGCTTGGCGTGTGGGACGGCTTCTTTGGGGCGATTGGCGTGACCGCGCTGCTGGCGGCGACGCCCGCGCTGGTTGGCCGTGAAAATTTAATGCAGGCTGGGGCTATTACCATGTTGACCGTGCGCCTCGGCTCGGTAATTTCGCCGGTGATTGGCGGACTGCTGCTGGCATCCGGCGGCGTGGTCTGGAACTACGGGCTGGCCTCCATCGGCACCTTTGTGACGTTAATTCCGCTGCTGAGTTTGCCGCAGCTACCGCCGCCGCCGCAGGCGCGGGAAAACCCTTTGCTTTCCTTGCTTAACGGGCTGCGCTTTCTGATTAGCCACCCGATTATTGGCGGCATTGCGTTAGTGGGAGCGCTGCTGACTATGGCAAGCGCGGTGCGCGTGCTTTACCCGGCCCTTGCCGGACACTGGCAGATGAGCGCCGGGCAAATCGGTTTGATGTACGCCGCCGTGCCTCTTGGCGCGGCGACCGGCGCGCTGACCAGCGGACGCATTGCTCATCACGCTCGCCCCGGTGCGATTATGCTGGCAAGCGGCATCGTGTCCTTTATGTCGGTTGGCCTGTTTAGCCTGATGCCCGTCTGGGAGCTGGGGCTGGTCTGCCTTGCGCTGTTTGGCTATCTCAGCGCCATTAGTTCACTGCTGCAGTACACCCTGATTCAGACGCTTACGCCAGACGGCATGCTGGGCCGCATCAACGGCCTGTGGACGGCGCAAAACGTTACGGGCGACGCCATTGGCGCGGCGATTCTGGGCGGAATGACGGTTGCCATGACGCCCGTGGCGGCGGCAAGTTCAGGCGGGCTGGCGCTGGCCTTGATTGGTGTGGTGCTGGCCGTGGTGCTGGTGCAGTTGCGTCGCTACCAGCAGGCCGCCCCGGTGGAACCCGAGACGGCAACGGCGAAGTAATTACTTAGCGAACAGCGCCGTCATGCGCGACAGCACCTGGCTTGCGCTGTAGTAATCAAGACGGAATGTTTCGGTGCCCAGCGGATAAACATGCTTGTTTTGTACCGCTGTCAGGTGCGAAAGCAGCGGGTTGTTTTCCAGCGCGGCCGCGTCTTTTTCGTCACCGGCAAACAGGAACAGGCTCTTTCCGTTCAGGCCCGCCGCGAGGTTTTCACCGCCGAGCTGCAGAATGTCGTGGCGTTTGCCCATGCTCTGGCTGGTATGAATAGCCTGCGGCACCGTTGAGAGCGTGAACCCAAGCTGCTGGAGTAATTTGCCCTGCGCAGACTCAGGCGTCCAGAGGTTGGCGGAGCGGGAGGCCGGGCTGTAGACCAGCGCGGTAACGGGCTGCGGCGGCAGCGTAATACGTTTTTTCGCCTCGGTAAGCTGTTTATCAAAGCTTGCAATGCGTTCAGCGGCCTGTTTTTCGTGGCCGGTTAGGGTGCCGAGCTGGGTTAGCACCTGCTGCCAGCTTTTATCGTCGTAATTGATAACCAGCGTCGGGGCGATAGCGGAAAGCTGGTCGTAGAGGGCGAGGGCGGAATCGCCACCGGTGGCGCTTATCAGGATTAAATCCGGCATCTGTGCGGCAACCGCTTCTGCGCTTGGCTCACCGATGTAGAGGCGATTAACGTTGCGCGCTTTGGCGATTTCCCCCCACTGGCGCAGGTAACCCCGATCGTCTGCCACGCGGTTGCCGGGCGTCGTTGCGCCGCTGGCGATTACCGGCGCATCAATGGCCAGCAGCGAGCCGGTCAGCGTGACGCTGGTGGAGACGATGCGCTGTGGCGCCTGTGTCAGCGTGTGCGTACCGCGGCTGTCTGTCACCTGGCGCGGCCAGTCGGCGGCGTGGGCGAGAGCGGTGAGGCTTAGCAGCACAGCGGAGCCAAAAGTAAGGTGAAGCAGGGCTGAGGGTATTCTGATTTTCACGCGGTCGGGTCCTGTCAAAGTAATCAATAATGCTTCTCATTTTCATGATTATGCCGCGTTGGTGCAAGTGTGGGAATGGCTAAAAAAGGTTTGTCCCGATTGACAGGGAGTGGGATTCTCTTTAGGTTACGACCCCGAAATACAAATGATAATTATTATTAATACCCTTTATCATTTTTTTAACGGAGAGCGCATGGTTACATTACTGGCCGAGGAGCCACAGAAAAAGCGGCTAACTCCTTGTGTAGATAGCTTTTTCTTTATGTCTCCCTATCGGAGTTTTTCAACTCAGGGCTGCTTTATGCGCCTGGACTGTCCTGCGCAAGACGGTGCGAATATGCAGGGTAAACTGCAAACGCAGTTGCAGGATGCCTTTGCGCGCGCCGCAGAGCAGGGGATTGAGAAGCCGATAGTCGTGGGCGCCATTCCGTTTGATACCCGCCAGCCGTCCGCGCTGTTTATTCCGCAAAGCTGGCAGGCGTTTTCTCGTCCCCAACGCCAGCAGGAAGCTTGCGAAAGCAAGGCGGTAACGCAGCCGGGCATCGCTGCGCGCAAGGCTATTCCCGAGCAGGATAAATTTATGGCAATGGTGGCGCACGCCGCAGCCGCCACCAGCAAGCCCGGCATCGATAAAGTAGTGCTCTCGCGCCTGATAGATATCGAAACCGACGCGCCGATTAATATCAACGCCCTGTTAAACCGGCTGATTGCGCAGAATCCCGCCAGCTTTAATTTTCACGTTCCGCTAGCCGACGGCGGTTCGCTGGTGGGCGCAAGCCCCGAACTGCTGCTGCGTAAAGATGGCGAAACGTTCAGTTCGCTGCCGCTGGCAGGCTCCGCCCGTCGTGATAAACAAGACGCGCGGCGTGACAAAGCCGTTGGCGAGGCGCTGATGAATTCCGCCAAAGATCGCCATGAACATGGGCTGGTCACCAGCGCGATGCAAAGCGTATTACAGCCGCGCAGCCGTTATCTGGCGCTGCCGGACACGCCAGAACTGATCACTACGCCAACGCTCTGGCACCTTGCCACGCCCATTGACGGCGAAACGAAAGATCCCCGGGACAACGCGCTGTCGCTTGCCTGCCTGCTGCATCCAACGCCCGCGCTGAGCGGCTTCCCCAACGACGCGGCACAGCAGCTCATTGCCGAACTGGAACCCTTTGAGCGCGACCTGTTCGGCGGCATCGTCGGCTGGTGCGATGCGCAAGGTAACGGCGAGTGGGTCGTGACTATTCGTTGCGCTCGCGTGGCGAATAAACAGGTTCGTTTATTTGCCGGAGCAGGCATTGTGCCCGCCTCTTCGCCCGAATCTGAGTGGCGTGAAACAGGCGTAAAACTTTCCACCATGCTTAACGTATTTGGACTTAATTAAATGGCGATTGAATTCACCCGCTGGCCGGAGGATCTGGCCGCACGCTACCGCGAAAAAGGCTACTGGGCGGAGCTGCCCCTTACCGACATTCTGAGCCGTCATGCCCAAAATGACGCCGTTGCGCTGATCGACGGCGAGCGCCATTACAGCTACCGCGAGCTGGAACAGGCCGCCACCCGCCTGGCCTACGCGCTGCAGCGTCGTGGTTTACGCACCGGTGAAACCGCGCTGGTGCAGCTTGGCAACGTGGCGGAGCTTTATATCACGCTGTTCGCGCTGCTGAAGATTGGTGTGGCGCCCGTGAATGCCTTGTTCAGCCACCAGCGCACCGAACTTGAAGCCTACGCAAAGCAGCTTGAGCCCGTTTTGCTTATCGCCGATCGCAAGCACAACCTTTTTGCGCATGACGATTTCCTGAACAATCTGTGCAGCCAGAATCCTTCTCTGCGCATGGCGGTATTGCTGAATGAAAGTGAACGTAGCCGTTCACTCAGCGCGTTTATCAGCGAGCCGGAAGAGGGCTTTGTCGCGGCTTCGTCAGCGGCAGATGAAGTGGCCTTTTTCCAGCTTTCCGGCGGCAGCACCGGCACGCCGAAACTTATTCCACGCACGCATAATGATTACTACTACAGCATTCGCCGCAGCGTGGAAATCTGCCGATTCGATGCAGATACCCGCTTTTTATGCGCCATTCCTGCAGCACACAACTACGCGTTAAGTTCGCCAGGCTCGCTTGGCGTATTTTATGCAGGCGGCCGCGTGGTGCTGGCCAACGATCCGAGCGCCACGCTGTGCTTTCCGCTTATCGAACGCCATCAGATCAACGTTACCGCCCTGGTGCCGCCTGCCGTAAGCCTTTGGCTGCAGGCGATTGGCGAGTGGGGCAGCAACCGGTCGCTGGCCTCGCTGACTTTATTACAGGTGGGCGGCGCACGCCTGAGCGAGGCGCTGGCGGCGCGTATTCCGGCAGAAATCGGCTGCCAGCTTCAGCAGGTGTTCGGCATGGCTGAAGGCCTGGTCAACTACACGCGCCTTGATGACGATGACGAACACATCTTTAAAACCCAGGGCAAACCTATGAGCCCGGACGATGAAGTCTGGGTTGCCGATGAAAACGGCAAGCCGCTGCCGCACGGCGAAGTCGGCCGCCTGATGACGCGCGGTCCGTACACCTTCCGCGGCTATTACCGCAGCCCGGAACACAATGCCAGCGCCTTTGACGCCAGCGGGTTTTACTCATCCGGCGATCTTATCTCGATTGCAGAGGACGGTTACATCACCGTTCAGGGCCGGGAAAAAGATCAGATCAACCGCGGCGGGGAGAAAATCGCCGCCGAGGAGATCGAAAACCTGCTGCTGCGCCACGAGGAAATTATTCACGCCGCGCTGGTGTCGATGGAAGACAGCCTGCTGGGTGAGAAAAGCTGCGCGTTTATCGTGGGCAGCCGCCCGTTCCGCGCCGTAGAAGTCCGCCGCTACCTGCGCGAGCTGGGCATTGCGGATTTCAAACTCCCGGATCGTATCGAAATTGTTGAAAGCCTGCCGCTCACGCCGGTTGGCAAAGTGGACAAAAAACGTTTGCGCCAGCTGATTGCCCAAAAACAGTTGGCTTCCTGATTGACGGAGAAATTATGGCTATTCCAAAACTGAACGCCTACGCCTTACCAACGGCCGCCGACCTTCCGCAAAGCAAAGTGCAGTGGGCCTTTGAGCCGGAGCGTGCCGCGCTGCTGATTCATGATATGCAGGAATACTTTATTGATTTCTGGGGTGAAAACTGTCCGATGATTCAGCAGGTTATCGACAATATCGCCGTGCTTCGCCGGTACTGTAAAGAGAAGGGCATCCCGGTTTACTACACCGCGCAGCCGAACAGCCAGAGCGATGAAGACCGCGCGCTGCTAAACGACATGTGGGGGCCGGGCCTGAATAAGCATCCTGAGCGCCAGAAAGTTGTCGCCGCCCTTGCGCCTGATGAAACCGACAGGGTGCTGACCAAATGGCGCTATAGCGCATTCATCCGCTCGCCGCTGGAGCAAAGCCTGAAAGAAACCGGCCGCAACCAGTTGATTATCTGCGGCGTGTACGCCCATATCGGCTGCATGACTACCGCCACCGACGCGTTTATGCGCGACATCAAGCCGTTTATGGTGGCTGACGCGCTGGCCGATTTCAGCCGCGACGAGCATATGATGGCGCTGAAATATACCGCAGGCCGCGCCGGGCGCGTGGTGATGACCCGCGATCTGTTGCCGGAATCGGCTCCGCAAAACAAAGAGCAACTGCGTAATCTGGTGCTGCCGCTGCTTGATGAATCCGACGTGCCGGAAGATGACGAAAACCTGATCGATTACGGTCTGGACTCCGTGCGCATGATGGCCCTGGCGGCGAACTGGCGTAAAATTCACGCCGATATCGATTTCGTGATGCTGGCGAAAAATCCAACCATTGATGCCTGGTGGGCGCTGCTCTCAAGGGAGCCGCAGGCATGAGCACAGACTTTAGCGGCCAGCGCGTGTGGGTAACCGGCGCGGGCAAAGGCATCGGCTATCATACCGCGCTGGCGTTTAGCGCCGCCGGTGCTGCGGTCATCGGCTTCGATTTGGCTTTTCCGCTGGAGACGTATCCCTTTGCGACCGAAACGCTTAACGTTGCCGATGCGGAACAGGTTACGGCCGTCACCCGGCGTTTGCTGGGCGATGCGCCGCATCTGGACGTGCTGGTCAATGCCGCCGGTATCCTGCGCATGGGCGCAACGGACACGCTTTCGCTTCAGGACTGGCAGGAGACTTTTGCGGTCAACGTGGGCGGGGCATTCAATATGTTCCAGGCGACCATGCCGCTCTTTCGCGAGCAGCGCAGCGGGGCGATGGTGACCGTCGCTTCTGACGCGGCCCATACTCCGCGCATCGGCATGTCTGCCTATGGCGCATCGAAAGCCGCGCTGAAAAGCCTTGCGCTGACCGTTGGGCTGGAGCTTGCCCCGTTCGGCGTGCGCTGCAACCTGGTCTCCCCGGGGTCCACCGATACCGACATGCAGCGTATGCTGTGGAAAACGCCGGATGCGGAACAGCAGCGCATCAACGGTTTCCCGGAGCAGTTTAAGCTGGGTATTCCGCTGGGCAAAATCGCCCGCCCGCAGGAGATCGCCAGCACTATTATGTTTCTCGCCTCATCGCATGCCAGCCATATCACCTTGCAGGACATTGTGATTGACGGCGGCGCGACGCTCGGCGCGTAGGGAGAGCAATGGGTATCTGGAAACGACAGCTCACGCTGGACGAGCTAAACAGCATGGGCGAGAAGTCGATGGTGGCGCTGCTCGGCATCACTTTTACGCGCCTTGACGAGGATGGGCTGGAGGCGGAAATGCCGGTGGATGAACGCACCCATCAGCCGTTCGGCCTGCTGCACGGCGGCGCTTCGGTTGCGCTTGCGGAAACGCTGGGATCGATGGCTGGCTTCCTGACCACCACACAAGGCCAGTGCGTGGTGGGCACGGAAATCAGCGCCAGCCATCACCGCGCCGTGGCATCAGGAAAAGTACGCGGCGTATGCAAACCGCTGCACCTCAGCAAATCTTCCCAGGTCTGGGAGATCGCCATCTTTGACAGCCGCGGCAAGCGCTGCTGTACCAGCCGTTTGACGACGGCGGTGCTGGGTTAACAGCGCCTCTCCAGGCCACAACTTTTATCGCGTCTTTACATCACAAAGTGATCTCCTTAACAAGCTGATGTAAAGACCCGGTCAAACACAAGTATTCCGCAGCTTCCATATTGTTAAATCCAACCTTTTGTTCTAGAAACAAAATGTAACACCTCACGCTTCTGGCCTGACAATGGAAAACAATTATGACTAACCCAGGGAAACACCTCATATGGGCAGTGCTCGCGGTTATCGGGGCATTTGCGCTCGGCTATATCGCGCTTAACCGGGGCGAACAGATCAACGCGTTATGGATCGTGGTTGCCTCGGTCTGCGTTTATCTGATCGCGTATCGCTATTACGGTCTGTTTATCGCTAAACGTGTTTTAACCGTTGATGCCACCCGTATGACGCCTGCCGTGCGCCATAACGACGGGCTGGATTACGTGCCGACGGATAAAAAAGTGCTGTTCGGCCACCATTTTGCCGCCATAGCCGGGGCAGGTCCTCTGGTCGGGCCGGTGCTTGCTGCACAGATGGGCTATCTGCCGGGCATGCTCTGGCTGCTGGCGGGGGTGGTGCTGGCCGGTGCGGTACAGGACTTTATGGTGCTGTTTGTCTCCACCCGCCGCGACGGGCGTTCGCTTGGTGAACTGGTGAAAGAGGAGATGGGCAATACCGCGGGCGTTATCGCACTTGTTGCCTGCTTTATGATCATGGTGATTATCCTGGCGGTGCTGGCGATGATCGTGGTGAAAGCGCTGACCCACAGCCCGTGGGGGACCTGGACCGTGGCGTTTACCATTCCGCTGGCGCTGTTTATGGGCGTGTATATCCGTTATCTGCGTCCAGGGCGTATCGGCGAGGTGTCAGTTATCGGCCTGGTGTGCCTTGTTTTCGCCATCGTTTCCGGCGGCTGGGTTGCGGAAAGTGAAACCTGGGCGCCGTACTTTGACTATACCGGCGTGCAGCTTACCTGGATCCTGGTGGGCTACGGCTTTGTGGCGGCGGTGCTGCCCGTATGGCTGCTGCTGGCCCCGCGTGATTACCTTTCAACCTTCCTGAAAATCGGCACCATTATTGGGCTGGCTATCGGTATTTTGATTATGCGCCCAACGCTGCAAATGCCGTCGCTGACCAAATTTATCGATGGCACCGGCCCGGTGTGGACCGGCGATCTGTTCCCGTTCCTGTTTATCACCATCGCCTGCGGCGCGGTGTCTGGTTTCCATGCGCTTATCGCCTCCGGCACCACGCCGAAAATGCTGGCTAACGAAAACCAGGCCTGTTTCATCGGCTATGGCGGCATGCTGATGGAGTCTTTCGTGGCAATCATGGCGCTGGTGGCGGCCTGCGTTATCGATCCGGGCGTGTACTTTGCTATGAATAGCCCGCTGGCGGTGCTGGCGCCTGCGGGCGCGCCGGACGTGGTGGCAAGTGCCGCAAGCGTAGTGAGTAGCTGGGGCTTCCAGATAACCCCGGACACCCTGAGCAATATCGCTAATGAGGTGGGCGAGCAAAGCATCATCTCGCGGGCGGGCGGCGCCCCAACCTTAGCCGTGGGTATGGCTTACATTCTGCACGGCGCGCTGGGCGGCCTGATGGACGTCTCCTTCTGGTATCACTTTGCCATTCTGTTCGAAGCGCTGTTTATCCTCACGGCGGTGGATGCGGGAACGCGAGCGGCGCGCTTCATGCTCCAGGATCTGCTGGGCGTCGTTTCTCCGGGCCTTAAGAAAACCGACTCCCTGCCTGCGAACCTGCTGGCAACCGCGCTGTGCGTGCTGGCGTGGGGTTACTTCCTGCATCAGGGCGTGGTCGACCCGCTTGGCGGTATCAACACCCTGTGGCCGCTGTTTGGGATTGCCAACCAGATGCTGGCGGCTATGGCGCTGATGCTCTGCGCGGTGGTGCTGTTCAAAATGAAACGGCAGAAATACGCCTGGGTGGCGCTTGTGCCGACGGCCTGGCTGCTGATTTGTACCCTTGCGGCGGGCTGGCAGAAATCCTTTAGCCCGGATGCGAAAGTGGGCTTCCTGGCCGTGGCCAACAAGTTCCAGGCGATGATCGACAGCGGCAATATTCCGGCGCAGTACACCCAGTCGCAGCTTGCGCAACTGGTGTTTAACAACCGTCTGGATGCCGGGCTGACCATCTTCTTTATGGTGGTTGTGGTAGTGCTGGGCCTGTTCTCGATTAAAACGGCGCTGAAAGCGCTGAAATCGGATAAGCCAACCGCCAGCGAAACGCCGTATGAACCGATGCCGGAGAATTACGAAGCGATCGTGGCTCAGGCTAAAAGTACGCATTGATAAAACTAACTCACCTCTTCGTCAGGGGAGGTGAGTTAACTCACCGGAGCCTGTCATGTTCGACACCCTAGCTAAAGCAGGAAAATATCTTGGCCAGGTCGCTAATCTGATGGTTGGCGTGCCTGATTACGACAACTATGTGCAGCACATGCGTCTTACTCATCCTGAGCAGACGCCGATGACCTATGAAGCGTTTTTCCGCGAGCGACAGGATGCACGTTACGGCGGTAAGGGCGGCGCTCGCTGCTGTTAATCTTAAGGATTTTGACATGAATGACGCGGTATCTGTCACGCTACTGACCGGGTTTCTCGGCGCCGGTAAAACGACCCTGCTTAACTATTTCCTCGCCCATAATGACAGCCAGCCTGTCGCCATCCTTGAAAACGAATTTGGCGCAGTGAATATCGACGGTGCGCTGCTCAGCGGCGGAGAAAACGTCAACGTGGTGGAACTGAGCAACGGCTGCGTATGCTGCAGCGTGCGGGGCGAATTTACCGCAGCGCTGAGCGACATGCTGGATAAACGCGCCGCGGGCGAACTGCGCTTCGATCGCCTGATAGTGGAAACCACCGGCCTTGCCGACCCTGCGCCCATCGTGCAGACCTTTTTCGTTGATGACCGCCTGCGCGAGGCGCTGCGTCTGGACGCGGTCATCGCGCTTGCCGATGCGGAACATATTTTTCGCCAGCTTGACGAACATGCGGTAGCCGCTTCACAGCTGGGTTTTGCGGATCGCATTTTACTGACTAAATCCGATCGCGTTGATGAAGCGACAAAAGCTCAGGCGCTGGCAAGGATCCACCGCATTAACAGCAAAGCGGAGATCTACGAGATCGCCCGCGGCGAATGTCCGGCAAATCTCTGGCTCGATCTTAACGCGTTTGAACTCACGGATAACGTTGAGCTGGCGGCAGGGTTTCATATTATCCGTGCGGACAGCCAGAGCGCTTACCGCTTTCAGCCGTTCCGTAAAGCTGCGGTTAAACAGTCCTGGGACGATGCTATTCAGGCGCATGTTTTTAACGCGGGACTGCTGGATTTGAAGAAAATTGGCGCCTTTATGGAAAGCTGCATCGCCCGTTTTGGCAACGATATGCTGCGCTATAAAGGCGTGCTGGCGATTGCCGATAATCCGCAGCGCCTGATTGTGCAGGGCGTGCATAAGGTGGCGGGCTTTGATTATGGCTCAAGCTGGCAGCCAGCGGAGCCCCGTACCTCAAGGCTGGTGATTATTGGCCGTTACCTGCCGGTTGACGAATTGCAGCGGGAATTTGCTGCAACAACTATTTGAACGATGTGATCTTACGCACGGTTTTTTGCTAACAGAAATAAAGCTGTTGTGCGAAACGAAGCAGTGTGTTTGTATGATTTCCACGTTAATTTTACGTTACTTTTATTCGAGACCTAAATGACCCCATTCGCCCACAACGCTAACCTACTACTTACCGCGCTACCAGCCGCGGTGGTCGTCGTGCGTGTGGTGGTGGTCGTCGGCATTGCGCCGTAGGGTCTGAATCAACGCATCGATTCCAAAACCCCGCCGGCGCAAACCGGGCGGGGTTTCTTGTTTTAGTCCCCCGGCCGAAAAGCGAAACGGCATGAAAGAAGGACTGGAGCATGGCAATTTCGGAAAACCCACCGCAGGCAGGTCGTATTACCGGCGCGCAGTTGATTGTGCAAATGCTGGAACATCACGGCATCACCACCGTTAGCGGTATTCCTGGCGGCACCGTTCTGCCGCTTTACAACGCGCTAAGCCAGAGCAAAAAAATTCGTCATATCCTAGCCCGCCATGAACAGGGCGCAGGCTTTATGGCGCAGGGCATGGCCCGCACCCAGGGCAAAGCGGCGGTGTGTCTCGCCTGTAGCGGTCCGGGGGCCACGAATCTGGTGACGGCGATTGCCGATGCGCGCCTGGACTCCATTCCGCTGGTGTGCATTACCGGCCAGGTGCCGAAATCGATGATTGGCACCGACGCCTTCCAGGAGGTGGATACCTACGGTATCTCTATTCCCATCACCAAGCATAACTATCTGGTGCGTGATATCGCCGAGCTGCCGCAGGTTATCTGCGATGCGTTTCGCATCGCTGAATCCGGCCGTCCGGGACCGGTATGGATTGATATCCCGAAAGATATTCAAACCGCCGAAATTGATATCAGCGAGCTGCCGCCCATATCCCAACCCACTCCGGCGCCACAATTTACCGCGCAGCAAATTGCCGATGCCGCCGCAATGATTAACCAGGCGCAGCGCCCGGTGCTGTATCTGGGCGGCGGCATTATTAACGCGCACGGCGACGCCCGGCTGTTTGCTGAAAAAGCCAGCCTGCCGACGACCATGACGCTGATGGCCTTAGGCACGCTTCCCGCAAGCCACCCTTTATCGCTGGGCATGCTGGGCATGCACGGCGCGCGCAGCACCAATTACATCCTGCAAGAGGCCGACCTGCTGATCGTGATGGGCGCGCGTTTTGACGATCGAGCCATCGGTAAAACCGAGCAGTTCTGCCCGAACGCGAAAATTATTCATGTGGATATCGACAGGGCCGAGCTGGGGAAAATCAAACAGGCGAACATCGCTATTCGCGCAGACGTGGGTGAAGTGCTGGCGCAACTGCTGCCTAAAATTGATGCCCAACCTCGCCAGCCGTGGCTGCAGCAGGTTGCCGGGTTGAAGCAGGAGTTTCCGTTCAGCATGCCGGGCGTGGAAAATCCGCTGTCGCCATATGGCCTGATCGGGGCCGCTGCCGCGTGCGTGGATGACGAAGCTATTATCACCACCGACGTCGGCCAGCATCAGATGTGGGTGGCGCAGGCTTATCCGCTAAACCGGCCGCGTCAGTGGCTGACCTCGGGCGGACTGGGAACGATGGGCTTTGGCCTGCCTGCCGCCGTAGGGGCTGCGCTGGCGGAGCCACAGCGTAAAGTGCTGTGCTTCACGGGCGACGGCAGCATCCTGATGAATATCCAGGAGATGGCGACCGCCGCCGAGCACAATCTGGACGTTAAAATCATCCTGATGAACAATCAGGCGCTGGGGCTGGTGCATCAGCAGCAAACGCTGTTCTATCAGCAGAATGTGTTTGCCGCGACCTATTCCGGACAGACGAACTACCTAAAAATTGCCGAAGGGTTTGGCCTTGCGACCTGTGATTTAAACGCGGCGGAAAATCCGCAGGCGGCTTTGCAGGAGGCGATTTCACGTCCTGGCCCGTGCCTGATCCACGTGCGCATCGATGCGGCAGAAAAAGTATTCCCGATGGTGCCGCCAGGCGCTGCCAATATTGAAATGATTGGAGAGTAAGCCATGCAACAGCTAACCGTTATTCTGGAACTTACGGTGCGGAACCATCCGGGCGTGATGTCTCACATTTGCGGCCTGTTCGCCCGCCGCGCTTTTAACGTTGAAGGCATCCTCTGCCTGCCGTTATCGACCGGCGACCGAAGCCGTATCTGGCTGCAGGTTAACGATGACCAGCGTCTGGAGCAGATGATTAGCGAGATAGACAAGCTTGAGGACGTGGTGCAAATCAAGCGCGACGTCGACGGCGCGAACGTATTTGGCAAGCTGACGGCGCTTGTGCAGTAAATCGCGCCGGGTGGGTGGCGCTTAAGCTTATCCGCCTGGGGTAAGCCTTATGAAGGATTGCTCTTAGTTGCCAGGCAAGCCCGTATTCAGCTTCTATACTTGTTGTTTGTGTAAATAACAAAGGAGCGAATATATGACCATTCACAAGAAAGGGCAGGCTCACTGGGAAGGCGACATTAAAGGCGGTAAGGGGACGGTCTCCACCGAGAGCGGCGCGTTGAAACAGCAGCCTTATGGTTTTAACACTCGTTTCGAAGGCGCGGCCGGCACCAACCCGGAAGAGCTGATTGGCGCGGCCCATGCTGCCTGCTTTTCCATGGCGCTGTCGCTGATGCTGGGTGAAGAAGGTTTTACGCCAGAAAGCATCGACACCACCGCGGATGTGTCCCTTGATAAGAAAGATGGCGGCTTTGCCATTACCAAAATTGCGCTGACCAGCAACGTTAAAGTGCCGAATATTGACGTCTCGGAGTTTGACAAAATCATTCAAAAAGCCAAAGCAGGCTGCCCGGTTTCACAGCTACTGAAAGCTGAAATCTCGCTGGACTATAAGCTTAACTAACCCACCATCCGTTGTCTCCAGAGGCCTCTGGAGACAACCGCTTACTTAAAACCCAACCGCCATATCCGTAGGCGAAAGAATATCCTTCAGGCCTTCGCGCACCAGAAGCTCAGGGCTAATCTCCGCAATGTTTTTCGCGCCGGTGAGCGTCATCGCTACCTTCATCTCTTTTTCGATTAGGTTCAGCAGATTGGCGACGCCTGCCTGGCCGTGGGTTGCCAGCGCGTACAGATATGCGCGGCCCAGCAGGACGGTATCAGCACCGAGGGCAATCATGCGCACAACGTCTAATCCGTTGCGAATGCCGCTATCGGCAAGGATAGCAATATCCCCTTTAACCGCGTCGGCAATGGCGGGCAGGGCGCGGCAGGACGACAGCACGCCGTCAAGCTGGCGGCCGCCGTGGTTTGACACCACGATACCGTCGGCGCCGAAACGCACCGCGTCTCTGGCGTCTTCTGGATCAAGTATCCCTTTAATGATCATCGGCCCGTCCCAGAACTCGCGAATCCATTCCAGATCGCTCCAGGAAATAGAAGGGTCGAAGTTGTTCGCCAGCCAGCCAATATAATCCTCAAGCCCGGTTGGCTTGCCCAGATAGGTCGAAATATTTCCCAGATCGTGAGGGCGACCGTTCAGGCCCACGTCCCACGCCCACTGTGGATGCGTCACCGCCTGCCAGTAGCGCCGCATCGCCGCGTTTGCCCCGCTCATGCCGGAGTGGGCATCGCGATAGCGTGCGCCGGGGGTTGGCATATCAACGGTGAAGACAAGCGTTGAGCAACCGGCGGCTTTAGCGCGCTCCAGCGCATTGCGCATAAAGCCGCGATCTTTTAGTACATAAAGCTGAAACCACATCGGGCGATCGATAGCCGGAGCGACTTCTTCAATCGGGCAGACGGAAACGGTCGACAGCGTAAAGGGGATTCCCTTTGCCGCAGCGGCTTTGGCGGCCTGAACTTCGCCGCGACGGGCGTACATGCCGCATAAACCTACCGGCGCAAGCGCGACCGGCATAGCAAGCGTTTCGTTAAAGAGTTTGGTTTCCAGGCTCAGGGCCGACATGTTTTTCAGCACGCGCTGCCTTAACGCCACCTGCGCCAGGTCATCCACGTTGCGGCGCAGCGTTTGCTCGGCATAGGCACCCCCGTCGATGTAGTGAAAAAGGAACGGCGGCAGGATGCGCTGTGCGGCGGCACGGTAGTCGGATGCGGCTGAAATAATCATGAATTTTCTTCCTTCGTAACGTCGGTATCTTCTTCCGGCAGGCGGGTGATGCGTGCCCGTCGGGCCTCATCTTCATGCAGGGTTTTGATAGTGGTATGCACAAACCCGAGATGCGCCTTCGCAGCGCGGCGCGCGCGTTCGGGATCGCCTGCCAGAATCGCCTGCAGCAGTTCGTTATGTTGTTCGGTAAGCCCGGCAAAAATGCTGGGTACGGTGTACATGCGCTGGCGGCTGTGCATCACGGAGGTTTGCAGCAGATCGAAAAAGCCGCGCATTGTCTGGAGCAGGACGACATTGTGCGACGCTTCAGCGATGGCCAGGTGAAAACGCACGTCGGCCTGAGCGGCCAGATCCGGGTCGTCGCTTTCCTTAAACTTCACGGTAGCGTCAAAGCAGGCGATGAGTTTTTCTTTATCGGAGGCCGTGGCGCGCATGGCCGCGTACCAGGCGGTGCTGGCTTCGATGGCATGGCGTGCTTCCAGAATGTCGTAGCGGTAATCCGGGTCGTCTTCGACCAGGGTTTTTAGCGGCTGTACGATGCGCTGTTCAGACCACGCCTGCACCTCATAACGCACGAAAGTGCCGCCGCCGCGGCGGCTAATCAGCACGCCTTCGCTTATCAGCTTTTGGATAGCCTCGCGAATGGATGAGCGGGAAACGCCCATTTCCGAAGCGAGCTGGCGTTCGGCGGGCAACCGCATGCCCGCCTCCAGTTTACGTTCGTTAATCAACGCCCGGACGCGCTCGGCCAGCTGGTCGGCCAGGCGCGGTTGTGCTGTCATTATGGAATCATCCAGGTTAATAGGTATGCCTGAAGTGTAGTTATCAGTCCTACCATGCAGGTAAAAATCAGGCTGTGTTTTACGGTAAAGCGGAACAAGTCTGACTCTTTACCAACCAGCCCGACCGCCGCACAGGCAATGGCGATGGACTGCGGGGAAATCATCTTGCCGGTGACGCCGCCCGTGGTATTGGCCGCCACCAGCAGCAGATCCGAGACGCCGATTTGCTGTGCTGTGGTTGCCTGCAGCGCGGCAAATAGCGCGTTTGATGACGTATCTGAGCCGGTCAGGAACACGCCCAGCCAGCCGAGAAAAGGCGAGAAGAAGGTAAATGCGTGGCCGGTATGCGCCAGCGCCAGAGCAAGCGTTGCCGATAAGCCGGAATAGTTAGAGATAAAGGCGAACGCCAGCACCATGCCGATGGAGTAAATCGGCAGCGCCAGCTCTTTGAGCGTTTCACCAAAGGTGTCGATAGCGGCCCTGGGCTTCATGCGCAGATAAACGATAGAAATCAGCGCGGCAACCAGAATTGCGGTGCCGGTCGCGGAGAACCAGTCGAATTTATACACCGCGGCGTAGGCCACGCTTTCTGCCACCACAGGCGGCATTTTCGCGACCATTTTGTCGAGGAACGGCACGGAAATATTAACCACCCACTCCGACAGCGCCCCGCCCGGCGCAAACAGCGCTTTAAACGGCGGCACGCTCCAGATGGTGACGGTAGCGGTCAGGAAGATAAACGGCATCCAGGCGCGAATGACCTGGCCGGGCGTATAGTTTTTGCGGGCCAGGGTCTGGTCCGTCACCGATGCGCCAGCGTCGCCAAAGCGGAAGATGCGCACCGGTTTCCAGACCCGCAGGAAA
Source organism: Buttiauxella sp. (assembly GCA_032000125.1). Taxonomy (GTDB): domain Bacteria; phylum Pseudomonadota; class Gammaproteobacteria; order Enterobacterales; family Enterobacteriaceae; genus Dryocola. The sequence goes on along the minus strand of DAMALH010000008.1, from coordinate 17,609 downwards.
GCGGTTAAACAGACGAGGGAAACCAGCGATGAGATAATATCCGGCAGTTCCGGGCCGAGGAAGTTGGAGCTAAGGTACTGGGCGATGGCAAACGAGCCGCCTGCGACCATCACCGCCGGCCAGGTTTCTTTGATGCCGCGCCAGCCGTCCATAATGGCCATAATCCAGAACAGCACGATAATCGTCAGGAAAGGTAGCTGGCGGCCAACCATCTGGCCTATCTCAAAGCTGTCGAGCCCTGTCACTTGGCCTGCCACAATAATCGGAATACCCATTGCGCCAAAGGCGACCGGCGCGGTGTTCACAATCAGGCAAAGCCCGGCGGCGTAAAGCGGGTTAAAGCCCAGGCCGACCAGAAGGGCGGCGGTAATCGCCACCGGCGCGCCAAAACCTGCGGCCCCTTCAAGGAAGGCGCCAAAGGAAAAGCCAACGATCAGCATTTGCAGGCGCTGATCCGGCGTAATAGAGAGAATGGACGAACGGATAATGTCGAACTGCCCGGTTTTCACCGAGATTTTATAGACGAAGACGGCGGCGATAATAATCCACGCAATCGGCCACAGGCCGTAGAAGAAGCCGTACACCACGGACGACAGCGCCCGGTCAACCGGCATGCGGTAGAAGAATAAAGCCACCAAAAGCGCAAGCCCGACCGTCAGCGTTGCGGCCAGGTAGCCTTTCAGGCGCAACTTAATCAACGCGAAGAAAAAGAACAGAATCGGCAGGGCGGCAATCAGGCTGGACAGCCAGATATTGCCTGCCGGGTCGTAAACTTGTTGCCAGGCTTGCATAGAGCGTTCTCCGTAACGTGACGTGCTTATTATTTTTTGCCTGATTGGTAGGACCAATGGGCTGATGTAGGCTAAATGATGGCTTATGGTTAACTTTGTGTTAACCGGTAGCAATATTTATGTTGGGTTTTTTGCCGTATTGCGCAAAGGGGTCACGTTTTCAGAAGCATTGGTAGGACCAATTTTGGCACTGCGGAAGCCCTCTTCCTTTGGGGAAGAGGGCAGATTGAGGGGAACGGTTATGACGGCTGTAAACGAAGCGTTTGCAGGCGCCAGCGCGCCACGTCTACGGCGACAAACAGCAGCAGGCTCACGCCCATCACCGGCAGGCAGTAACCGAGCAGGATGGCAATCAACAGCGCGCCTGCGCGCCAGGCAAGCGGTAATGCAAGCCATGCCCCGCTCAGCGTCTGCGCAGGATTATTTGCAGAGGCCGCAGGACGGCGCAGCCACCACATCCGGTAACCAAGCACAATCATTGCGCACAAACCCAAACCAAACGCCGCCAGCAGCAGTTGGTTAGGCAGTCCGAACAGCACGCCCATATGCGCGTCCACACCCCAGCGGGTGAGTTTGGCAATCAATGGAAAATCGGCAAAACGAACCCGATCGACAACGGTAAAGCCGAGCGGAGAAACGGCCGCCGCATCAACATGCGTAGGCCATGCCCGATCGATTTCGGTTACCGTCCAGGCTTTATCTGCCGCCTGAGACGGGCGGATTTCAAGCTTATCCGATTCAATTCCCGCCGTGCGTGCCGCGTTGAGTACGCGATCCCAGCTTTCATCTGCGGCGGCAGGCATCACCATTCCAGTCATCATTCCATGATGTTCGGCATGAGGATCGTGATGCTGATGGCCGGTTTGCGGGGTTAGCGCAGTGTTTACCTGGGGAGTCATCCAGCCCAGTTCGCTACGCAGCTTATCGATATTGCCGCCCGCCCACTGTGACCACGTAAGCCCGGTAGCGGAGAAAAACATCAGCCCGAGCAGCAGGAACGCCCCGAGGGTGATGTGCCAGTGCCGGGCTTTCGTTTGCGGAGTATGCCGCACTTTCAGCTTTCTCTTCGGGCGGGAGGTTAACCAGAGCACCACGCCGCCCAGAGCCGCCACCCACAGCCAGGATGCCGCAAGTTCGCTGTAAAGTCGCCCCGTATCACCCAGCAGCAACCCGCGGTGAAACTGATCCAGCCACGTACGTAGCGGCAGCACGCCGCTGGTGCCGTAGACGGTCATGTCTCCTTTAACCGCAAGCGTGGAAGGAGAGATAAAAATCGCGCGGGATTCAGATGCCCCAAGCGCAGGATCGACAAACTGCACGCGGGTAGTATCCCCAGGACCGGGAGCCGGGCGCACCGCGTAAATGCTGGCATCTTCGCCAATATATTTACGTGCGGCGGCTATCTGTTGAGCAAGCGTTTTTGGCGGGCCGTCCGCTTCGGCATACAAAGCTTGATGATAAAGCGCGTTCTCAATCTGAGGCGTCAGCACATACAGCGTGCCGGTAAGAGCGGCAATAAAAATAAAAGGGCCAACGAACAGGCCGATGTAAAAGTGCAGGCGACGCAAAAGCGTCAGCAGCGCGCCACGACAGGCGAGCTGAGAGTGTTGGGAAGACATAGTTATCCTGTGGCATAGCCATTACGTTAAATGTGGAAGTGTTTTAACGAAACAGGGCGACAGGAGGCGCGCGCGGCTGGGCTTTGGCGTCATCATGCTGGGCCAGCAGCGGTGCGATAACCGCAGGCGGCGGGGCGCGCGTAATACGCCACGCAAGCCAGATGAGGGGAATAAACAGCCAGACGATAAGGGGCACGTGCAGCAAAAGCTGGCAGTATCCGCAGGCAATATCGTCCATCAGTGACGCACCTACGCCCGGCAGCAAATGGGAAGATGAGGGCATTTCCATCGGGCCCATATCCATCATCATGCCGCTGGCGTGGGCCATCATATGGTGTTCAGCATGACCGCTTTTCTCCGCCGCACGCCTGTGCTCCAGTGATTTTGAAATCACCGGCGCGATAAAAAGCATCAGCATCGCCAGAAGCGCGATTGCCGAAGGCCATTTATGGCGAGAGAAGGAGAAGAGCGAAAACAATCGGGCCGTCCGCCGTATTGATAATACTGTTGCCCGATTGTACCCTGGTGGAAATGAATTGTTAAAAGTAACTCGCCTGCTTAGCGACTCAGGATGCGCGGCACGGCGCAAAAAGCTGGCGGCAAAGGGCAGTGCCGCCTTCTTCTTGGTTATTTCTCCTGAATGACTCGTTCGTTATTGTACTGATCGTCACTGACGTGCTCCATCCACTCGACGGGACTGCCGTTAAGGGATTCCGCGATGGCGATATGAGTCATCGCATTGTCAGGCGTGGCGCCGTGCCAGTGTTTAACATCTTCCGGGATCCAGACAACATCGCCCTGGTTTATCTCTTTTATCGGATGGCCCCATTCCTGTAGCCAACCGCGTCCATGCGTAACAATCAACGTTTGACCAAGGGGGTGGGTATGCCATGCCGTGCGAGCGCCTGGTTCAAAGGTGATTGCCGCTCCGCCAACGCGTGCTGGTGCTATAGCCTGAAAAGGCGCATCAATACGTACCCGGCCGGTAAAGTAATTTTCCGGTCCGGTCTGAGAAGGCTGGGAGCCCGCTGGGGTAATTTTCAGTTTATCTTCCACTTCTTCCTCCCTTTCGGCATAAGCTGCCGGGTAAACATGGACAACACAACGGCTGAAGGTGCCAGTAATTTTATCGTCCCGCTCCCTGAACGGGCCGCATTCGCACAGCTTCAGGGCAGGACGTAACCATAAACCGTGGAACGACATGTTAGAAGTATAGGAAACAAGTCCCGGAAACGATGCTGCTTTCGCACTGCGATAAGCCAGACTTTCACCCACACGGAGAAGGTTGTGGTTTGAATAAGTGATTCAAACCCTAATTTTGATGCTTAGGCTAACCAATTGATTTATAAGGGCATTCCAAGAAGAGTGAAAATCAGGGGCTAAAGAATCAAATAAGGTTTAGTTATTGTTAATTAACAGCTTATCGGTATATTGTTCCTGTTCACTGCCGTACAGGCAGCTTAGAAATATCCCTCTTAACCATGACCTGTTCGCTGGTAGTTCACTGCCGTACAGGCAGCTTAGAAATGCAGAGCTACAGCCGTTAATGCCATCAAGCGGTGCACTGCCGTACAGGCAGCCTAGAAACTTCGGCTCCCCGTCCGTACCGGCCGGGTCGTGTGCACTGCCGCACAGCTAACCTGGAAGCGCAACGGCCTTTTAAACCGTAGGCTACAGTTATTTATCGCCTGCCGAGCGCGAAAATAAATAACCCGCCTCGGCGGGTTATTTTGTTCAAGGCTTTACAGGCAGCCTGTAAACGCTGAGGCGGATTCTCTTTTCCCTGAGAACTACAGCCCCTCGGCGCTCTCTTTCTTTGCTTCTGCGGCTTCAACTTCACGATACCAGCGCGGATGGTGTTTCTGCGCCCAGCGGCGGCTTACTTTGCCGACGATCATGCCCTTAATCGAGCCTTTTACCCAGAACGCCATATACATATGGATAAGAATGGCGTGGATCAAAATAATCGCCGTGGTGGCGTGGATAAGCAGGCTATAACGCACGACTTTGATAGGGAAGAAATCCGCAAAATACGGCCGCCAGATGATAACGCCGGTCACCAGCAGCACGAAAATCATGCTCATGATGGTCCAGAACATCATCTTTTGCCCGGCGTTGTATTTGCCAACCTTTGCCACCTTATGCTCGTTGCCTTTAAGCACCTCAACGATTCCCTTTACCCACGGCCAGTCGTGGCGATCGGGAATGTTGTGATGAACAAAACGCACGAACATAAACATCAGCGCCACGAAAATCAGCACGCCAAAGAAGGGATGCAAAATGCGCCCCATTTGCGGCGTGCCGAAGGTTTCCGTAAGCCATTGCAGCGTGGGGAAGAACAGCGCGATGCCGGAGAGCGACACCAGGAAGAAACAGATAACCACCGTCCAGTGACAGGCGCGGTCGATAAATTTCGTCCTGATAATCATCCTGCTCTTCTTAATCATGGTGTTCCTCCTCGTCTTCATCCACCTCTTCGTTCGGCCCAACGCCGATATAGTGGAATATCAGTCCGGCGAAGGTGGCGATAAAGCCTGCCGCCGACAGCGGTTTCAGTATTCCTTTCCACAGGCTAACGGCTATATCAATCTGCGGTGCTTTCGGCAGGCTGTGATACAGCTCCGGCTGGTCGGCGTGATGCAGAACGTACATCACGTGGGTGCCGCCCACGCCTGCGGGGTTATACAGACCCGCATTCACATAGCCGCGCTTTTTCAGCTGATGAATGCGCTGTTCAGCAACCTCCAGCATGGCCTTTTTGGTGCCAAAGTGGATAGCGCCGGTCGGGCAGGTTTTCACGCAGGCGGGCTCCTGACCCACGCTTACCCGATCGACGCACAGGGTGCATTTATAGACCCTGTTATCCTCTTTATTGAGACGAGGCACGCTGAACGGGCAGCCGGAGATGCAGTAGCCGCAGCCGATACAGTGTTCTGGCTGAAAATCCACGATACCGTTAGCGTACTGGACAATTGCGCCGGCGGACGGGCAGGCTTTCAGGCAGCCCGGGTCCGCACAGTGCATGCAGCCGTCTTTACGAATGAGCCATTCCAGCTTGCCGTTGCGGGTGGTTTCGCTAAAACGCATCACCGTCCAGGATTTGGCGCTAAGATCGGTAGGGTTGTCGTACACCCCCACGCAATGCCCCACTTCATCGCGGATGTCGTTCCACTCCGAGCAGGCGACCTGGCAGCCTTTGCAGCCGATGCAACTGGAGACGTCGATGAGCTTGGCCACCTCGTCTTTGTAGTCGCGCGCCCTGGGCGAAGGCGTCAGGTCGTTGGTGGCGGAACGTTTGATAATGTCCTGAGTTTGCAATGCCATAGTTTCGCTCCCTTAAGCCTTTTCGAGGTTGACCAGGAACGCCTTAAATTCCGGCGTCTGGGAGTTGGCATCGCCTACGGCAGGCGTCAGCGTGTTGGCCAGATAGCCTTTTTGCGTCTTGCCTTCAAAACCCCAGTGCAGCGGAATACCGACGGTTTCCACCTGCTGACCGTTCACGTTCAGCGTCCTGATACGCGGCGTGACCACAGCCTTCGCACGAATAAAGCCGCGCTTGTTGCTGACCTTTACGGTATCGCCGGTAATGATGCCTTTCGCCCTTGCCAGCCCTTCGCTGATTTCCACAAACTGTTCCGGCTGCGCGATGGCGTTAAGCCGCGCGTGCTTGGTCCAGGTATGGAAGTGCTCCGTCAGACGATAGGTCGTCCCCACGTATGGGAACTCCTTATGCGTCCCCAGGCGCTGCGCGTCGGCCTCGAAAATACGGACTACCGGATTGGACACCACGTTAGGGTGGAGCGGGTTGGTACCCAGCGGCGTTTCATACGGCTCGTAGTGCTCCGGGAACGGTCCTTCCGCCAGCTTATTAAGCGCGAACAGCCGCCCCAGGCCCTCCTGTTGCATGATAAACGGCCCAACGTTCGCTTCCGGCGGCGAGTTGTTGTAGTCCGGGATGTCATAGCCAACCCATTTTTGGCCGTTCCATTGGATAAGCGGACGTTTTGCATCCCACGGCTTGCCCTTCGAATCCGCAGAGGCGCGGTTATACAGGATGCGGCGGTTCATCGGCCATGCCCAGCCCCAGCCGAGCGTGGTGCCAAGCCCGGACGGATCCGCGTTGTCGCGGTTTGCCATGCGGTTGCCATCCTCCGTCCAGCTCCCGGCGTAAATCCAGCAGCCTGAAGCGGTGGTGCCGTCGTCGCGCATCTGTGCGAAGGAGTCCAGCAGCTCGCCTTTCCTGCGCAGCAGGTTGCCGTTATCGTCGTACAGATCCGCCAGCGCGTAGCCGTTGTTTTCTTTCGCCACTTCTTCAGAAGAAGGGTGGAAGAACTGGTCATAATTCCAGCTCATATTCATCAGCGGCTCGATGCCTTTGCCGCCTTCCTTGCGATAAAGCTCGCGCAGGTGATGGAGCAGGCCAGCCAGTATCTGCCCGTCGGTGCGCGCTTCGCCCGGGGCGTCCGCGCCTTTCCAGTGCCACTGCATCCAGCGACCGGAGTTAACGATGCAGCCGTCTTCTTCCGCGAAGCAGGTGGAGGGCAGACGGAAGACCTCGGTCTGAATACTGGCGGAGTCCACGTCGTTCATCTCACCGTGGTTCTGCCAGAAATTAGAGGTTTCGGTGACCAGCGGATCGATAACGACCATGTATTTCAGCTTGCTGAGCGAGGCAACCAGCTTGTTCTTATCCGGCGTGGACGCTATCGGGTTAAAGCCCTGGCAGATATAGCCGTTCACTTTGCCCTGATGCATCATGTCGAAGTAGCGCAACACGTCGTAAGGCCGATCCCACTTCGGCAGCCAGTCGTAGCCCCACTGGTTCTCGCGGGTTGCGGCGTCGCCGTAGAGGTGCTTCATCAGGCTGACGAAGAACTTAGGGTAGTTGCTCCAGTAGTTAATCTGCCCCGGCACCACCGTTTTTGGCGTGCTGGCGTCGAGATAGCTTTGCAGGTCGGTCTGCTTTTCGTTTGGCAGCGCAAGGTAACCCGGTAAGGTGGTTGCCAGCGGGCCGATATCGGTCATGCCCTGCACGTTGGAGTGTCCGCGTAGCGCGTTAACGCCCCCGCCAGGCATGCCCATATTGCCGAGCAGAAGCTGGATCATCGCCATGGTGCGGATGTTCTGCGCGCCCACGGTGTGGTGAGTCCAGCCCAGCGCGTACAGGAAGCTGGTGGTGCGATCGACGGCGCTTGTGGAGGCCAGAACTTCACACACCGTCAGGAAATCATCCTGCGGCGTACCGCAGATGTTTTCCACCACGTCCGGCGTATAGCGGGAAACGTGCTGCTTCAGCAAATTCCAGACGCAGCGCGGATGGCTCAGCGTATCATCGCGTAGCGGGACGCCTTCGCTATCAAACTGGTAGTTCCAGCTTGTTTTGTCGTACTGCCGAGCCTCGGCGTCAAAGCCGCTGAACAGGCCGTCGTCAAAGCTAAAATCATCCCGCACCAGCAGGCTGGCGTTGGTGTAATGCTTAACGTATTCGGCGTTAATTTTGTTGTTATTAATCAGATACAGGATCACGCCCAGCAGGAACGTAATATCGGTTCCCGAACGGATAGGCGCATAGACATCGGCAATTGACGCAGTACGGGTAAAGCGCGGATCGACCACGACAATTTTGGCATCGTTGTTTTTTTGCGCTTCCAGCGCCCAGCGGAAACCGACAGGATGCGCTTCTGCCGCATTACCGCCCATCACGACGATAACGTTGGCATTTTTCATGTCGATCCAGTGGTTCGTCATGGCACCGCGACCAAATGTTGGAGCAAGACTTGCTACCGTTGGTCCGTGTCAGACGCGCGCCTGGTTATCAACGCCGAGGATACCCAGCGCCCGCACAAATTTATTGGTCAGGGCGCCGTTTTCGTTACTGGCGGCCGAGGCGCAGAGCATGCCGGTGGTAAGCCAGCGGTTCACCGTGACGTCATGTTCGTTTTTCTCGACGAAGTTCGCGTCGCGGTCGTCTTTCATCAGGCGAGCGATGCGCGCAAAGGCATCGTCCCAGGAGATGCGCTGCCACTTGTCGGAGCCGGGCGCGCGGTATTCAGGCCAGGTGAGACGGCTGTCGCTGTGGATATAATCAAGGGAGCCTGCGCCTTTCGGACACAGGGCGCCACGGCTTACCGGATGATCCGGATCGCCTTCGACGTGGAAAATGCTGGATTTAACGTTGCCCGAGCCGTCGCCGGCCATACTGTACATCAATAAACCGCAACCCACGGCACAATAGGTACAGGTATTACGAGTCTCTTTGGCACGCAGTAATTTATAATTGCGTGTTTCCGCGAGCGCTGTTTGAGGCGCAAAACCAAGAGCCGCTACCGTTGTTCCTGCCATACCGCCGGCGCAGATTTTAAAAAACTTTCTGCGACTGACGTCCATCGTAACCTCACTGTTATGACGCATTAACGACGGCGAAAATAGCAACTGAGATACGAGGTATATTGAGTGAAATCAATTCGCTATGGATTGGGTAGATAAACACCTCTTAATGAGTAGGCGAGGTGGGCGTTTAATAACCATTTTTGGTGCATGGTTTTTATAGCGCGTATTACAGGCCGTTTTTCCACAGTAATGTAATACGCTTTTTATTCCCGGCATTATTATGCCGGGTGAATAACGGCAAACTTATTGCTCAGCCCACAGCGTACAATGCTCCCGCACCAGCTCGGTCAGCAAACCTCCGCCGGCGATGAACTCACGAATTTGTAAGGTATCGCTGAGGTTGCTGCGAACACAGTCCTGAATCGCCTCCAGCGAACTTTCTGCGTGCAGCTCCGCTGCGTAAGGCGCGAGCGTGTCGAGCAGGGGTAAAAGATCCTCGGCAATCGTGCGCTGTTCGCCCGTGCGTACATCCGTCAGCACGCCTTCAAGCCCGTAGCGACACGCCTGAAAACGGTTGAAACGGTAGAGCAGATAATCTTCAGAACGCGGAACGAACGGGCGTTCGCTCAGCAGCCAGTGCGAAAGAGCCTGAATAAATCCGGCAATATTTATTGCCCGCGTTAGGGTCAGCGGGGTGTCCATCACCCGCACTTCGACGGTGCCAAATTTTGGGCTGGGACGAATATCCCAGTGCAGATCTTTTACCGACTGAATAATGCCGCTGGTTTCGAGGCGCTGATACATCCAGGTAAATTCCTGCCAGTCGCTGACAAAAGGCGCGTGGCCGTTATCCGGGAACGCGGAAAAAATATTCAGTCGCGAAGAGGCCCAGGCGGTATCAGAGCCCTGGATATAAGGCGAAGAGGCGGCAAGCGCAATAAAATGCGGCACAAAACGCGACAGGCCGTGCAGCAGATAGATGGCGTCCTCTTCGTTTTTACAGCCCACGTGAACGTGTTGCCCGAACACCGTGGCCTGCTTCATCAGGTAGCCGAACTGTTCGAGGGTACGGTTATAACGTTCGTTCTGACACACTTCCTGGCGCTGCCATTTTTGCCAGGGATGCGTACCGCCGCCGCAAATCGCCAGATGATGATTATTGGCCGCCTGCAGCACCCGGTGGCGCAAATCCGTAAGCTGTATTCTTGCTGTCTCCACGTCTTTGCACACGTCTGTGGCAATCTCAAGCATGCTTTCGGTAATGTCGTGTTTTACGTCGCCTGCGCTAATGCGGCCTTTGAGATCCTTAATCAGCAGGGAGGAATCCTGGCTCAAATCATAGGTGGGGGGGTTAACAATCTGCATTTCCAGTTCAATGCCGAGCGTGTAAGGATCGGAGTGCTCAAAAGCGGTCAGTGGCATAGCGCTATCCCATTGTGTCAGTTATTTTCCTGACATAAGTATAGACAGCGGCAGCAAATTTCAGCGAAGCGCCGATCCCTCGTTTATCAACCAGCGCTATCCACGTTCAACCGAAAACCACCTGCGCCAGACAAAGCGAATCACAAAATACTCAACGGTGCCTAACAGCAGGAACCACACGCAGAAGATGATGGTGTAGAGCTGGTTAAGGTCGAGCAGATGAAAAGTATCCAGCAGCTTTTGCGCAAGCGTCAGGGTGAGCAGGGGGGCCGGGAGCAGCAGGCAGGATAAGAAAGCCAGCAGCAAAATGCCGCCCGCGCTCATCAGGGATTCGAGGGGGTGTTTCATGTTGTGGTAACCCGAGGTTATTAAGCAAGCGTAAAGACGGGCATTGTCCGGGAATTTTCCCCGTGGTGCAAACGGGCGCGCGGGCTAGTCGCGGTAGAGTAAATCCTGATAAATCGCCGTCAGCAGGCCCCCTTTGGCAAACTGCTTTTTAATCCACTGCGTGACCTGGCCCGTGGCCGCGTGCTGGGTCGCCAGCAGCATGAGCGAATCCTGACGCGGATTATTTATCTGCCGGGTAACCAACTGCCCGCTTTCCTGCGCTTCCCGCACCATATAATCCGGCAGGAAGCCGATTCCCTCGCCGAGGATCTGGCATTCACGCTTGGTATTAAAATCCGGTACCCGAATAGCTTCCTGCCCGTGCAGCAGCCAGCCTATTTTCTTGTTCAGCGTCAGCGCCGTGTCTTCTACCATGATATTGGGATACAGCCGTAGCTGGCTTTCGGGAATCGGCTCCTGCACAAATGCCAGCGGATGATCCGGGGCGATGGCAAACTGCCAGCGTATAGCGCCAATCTCGGTATAGTCGATGCCGCCGCCGTCGAGCAGGGTATCCGGCGCGCCGATGGCGATATTCGCCTGATTGCTAATGATGGAATCCCACACGCCGTTATAAACCTCGGTAGTAATGCTTATCTGGCATGTAGGGAACTGTTTTTTCAGCAATTGCAGCAGCCGGGCGGTGTGCCGGGGCGTATAGAGCAGGTGATTAATACAGATGCGTACTTTGACTTCGATGCCCTGTGAAATGGTATCGATCCCCCTTTGTATGGCATGAAAGTCATTCAGTAAATCTGTGGCCTTGCGATAGAAGTAATAGCCGGATTCGGTAAGTTCAATGCTGCGCGTATTGCGCGTAAAGAGCACTACCTCAAGGTAGGTTTCAATTCTTTTAATGGTGTAGCTGATGGCGGATGTGGTGACGCCCAGCTCTTCTGCCGCCTTGCTGAAGCTTGCGTAGCGCGCCGCCGTGGTGAAGGCCTGCAAATTTTCTTCGGTAAAAATGGAATTCATTAGCGGCAAGGCTCCATTGTTGAATGTATTTGTAAACCTTATGAACACCCGGTCAGTATTGAACAAAATTTAACACTGTGATCACATCTCATTTGAAGTGAATCACACTTCTGCATTGCGGTTTAAGCCAGCGCATACCAAGGCCTGCCGGATAATGTACAGCACACACTGTCAGGCCTGAAAAGGCCACTTTTCATAGGAAAAAGATTGCGCTACAGCACATCCTGCTTCGATTGTTGAGTATAACTCAATAATGCTTCCCTTAACGATGAATGTTTTTTAAACGGATGTTTTTCCCCGTTTAGCGTTGCTATTCTCAGGCTATCGGAAATAGCAGCAGGAGAAGCGGGAAATGTCTCACAATGAATTAGCCACAGAATTTCTTAATGCCGCCGAACAGGGCAGCCTCGACGGGATAAAACATTGCCTGGCAAAAGGTGTGGATATTAACGTAACCAACCGCCAGCAAAGAACGGCGATTACGCTTGCCAGCCTGCATAAAAAGTATGATTGCGTGGAGTTTTTAATTTCTGCCGGTGCCGACATTAATAAACAAGACGAAACCTGTTTTAATCCATTCTTATTAAGCTGCCTGAATAACGATTTAACCTTGCTGCGTCTGGTATTACCGGCGAACCCGGATCTGAATTGTTTATCCCGCTTCGGCGGCGTAGGCATTACCCCCGCCAGCGAAAAAGGCCACGTTGAAATTGTTCGCGAATTATTAACCCGAACGGACATTAACGTTAACCACACGAATTTTGTCGGCTGGACGCCGCTGCTGGAAGCCATCGTGCTTAACGACGGCGGTGCGAAACAGCAGGAGATTGTCAAACTGCTGCTCGACCACGGCGCCAACCCGCACATGACGGACAAGTACGGTAAAAAACCGCTGGAGCTGGCCGTTGAAAAAGGCTACCGCGAAATTGCGGAGCTGCTGATTAAGGCAGGGGCCTGATAAAAGCGGAGGCACGCTATCGCACGATACGTTGAGCGGCGGTGCATTCTCGCGCTAACGGCTGACGGGGCGGGTTTTCCGGTCAATACAGAAGGGGTAGTCGAGCAGGTTTTTTCCAGGGCGGTAAACCTGTTCATTCCAGAGCGGAACGCGTTATATACCCTGCTTGGCCCTTCTTGCGATAACGCCCCGAATAGCTGCCGGATAGCGCTTGAGCACTGCGATACCTATTTTCTGCCCGGTGAACGTGCTCTTTTTCACACACAGGGCATTGCCGTCGGATCTGACAAGTACATAGATTTTGAACATTGCAGGCTATGGCAGCCCGAAGCGCTTTTTATCAATACCCGCCATCAGCAATGGCAGGAATTAGCCTTGCAGATTCGCAAAAATATCGAGAGTAGCGAATCGTTATTTTATTTTTGTGGCGAAAACATTTTTTATCAGGAAATAAAAAGGCTGCTGCGGCTACGCCGGGGGGAATTATTAAAGGCGCTATGGTGCGGCGATAAGCAAGCTGTTGAAAAATCTGCCGTCGCCTTAATGGGGTTAGGCGTCGGCCTGACGCCTACGGGCGATGATTACCTTGCCGGACTTTGCGCGATTTTATTTATTCGCGGCAGTCCGTGGCTGAAATATCGCCATGTATTTATTTCGGCGCTGGAGAATGGAAAACAACAAACCACGCTGCTGAGTACGATAACGCTGCGCGAAGCTATTTCGCAGCGTTACCGGGAACGCATTTATCGTTTTATTTTTAATATAACCCATGACGATATCCGGGATATTCAGCAGTCGATTAACGATATTAAGCAAATAGGGTCGAGTTCCGGCAGCGACATGCTATTCGGCATGGCGGATGCCCTCGCTTTGACCGCGCATTTCGGAGGAGAGTATGTCTACCAGGATTGTGATTAAAAAGAACACCTACTTTGATTCGGTTTCGCTGATGGCGGTATCCACCAAAGCAAACCAGCTCGAAGGCGTGGAGCAGGCGTTTGTGGCAATGGCAACGGAGATGAATAAAGGGGTGCTAAAGAATCTCGGGCTGCTGAATGACGAGCTGGAGCAGGCCAAAAGCGGCGATCTGATGATCGTTATTAAAGGTGCAAGCATTGAGGCCAACGACGCCACGCTTGCGGCTATCGAAGAGCTATTTACCCGCAAAGAACAGGGCGGTTCCCGCCACGAAGCCCGGTACGCCACGTTACCCAGCGCGCGTGCCCATATTCCAGAGAGTAATCTCGCCGTGATTTCGGTGAACGGCGCATTCGCCGCCCGCGAAGCGCGTCAGGCGCTGGAAAACGATCTCAACGTAATGCTGTTTTCCGACAACGTTTCCCTTGAGGATGAGCTGGCCCTGAAACAGCTTGCGCATAAAAAAGGCTTGCTGATGATGGGGCCTGACTGCGGCACCGCCATTATCAACGGCGCGGGGCTTTGCTTTGCCAATGCCGTGCGTCGCGGAAACATCGGCATTATCGGCGCCTCCGGCACTGGCAGCCAGGAGCTGAGCGTACGCATTCATGAGTTCGGCGGCGGCGTCTCGCAGCTGATCGGCACGGGCGGGCGAGATCTGAGCGAAAAAATTGGCGGCATTATGATGCTCGATGCCATTCAGATGCTGGAAGACGATGCGCAAACAGACGTCATTGCGCTGATCTCCAAGCCGCCAGCGCCGGCGGTCGCCCGCAAAGTGCTGGAGCGTGCTAAAGCCTGCCGCAAGCCGGTAGTGGTTTGCTTCCTGGGGCGAGGCGAGCCACAGCCGGACGAAGCGGGCCTGCAGTTTGCTTGCGGAACCAAAGAGGCGGCGCTTAAGGCCGTGCTGCTGACCGGCGTGAAGAAAGAATCTCTCGACCTTCATTCACTTAACTGGCCGCTTATTGAAGAGGTTCGCGCTCGCCTGCAACCGCAACAAAAATACATCCGCGGCCTGTTCTGCGGCGGCACGCTGTGCGACGAAGCGATGTTTGCAGCCCTGGAAAAATACCCGGACGTGTACAGCAATATTCAGCCGGACCCGGCCTACCGCCTGCAAGACCTGAACGTCAGCCAGGCCCACACCTTCCTTGATTTTGGCGATGACGATTTCACCAACGGCAGGCCGCATCCGATGATCGATCCAACCAACCGTATCCATCGCCTGCTCCAGGAAGCACGCGACCCGGAAGTAGGGGTGATAGCGATGGACTTCGTGCTTGGCTATGGCGCGCATGAAAATCCGGTGGGCGTGACGCTTGAGGCCATTAAAGAAGCGAAGGCTATTGCGGAAAGTGAAGGCCGCCATCTGGAAATTCTTGGCTACGTGCTGGGCACCGACCTGGATACGCCGTCCCTGAAGGCGCAGTGCCAGATGCTAATCGACGCGGGCGTGATTTGGGCCAGCAGCAGTACCAATACCGGTTTACTGGCACGTGAGTTTGTCTGCAAGGAGGAAGCGAAATGAGCCTGTTCACCCAACCGCTGAACGTGATTAACCTCGGTATCGCTATGTTCAGCGACGATCTCAAAAAACAGCACGTGCCGGTTACGCAGCTTGACTGGACACCGCCCGGATTGGGCAATCTGGCGGTAGTGAAATGCCTCGACAGCATTGCGGCTCCGGGGCTTGCCGACAAGGTGGCCGCCGCGAACAAAATCGCTCTTGAGCGCATCATCCAGTCGCATCCGGTGCTGGTGGGCTATGACCAGGCGATTAACGTCGTGCCGGGCATGACCCGCAACACCATTCTGCACGCCGGTCCCCCGACCCGCTGGGAGAACATGTGCGGCGCTATGAAAGGCGCGGTAACCGGCGCGCTGGTGTTCGAAGGGCTGGCAAAAACGCTGGACGAGGCGGCGGAACTGGCGGCCTCCGGTGAAATTATTTTCTCCCCGTGCCACGAACATGACTGCGTTGGCTCGATGGCTGGCGTAACGTCCGCGTCGATGTTTATGCACATCGTTGAAAACAAAACCTACGGCAACCGCGCTTATACCAACATGAGCGAGCAGATGGCGAAGATCCTGCGCATGGGGGCCAACGACCAGAGCGTTATCGACCGCCTGAACTGGATGCGCGACGTGCTGGGCCCGATGCTGCGCGATGCGATGAAGCTTGCCGGTGAGATAGATCTGAGGCTGATGCTGGCGCAGGCGCTGCACATGGGTGACGAGTGCCATAACCGTAACAACGCGGGCACTACGCTGCTGATTCAGGCGCTGACGCCGTGGATTATCCAGACCGGCTATAGCGTCGCCCAGCAAAAAGAAGTGTTCGATTTTGTAGCGAGCAGCGACTACTTCTCCGGGCCGACGTGGATGGCGATGTGTAAAGCCGCGATGGACGCCGCGCACGGCATTGAATACAGCACCGTGGTAACCACCATGGCGCGCAATGGTGTGGAGTTTGGTCTGCGGGTTAGCGGCCTTGCGGGACACTGGTTCACCGGCCCGGCACAGCAGGTGATTGGCCCGATGTTTGCAGGCTACAAACCGGAAGACTCCGGGCTGGACATCGGCGACAGCGCCATCACCGAAACCTACGGCATTGGCGGCTTCGCTATGGCGACGGCTCCGGCGATTGTGGCGCTGGTTGGCGGCACCGTGGATGAGGCGGTCGATTTCTCTCGCCAGATGCGTGAGATAACGCTTGGCGAAAACCCAAACGTCACCATTCCGCTGCTGTCGTTTATGGGAACACCGACGGCGATTGATATTACTCGCGTGGGCAACACGGGCATCCTGCCGGTTATCAATACCGCTATTGCCCATAAAGACGCGGGTATCGGCATGATCGGCGCCGGCATCGTTCACCCGCCGTTTGAATGTTTTGAAAAGGCTCTGTACGCGTTCAGCGAACGCTACTCTTTGTAAGGGAATTAGCCATGTCAAACGTAAAACTAGCGTGGAAAAGAGGTGACTGGGCGGCCTATTTCGGGCTGATGACCAATAACCTCACCAACCTGCTTACCATGATGGGTTTGCTTATCTTTGTGGTGGGTATACCGACGGAAATTGTTTACGGGCGTATTGCGCCAGCCTTTGGGCTGGCGGTACTGGTAGCCAGCGTTTGCTATGCATGGTTTGGCCTGCAGCTGGCGAAAGAGACCGGGCGCAAGGACGTGACGGCGCTGCCATCCGGGCCAAGCGCGCCTTCCATTTTCACCGTCACGTTTCTGGTGCTGATGCCGGTTTATCAGCAAACGGGTGACGCAGAGTTTGCCATCCAGATTGGCCTGGTGTGGTGCTTTGTTGAGGCGATGATTCTGGTGGGCGGCTCGTTCCTTGGCGAAACCATCCGCAAGATGATCCCGCGTACCGTGCTGCTTTCATGCCTGTCCGGCTTGGGGTTATTGCTGCTGGCGATGAACCCGATGCTGCAGGCGTTCGAGGCGCCAACGGTGTCGTTTATCGTGCTGCTGCTGATTTTCATTAACTGGTTTGGCAAGAAACCTATCTTTGCGCGCATTCCTACCGGCCTGCTGTTGCTGGTGGCGGGCACCCTGCTGGCCTGGATTTCCGGTCTGCAAAGCCCGGAGGCAATTAAGGCGTCGATGTCCTCCTTCGGCTTTAACCCGCCGGCGATTCACGTTGACGGTTTCCTGCAAGGGTTGCCTCACGCCCTGCCTTATCTGGCTTCTGCCGTGCCGCTGGGGCTGGCGAACTACATCTTTGACCTGGAAAACATTGAAAGCGCCCATGCGGCGGGGGATGCGTATAACACCCGCAAGGTAATGCTGACCAACGGGCTGGCCTCAACGCTTGGCTGCCTGATGGGCAACCCGTTCCCGGTGACGGTGTACGTTGGCCATGCGGGCTGGAAAGCGATGGGCGCAAGTATCGGCTACACCCTGGCTTCTGGCATCAC
>DAMALH010000008.1:0-247 GCA_032000125.1 Buttiauxella sp. | reverse complement strand
GACGGCCAACCAGGTGGTGCGGGAAACGCCGAAGATAGAGGTGCCGGTGATCTTTATCTGTCTGTTCCCGTGGATTGCCAACTGGGCGCTGACGATGGTTAACAGCGTTATGGCGGCGGCGGGGACAACGGCTGCCAAAATCGGGCCGCAGGCGCTGGCGACCAAAGGCGTGTTTTACCAGGGGCTGGTGCATCTGGGCAACGGCGCGCCGCTTGCCAGCATGCTGTGGGGCTGCGTGGCGATCTTC
>DAMALH010000007.1:123127-127895 GCA_032000125.1 Buttiauxella sp. | reverse complement strand
TTCCCGTGGGAAAAAACCGACAAAGCTGCCCTGCTGCGTGAGGCCGCTGGCCTGAAATAATCCGCCGCGGTTTTTCCCTTCAAAGGCCAGCTCTGCTGGCCTTTTGTTTTTTCTCCTGCCGAAACGCCCGTTTTTTATTGTCTCGTCTATACTTTCTTTTCATCGTTCGTCACGGCTGTGATGAAAGCGCTTACACATATGTTTTACGCCTTTTCAATCGGATTAATCTTCCAGCCCCGCTCGTTTGGCGCATTTGTTACAACCCACTTCGGTTTAGTCTGAAAAACCAGCAAATTACTTGTCGCCACCCTTCTTAATGCTATGTTTTAACTGCATAAATAATCTATACGGTTCTTGACACTTGTGTAACCGATTACACCAACGTGAGCGGCATCACACTATTTTGCGAAACACTCGCCTACCCTTAACAACGATAAAATTGATAATTCAACCGGAGGGCTGTATGCCTGACAATAAAAAACACGGGCGTTCTAATAAGAGCATGACGTTCTTCGTCTGCTTCCTTGCAGCGCTGGCAGGTTTACTCTTTGGCCTGGATATCGGCGTTATCGCTGGTGCCCTGCCGTTTATTGCTAACGATTTCCAGATAAGCTCACACACGCAGGAATGGGTCGTCAGCTCGATGATGTTCGGTGCCGCAGTGGGCGCTGTCGGCAGCGGCTGGCTTTCCTTCCGTCTCGGACGTAAATACAGCCTGATGATCGGCGCCGTGCTGTTCGTGGCCGGTTCGCTGTGCTCCGCCTTTGCGCCGAACGTGGAAGTGTTAATTATCTCCCGCGTGCTGCTTGGCCTGGCCGTCGGCGTGGCGTCTTACACCGCTCCGCTTTACCTGTCTGAGATTGCTCCCGAAAAAATCCGCGGCAGCATGATTTCAATGTATCAGTTGATGATAACCATCGGTATTCTGGGCGCGTATCTCTCCGACACCGCCTTTAGCTATTCAGGCTCATGGCGCTGGATGCTGGGCATCATCACCATTCCGGCCCTGCTGCTGCTGGTTGGCGTGTTCTTCCTGCCGGACAGCCCGCGCTGGTTCGCCGCCAAACGCCGCTTCCACGATGCCGAACGCGTATTGTTACGCCTGCGTGATACCAGCGCCGAGGCAAAGCGTGAACTTGAAGAAATTCGTGAAAGCCTGCAGGTAAAACAGAGCGGCTGGGCGCTGTTTAAAGACAACAGCAACTTCCGCCGTGCGGTGTTCCTTGGCGTTCTGCTTCAGGTTATGCAGCAGTTCACCGGCATGAACGTCATCATGTATTACGCGCCAAAAATCTTTGAAATCGCCGGCTTCGCCAATACCACGCAGCAAATGTGGGGTACGGTTATCGTTGGCCTGATTAACGTGCTGGCAACCTTTATCGCCATCGGTCTTGTGGATCGCTGGGGCCGTAAGCCGACGCTGGTGCTGGGCTTCATGGTCATGGCAACGGGTATGGGCGTGCTGGGCACCATGCTGCATCTCGGCATCCATTCCCAGGGCGCGCAGTACTTCGCCGTGGCGATGCTGCTGATGTTTATCGTTGGCTTTGCCATGAGCGCCGGGCCGCTGATTTGGGTACTGTGCTCTGAAATCCAGCCGCTGAAAGGCCGTGATTTTGGTATTACCTGCTCCACCGCCACTAACTGGATAGCCAATATGATCGTCGGTGCGACGTTCCTGACCATGCTCAACACGCTGGGCAACGCGAATACCTTCTGGGTCTACGCCGGTCTGAACATCTTCTTTATCGTTCTGACGCTGTGGCTGGTTCCCGAAACCAAACACGTGTCGCTGGAACGTATCGAACGCAACCTGATGAAAGGCCGTCCGTTACGTGAGATCGGCGCTCACGACTAAGCGTAAAATGGCCCTTCTCCGCAAGGAGAGGGGCTTGCACCTCGCCCCGCCCCATTCTATCCTCTGCCGTTATGAAATCCCCACGACTCCCCATTGCTGTCCAGCAGGCCGTTATGCGTTGCCTGCGGGAAAAACTGCAGCAGGCCAATTTGCACTTAGGCCGTAACTATCCGGAACCGAAACTGGTGTATCAGCAACGAGGCACCGCCGCGGGCACCGCATGGATGGACAGCTACGAAATCCGTTTAAACCCGGTATTGCTGATGGAAAATCAGCAGGCTTTTATCGACGAGGTGGTGCCGCACGAGCTGGCCCACCTTCTGGTCTGGAAACATTTTGGCCGCGTGGCCCCGCACGGCAAAGAATGGAAATGGATGATGGAAACCGTGCTCGGCGTTCCCGCTCGCCGAACGCACCAGTTTGAAGTGCAGTCCGTTCGCAAGAATACCTTTCCCTATCGCTGCCGCTGCCAGCTGCATCAGCTTACCCTGCGCCGCCATAATAAAGTGCTGCGCGGCGAATCTGAATACCGCTGCGTGCGCTGCGGCGACCTGTTAAAACCGGAACTTACGCCCGCCTGTCGTTAAAAACCAAACCTAAGGTTTCCCGCTCCTGCTGATTGAAACTGGATAAATCCTCAGGTAGGGTGCGGGCAGGTTTTAGCAAGGATTCTGGAAATGTCTCGCAAATATTTTTGGGCTGTTGCAGTTGTTGCAGCCCTTTCCCCTTTTTCCGCTTTCAGCACCGGTATCAACAGCTTCTCACAGGCCAAAAAAGCCGGCGTCAAAGTGAACGCCGACGCGCCGGGCGACTTCTACTGTGGATGCAAAATCAACTGGCAAGGTAAGAAAGGCGTGCCCGATCTCAAATCGTGCGGCTATAAGGTACGTAAAAATGAAAACCGCGCCACGCGCATCGAATGGGAACACGTGGTGCCGGCCTGGCAGTTCGGCCACCAGCGTCAGTGCTGGCAGCAAGGCGGACGAAAGTCCTGCAGCAAAGATCCCGTCTATCGCAAAATAGAAAGCGATATGCATAACCTGCAGCCCGCTGTCGGAGAAGTGAATGCCGACCGCAATAACTTTATGTACAGCCAGTGGAACGGGGGCGAGGGCCAGTACGGCCAGTGCGCCATGAAGGTCGACTTTAAAGATAAGGTTGCTGAGCCACCGGCTCGCGCACGCGGCGCCATTGCGCGCACTTACTTCTACATGCGCGATCGCTATCAGCTAAGGCTGTCCCGCCAGCAGACGCAGCTTTTCGAAGCCTGGAACAAGCTATACCCGGTAAGCGCCTGGGAGTGCGAGCGGGACGAACGTATCGCTAAAGTTCAGGGCAATCATAACCCTTATGTGCTGCGGGCTTGCCAGGCACAAAACAGCTAACCTACACTAGCGCAATTGTTTTCTGCGTCAGGATAACCAACGCATGCGTATACCCCGCATTCACCACCCTGAATTACTTACCCTCGGCCAGGATGTGGCGCTCAGCGAAGATGCCGCCAACCACGTTGGCCGCGTATTGCGCATGGGAGCCGGTCAGGCTTTGCAGCTTTTTGACGGCAGCAACCAAATCTTCGACGCTGAAATTGTGCAGGCGGATAAGAAAAGCGTGCGGGTCAGGGTGCTAAGCGCAGCCATCGATGACCGTGAATCCCCGCTGCACCTGCATCTTGGTCAGGTGATGTCACGCGGCGAAAAAATGGAATTCACCATTCAAAAAGCCGTTGAGCTGGGCGTGAACGTCATTACGCCTCTGTTTTCCGAACGCTGTGGCGTGAAGCTCGACGCTGAACGCCTGAATAAAAAGCTCGCCCAGTGGCGCAAAATCGCCGTTGCCGCCTGCGAACAATGCGGCCGTAACCGGATACCGGAAATTCGTCCGGCGATGGATCTTGAAGCGTGGTGCGCGGAGCTTGATGAAAGCCTGAAGCTCAACCTCCATCCTCGCGCCAGCGCCAGCATTAACACCTTGCCGCAGCCGGTCGAACGCGTGCGTTTGCTGATTGGCCCGGAAGGAGGATTAACGGCGGACGAAATTGCCATGACCGCACGCCACCAGTTTACTGATATCTTGTTAGGACCACGCGTTCTGCGCACTGAGACTACCGCGCTCACCGCCATCACCGCGCTTCAGGTGCGTTTTGGCGATCTGGGCTAAAGGAGAAAAAATGATCAAGCTCGGCATCGTGATGGACCCCATCGCACACATCAATATCAAGAAAGACTCAAGCTTTGCCATGCTGCTCGAAGCGCAACGCCGCGGTTATGAGATCCATTATATGGAGATGGCGGATCTGTACCTCATCAACGGTGAAGCGCGCGCGCGTACCCGTCTGCTGTCCGTCGAGCAGAACTATGACAAATGGTATGAATTTAACAGCGAGCAGGATATCGCGCTGGCCGACCTTCAGGTCGTGCTGATGCGTAAAGACCCGCCGTTTGATACCGAATTTATCTACGCCACCTACATCCTTGAACGCGCCGAAGAGCAAGGCACGCTAATCGTCAATAAACCGCAGAGCCTGCGCGACTGTAACGAGAAGCTGTTCACCGCCTGGTTTGCGGATTTAACGCCGGAAACGCTGGTGACGCGCAACAAAGCGCAGCTTAAAGCGTTCTGGCAAAAGCATGGCGATATCATTATGAAACCGCTGGACGGCATGGGCGGCACATCGATTTTCCGCGTTAAGGAAGGCGATCCTAACCTCGGCGTGATTGCAGAAACCCTGACCCTGCTCGGCAATCGCTACTGCATGGCGCAAAACTACCTGCCCGCAATTGTCGATGGTGACAAACGCGTGCTGATTGTTGACGGCGAACCGGTTCCGTACTGCCTGGCACGTATCCCGCAGGGCGGCGAAACCCGCGGCAACCTGGCGGCCGGCGGCCGTGGCGAACCGCGCCCGCT
>DAMALH010000007.1:0-123117 GCA_032000125.1 Buttiauxella sp. | reverse complement strand
GACAGAAAGCGACTGGGAAAGTGCACGCCGCGTAGGCCCTACCCTGAAAGCCAAAGGGCTGATTTTCGTCGGGCTTGATATTATCGGCGACCGTCTGACCGAGATTAACGTCACCAGCCCTACCTGTATCCGCGAAATCGAAGCCGAGTTTCCGGTTTCCATCACCGGTATGCTGTTTGACGCCATCGAAACTCGCATCGCTGAGTAATGTTTAAACGGCGGTAGGGAAACCGCCAGTAGTGACAGCTAGCTGCTTTCACCGCATACTGGACGCTGTCGCTTTTTCAACCGGGATCAGAATCTCTGACAATGAATTTACAGCATCACTTTCTTATTGCCATGCCGGCTCTTCAGGACCCTCTTTTTAAGCGCGCCGTAGTGTATATCTGCGAATACAGCGAAGATGGCGCGATGGGGATCATCATTAATAAACCCCTCGAAAACCTTCAGGTTGATGGCGTACTGCAAAAGTTAAAGATCGAACCCGATCCCCGTGACCCGGCAATCCGTCTTGATAAGCCCGTATTTATCGGCGGCCCGCTGGCCGAAGATCGCGGTTTTATTCTGCACAGCCCGCCAGATATGTTCGCTTCGAGCATTCGTATCTCTGACGATACGGTAATCACCACCTCAAGAGACGTGCTGGAGACCATCGGCACCCCGAACCAGCCAAAAGAGGTGATGGTGGCGCTGGGCTACTCCTCGTGGGAAAAAGGGCAGCTTGAGCAGGAGATCCTCGATAACGCCTGGCTTACCGCTCCGGCTGATGCCGCCATTTTGTTTACTACGCCGATTGCCGAACGCTGGCGCGAAGCGGCGAAGCTGATTGGCGTTAATATCCATACTATGCCGGGCGAAGCGGGGCACGCATAATGAGCAGTGGAACACTTTTAGCCTTTGATTTCGGCACCAAAAGCATTGGCGTGGCGATTGGCCAGCGCATTACCGGCACCGCCCGTCCGCTCACCGCGCTAAAGGCGCAGGAAGGCTCGCCGGACTGGAACGCCGTAGAAAAAATGCTTAAAGAGTGGCAGCCAGACGAAGTCATCGTTGGCCTGCCGCTGAATATGGACGGCACCGAACAGCCGCTGACCGCCCGCGCACGCAAATTTGCTAACCGCCTGCACGGCCGCTTTGGTATTAAAGTCTCCTTGCAGGACGAGCGCCTCAGCACCGTTGAAGCCCGTGCGGGCCTGTTTGAGCATGGCGGTTTCCGCGCGCTCAACAAAGGCAGCATTGATTCCGCCTCGGCGGTCGTTATCCTCGAAAGCTGGTTTGAGTATCACCCCTGATGGACTTTGCTGCGGGGCTTGTCATTAGCCGCGTTCTGTAGCTCGTGCCTTGCGGCAACGGCGAGGAAATGGCTGCGATCCCGGTAACCTGACGCTTCCTGTTTCACATGGTTATCAATACGTTCCAGAAGCGCATCGGGGAAAGAAATATTTATCCGCTGCTGCTTACCTTCCACAGCCGACAGGTCAACGTCCACCAGCACCCACAGCTGGCAGTATGAATATGCAGGATCGGCGGCATAAACCAGTGGTCCTGCGTCTTTTAACTGAGTGATATCCATACCGCGTTCCACCATCAGATCGACAACCGAAAAAATCGCTCCGCGCACGGTCACCGCGATATCCTGCTGGTCATCAGCCGCAGACACACAGCCAAAATCATCCCTGCACAGCGCGGGCACAATCAGGCCATAGGCTTCATTCTTATTTGCAGGCATTTCCACGCCGACGGAAAAAAACATATTCAACCTCCGGTAGCGGCGGGCTATATCCCCGCCATGTTACGAATGGATCTGACCGTACCGATGGGCAAATCTTTTTTGGGATGCGGCACCGGAAAGTTTTGCCGGTATGGGGCGATCACCAAATCTGGTGGCTGCCGCCGGTTTGTCTGACGGGCTCACATCCTGCGGCCCGCCGTTCCTTAATCAGGTCGGCGGATTTCATTTTCACCTCCTGATAAGCCAAAATCATACACACGCAAACACACACGGACAACGTTTAAGCTCATTTTTCCTCTTGCTCCCTGTAAATCAGGCCAGCAGAGCCCGCATGGTGTTCCGCCTCCAATACCCCTTCGCGTACCCGCATCGCCTCGCTTTGGGCAAAACTCTGCATGCCATGCTGTTGCCCGGTCTGTAGCTGGCCTGGCAACTGATGCGTTTTGCCTTCGCGAATCAGGTTCGCTACCGCCGTGGTGTTCACCAGCAGCTCATACAGCGCCACCCGCCCCTCCGTTGCCGGTAACAGCTTTTGTGCCAGTACGGCTTTAAGGCTGCCTGCAAGCTGGCTGCGGATGTGGCTTTTTTCCTCGGCCGGGAAGACGTCCACCAGCCTTTCCACCGCCTGCGCCGCGCCGCGTGTATGCAGCGTTGCCAGCACCAGATGGCCTGTTTCCGCCGCGGTTAAAGCAAGGCGTATGGTTTCGCTGTCTCTTAGTTCTCCCAGCAGAATCACATCCGGGTCTTCGCGCAGCGCGGCTTTTAAGCCTGCGGCAAACGAATGACAATGCATCCCCGGCTCCCTTTGCTGAATCAGGCAGCGCACGGAGTGATGCACGAACTCCACGGGATCTTCAAGGGTGAGAATATGCCCATCCAGATGATGATTGAGATAATCCACCATTGCCGCAAGCGTGGTGGTTTTGCCGCTGCCGGTAGCGCCCGTCACCAGAATCAGTCCATCCGGCATTTGCAGCAGCGACGGCACCAGCGGCGGCGTGCCTAGCGCCTCTAACTTCGGGCAGCGTGAGGCAAGCAAACGTAGCGCAAGAGAATAGCCCTGGCGCTGGCGAAAAGCGTTAACGCGCAGCCGGATATCACCGGCAAGCGTCACGGCAAAATCTACCTGCCCTTCGCTTTCCAGTTCTTCCCGTTGCGCCTTCGCAAGCCAGCCCGCAAGCAGCAATTCAGGTTCAGGCGCCGATGCGGGAAAGGGTTCAAGCCGCCCTTGCCTGCGCCAGCGTGCAGATTGCCCCGTGCACAGGTGTAGATCGGAAGCGTTATGCTTTACACTAAGGCCCACAATTTCTTCGATATCCATATCACTTTCCAACGTATGAACGAGATAGCGCATAACCTGACACAGGTTCACCACAAGATCTCAGCGGCTGCATCGCGCTGCGGGCGTGTTCCCAAAGAAATTACTTTGCTTGCGGTCAGTAAAACAAAACCTGCGAGCGCCATCGAAGAAGCGGTTGCTGCCGGGCAGCGCGCTTTCGGGGAGAATTACGTCCAGGAAGGGGTGGATAAAATTCGCTACTTCGCCGAAAACGGCGAAAAGCTTGAATGGCACTTTATTGGGCCTTTGCAGTCGAATAAAAGCCGTCTGGTCGCCGAGCATTTTGACTGGTGCCATACGGTAGACAGGCTGCGCATCGCCACCCGGCTGAGCGAGCAGCGTCCGGCAGATATGCTGCCGCTTAACGTGCTGATTCAAATTAATATCAGCGATGAACATAGCAAATCCGGGATCGCGCTTAGCGAGCTTGAAGCCCTGGCGTCTGAAGTCGCCGCGCTGCCGGGTTTGCTGTTACGGGGTTTAATGGCGATTCCTGCGCCTGAACCCGATTACCAGCGTCAGTTCGCCGTTTGCAGCCAGATGGCCGCGGCATTCGAAACGCTCAAAAGCCGTTATTCCACGGTCGATACGTTATCCCTGGGCATGACCGATGACATGGACGCCGCGATTGCCGCAGGCAGCACCATGGTGCGCATTGGAACCGCTATTTTCGGCGCGCGGGACTATTCCGCTCGCTAATACACTAAACGTTGAGGAACGCCATGCAGATGTTGACCTTCCTGCTTTCCACCGTCATTGAGCTATACGTAATGGTGCTGTTGCTGCGTATCTGGATGCAGTGGGCACGCACAGATTTCTACAATCCGTTTTCCCAGTTTGTGGTGAAAGCAACGCAGCCTGTTATCAGCCCACTGCGGCGTGTTATCCCGTCCATAGGGCCGGTTGATACCGCTTCGCTTCTTGTCGCCTACCTGCTTTGTCTGGTCAAGGCGATGGTGCTTTTCCAGGCCATCAGCTTCGCCCCGATTATCTGGATTGCCGCTTTGCTGGTGCTGATAAAAACCGCCGGCCTGCTGTTCTTCTGGGTGATGATTATTCGCGCCCTGATGAGCTGGGTCAGCCAGGGACGCAGCCCGGTTGAGTTTGTGCTGATGCAGCTAACCGAGCCGTTTATGGCGCCGGTTCGCCGTATCCTGCCGGCCATGGGCGGCATTGATTTCTCCGGCATGATCGTGATTCTGGCGCTTTATGCGCTGAACATCGGCGTTGCCGAGCTGCTGGCGCTTTCCGGCAATATGCTCTTACCTGGCCTGTGGATGGCGCTTTGAGCGCAGCGAGCCAAACCTCCGACGGGCTGGTTTTGCGGCTGTATATTCAGCCGAAAGCCAGCCGGGACTGTATTATCGGGCTGCATGGCGACGAGCTAAAAGTCGCCATCACCGCCCCGCCGGTAGACGGCAAGGCCAACGCTCATCTGGTAAAATACCTGGCTAAACAGTTCCGCGTTGCCAAAGGCCAGGTGCTGGTTGAAAAAGGTGAACTGGGCCGCCATAAACAAATTAAGATTATCGACCCGCAACAAATCCCGACGGAAGTCGCGGCACTGCTCGACTAATTACCAAATTCACAGGATCCCGCTATGCAAAAAGTTGTCCTCGCTACCGGTAACGCCGGTAAAGTGCGTGAGCTCGCCGATTTACTGCGCGACTTTGGTCTGGACGTGGTCGCGCAAACCGAACTGGGCGTTGAGTCCGCTGAAGAAACCGGCCTGACTTTTATTGAGAACGCCATTCTCAAAGCCCGGCACGCGGCGCAGGTCACTGGCCTGCCGGCAATTGCCGATGATTCAGGCCTTGCAGTTGACGTTCTGGGCGGCGCGCCGGGAATTTATTCCGCTCGCTACGCCGGAGAGGATGCCTGCGATCGGCAAAACCTTGAGAAGCTGCTCGCTACGCTCAAAGATGTGCCCGATGAGCAGCGCCAGGCGCAGTTCCACTGCGTGCTGGTCTATATGCGCCATGCACAAGACCCAACGCCGCTGGTATTCCACGGAAGCTGGAAAGGCAAAATCACCCGCGAGGCGGCCGGTGCGGGCGGCTTTGGATACGACCCGATATTCTTTGTCCCCGGCGAAGGCAAAACCGCAGCGGAGCTAACCCGCGACGAGAAACGTGCTATCTCCCATCGGGGACAGGCTTTGAAACTGTTACTGGAAGCAATGAAAAATGGCTAATTTGCCACCCCTGAGTCTTTATATTCACATCCCCTGGTGCGTGCAGAAGTGTCCCTATTGCGACTTCAACTCTCATGCGCTCAAGGGCGACGTGCCGCACGATGAGTACGTCAGCCATTTACTGCGCGATCTGGATAACGACGCGTCAATGGCACAAGGGCGTGAAGTAAAGACCATCTTTATCGGTGGCGGTACGCCAAGCTTGCTTTCAAGCGAGGCGATGCAAAATCTGCTCGACGGCGTACGTGCGCGCCTGCCGCTGGCAGCAGACGCGGAAATCACCATGGAAGCGAATCCCGGCACGGTCGAGGCGGATCGTTTCATCGGCTATCAGCGTGCCGGAGTAAACCGTATTTCAATCGGCGTGCAGAGCTTTAGCGAACCAAAGCTAAAGCGCCTGGGCCGCATTCACGATGCCAACGAAGCTAAGCGTGCGGCGAATCTGGCAAGCGGCCTTGGGCTTCGCAGCTTTAACCTCGACTTAATGCATGGCTTACCGGACCAGTCGCTGGAAGAGGCGCTGGACGATTTGCGTCAGGCCATCGCGCTTAATCCACCGCACCTGTCCTGGTATCAGCTAACCATTGAACCAAATACGCTGTTTGGTTCACGTCCGCCTAAGCTTCCGGACGACGATGCGCTGTGGGATATCTTCGAGCAGGGCGACAGGCTGCTCACCGCCGCAGGTTATCAGCAGTATGAAACCTCGGCCTATGCGAAACCCGGCTACCAGTGCCAGCACAACCTGAACTACTGGCGCTTCGGGGACTATCTGGGTATCGGCTGTGGCGCACACGGGAAAATCACCTTTGCTGACGGGCGTATTCTGCGAACGGCTAAAACACGCCATCCGCGCGGCTATATGGCAGGGAAATACCTTGACCGTCAGCACGATGTGGAACAGGCCGACAAACCGTTCGAGTTCTTTATGAACCGCTTCCGCCTGCTGGAAGCCGCGCCGCGCAACGAGTTCAGACAGTATACCGGCCTTGACGAAGCTGCTATCCGTGCGCAGCTTGATGAAGCCATTGCGAAGGATTATCTGGTAGAAACGCCAGAGCACTGGCAGATAACCGAGCACGGCAAGCTGTTTCTAAATTCACTGCTGGAGATTTTTTTAGCGGAGTGAGTTGAGTGAGTGGATGGCGCGTAGCTTATCCATCACAAAGTGATTAGGCATTGCAGGGCGGATAAACATAGCGCTATCCGCCCCTAAAATTATTTCAGCGTATCCACCAGCCCTTTACGCTGGCCTTCCAGCGTCACCACTTTGCTGCACACATCGCGGCCAAACTGTTCGAAATCTTTTTCCTGATTTTTCCACTCGTTCTGAATCGAGGTTTGCAGGCCGCCCAGGCTACCCAGCACGCCCTGTAACGGGTTACCGCCGCCTTTGAGCACCGCTTTTGCGCCCATTTCATTGATGCTGTCCTGAAGGATGCCGCCCATGGCCTGATTCACCAGGTTCTGGCCGTCGGCACGCACCTGATCGATAGCTTTATAGTGGAAGGTTAAGCCGTCCTGACGATGTTCGATGATGCGGTTCATCTGCTCTTTTAGCTGGGCATCAAGCTTAGTCAGACGGCTA
This sequence comes from Buttiauxella sp., assembly GCA_032000125.1. Lineage (GTDB taxonomy): Bacteria > Pseudomonadota > Gammaproteobacteria > Enterobacterales > Enterobacteriaceae > Dryocola. The sequence continues at coordinate 116,264 of DAMALH010000007.1, read as the reverse complement.
CGCATATTGCTGCTTTCGCCCACCTCCTTCGCAATGATTTTGTCCAGCGCGACACGCCCTTTTTCCACGCGGTTACGGGCGCCGGTATCAATCCACGGCAGATCGGTGCGCAGCGCCTGCTGATAGTTAATCGCCAACTGCCGCTGCGTTGCGTTTAGGGTATGCGGCTTGCCGTTAAACTGCAGGCTGCCGTCCGGCGCGATAACTAAATTGCCGTTCTCACCCACCACCTGCACAGACTGCGGGTTAATGACCACGTCATCGCGCGGATTTACGCTGCATTTATAATCGGCCTGCGCCTGCATAGCGGTGAGCAGCAGAACGCCCATCAAAGCTTTACGAATCATAGCTACTCCTGAAAAAAAGGCCGGTTTACACCGGCCTCAGATTGATAACAAACGCCCGAAAAACGGGGTTTCCGGGCGTTTGGGGTAAATCAGAAGACGGAATCCTTTGTTCTCAATAGCTGCAAAATCAGCTTTTAACATCGAAGGGCTTTACCAACCGTCTCAGGCCGGTTTATACCGGCCTGTTTGTCCAGTCAATCCCACCAGACGTCGAACAGATCGCTTGTGCGAACGTCTTCGAGCTTGTGTTCTTCAAGCCAGTTGCGCACCAGCGCCTGATGCTCTTCGGTGCATTTGCCGATTTCCTGCATGCAGATAAGGCCATCCCATGCCAGGTGACCGCCGCCGTCAAAGGCGAGGCCGTTTTTCTCGATTACGTCATTAATGAACGCATCAACGGTTTTATCAATGTGTTCTTCCGAGGTGCCTTCCGGGAAGCGCCATGCAACGGAGAACCCCAGTTCCTGGAATTCGTCGATGTGCATTTTTTTACGCAGACGACGGCTACGATTTTTTGCCATTATTTTACCCTCTCGAACATTAAGTCCCATACGCCGTGGCCAAGACGATGGCCACGCTGTTCAAATTTGGTCACCGGACGTGAATCCGGACGCGGTACGTAGTCGCTACTCTCCGACTGGTTTTGATAACCGTCGATAGAAGACATCACTTCGAGCATGTGTTCAGCATAAGGTTCCCAGTCGGTTGCCATATGGAACACGCCGCCCAGTTTCAGTTTGCGTTTCACCAGCTCAGCAAAAGGTACCTGAACGATACGGCGTTTATTATGACGTGCTTTATGCCATGGATCGGGGAAAAAGAGCTGAACCATGTTTAAAGAATTGTCAGGAATCATATTTTCCAGTACTTCCACCGCGTCGTGACACATGACGCGCAGGTTATCGACCCCCGCTTCATGCGCGGTGCTCAGGCAGGCGCCCACGCCCGGCGAGTGCACCTCAATACCGAGGAAGTTCTGCTCAGGCAAAGCCTGCGCCATAGCCACAAGCGATGAGCCCATCCCAAAACCGATTTCCAGCGTAACCGGCGCCTGACGGCCAAACAGAGCGGCAAAATCGGCTGGTGCGGCTTCGTATTCAACGCCCATCACCGGCCAGTAATTTTCCAGCGCGTGCTCCTGGCCTTTGGTCAGGCGGCCCTGGCGGCGGACAAAGCTGCGAATCCGGCGCAGCGCGCGGCCTTGTTCATTAAATTCCGGTGAGATGACGTCATTCTTCATGGGTTTTGGCTACGTGTTAGTGTTCGGGAAACGGGCATTATCCAAAGTTAGTGGTCAGTTGCAAGAACAAGCACCGGAAAGTTCCGGTTTACAGCCCTCCGTAGTCTGTGCTGGAATCGGCTCCCTGATTTAACCCTTTGCCGGATGCCATGCGTTGACGATACAAGCGCCCCAATTCGCCCGCCAGGTTGTTGACTGGTATCACCAGTACGGGCGTAAAACGCTGCCCTGGCAGCAAGAGAAAACGCCTTACAAAGTATGGCTCTCAGAAGTGATGTTGCAACAAACGCAGGTCACGACCGTTATTCCGTATTTTGAACGCTTTATGGTGCGTTTCCCGACGGTGACCGATCTCGCCTGCGCGCCGCTTGATGAGGTGCTGCATCTGTGGACCGGCCTTGGCTACTACGCCCGAGCCCGTAATCTGCATAAGGCCGCACAAAGGGTAGCTAGCCTCCATGGCGGCGTTTTTCCGCAAACTTTTGAAGAGGTTGCGGCGCTGCCGGGCGTTGGGCGTTCTACGGCCGGTGCGATTTTGTCGCTGTCGCTCGGTAAGCACTTCCCCATTCTGGACGGTAACGTAAAACGTGTTCTTGCGCGCTGCTACGCGATTGAAGGCTGGCCGGGTAAAAAGGACGTGGAAAAGCGCCTGTGGGACATAGCCGAACAGGTTACTCCCGCGCAGGGGGTGAGCCAGTTCAACCAGGCGATGATGGATCTGGGCGCCATGGTTTGCACCCGCTCAAAGCCCAAATGCGAACTCTGCCCGCTAAATAACGGCTGTATGGCTTACGCTACCCAGAGCTGGACACGCTATCCGGGGAAAAAACCGAAAGTCACGCTTCCGGAACGCACGGGCTATATGCTGATGATGCAGCAGGGCAACGAGGTATTTCTGGCGCAGCGTCCCGCCGCCGGTTTATGGGGAGGCTTATACTGTTTCCCCCAGTTCACCTCGGAGGCAGAACTGCGCGAGTGGCTGGCGCAACGCCGCATAACGACCGATAATCTCACTCAATTAACCGCCTTTCGTCATACATTCAGCCATTTCCATCTGGATATTGTGCCGATGTGGCTTCCCGTGCACTCATTTGCGGGGTGCATGGATGAAGGAACCGCTCTCTGGTATAACTTAGCGCAGCCGCCTTCCGTTGGACTGGCCGCCCCCGTGGAGCGCCTGTTACAACAATTACATGCAGAGCCGGTAATCATTAATACAGCCCGCGCTCTTGAAGAGGAATGATTATGAGCAGAACAATTTTTTGTACCTGGCTGCAACGCGAGGCCGAAGGCCAGGACTTTCAGCTTTATCCGGGCGAACTGGGCAAGCGCATCTATAACGAAATTTCCAAAGAAGCCTGGGCGCAGTGGCAGACCAAACAAACCATGCTTATTAACGAACGTAAAATGAGCATGATGAACCCGGAACACCGCAAAGAGCTGGAAGCCGAAATGGTGAACTTCCTGTTCGAAGGCAAAGAAGTCCATATTGAAGGCTTCACGCCGCCGGAAAAATAATAAAGGGGCCGCAGGCCCTTTTTTGCTAACCACAACACGCCAATACATACATGGAATGATGAAAAAATTTCTCGCGCTTGCTTTGGTCGTCCCGCTGCTCATCTCATGTTCGAGCAAAAAAGAAGATACCTATAACGAAGCTTTTGTTAAGGACACTAACGGCTTTGATATTTTGATGGGGCAATTTGCCCATAACATCGAAAATATCTGGGGCATAAAAGAGGTTCTGATCGCCGGTCCTAAGGACTACGTTAAGTACACCGACCAGTACCAGACCCGTAGCCACATCAACTTTGACGACGGTACTATTACCGTTGAAACCATCGCTGGCACCGACCCCGCCGCGCACCTGCGCCAGGCTATCATCACTACGTTGCTGATGGGCGACGATCCCGGCTCAATCGATCTTTACTCCGACGCCAACGACGTGCTGATTTCGAAGATGCCGTTCCTGTATGGGCAGGTGGTCGATAACACCGGCCAGCCGATCCGCTGGGAAGGCCGCGCCTCGAAGTTTGCGGACTACCTGCTGCAAACAAATTTGAAAAGCCGCAAAAGCGGTTTAAAAATCGTTTACAGCGTAACGATTAACCTGGTGCCGAACCACCTTGATAAACGTGCCCATAAGTACATCGGCATGGTGCGTAAGGCCTCGAAGAAGTACGGCGTGGACGAGTCGCTGATCCTTGCGATTATGCAGACCGAATCCAGCTTCAACCCGTATGCGGTAAGCCATTCCGATGCGCTGGGCCTGATGCAGGTGGTGCAGCACAGCGCGGGCGTGGACGTGTTTAAAGCGCAGGGGAAATGGGGCAAACCAAGCCGCAGCTATCTCTTCGACCCGGAAAGCAATATCGATACCGGCACCGCGTATCTGGCTATTTTGCAGGACAGCTATCTGGCCGGTATTGATAACCCAACGGCGCGCCGCTATGCCGTGATCACCGCTTATAATGGCGGGGCAGGCAGCGTGCTGCGGGTATTCCACAGCGATAAACAGCGTGCCTTTAGCATCATTAACAGTATGGGCGCGGACGATGTGTATCAGACGCTCACCACACGTCATCCTTCCGCTGAATCTCGCAATTACCTGTATAAAGTCAATACCGCGCAGAAGAGCTATCGTCGACGGTAAAACCCATCGCCCCTCGCAAGAGGGGCGATGTTTATTCATTTCACCATATAGCCGTACAAACGCTTAATCCCGTCTGCATCCGTTTCGCTATAAACGCCCTGTAATTCCGGTGAAAAGCCCGGCAGCATGTTCACGCCCTCTTCCAGCGCCAGGAAATAACGCAGCGCGGCGCCTCCCCAGACTTCGCCCGGCACCACGCAAAGCACGCCTGGAGGATATGGCAGCGCGCCTTCGGCGGCAATGCGCCCTTCCGCCAGGCTTAAGCGCACCAGCTCCACGTTGCCACGAATAAATTCGCTATGGGCATCCTGCGGATTCATCGCCACCGCTGGCAGCTCGGCTTTACGGAACATCGATTTTTGCAGATCCTTTACTTCAAAGCTGACGTACAGATCGTGCATCTCCTGGCAAAGCTGACGCAGCGTGTAGCCTTTATAGCGCACGGCGTATTTCTGATAGATAGTCGGCAGCACGTCGGCAAGCGGCGTATCGTCTTCGATATGCTGTTCGAACTGCGCAAGCATCGCTACCAGTTGAGCCATTTTTTCCGGGCTTTCCGCAGGCGTAAGCAGGAACAAAATCGAGTTGAGATCCGCTTTTTCCGGCACCACACCGTTTTCACGCAGGTAATTTGCGAGGATCGCGGCGGGAATACCGAATTCAGTGTACTGCCCGGTTTGCGGATCGATTCCCGGCGTGGTCAGCAGCAGCTTGCAGGGATCGACAAAATACTCATCTTTCTCGTAGCCTTCAAAACCATGCCAGTGCTCGCCCGGTTCAAAGCTAAAGAAGCGCCGCTGCTGGGCAATAATCTCGGTAGGATGATCCTGCCACGGCCTGCCAGCTACAACCGGCGGGATAAACGGCCTGATCATTTTACAGTTGGCGACGATCGCTTTACGCGCGTCGATCCCAAGCGACACGCATTCAGCCCACAGGCGGCGACCGCTTTCCCCTTCATGAATTTTGGCATTCACGTCCAGCGCCGCAAATAACGGATAAAACGGACTGGTAGAGGCGTGCAGCATAAAAGCGTTGTTCAGGCGCTTATGCGGGCAGAAACGCGCCTGGCCGCGGATATGGTTGTCCTTTTTGTGGATCTGCGAAGTCTGCGAGAATCCGGCCTGCTGTTTATGCACCGACTGGGTGACAAAAATCCCCGGATCGTTTTCATTAAGCTCCAGCAGCAGCGGCGAGCAGTCTGCCATCATCGGGATGAACTGTTCATAGCCGACCCAGGCGGAATCAAAAAGGATGTAATCGCAAAGATGCCCGATGTTATCCACCACCTGGCGTGCGTTATAAATGGTGCCGTCGTAGGTGCCAAGCTGAATTATCGCCAGGCGGAACGGGCGTTTATCCTGTGCGCGATCCGGCGCCACTTCGCGGATTAAATCCCGCAGCCAGGCATCGTCAAAACAGTGCGCATCGATGCCGCCGATAAACCCAAAGGGATTACGCGCCGCTTCAAGATAGACCGGCGTAGCGCCAGCCTGAATCAAGGCGCCGTGGTGGTTTGATTTATGGTTATTGCGGTCAAACAGCACCAGATCGCCGCGGGTCAACAGCGCATTGGTCACCACTTTATTAGCGGCTGAGGTGCCGTTGAGCACGAAATAAGTTTTGTCCGCATGGAAGACTTTGGCGGCAAATTTCTGGGCATGCTTGGCCGATCCTTCATGGATCAGCAAATCGCCGAGCTTTACGTCCGCATTGCACATATCAGCGCGAAATACGTTCTCGCCGAAGAAATCATAGAACTGTCTCCCGGCAGGATGTTTCCTGAAGAACGCCCCGTGCTGGTGGCCCGGACACGCAAAGGTGCTGTTTTCCATCGCCACATACCTGGTCAGCGTGTCGAAGAAAGGCGGCAGAAGGTTGTCTTCATACTCAACGGCTGCGGTTTCAAGCTCCAGATAATCCTGCGCTTTACCGGTGATAACGCCCGTAAAATTAGCCTGCTCGTCCGGCTGGGTTGCGGATGCTAAAAAAACCGGAAGATTAAAACCGGTTCGTTTGAGTAACGCCAGTATGCCGCTGCGGCTGTCAGCAACGGACAGCACGACCGCCGCAACATCGGTAAAGTCGGTAGCATCGAGCGCGACCACTTCACGATGGGTGGAAAGCGTGGCAACCACGTCGTGGCTGGCGGCAATTTTCAATGATTTCATATGCACAAATCCCAAAAGCTTAAGGATGAGTGAGTGCCGGTAGGCACGGCAAAGGGAGCAACTCCCCGGCGAATGCGTCTTGCGGAACTTCAGGAGGTAACCACTCCGGCCGCCAGACATCAGTAAAACCAGGATGCGTCACCTGATTTTACTGTTGTCCTGCAGTGAGCGAGCGCTGCCTTCACCGCATAGTGGGCGAAGGTCTGCGGGAGAACAGGAGAAGCTGAACGAGCGCCATCGGGAGATGCCGGTGAGTACTGACTGTGAACATTAATAAGCGCCCCGTTGAACGCGTAAAATTTCGCGCAATCATGGCACCTTCTTCCCCGGCGTTCAAGACGCGCGGCGCAACGAGGACACAACATAGCGCACATTATTCGTGCAAACGAATGCCCTTTTCCTACAAAATCATTGACGAAGAAAAGGCTTTACGGTTTAATGCGCCCCGTTGCCCGGATAGCTCAGTCGGTAGAGCAGGGGATTGAAAATCCCCGTGTCCTTGGTTCGATTCCGAGTCCGGGCACCACTTTTAAAGAACCCGCCCACAAGGCGGGTTTTTGCTTTTAGCCCACGCCATACTCAACACATCACTTTCGCCCTGGCTCAACAAGCCTGATGCCGCAAACTTCCCCTGCCCTTAAGCTGCCTCACAGCCCCTGTCAGAAGAAATAAGATCGGCAGCAAGTCTTTCGCCGGGTGGCCTGAATATACGTGGGGGCCAGAAAATATATTTATTCTCTTTCCCTTTATTTTTACTGACTACTGCATATATAGGCTGGCAGAGTGGAAAATATAAAAAGATAGCTACCGTTTAGCTGTTCGCGTATCCGGATATAAATATTTTGTTGTGGATGGACAAAAAAGGCTGGCTCGTACTTCTCCAGCCAACTATTGTCCACATTATCGTCGGGAAATTTAATATTTTTCTCCGAACGTAAATGATAAATATTGTTGTACCTTTGCACGCTAAAAGAAATTTTTCTGTTGAATTTTTTGGCTGGGTCACTTTGTGCGTAACCATTCATGCTGAGCATCCCACCCCCGCCGCTAAATCTATAATTCAGCCAGAGATAAAGAGTTTCATTTGAATGGTGCTGAACAAAATTTGCATGACAGGAGAATTCACGGACGTAAAAACTCTGCCATAAAAAGTTAGCCGCGACTATCGCACTCAGGATCAGGCTAATACAGAGCATAAAAAACAGCGGTCGATATCGCATCATGCTAATGATCCTCAATAAAATAGTCAGAAATACAGCGGTTAGGTTCGGTCATCGCCCTGTTACAGCGGATAACTGAAGCTCTTGGCAACATGGTGTATCGGTTGATATAAACCCACGGGTAATTTTTGCAGTTGGCTGTAAATCGTTTTCCGTAGCTTAGCGCCTCCGCACGTTCACCGTCCGTTTGAATGTCTTTGCTCACAAAAAAGCGACAATCCCCTGCGGCCACCACAAAACGATAGTGGTCAAAATACCGGTCTTCCTGGGCGGCCTGTGAACTCACGATGCCCGTACCGGCAAGCATGCAAACGACGACGGCGGTCGTCAGAAGAAACCAGCGCTTGCGTTCATTTATCACGGGAGCGGGCAGATCAGGAGAGACGGCATCCTGCGATGCCGAAGGCCCGGTATCATCATCGTAAGGGGGCGCGATTTCCTCTACTTGCGATCCTGTTACAGGTTCAGGTGTTAACAGCGGGCTGGTATTCTCTCCCACGTCGTCAATGACTGCCGCTGTGCAGGGCATGTCGCTTATTTTTATCTGCGTGTCGCTTGCTAGCGTTAAACCAATACGCGGTATGGTCACAACCGGATCATCGCTAAAACCAATCCGTCTCAACCCCTTTCTAAGAATAGAAATATTCTGGTAGTAGGTATTAGGTGAAACCAGCATTCCGCGTTGCTGCCAGACGATGTCCATAAACTCTTGCTGAGTAACTATGGTGCCCGCCCTTTCAATTAATAACAATAAGCAACGACCGGCGGGAGAGTTTAATACCACCACATGCTCTGGGTTTTTAAGATCGCGCAATTTGCTGGTAGCAGGATGAAACTCAACAACCTCATTAATAACATAATGTTTATGCATAGGGTTTGCCAAAAACCTCCGTAATAAAGGCCTGTCTAAGATCTGTACCCACTATAGGGTAGAGATAAAAACAACGGCATTAAAAGAGTGAGGTTTAATGTGACCGATCCCGTTAAAGCTGTACATGTCGGCAGATAGCGAAAATTCTTATTTTCTCTCATCTCGCGATAGCTTATCGGTAGTTAACTAATTATCCCCCAACTAAATATTCTGAGCAGAGCCTGTCTATTAGCCCCCCTGGTTTTTCTCAGCTTTTTATATAACATCTAATTTCGTGCCTGACGTCACATAATTCGTATAAAACCCCTAAATAAATTTAAGTAATGATAAATTCATTTTTCTCCCGCTGTCGCGAGCTGACAAAAATTGACAATCACAGAATTGAATCCAGCAAGCCGCTGTGTGTGCATCATTCAGCAGGCTTAAAAATAAATTAATCAGTATTATCAATAGAGACAAGGCTTGTAGCCCGAACTTACCTGCTGCTGGTTAAAAAACGATCGGTAAAAATCATTATAATTTTTCAGCAAATGTTAAAAACTGTCAATTTTAGGTAATACCAATGGTAAGAATATGACAATTTACTTACAAAATATTTCATTAGGACAAATTATCTTGAAGAAAACCCGGTATGCTTATTCACAATGAAATAAATAGGTTAACAAATAAAGATATCTTTCCTTAGCCGGTGGCGTAACAGGAAGTCTGTAGATAATAAGCTGCCACAGCAAAAGGAAACGCTAAATCTGGCTGCAGGAAATGATAAAAACCCATATATAACAATCAGATATATCATTTCACGTCATCTAAGGCGCAGGAATTAATATAAATTAAGATTATTTCACATTACCGCTCTCTGGCCGTAGGTATAGTGATTTAGCGCAGCATCTCGATTATTTATTGGGGCATAATGATTGATATTGTTAATGTTAAAGCTGCAATTTGACCACTATGGCTTAAGGGATTTAAATGGCTAACGGATCGGCGATTAAAAGTTATTTAGATATTGCGCTAATGGGCGCAGATAATTATGCGCGGCAGGGCATAGCTGCTTTATTAAAATTAATAGATCCGACTATAAATATAAAAATATCGCTAAGCAACGGCCAACAGTTTGATACAGTTTTAGCAGAAAAAATAGACATCCTGTTCTTATCCGTGACTGAAAAAAATGCCGCCGGATTAGATTGCTTAAAATTTGTTAATAAACTTAAAAAAGATTATCCCAGGCTGGTGATCTGCATGTTCGCAGCGCATACCAATTCATTATTATGGGTACGCGGTGATATCGATGCCTACATTTCCCTGCAAGAGCCGATTTACTACTGGCGCACTAGTTTGTTGAAATTGATAGACAGGCGCTATCAACCCAAAAAGAAGCCACTGGCATTATCGCTAACGCCAACCGAATGGCGCGTGTTGAAAGAACTGGAAAAAGGACTGGGAATAAGGTACATCGCCGAAATTGAAAAGCTCTCCTATCGCCGCGTCAGCGCGTTAAAAAATTCAGCAATAAGAAAGCTAGGGCTGCGAAACAAGACCGATCTGCTGGTTTTCTTAACCAGCTAGCCCGGAGGTACGGTTAAAAAACACACAGCAATATACAGAACAGCAATGACAGGCCATTTATATGCAAAAGCAACGCGCTCAAGCCGCAGGAAGATTGACGTCAATAACTACCCATGTCGATTTCTTTACATGAAAAAAAAGGTATGGTTTCAATAAAAAAAATATTATTACCCTCTTTCTGACGAACGACATTCACGTAGAGTTCTTCCCCGGCCCTTATGTAAAAGTCGGACAGATGCTTTTCAACCTCACCTTCGGGTACATTGTCGCCAGGGTATTTTAAGATCTTCTGGCTCGTCAAAGGATAAAACTCGCCGTCATGCTTATAGGTAAAATATATTTTCCTGTTAAAAGTATAGCCTGATTCACCGGAAACATTTGTCTGTCCGTTCAGGGCAATGGTTCCATACCCGTTTTTAAACATAACCTTGAGGGCTAACTTTAACGAGTGACCATGCTTGTACTGGGTCAGAATAGCCCGGCATGAAAACGGCTGATGGTTTCGTTGTTGGTAAAACTGCTGCCATGCAATGCTGCCAGCAAATGCGATAATTACGATAAAAACACCAATCCCTGCTATTTTTAATTTCATGATATCACTCGACAAAATACTCAGAAATACAAGCTGTGGAATGTTCAAATGGTTTATCGCATCGGATAACCGATGTGCGAGAAAGATGGGGTATCTTTGTGACATAGATCCAGGGGTAGCTCTGACAGTCGTCAGTAAACCGGTTACCATAAGCCAGTGCCTGTTGCTGATAAGGGCCGGCCGGAATGGGTTGTGACAATAATATTTTGCAGCCCTTGATTGATTTAACAGATACATAATCAGAGAAAAAATTTGGTTTCGCTTTAGCCATGGTCCAGGCCATAAAAGCAATTGCGATTGTGGCGGCCGCCAGGATAAATAAATACCGGCCGGGGTATACCGTAAAGGGTTTTTTACCGTTAATTAATATGCTTTTTAGAGGATAGGCATCTTTGGCAAGGGCGATATCAAGGGATCTTGCAACAGGCGGTTCGCTGGCCTCCATGCGCGGTTCCTCAAGCGCAGGAGCATCAACTTCAATAAGAGGTGCATTTTCAGCACCGGTTTCTACTAATAATTCAGCGGTAAGTTTCCTGATACGCGTACCTGTCGCCAGGGTCAGACCGATCCGGGGAATTGTAACAATGATATCTTCCCCTAAACCTATCCGCTTCAATCCTTTACGCAGTACAGAGATATTTTGATAGTAGGCATTAGAGGTTACCCTCATCCCGCTCTGTTTCCAGACGATATCCATAAACTCCTGTTGCGTGACAATGTCTCCCACTCTGGTAATTAATAAAAGTAAGCAACGCCCGGCAGGAGAGTTAAGGGCCACCACCAGGTCCGGATTATGAAGATCGCGTAATGTGCTGGTTGCAGGATGAAACTCCACGGCTTCGTTAATAATGTAATGGTTGTGCATAACTTGTTTTGGTAAACCCCGATTTTAAATTTTATATCATGATGTCAAAACTTACTTCACAACATATTTAACGCTGTATGAACAACGACGTTAACTAACAGAAGCTTATCCATCCAGGCGAATTATACGTAAGGCTTGAAAAGAGAAAAATCTCAAAGCCATTTATACGCCTGTATAAACAACTAGCCAAGGCACCTCAGACAAACATCAGGAAATTAGATAAAAGATAACATATCTTTATATTATAAAAGCCGCAGAGGAGATAAAATAATAAAATACTCGTCTTTATGCATCCTGCCCTTCATACTTTGCATAGTATTCCCTGTCTTATACGAGTAGACTTAATTTACTTCTTACGCATCTATAAATAAATACCGATTTTGGTACAAATGATAACTCTTATTTTTATGAATTTTCTCTTTATCTTTCTGCTTAATTTTAAATCAGATGCAAACTTGTATTAATAGTTTATTGTCTATGCCGTGAAACACAACGTTTAGTTCTTACCACCAACGTAAGCAGCCATCAGGGATATATTCACGTCAAATTAAATAGGAGGAAGGCTAATGAAAGATATCGGTTGCCAAAAGGTTGCCTTGCTGAGCCGTAATTATTTTGCCCGCAGGGGCATAGAAATATTAATGAACCAGTGTTCTGCTCGGGCTAACCTGGCCGCTTCTGTTAGTAATTATGCCGATCTCGATCGGGCGCTTGAAACCCAGGAAATTGAAATAGTTATCCTCATCGAGTGCAACAAGGATATGGCAGGGGTGAACTGGTTCAGATACATTACAGCGTTAAAGAAAAACCACCCTCGCCTGCTCTTATGCATGTGCTCTACTCAGACAGCCTGTTTACCCTTATTCAAAGGTTATATAGACGCACATCTCTGCCTCAACCAACCGATTGCTGACTGGAATGCCCATATCAATCAGTACATTGCCTCTGACAACAACGCGCCCACGCCCAGCAAACCATGCGTAGATTTGTCGGAGATTGAATGGATGATATTGAAAGGGATAAAAGAAGGGAAAAACATGCAGTGCATTGCCGAAGGGAATAAACTCTCCTACCGGAAAGTTAGCGCATTGAAGAATGCGGCAATCAAAAAACTCGGTCTACGAAATAAAACGGACCTGCTAGTTTTTTTGACCCGATAACCTTTCTGTACATCTACACTATGGCCCAGTAGCGGCTAAATATTCTCTGCTGGCCTGCCACATAGCCACCCTGGCGATACGCTGTCTCTGCTGCCAATCTTTTCCTGCGGCCAAATCCACTAAAAACCTGAAACACTCCTCCATTAAAACCAGTTCGACAAATAACACCGTTAGAACTATTCAGCCTGGGAAGGTAAAAATAAATTCAGAAAGCTAAAGCATCCAAAGATCGCATTGCAAATAGCGTCCTCATTACCTGTCACGCGGCCAAATACAAAATAAAATCAATAGTCAGGAAAATTAAGTTTTAATGAAAAGAACTGAGAGAACGTGATTTTGCATACTGTACCATTAGCGTTAAAGTTTTCCCCGCTGACAAGGAGGTATTTACCGCAACAAGTTTGCACGATTAATTAATAGCTTCTCTATATAAATGCGCAACTGAAAGTTACGTGTTCCTTAAAGAGATAGTAGCGTGCAACTGACTATAACCGGGAATGTTATTTGTTTCGGTAAACAGCATAGAAAACTCTCTTAATTTACTATCAAGGATTTTATTATATGAAGACGTTAAAGTTTAGCTCTCTGGCATGTGTTATCGCCCTGGCATTTTCTTCCGCTTCAGCTGTTCACGCAGCAGACGGCACCATCAATTTTACCGGTTTAATTATTGACGCGGGCTGCGATATTTCTGTTAACGGCTCCGGTACTAATGGCGGCACCGTCCCTATGGGTACAGTATCAAAATCAGCATTTAAAGGTGTGGGTTCTACAGTAGACGGCGCAGCCAGCACCACGGGCTTTACCATTGAACTGAACGAATGCCCGAACACGCTGACATCTAGTTCCGTCACGTTTAAATACGATGGTCAGAACGTTAAGGGCGACGACAAAGTTCTTGCGCTGGCCGAAGGTGGCGCCAAGGGCGTTGGCATTCAGTTGTATGACAAAGATCGTGAAGTGATCCAACTGGCTAAATCCTCTGCTGCTTACGACATCACTAAAGGCACAGGTAGCAAAAACACCCTGCCGTTCTATGCAAAATATATTCAGACTGAAGACTCTGTAGAATCAGGCGTAGCCAATGCTGTAGCGACCTTTACTGTTAACTACTAATTGCTTGCGGCCAGTCCCTGTATAGGGACTGGCCTCTTTCATAAAGGCTGAAAAATGATCAAGAATTTGTTAATCGTCTTCGCTTCCCTTTTGTGGTGTATTTCTGCCGAGGCTGGCATCGTACTGGGCGGTACACGAGTCATATACGATGAAGGTAAAAAAGAAGTTTCTATTAGTATCGAAAATAAAGGCAAAGAGCCTTATCTTATTCAGTCCTGGATTGAAAACGCAAATGCGTCAAAAAGTAATCATTTTTTAATCACCCCCCCTCTCTTCCGTATCGACGGCGATAAAAAAAATGCGCTACGCATCTTCAAATTAGATGAAACGTTTCCCAGCGATCGCGAGTCTTTATTTTTCCTCAACGTGAAGTCCATTCCTGGCAGTACCATCGACGGTAATAAGCTGCAAATTGCTATCCGAAACCGTTTAAAGCTAATTTATCGTCCTGTCACCTTGCAAGAAGATTCGCCCGAATCGCAGACGAACAAGCTTAAATGGGCTCGCTCAGGAAATAAATTAAAGGTAACTAACCCTACTCCTTATTATCAAAACTTTATGTTTATTAAGCTCAATGAAAAAGATATCAATCTGCGAGAAAAAAGTTATGTCGCTCCTTTTTCAGATGCTTATTTCGATATCTCCAGCGCTAGCGGTAAAAAAATAAGCTGGAAAATCATTAATGATTACGGTTCTGCCGGCCCTCTCCACATAAGTGATTTTTAAATCAGAACAGGAGGTTATTGTGAATGTTATGGATTACTTTTCCAGGGACAAGAAAAAGCCTTGCGCCAGGCTTCTGAAATACTCAACTATTTTTATTATTTTTTTTAGCGAAAGCGTTATAGCAAGGAGTTTTTTCAACCCAGAGTTTTTGAAAAATAGCGATCAACAAAGTCAGGTTGGCGATCTTTCTTATTTCGATGCAGGGCTATTACAGGCACCCGGTATCTACCGGGTAGACATATGGCTGAATGGAAAATCCGTTGCAACCTCTGATATAGAGTTTAAAGCTCAAAAGCAGCAACAGAACGGTGCTCTGGAACTCGTCCCCTGCTTAAACTTAGAGAAAATTATCGCGCTGGGTCTTAAGGAAAGCTACCTCAAGCAAAATGCAGCGTTAACAGCAAACAAGGATAGCTGTGATATTATTACGCTCATACCCGACGCCTCCACCAGATACGATACTGAGTTGCAACGGCTTGATATTAGTATACCTCAAGCTGCTCTGGTCAATAAAAATAAAAATTTAATTTCCCCTGAAGAATTTGATCAGGGGATTTCAGCTTTCCTGATGAACTATAAATTTTTGGCGAGTCACATAAGCTACGATCGGGGCGATGGCCAACAGGAGAGTTATAACTTAAACCTTCGACCGGGAATGAATATTGGTGCATGGCGCCTGCGCCATTACTCAAACTGGTCTAAAACCAGTGGTAGAGATGGCAATAATGAAACCTGGGATAATATTTATACTTATCTGCAGCGCGATATTATCCCGCTACGCAGCTCTCTTATCCTCGGGCAAAGTTCTTCCGGCAGCGATATTTTTGACAGCGTTGGGTTTACCGGTGTGCAGTTGGCCTCAGATGAAATGATGGAGCCGGAAAATGCCACGGGTTACGCGCCTGTTGTACGCGGTATAGCCAAAAGCAATGCAAAAGTCATCCTCAAACAGAATGGCTACCAAATCTATGAAAGCTATGTCTCGCCTGGGGCATTTGAAATAACCGACTTATACCAGACCGGTTCTAATGGTGATTTACAGGTCATCGTGCAGGAATCGGATGGCAGCGAACAACGGTTCATCGTTCCCTATGCTTCCCTGCCCGTACTGCGCCGTGAGGGAAACCTGAAATACAGCGTCACCTCTGGTCTGTATCGTGCCTATGATAAGCATATTGATAAAACGCCTTTCTCTCAGGCAAGCGCCAGCTACGGATTACCGTTCAACTCGACCTTATACGGTGGGCTACAGGCCGCATCACCTTACCAGGCGATCGCTGCCGGTATCGGGAAGAACATGGGCTGGATCGGTGCCGTTTCTGCAGACGCAACGCAAGCCTGGTCGAAACAGCAGGACGAAAAGAAAACTAGCGGCCATTCCTGGCGCGTTCGTTACAGCAAAAATATAACCCAAACGGGAACTAACTTTGCGATAGCGGGCTACCGCTACTCCACTGCGGGTTTCTATACGCTTTCGGACGTGCTTAACAGCTACCGGGATGACAGGCAAAAGTATGAACCCTGGCGCGTAAAAAACCGTACGGAAATGAATATCAACCAAAGTATCGGCGATCGCCTGGGCAATGTTTCAATCGGTGGAATGGTTGAGGATTACTGGGATAACAGCCGCCGAAATAAATCCATCAATGCCAGCTATAACAGTAGCTGGAAAGGGATTAGCTATAGCCTGGGATACAGTTTTGTAAAAACCATTCAGAAAGACGGCCGCTCGAGAAGCAGAGAAAACGACCAGATATTCAGCCTGATGGTGAGCGTTCCACTAGGCCAGCTGCTGAACTCAGACAGCTCAATGTATGCCTTTTACAATATGAATGCCGCGAAGCCAGGTGAAACCACGCATATGGCGGGTTTAACCGGTGCCAGCCTGGAAAATAAAAATCTTAACTGGGGCATCCAACAGGGGTATGGAACGAAATCCAAATCAAGCGGCAACGTCGATCTGGATTATCAGGGTACCTATGGGGAGCTAACGACATCTTATGGCTATAACAATCATTCGCGCAGGGTAAGTTATGGTGTCTCTGGCGGTGCGGTAATTCATGAGAACGGCATAACCCTAAGCCAACCGCTGGGCGAAAGTATTGCACTGGTAGAAACGCCGGGCGCCGCCGGGACCAGCGTAATTAACCATACCGGCGTAAAAACCGATTTCCGCGGTTACGCCGTTGTGCCCTATGTTACGCCGTACCGTCTGAATGACGTTGTGCTCAATAACGAAACCTTACCGGATGACGTGGAGCTGGACAGTAATACCACAACGGTTGTGCCAACACGTGGCGCCGTGGTGCGTTCCGTATTTGGCGGGAAAGTGGGCATAAAAGGTTTGGTCAAACTTATCGATAAATCTGGCAAAAATCTGCCGTTCGGCACCACTATTACCCTGCTGAATAGTCAAAAAACGACGGCAAATTTTGTAGGCGAAGATGGCAAGGTTTATTTAACGGGTCTTACAGATCATGGCCAGATTTTTGCCCGCTGGGGAAGTATGCACCAGGAACAATGTAAGGCTTCCTATGATTTCCGTAATGTTTCTGCGCCGTCAACGGGCATCCGCCAGATTCAGGTTCGCTGTCTGTAATCACTTCAGGAAAGATCAGAAATGAAAAACTTTATTAAGCTGGCTTTGGGCCTTTTGATTCCGTTTTTTTATCACGCTTCGGCCGAGGCGGTAGGATGTGGTGCACTTGCATCAGGCGAAGGCACAGAAGGAAATAAACTCGTCTACCGGCTGAGCAGCCCTATTGTTTCCATCGACCCGGATGCTCCAACCGGCAGCATCTTATGGACAAGGAATATTAATACCGCTGGCGCAAAATGGCTTTGCCAATCAACCGCGCAGCGCACTTACCAGTCGGTACCAGGCCCCGCATATTCAAAAATAGTCGGCAGCAACTCTCGTGGAAATATATATGATAGTGGTATAGAAGGCCTGGGCATTCAGATAAGCGATCTTTTCGAGCCGCATAAGGCTGTCGCTAACATGGCTTATCCCACCGCACAGCAAGCTATGACCTGGGGAAGTAAGGGTTACACACGAATAGACTTCATAAAAGTTGGGCCTATTGGTTCGGGAAATCTGACCAACGGCGACCTTGCCATTTTTACATACGATGGCATTGATATCATGAAAATCAAGATTCTGGGCTCGAGATTTAAGTATAAAAGCTGCACGATCGACGGTTCCTATAACCGTACCATTCCATTAGGGATATTCAATACCACTGATATCACCACCACCTCCCCGGATATACCTTTTGAATTTAAACTTAAATGTCAGGCTGATGCTGTACCCGTTTACGTACAGTTCGATTCACTGTACGGAAGCAGCGGTGACGGTTTATTGAATATTGACAGCAGCGTTGAGAAACCAGCAGGTGGGCTCGCTGTCGAAATTATTAATAGTGAAGACAGGTCAGCATTAAAACTGGCCAAAGAAAAACAGTACCATAATAATCTGGAAACCTCGATAACTATACCGCTTATTGCCCGATATAAAAAGACAGGCTCAACCATTACGCCAGGCCAGGCAAATGCTGGGATGACAATCACCATCAATGAGCATTAATCCGTTATATTAGCAAGATCGAAACGTATAATTTCACATTACTTCAGTTAACAGTAATCGTATTATCTTTTATTAAGTCATGCATCAGTGAGGATTCATAAAACTAAAGTTGTTTTTTTATCGGCAATCGGGAAAATGCCCTCCATCAGCACGGCTGATACCTGTTCGTATTATACGTTTTAATATTAGTTGTAGTTTAATTACTTTGTTATTAAGGAATGATTATGAAAGTACTTTCTCTAGAAGAAATGAATAACGTATCCGGTGCTTACTCCTGGGGAAGCGTGTGGGATATTTTCGGCAATATCGGTGAAGCCGTTGCAAGTGCCACGCTTGGTGCCGTAACAGGGTTTACCGCCGGTGCGATTATCGGTGGCAAACACGGTGGTGACGGCGGCGGTCTGCTCGGCGTTGGCTCTATTGGTCAGGGTGTAGGTATGATCGGGGGCGGCATTATTGGCGCTATTACCTGCGGGATCGGGGCTGTTGTTGTTGGCTATGAAAACACCTGGGAATATGTACAGAAAGCCATTGATGGTTATGTATCTGGCGTATGGAATCCGTAATCGGGCTTTAGCATAACTTCAGGCCCGACAACGTTCGGGCCTTTTTTAAATCAGGAAGATGCCAATGAGTCAAAGTTTGTTCCGACGTGAAGCCGTAGATCATCAAAGAAGTTTCTGGAAAGGGAAAGTCATTTTATTAAGAGGCGCCTCGCCCCTGATAGTATCAGTATGTTGTATTACTTTTCTGGTTCTCATTGTCATTATGCTTTATTTCTTTAAATTTACGCAGCGTATCGATGTAACAGGAGAGGTGATTACCCTGCCCCACCCGTTGAATATTTCGTCACCACAGGCGGGAGCGGTATCACAACAGCTTGTACGCGTTGGAGATAAAGTTAAAAAAGGAAGCGTGTTATTTGAACTGGACGTTTCAAAAAACACCAATGCGGGTAACGTTACTGATACAAATATTTCAATGATCAAAGCTAAAATCGCCAACGCTGAAGAAATCATCAATAAACTAAAAGCTAATAAAGAAGATTTTATCGCAACGACACGCCGTCAGATTCAACGTTATGAGCACTCGCTCGCTGAGACGGATAGCCTGCTCGCCACAGCGAAGCAGGGGCTCTTAAGAATGAAAAATTCGCTTCAGAACTATAATGATTATCTGAAACGTGGATTGATAAATAAAGATCAGCATAATAATCAACATTCGCTTTTTATGCAGCAACAGAACGCTTTTCAGTCGCTTTCATCTCAAAAGATGCAAATAGAATTACAGCTAACACAGGCGCGCAGTGATTTAACGGTAAAGTCGGCAGAAATCGATAATCAGATCGCGTCACAGTACAATCAGCTTAGTGACTACCAGACCCAGCTTATTGAAAATAGCGCTAACGGTAAGCTTTTAATAAAATCAACCATAAACGGCAAAGTGGAATCCATCGCCGTGACTCGCGGCCAAATGGTTGAGGCCGGAAGCAGTTTAGCGCAGATAAAGCAGACAGAAGAGGTAGTCTATTATTTATTGCTGTGGTTACCCGATACCAGTTTGCCGTATGTCAAAATCGGCGACACGGTAAATATACGCTACGATGCTTTCCCCTCGGATAAATTTGGGCAGTTCTCAGGCAATGTAATATCAATATCTTCCATGCCCGCCACCCGGAGAGAGCTTTCTGATTATAACAATAGCGCGGCCAACGCCAGCATGCCAGCCACATTATATAAAGCGCTCATTGATATTAAAGGCAATGAGATTATTTACAATAACAAAAAATTAGTATTATCCAACGGACTTAAAGCTAAAAGCATCGTATTTATGGAGGAAAGACCTCTTTATCAATGGCTGTTCTCGCCAGTATATAAGATAGTACAAAATCTTAAGGGGCCGGGTAATGAATAAAGCAGTACTGGATAAGATTTTTCAACGAATTAATTTCTCAATAAAAAACAGCGTCCCGGTGATTATCCAGTCGGAATCTACAGAATGTGGTAATGCTTGCTTATCAATGATCTGCGGGTTTTACGGCAAGGATATCGACCTGTTTAACTTCCGCAATCAGTATGGCTCTTCATCTCAGGGGGCAACGTTAAATACGCTAAGCACGGTAGCAAAAAAGGCTGGCTTAAAAAGCCGGGCGTTATCCCTTGAATATGATGAGATTAAACAGCTAAGGCTTCCTTGCGTAATACACTGGTCGCTCAATCATTTTGTGGTGCTGGTCGCGATAAAAGGCAACAAATTTGTTATTAACGATCCAGCGATGGGCAGACGTACCGTTCAAAAGAAAGAGATGTCAGAGAACTTCAGCGGTATCGCGCTTGAGGTCTGGCCTGATAGCGATTTCAGACAAGAGAAAAAACGCTCACGGCTTAGCCTGTTAGATCTGCTGCGCAACATCACTGGCCTTAAGTCCGCGCTCACCAAAATTTTTATGCTCTCCATCGTTATAGAGGTGGTGAACCTGCTTTTGCCTATGGGCACGCAGCTCGTTACCGACCATGTAATAATGGCCCATGATGAGAGCCTGCTGCTGGTTATCTGCGCTGGATTAACTTTTTTTACCATATTTAAAATGTTTGTCAGTATGATCCGCGCATGGGTATCGCTAAAGCTAAATACGCTGACCGATATTCAGTGGAAAACCAGCTTTTTTGATCATTTGTTTAGCCTGCCGCTGTCTTTTTTTGAGAAGCGCCAGCTAGGCGATATACAGTCACGGTTTTCCTCGCTCGATACTATTCGTTCGACATTCACCAATAGCCTTGTGATGGGGATTATTGACTCTATTATGACCGTAGGGCTGATCATAATGCTGGCCCTGTATGGAAGCTGGCTGGTTTGGGTGGTGCTGGGCTTTACGGTCTGTTACGCAGCGATGCGGATTTTAACCTATAAATTTTATCGTACCATTAGCGAAGAGCTAATAGTTAAGCGTGCACGCTCGGGTTCCCACTTTATGGAGTCGTTATACGGCATCGCAACGATCAAATCGTTGAACCTGAAAAACCGCCGCTCCCAACACTGGCTCAACACCAATATTGATGTCAGCAATGTAAGTTTGAAACAGACCCGATTTGATATGCTGTTTGGCGGTATTAATACTTTTATTAACTCGCTGGATCAGGTTGTTATTTTATGGCTGGGTGCGCTAATGGTAATGGATAACACCATGACCATCGGTATGTTTATGGCATTCAATGCCTATCGCGGTCAATTTTCACAACGCGCCTCATCTTTGATCGATCTGGCTATGCAACTTAAGATGCTGTCACTGCATAACGAGCGTATCTCAGAGATTGTCTACAGCGAACCGGAAGCCGAACTACCCATAAGAAAAGTCTTTGAAGACAACGTCGGCGTTTCCCTGCAGGTGGAGGATCTGGCATACCAGTATGACGCGCTTGCCAGGCCCATTTTCTCAAAGGTGAACATCACGATTGCGGCAGGTGAGTCCGTCGCCTTAATTGGCGCATCGGGAATAGGTAAAACCACCTTATTAAAGGTCATGTCAGGCCTGCTGACGCCGGAGCGCGGAGAGATTTTCATCGGTGGGTTCGATATCAAGAAAATCGGGGTTAATAATTTCAGAAGCAGTACCGCCTGCGTATTGCAGGAAGATCGTCTGTTTTCCGGTTCCATTGCGGATAATATTTCTGGTTTTGATGATGACGTCGATCGCCAGTTGATTATTGATTGCGCGATAAAATGCAACATCCATGAAGAGATTCTGCGCATGCCGATGGGTTATGAAACCATTATCGGCGAGTTAGGTTCGGGAATTTCTGGCGGCCAAAAACAGCGTCTGCTGATTGCGCGGGCGTTATATCAAAAGCCCAACATTTTATTTATGGATGAAGCAACAAGCCATCTTGATGCCAACAATGAAAAAATGATTAATGCATCGATCGAATCATTAAATATCACCCGTATTATTGTTGCTCACCGTCCTTCAACTATTGCCTGTGCGGACAGGGTAATTGATTTATCGGCAATTTCTTCTACACCATTTTCGATTACTAAGGAGGCTCTTTAATGAGTATATTAACAGGGATTAACACCACAATTATTAAATCGCCAAAAGGCGTACTTGCGATTGCCCTTAAAGCGTCATGCGTTCCAGCTACTGAACATCTGCTCTATTTGCCACCTAATCAACTGCAAGAGCTGATGTTTGCGACCTGTAGCTGTTACAGAACGCTGCAAATGATGCACCAGCAAGACCCCGAACCTATAAGAGAGAAGGTAGTGGCCGATGCGCAGGCGCTAAGCGTTAATATTCCTCCAATCGCGCTTGATGAAACACACAGTCCGCAAATTGATCTTCGCGTAACGAGTTTTGTGATGAAGCATCGGCAGGACAAAGTGCGCTTCCTGTTTTTCCTGCAGAATAGCGAAGTGGTAACCCTGGAGTTAACGCTGACCCAAATGGAGTATGTA
This sequence comes from Buttiauxella sp., assembly GCA_032000125.1. GTDB lineage: Bacteria > Pseudomonadota > Gammaproteobacteria > Enterobacterales > Enterobacteriaceae > Dryocola. The sequence goes on along the minus strand of DAMALH010000007.1, from coordinate 93,696 downwards.
CTGAGCGTGTTAATAAGCACGGTTCAGAATGCTCAGGATGAGTATTTGACATCCCTGTGTTTAGGCTCCAATGATTTCATAGCTTTTTACACCGTGGATTTCATTAATGCACAGCATGAGGGAATTAAGTACCATCAGTTCAACATGCCAGACTGGAAAACCACGGTTTTTGAGCATTACTATTCTATGATTGGTATCCAACACGACGGCAATATCACCTGCGGGGCAATTATTAAAGCTGGCCCAGCGCTCGATCCCAATCGCGCTGAGAATATTGGTCAATACTTATTACGAAACAACGCGCTATTATTGCCCTATCAGGAAAAAATAGCGAAGTTTGACTGCATTCTGCTCAATATTGCCGGCGATGAAGGAACGCTGGACAGTTTGCTACGCGCCCATTTAGCGCACCGAACCGTAAAGCTGAACTAATCCTCCTTATTTATTAATGCCCGAAGGTCGCTGTTATCCAATAAGAAAATGCCGCCTCTGTGGGCGGCATTGATTTTAAGCTGTTAACTTAAGGTCGAAGTCGGGGTGGGCAGTTTCTCAGCTTTTGGCGATGCCTCGCACCACAGCTCGTCATAGCTATAGCCGGTCAGGTCCTCAACAACATGGCGCGCTTCCGGCGTCACGTCCTGCTTAAGCCCGTTAGCCTTCAGCCGCTCAATTTCGCTGACAAAAATCATATGCGTACGCTTGTTCAGATGGAAGGTCAGCGCCTGCCAAAGCGCAATCAGCAGCAGCCCGGCTGTACCAACAAATAGCAGCATCGCAATAGTGTTAATTGCTTCCTGTGGCTGAACCTGGCTGCCCTTAACGAAGCCACCGCTTTGCAGCAGCAGACCGACAGCAAAGGTGGCAATGGCTACCGTTGTCTTACGGGAGAAGGTCATCACCGCGGCAAATAAACCTTCGCGGCGCTGGCGGGTGATCATCTCGTCGATATCCGGAATAAACGGGAAGACGTTCCACGGGGTAAATTCCAGCACGCAGCGCCCAACCTGATATACCCCGGCGAGGAGCACCAGCAGCGTTACTTTATTGTCTGTCGGGAACTGGTAAACCAGGAAGAAGCCGCCCAGGCACAGCATCATTAAGCTGTAAGCAAAGACGTAGAGACGGGACGGACCGAACTTGATAATTGCTACCCCGGCCAGCAGCGTCACCGGCAGTCCAACAATACTCATCGATAGCAGCGTTCCCGCAAGCGAAGAGGAAACGTTCAGGCAGTAAACGCAGAAGAAAACGAAGACGGTGTTGTAGACATCCTTCGCGGTGAAGGAGAAAAGATAAATGGCCAGGTGCTTGCGGAATGCGCGGACTTTTAGCGTCGAGGCATATTCCTTAAACAGGTTACCGATGGCCGCAAGCTTCTCGGCAGCGCTCGTAGCTTTGCGCTCTTTCTCTATCTCAGCCAGCATTTCCGGCGTCAGCTCACGCTCCCAGGTCACTTTCCAGGAGATAAAGACACAGAGCATGAACATCACGGCAAAAACTACGCCGTTTATCAGGTAAGCATCGGCATTATTTTCTCCGAGCTGGCTAATCAGCACGCCCGGAATAAAGGTTGCGAGGAAGGTGCCGGAAGCAGAAAGGAACATACGGCAGGTCGAAAGCTTGGTACGGTCATTAAAGTTTTTGGTCATCTCAGAAGGTAATGTTTCCCAGGGAATCAATACCACCGCGGCGATAATCTCAAACGCCAGATAGACGGAAAGATAGAACCAGAAGTTCATGCCGTTTAGCCACAGCAGAATATAAACCAGCATTAACGGCGCGCCGATCAACAGGAAGAAACGACGGCGGCCAAACTTCTTGCCCAGGTAATTCTTATAAAAATGGTCGGTGATGCTGCCCATAAACAGGCTAACGATCGCATCGACAATACGGGCGATAGCAACGATGGAGGCGGCTTCAACCGGCGATAAGCCAACGAAAGTGGTGTAGAAGAAAAGCAGCCATGCACCGATAACGGTAAATGCTCCGCCGCCCATTATATCCGTCATACCGTAGCCGATACTGACGGGAATTGTGACTTTTCTGCTCTTACGGGTCATGATTTATCCCTGTATCTTGCCTGTCAAAAACGAAAATAGCGGCGGGCGTTTTCCACACAAATGCCGCGAATCATGGAATCAAGGATGTCGTTATCTTCCGGCACTTCCCCTCTTTCCACCCAGCCGCCAATCAGATCGCAGAGGATGCGGCGGAAATAGTCGTGTCGGGTGTAGGAAACAAAGCTGCGTGAATCGGTGAGCATGCCAATAAAATTTGCCAGCAATCCCTGATCGGCAAGCGTATTGAGCTGGTTAACCATGCCGCGTCGCGTGTCGTTAAACCACCAGCCGGAGCCGAATTGCAGCGGGGACTTCACCCCGTTTTCGCCGCTTTGGAAGTTTGCAATAGCAGACGCGACCACATCGTTGTAGCTGGCGTTGAGGTTATAGAGGATGGTTTTTGGCAAACCGTCAATGTCCGCCATCGCGCTTAGCAATGCATTCAGGCTTGCCGCCAGATGAGTTTGATCGCCAATGGAATCAAAGCCGCTGTTGATGCCAGCCCGTGCGAGCATTAACGCGTTATTGTTGCGAATGGCGCCAAAATGGATCTGCATCGCCCAGTCGCGCTGTTTGTACATTTTGGCTAGCGCGACAAAAATAGCGCTGTCCCAGGCCCGGCTGTCGTCATTGCTCAACGCCTCGCCAGCCAGACGGCGCTCAAACAGCGCCTTTAACCCCGCCTCATCAAGCTTGCGGAAACGCAGCTCCAGCGGGCCGTGATCGGAAACCCGGCAGCCGATACTGTGGAAGAAATCCACACGCGCTTCGAGCGCCGCCAGGAATTCGCGGTAAGAGCTAATCGCTATGCTGGTTTTCTGTGACAGGCGGGAAATAAAGGTCAGAAAACGATCCGGGTTTGTTTCAAACAGATCGTCCGGCCGGAAGGTTGGCAGCACGAGCGTCGAAAAATCCGCTTTCTTTGCCAATAGCTGATGGTATTCCAGATCGTCCAGCGGGCCGTCGGTCGTGCAGAGCGCTTCAACGTTTGAACGTTGAATCAACGACTGGGGTAAAAAATCATCCTGGCGCAACTGTGCATTGCACCGCGCCATAATACTGCGCCAGTTTTTGCTGCTTAACGTTTCGTCGATGTGGAAGTAATGTTTTAGCTCAAGATGAGTCCAGTGATATAGCGGGTTGCCAAAACTGGCCTCAACGGTTTGCGCCCATGCCTCAAATTTCTCTTCTGCCGGGGCGTCCCCGGTGATTTTCCGCTCCGGAATGCCGTTTGCGCGCATCGCACGCCATTTGTAATGGTCGCCTTCCAGCCACAGCTGGGTAATGTCGTTAAAGGCGTTGTTTTCCCAGATGGCTTTGGCTTCCAGATGGCAGTGATAATCAATAACAGGCAGCGTTCTTGCCACTTCAGAATATAATCGTCGCCCCGGTTCGTTATTAATCATGAAACAGTCGTTAATCAGCGTCATCTTAGCTCCACATAAGGATTAGTTTTCGGTAAACCCTGCCCTTGTGGTACTGAAATGTTTATGCGCAAGGTTTGTTGGCGCCAAGTTACACCTGCCATTCTTTTAATGTCTACTACCATACAAGATTGAATAGGGAAATTGTGACTAAAGTCATACTCTCTCAAGCCCGTAAAAATAAGGTGTTATCGTTAAGTAAATTAATAAGCCTGTATGTAATAAACGCGCCGGAAAAATACCACTATTAATTGAAACAACGCGTTCACAATATTTTATCAATATCAAAAAAACCTAAATAAAGTATTACGCTTTAAAATGTTGTCGGTGAAAGAAAGCGCCTCTCTGCACTTTTGCCGGCGTAGTTTTTTTTCATAAGAGGCTTGATCAACGCGCCATTGCTGAATATCCTGTAAAAAAGATACTAGTATGGTACTATTTTCAGCAGCACATAACGCGATGAATAAGGTGGATGCAAGATGCAGATGACAATGCGCTGGTTTGGACCACAGGAAGATAAGATCCCTCTGGAGTATATCCGGCAGGTACCGGGGGTAGAAGGCGTTGTAGGGGCGCTGTACGACGTCCCACCAGGCGAAGTCTGGCCGGTTGAAAAAATCAAAGCGCTGGTGGAGCAGGCGCATGACGCAGGCCTGAAAATGGAAGTCATTGAAAGCGTCAATATTCATGATGACATTAAAATCGGCACGCCAGAGCGTGACCGCTATATCGAAAATTATAAGCAAACTATCCGCAATCTGGCCGGTTTTGGCATAAAAGTTATTTGTTATAATTTCATGCCGGTATTTGACTGGATGAAAACCGACATGAACTACGTTCTGCCGGACGGTTCTTTGACCATGGCGTTTGAAAAGCATGGTATCGATAAGTCGCTGGAAGAAGTAGTAAAAGAAGTGCTGGATAATGCTAACGGCTTCGCATTACCGGGCTGGGAGCCCGAGCGTCTGGCAAAAGTGCAGGAATTATTCGCCCGCTATAGCGACGTGGATGATAATAAGCTGCGAGAAAATCTGTTTTATTTCCTGCGGGAAGTTATTCCCGTCTGTGAAGAAGTCGGCGTGAAAATGGCCATTCATCCGGACGATCCGCCGTATTCTATTTTCGGCCTGCCGCGTATTGTAAAAAATCGTGCCGATCTGGCATTGATTTGCGATACCGTAGATTCACCGGCCAACGGCATTACCCTGTGTACTGGCTCTATTGCAGAAGATCCGGATAACAATGTTTATGAGATCCTCGCCGAATTTACCCGCCGCAAGCGTATTCATTTTGCTCATGTGCGCAATATTAAGCTAATTAAAGATAAAGACTTCTACGAATCAGCCCACCCGTCTCAGTACGGCTCTCTGGATATGTACCGCGTGATGCAGGCGCTCCATGATAACGGCTTTGATGGCTATATCCGCCCGGATCACGGTCGTTTTATTTGGGGTGAAACCGGCCGTCCGGGATACGGGCTTTACGATCGCGCTTTGGGCGTAACCTATCTGCTGGGGCTCTGGGAAGCGCTAGGCAAAAAAGGGCAATAATAAAGACCAGGGCAAGGTGTCCTGCCTGTGCTAAAAAACCAGCCATGCGGCTGGTTTTTTTACGCCTGCCCAGGCTCGCGATCTTAGCTTTTAGCCGTATTTACCACTTGCCCAAACCCTTTCCCGTCCAGCTCCGCTTCCGGCGCGGTAAAGAAATCGATATTGAAATAGGTATCATCGGTCAGCAGCTCGATGCGGTGCCAGTACTGCGGCGGGCTGACGCCAAAGCAGCCCTCGTTAATGACAACCTCAATTTCTGGCGTGGTGTCATTTTCATTTTTAAAACCAATGTACTTTACCGCCCCAGCCATAACGGACAGGCGGCCGTACACGTCTTTTTTAGTGTTGTGGTGGGTTAGCAGCGCTTTTGGTACGGAGTCTTTATTCCAGAAGGGCGTGGAACGGGTATGTTTGTAATCAACCGGAATGCGATGTGCCATGAGATTCTCCACAGAGTAAATGAAATATATTCTTATTTAGCAAGCTGCGTGCCACATTAACAATCCGTTGTATTTACTAATTTTTAATATTTACGGTTGCGTAAGAAAGTCAAAATGACAACGACATTACGGTCATATTGACCTGATGCTGTCATTTTGACCGCTAACAAAACGAGCAACATCTGACGCAAGCCGCAGGCGGGTAGGCTATATATGTGAAGGGCAAGTTTTTGGACATCCCTTTATGATGCGGTTAACCATGATCCTGCTTGGCATTGATTTCCTGCGTTCGCACTGGCGTGGGCTGCGCCGTTTCGGCTGGGTAACCCTGGCGGCGGGCGTGGTTATCTTTGTCGATGCGCTTGATGGTTCACTGTTTTTTCCCATAGAACCCTTCGCCTGCCTCCTATTGCTTGAGGGCGGCGCCACGTTAATGATAGCCCATAGCGGCATGGGCGGGCAGCGCATACTGCGCTATGTAAAAGGCGCCGCCTTTACGCTCGCGTCGTTGTTGATTCTTGCCGGGCATCACGATGGTAACGTTGTGCTGGCGATAATATTCGGCACGCTATTTTTATTTGATGGCTCGCTGCAAATCGCCTCTGCTCTGGTGGTGCGTTATCGCCGCTGGCGACCGGCGTTATGGGGCGGCATTGTCGAAATAGCGCTTGCCGCATTCTTCTTTCAGCCCTGGCCTTCTGACTATTCGGGAACGGTGCCCTACTGTCTGGGACTGGGGCTTGCCTTTGCCGGCTGGAATATGTTTATCCTCGCCAATCGTGTAAAGCGCGCCGCCGTAAATCCTGGCCTGCAGGGGGCAATATTTATGCCCGAAGCAGAAACGATGCCGCCAGCCGTCGTGGAGTGGGATGGTCCGCCGGGCGACGAAGAAAAGGCGCTGACGGTGCACGTCTGGACGCCTGCGGGTTCGGCCCCTGGCGAAACTATCCCGCGCCCGGTAATCAACCGCTACATTGCCGCCGTCGATCGCAACGGTGTTATTTCCACCGGCCATGCAGCCTTAGAATCTGCAAACGGCATCTATATCAGTCTTTATCCCGCCGAGCTTATCGACCGTTCCCCGGATGAATTCGCGCGTTTGCTGCGAGCCACGCCGGAAAACAACGTGCCCGGCGTGTTTCAGCCGGATTATGCGACAGAGTCGGCAAAATGGTGTCCATCAACGAGAAAAGTGCGAATCCGCAACTACAGCGAGACGCGCCTGCAGGCCTTCTGGGAAAGCTACCGGCAGAATGAGGCTTACAATCTGACGCACCGGAATTGCTCCAGCAGCGTAGCGCGGGCGCTGGAGGCCGCGCTGGAAGGTTCGGTTGGCAGACTCTGGCATTCGCGTGGTTTCTGGTTAGCTATGGGGAAATTAATGTCCACTCCCGAGCTTTGGGTAGCGTTGCAGATACGCAAGCGCGCAGAAACCATGGCCTGGACGCCGGGTCTGGTGCTGGATTATGCCCGCGCCCTGAGTATGCTTGCCGATCCGCGCCCTACCGGCTGGTTCAATACAACGGGACGGGCGCTAAAAAAGATGTTTCGTCGCCGCGTCGCCTGGGAAAAGGGCAAAAAGGAAGCGGAGGTACTGGAAGATTAACCCCGCCTTTCATCACTCTGTGATCTATCTTCCCGATTTCAATACGCTATCTGGGAGAAGGCCGACGAAAAGCGTAAAGTGGAACAATGTTTCAAACTCCCCTCAATTCGCTAAGGAGTCATCATGCCTTATCAGGCTTCCCCCTCCCGTTATGAATCCATGCAGTATCGCCGTTGCGGCCGCAGCGGGCTGAAATTGCCCGCTCTCTCCCTTGGCCTGTGGCACAATTTTGGCCATATCAACAACCTGGAAGCACAACGTGCGCTGCTGCGAAAAGCGTTTGATGCAGGCATTACCCATTTTGATTTAGCCAATAATTACGGGCCGCCTCCCGGCTCGGCCGAAGAAAACTTTGGCCGCCTGCTGCGCCAGGATTTTGCGGCTTATCGCGATGAGCTCATTATTTCGACCAAAGCCGGTTATGACATGTGGCCGGGCCCGTACGGCTCCGGCGGCTCGCGTAAATACCTGCTGGCAAGCCTCGATCAAAGCCTGCAGCGTATGGGACTCGACTATGTCGATATCTTCTATTCGCACCGCGTGGATGAAAATACGCCGATGGAAGAAACCGCCTGTGCCTTAGCCCAGGCCGTGCAAAGCGGTAAGGCGTTATACGTGGGGATCTCTTCTTACTCGCCAGAACGCACTCAGCAAATAACCGGGATGCTACGCGAGTGGAAAATCCCGTTGCTTATCCACCAGCCCTCCTACAACCTGTTAAACCGCTGGGTTGATAAGAGCGGCCTGCTGGATACGCTTGAGCAAAACGGTACGGGCTGTATCGCCTTTACGCCGCTGGCTCAGGGCCTGTTGACCGGAAAATACCTGAACGGGATCCCTGACGGATCGCGTATGCAGATCGAAGGGAAAAAGGCACGCGGGCTGACGGAAAACATGCTTTCCGAGGCAAACCTTAACAGCCTTCGTTTGCTTAACGACATGGCGCAACAGCGCGGGCAGACCATGGCGCAAATGGCCCTTAGCTGGCTGCTGAAGGATGAAAGGGTAACCTCGGTACTGATTGGCGCAAGCCGCCCGGAACAGTTGGATGAGAACGTGAAGGCTCTGGAAAATCTGCATTTCAGCGCCGAAGAACTCAGCGCTATAGATAAACACGTGGCGGATGGCGAGCTGAATCTCTGGCAGGCTTCTTCAGATAAATAACCTTCCGGCGGGTGGCGCTTTGCTTACCCGCCTCCCAGCTTATCTATACGTCGGCCAGGTCTACGGCAGGGCGCTGGTAGTGCGGCCAGACCAGAGCCGCCAGCGCCGGATACGCTTCGTGGCTCAATTCGTTAAAGCACTGGCGTAAATTGAGCACTTCTATATCAGAAAAAGTAACCTGCTCGCCTTCGGCACAGCGCTTTTTGATATTGTCGTAATATTTATAGACCGCTGAATTCAAATCGCTGCACCGGCGCTGGGCGTTAAATAATTCCGGACGGGTGGTCAGCTCATCAATACGCATTCTTTTTATGGTGGCGTAAGTAAAATCAATATATTCGCTATTCACGCGCCAGAAGTAATCCGGCGTAATTTGACACATCAGCATTGAGAAATAGTCTTCACGTTCCTCCGCGCTGCTGGCAGAAAGCGCTTTTAATTTCCCTGAGGTCGCGCTTTCCTGCTCGGGCGACATTTCTTTCATTAATAGCAGCACGATACATAACAGCATCAGCAGGGCCACAATGAAATAAAAAACGCTATGCATCAGAAACTCCTGTTTTTTTTATTGTGGAATTAAGGCATCATTATATTGACATTCGCCCGTATACACGTCCATCAGGCCCTTGATAATAAAGGACATCACTCAATGTTGCCCAACAGTTTTATGCCGTGGCGCTTTCCGATTTTTGCCATGAAAAACAACAGCGATAGCGCAAGCAATAGCGAGCTGAACGGCCAGCTTCAGGAGAAACTTGCCGCGCTTGAAAAAACCGTGCTTAGCGGGAAACATTATGCCGGAGTTGCAAAAAACTCGCTACTGGAAGAAACCGACAAGCATATTAAAGAGCGCCTGCTTTGTGCCGCAAAAATTGCCACCCTGACCGCCGTGATCGGGGAAATGTGCGAGCAGGAAAAGCTTAGCCCGGCCGATCTGCAAATGTTAATAGAAGAAAAAACAGCAGCTATCCGGCTAAAAGAAGAGCAGATCTGGCTAAACCAACTTACCCAGGAAAAAAACTGGCCGTTATTTTATTCTTTTGAGGATTAACGGGCATGTCAGAAATAAAACACGCTCCATCGTCGAAAATCAGCGTCATAAATAGTGAAAACCACCCAGAATTTGCCTTAAATGAAAATATCAACGCGCTGGTTGTTTTAAAGAATGAAACTATTACTCAGTACACCCAGGAAAATACGGATATCACCTCCGCGCTGGTAGATCTTAAGTGGAAAAACCGCCGTGAAATCTATCCGATGAGATTTAAAGAAGAAGTTTACGGCGCAGTATTAAGCGAAATTATCGCCGCTCATCCACATTTAAAGCAGACGATCATAGCGCGACTGGAGGAAAAGTATCAGCAGATCAGGGCTGACGAGGCGCAGACTTTGTCCATCACCCGCGGGTTGATAGAAGGGAGTTACAAAACGCCGAATTTATAGCGCATAAGCTATCGCTTACCCGTTTTGCAGCACGGAATCACTGATAATTTCCGTCACATCCCCCCTGTCGCCAATTCTGATCTCGCCCGCCCGCTCAAGTTTGCTTTTGTCGATTAACAATAAGGACTGAGCGGCGCGCCGCAGCAGCGTCGTTTTGTACTCTGCATTCCAGCTTCGCGTATCCCATAGCGTGCCGTTCCCATCAACGCCTTCACAGGAAAACACAAACAGATCTATATCGATATTTTTAAGCAGCGGGACCAGCGGAGCATCAATATAACAGGCGTATTTTCGCTGCAGCATACCGCCTGTGCTGACGAGCTGAATATGTTCACGCTTCGCCAAAAGCTGGCAGATACGCTCGCTATTGGTAAATACGGTAAGAGGAATATCCGGCAGCAAACGGGCCAGATACCAGCAGGTTGAGCTGGCATCCAGAGCTATCACCATGCCTTCACTCACCCACGCCAGGGCACGACGGGCAATAGCGGCTTTACTGTGAAGATGGCTTTTTTGACGTTCAATAAACGGATCGCCGCTGTCGCCGGTACCACGGCTAATATGCCTGGCTCGTCCGTGCTGGCGGATAATTTTGCCCTGCTTTTGCAAACAATCCAGATCGCGCCGCACCGTTTCAAGGCTCACTTCGAGCAGGCGCGCAAGCTGCTGCGTGGTCAGATTTTCGTATTGTTCGAGAAGTTGAACCAGCTCCTCGTGACGTGCGGTTTTCATTCATCTTCCTCCCCGTGGCGAACGCCGCCGCTTTTACCATAGGGGAATTCTAACCGGGCAGTAAATCTTTTATCAGCCGGTGTATTTACTTTGAATTAAGTCCGCAGGCCCTCCTTCTGCGGGCCATTGCCGCATGAAAAAACTGGAACGGTTAGACATTTCAGCAAAAACAACCAGGCTTTAAGGATGTGAAACAAAACGGAGAACGACCAATGGCAAATCACCAGTCTGAAATGCAGGATCCGCGCAACCAATACCACACCGGCGAATATCCGAAGCAGAAGCAACCGGCACCGGGGGTTCAGGCGAAGATGGACCCGGTTCCCGACTGCGGCGAAAGCAGCTATGTCGGAAGCGGACGGCTGAAGGGCCGCAAGGCGCTGGTGACCGGGGGTGATTCAGGTATTGGCCGTGCAGCCGCCATTGCTTACGCGCGCGAAGGCGCGGACGTGGTAATTAACTACCTTCCTGCCGAGCAGGAAGATGCCGAGCAGGTGAAGGTCTTAATCGAAGAGGCAGGCCGCAAAGCGGTGCTGATCCCGGGCGATCTGAGCGATGAAAAATTTGCCCGTTCCCTTGTGCAACAGGCCATTAAGGAACTCGGCGGGCTGGATATTCTGGCGCTCGTGGCCGGCAAGCAAACGGCGGTGGAAGAGATTGCTGAGCTGACCAGCGAGCAGTTCCAGAAGACTTATGCGGTGAACGTGTTTGCGCTCTTCTGGATAACTCAGGAGGCGCTGCCCCATCTACAGGCCGGTGCGAGTATCATCACCACGTCGTCAATTCAGGCTTATCAGCCAAGCCCGCACCTGCTGGACTACGCGTCAACCAAGGCTGCGATTCTGAACTACAGCCGCGGGCTTGCTAAGCAGGTAGCGGAGAAAGGCATTCGCGTGAACGTCGTGGCGCCTGGGCCAATCTGGACCGCATTGCAGATTTCCGGCGGCCAGACGCAGGAGAAAATACCTAAGTTTGGCCAGCAGACGCCAATGAAACGCGCGGGGCAGCCGGCAGAGCTTGCGCCAGTTTATGTTTACCTGGCAAGCCAGGAATCGAGCTACGTTACTGCGGAAGTGCACGGCGTGTGCGGCGGGGAACATTTAGGCTAAAAAAAATGGCGTGGTAAAAACCACGCCATTTCGTTTTCAGAGCGTTATTACTGAGCTTTTGTGACTTCCTGCCCTACCAGCCCAATCTTCAGATACCCTGCCTGATGCAGCGTATCCATCACGTTCATCATCGTCTCGTAATCAACCGTTTTATCCGCGCGGAAGAAGATCGTAGTGTCTTTCTTCCCTTCGGTGGCGGCCGTAAGCACGTTGATCATGCTCTCTTTCGTCACTTCGTCATTGCCCACAAACATCGTGTTATCGGCTTTAACGGACAGATAAACGGGTTTTTCCGGGCGCGGCTGCGGCTGGCTGGAAGAGGCCGGAAGGTTCACCTTCACGTCCACGGTCGCAAGCGGCGCTGCCACCATAAAGATGATCAGCAAAACCAGCATTACGTCGATAAACGGCGTAACGTTGATTTCATGCATTTCACCATTATCGTCAAGATTTTCGTTAAGACGCATCGCCATCGGGGATTAACCTACGCGCAGTTTCTGAGCCGCACGAACGGGACGTGCCTGCGAGCTGGCTTCCAGATCCAGATCGCGGCTTTGCAGCAGCAGAACCTGTGCTGCGACGTCACCCAGCGACGCTTTGTGACCGCCGATCATACGAGCAAAAATATTGTAGATAACAACCGCAGGGATAGCCGCAATCAGGCCAATCGCCGTGGCCAGCAGCGCTTCTGCAATGCCGGGCGCCACAACCGCAAGGTTAGTGGTTTGCGTCTGCGCAATGCCGATAAAGCTGTTCATGATGCCCCACACCGTACCAAACAGGCCGACGAACGGGGAGATTGCGCCGATGGTGGCAAGGAACCCGTTACCGCGGCCCATATGACGACCAAATGCGGCAACGCGGCGTTCCAGGCGGAAACCGGTACGCTCTTTAATGCCTTCGTTATCTTCGCTTCCTGCGGAAAGTTCCAGTTCGTTACGGGCTTCGTTAATTAACACCGAGCTTAAGCTCTTAGCGCCAAAGGCCGTTGCCATTTCACTGGCTTCATCCAGCGAGCGAGCGTTTGCTAACTGCTGCTGCTCACGCTTGATGCGACGCTTTTGGGATAACAGCTCAACGCTTTTGCTAAAGAAGATGGCCCAGGTAACGACGGAGGCCAGGATCAGGCCGATCATCACAATTTTTACCACGATGTCGGCATGCTGATACATGCCCCAGACGGAGAGATCCGTCTGCATCAAATTATTCGTCACTCTTACTCTCCACCGCGAAATAATACAAAATCTGAGCGTAATAATATCAAAACGACACCGAATTGATAGTAGTTCTCATTAGTATTTGCAGAGTGCCTGAAATTGTCTATTCATTCCTTGCGTTTACGCAGTAAAACCGGGCTACCGCCGGATTTTCAGCTTTTTTTGTCAACCTTAAGAAAGGGTATGAGGCATGCCGTGGAAACCGTGATAAGTTATGTTTAGACATCCAGACGGTTAAATGGAGTAGCAGAAATGGCAGCGAAGCACATTGAAACGGCGCTGATAAATGCCGGGCGCGATAAAAAATTCACCCAGGGTTCGGTCAATAGCGTCATTCAGCGCGCTTCATCTCTAGTCTTTGACACGGTGGAAGCCAAAAGGCAGGCCTCAGCGAACCGGACGAAAGGGGAGCTATTCTACGGGCGTCGCGGCACCCTCACCCATTTTTCTTTACAGGAAGCGATGTGCGAACTGGAAGGCGGCGCGGGCTGTGCGCTCTACCCTTGCGGTGCCGCCGCCGTGGCAAACGCTATTCTGGCCTTTGTAGAACAGGGGGATAACGTGCTGATGACCGGCACCGCCTATGAACCCAGCCAGGATTTCTGCACTAAAATCCTCGCCAGGCTCGGCGTGACCACGACCTGGTTCGATCCTTTGATTGGCGCAGGCATCGCGGATCTGGTGCAGCCCAATACCAAAGTCGTTTTCCTGGAATCGCCAGGCTCCATCACTATGGAAGTTCATGACATACCGGCGATAGTGAAGGCGGTCCGCAACGTGGCGCCCGAAGCCGTCATCATGATAGACAACACCTGGGCGGCGGGCATTTTATTTAAAGCGCTGGCGTTCGGGATCGACATCTCTATCCAGGCCGGCACCAAATACCTGATTGGCCACTCCGACGCCATGGTCGGTACCGCGGTTTCCAACGCCCGCTGTTGGGATCGGCTGCGTGAGAATTCTTACCTGATGGGCCAGATGCTGGACGCCGACACGGCTTATATGACCAGCCGCGGATTGCGCACCCTTAGCGTGCGTTTACGTCAGCACCAGGAAAGCAGTCTGAAAATTGCCGAATGGCTGGCTGAACATCCGCTAGTCGAGCGCGTAAACCATCCGGCGCTTCCCGGCAGCAAAGGCTACGAGTTCTGGAAACGTGACTTCACAGGCAGCAGCGGCTTGTTCTCATTCGTGCTGAAAAAGCGCTTAAACGATGCGCAGCTTCAGCGCTATCTCGATCATTTCCGTTATTTCAGCATGGCCTATTCCTGGGGAGGCTACGAATCGCTTATCCTTGCCAATCAGCCGGAGGAGCTGGCGGAAATACGCCCGGCGGGCGGGGTGGATTTTTCAGGAACCTTAGTTCGCGTCCATATCGGACTGGAAAACGTAGAGGATCTGCAGGCCGATCTGGATGCCGGTTTCCAGCGCATAGCCTGAAATTGCCAGATTTGGACACCTAAAGAGACAAGAAATTGTTTGCCGCTGTGATTTGTTGAGCCCGCGATCAAGGTGCCGCGGGCTTTTTAGCGTTACACTGTATGTAAAATAAGGTTCGTCTTCAGGCGAACGGTCTAAGCGGTTCCACAGGATTTTCCATGGCTGTAATACAAAATATCGTCCAGGCGCTTTGGCAACATGACTTTGCCGCCCTGGCAAACCCTCATGTGATAGGTGTTGTCTACTGCGTCATGTTTGCGACGCTGTTTCTGGAAAATGGGCTGCTGCCGGCCTCGTTCCTGCCGGGAGACAGCCTGCTGCTGCTGGCAGGCGCGCTGGTGGCCAAAGGGGTAATGGATTTCGTGCCGACGATGGTGATCCTGACCACGGCGGCGAGCCTCGGCTGCTGGCTGAGCTATTTGCAGGGCCGCTGGCTCGGCAATACCAAAACGGTGAAAAACTGGCTGGGGCAGCTACCCGCCCAGTATCACCAGCGAGCCACGCATATGTTTGACAGGCACGGGCTGCTGGCGCTGCTGGCCGGGCGTTTCCTGGCATTTGTTCGCACCCTGCTGCCAACCATGGCGGGTATCTCCGGTCTCAGCAACCGCCGTTTCCAGTTCTTTAACTGGCTGAGCGCGCTGCTGTGGGTTGGCGTGGTGACAAGCTTTGGCTATGCGCTGAGCATGATCCCATTTGTGAAGCGCCATGAAGATCAGGTGATGACCTTCCTGATGATTCTGCCCATCGCCCTGCTGGTTGCCGGTTTGATCGGCACGTTGTTCGTGGTGCTCAAAAAAAAAGTTAGGCTCGCGTAAATAGTTTCCAACCCCGGCCATTTGTGCCGGGGTTTTTACATCGTGCGCATACGTGCCACATCTTCGCCCGGCGTCACGCCAAAATAGCGCTTAAACTCTCGACTAAACTGCGATGCGCTTTCATACCCCACCCGCACCGCCGCCGTGCTGGCTTTCAGCCCGTCGTGTAAAATCAGCATTCGCGCCTTATGCAGCCGGTAGCTTTTCAGGTATTGCAGCGGGGAAGTGCTGGTTACCGATTTAAAGTTATGGTGAAACGCCGAGACGCTCATGTTTGCCTCCGCGGCAAGCTGGTCCACGGACAGATTTTCGGTGTACTGCGTTTCGATGCGCCGTAGCACGCGGCTTATCAGGCTAAAATGCGTCTGGCGGCTGACCAGCGCCAGCAGCGCCCCGCCCCTTGGGCCGGTGAGAATATGATAGAGAATTTCGCGGATAATCTGTTTGCCAAGGATACGGGCGTCCAGCGGACGCTCAAACACATCTAACAGGCGCTCTACCGCACAAAGAATCTCCTCCGACAGCTCGGCTGAGTTAATCCCCGTCGCACAGGCCTGCGGTTGGAAAAGATCGTCCTCGCCAATATCCATCAGCAGATCCTGAAGCTGCAGAATATCGATATTTATTCGCATGCCCGCCAGCGGCACCTCCGGCGTAGCGGTGGTTTCACATTCGAAGGGTAAAGGCACGGTAAGCAGAAGATATTCGTTGGCGTCGTAGCGAAATACGCGATCGTTAATATAGCCCGTTTTATGCCCGGAAAAGAGAATCACTATCCCCGGCTCATACATTACCGGCGTTCTGGCATTGGGTGTTGTACCGTACAGCAGGCGCACGTCAGGAATGGCCTGCAGCGCACCGTTTTCATTCTTTATCAAATGATTAATCTTCTGCGTAAGCTGCTGACAAATCGTTTTCCGGTTCATTTATATCCGCTCCACAAGGCTTTTTTAGCTATCTCAGTGTGCGATGAATAGGGTTTTTTCTCCAGCCCTGTGGAGAAATGGGCAAGACAAAGGCAGGAATATGCATTGAGAGATACCCTCCGCAAGCCGACAATAAACACCATCAAAAAGCGACAAGCCGTATCTGTTTTCACCCACTTAACGGGAACCTGATAATGAACAATTTTACTCTACATACCCCCACCCGCATCCTGTTCGGTAAAGGCGCAATTGCTGAGTTACGCGACCAGATCCCTGCGAACGCCCGCGTGCTTATCACCTACGGCGGCGGCAGCGTAAAGAAAAATGGCGTGCTGGATCAGGTCTATGCCGCACTTGAAGGCCTGGACGTGCTGGAGTTCAGCGGCATCGAGCCAAACCCAACCTATGAAACGCTGATGAAAGCGGTCGAAGTCGTGCGCAAAGAGAACGTTACTTTTCTGCTGGCGGTAGGCGGCGGCTCCGTTCTGGATGGCACCAAATTCATCGCCGCTGCGGCGAACTACCCGCTGGAAAACGATCCGTGGAACATCCTGCTGACCCGCGGCGATGACGTTAAAAGCGCCATCCCTATGGGCTCCGTGCTGACGCTGCCGGCAACCGGCTCTGAATCGAATAAAGGCGCGGTGGTTTCTCGCCGTGCTACCGGCGACAAACAGGCGTTCATGTCTGAACACGTTCAGCCGGTCTTCGCCGTACTGGACCCGGTTTATACCTATACCCTGCCTCCGCGTCAGGTTGCAAACGGTGTAGTGGATGCGTTCGTGCACACCATTGAGCAGTACCTCACCTGGCCGGTAAACGCCAAAGTCCAGGACCGCTTTGCAGAAGGTATCTTATTAACGCTGATTGAAGACGGCCCGATCGCGCTTAAAGAGCCAGAAAACTATGACGTTCGCGCCAACGTTATGTGGGCCGCAACTCAGGCGCTGAACGGCCTGATCGGGGCCGGCGTTCCCCAGGACTGGGCAACGCATATGCTGGGCCACGAGCTGACCGCGATGCATGGCCTGGATCACGCGCAGACGCTGGCGGTTGTGTTACCTTCCCTGCTGAATGAAAAACGAGCCAGCAAGCATGACAAACTGCTGCAGTACGCGCAGCGCGTATGGAATATCACCAGCGGTAGCGAAGAAGAACGTATCGACGCAGCCATTGAGGCCACGCGTAATTTCTTCGAGCAAATGGGCGCGCCAACCCGGCTTTCCGCCTACGATCTGGACGGCAGCACTATCCCGGCGCTGCTGGTTAAACTTGAAGAAAAAGGCATGACGCAGCTCGGTGAACATCAGGACATCACCCTTGACGTGAGCCGTCGCATCTACGAAGCGGCGCGCTAAGTAATTTAGCCATTTGGTTTTCGTTTTCGGGTATTTGGTCCAGACTTAAATGCAATTGTTACACCGGGGCCCAGCCCCGGTGAATCGCTCATTAAGGAGGAACGCATGGCAAATTCAACAGTTATCAAGCTCCAGGACGGGAACGTGATGCCTCAGTTGGGTCTTGGCGTATGGCAAGCCAGCAACGAACAGGTACTGTTGGCCATTGATAAGGCTCTGGAAGTCGGTTATCGCTCCATTGATACTGCCGCAGCGTACAAAAATGAAGACGGCGTGGGCAACGCCCTGAAAAATGCAGGCCTGCCGCGCGATGAGTTATTCATTACCACCAAACTCTGGAATGAAGATCAGCAGCGTCCGCGCCAGGCGCTGGAGGAGAGCCTGAAAAAACTGCAGCTCGATAGCGTCGATCTCTACCTGATGCACTGGCCCGTACCGAGCAAAGATCGCTATCTTGAGGCATGGAAAGGGATGATTGAGCTGCAAAAGCAGGGGCTGGCGAAAAGCATCGGCGTCTGTAATTTCCAGGTCAACCATTTGCAGCGGCTGATTGATGAAACGGGCGTTACGCCGGTTATCAACCAGATTGAACTGCATCCTCTGCTGCAGCAGCGTCAGCTTCACGCCTGGAACGCCACGCACAAGATTCAGACCGAATCCTGGAGCCCGCTGGCGCAGGGCGGCGAAGGCGTTTTCGATCGGAAAATCATCCGCGACCTTGCGGATAAGTACGGCAAAACGCCCGCGCAGATCGTTATTCGCTGGCATCTGGACAGCGGCCTGGTGGTGATCCCGAAATCGGTCACGCCGTCGCGCATCGTTGAGAACTTTAACGTCTTTGATTTCCGTCTCGATAAAGACGAACTAGGCGAGATTGCTAAGCTCGATAGCAACAAGCGGCTGGGGCCTGACCCCGATGTGTTTGGCGATTAGCGCTTAAAGCCTTCCCCACAGGCGTGAGGAAGGCTTTTTAGTTAAGCAGGTCTTTTCTTCGTTGTTGCGGCTTTTGCGCCGGGCCTTAAAGCAAGCTTCGCCCCTGCCGCCGCAGGGCGACGCTGGTGCGCTATCGGCGTATGTTTCGTCAACGCCGGCTGCGCCTTACGGTTATAACGACGCGCTTCACGCATCTCTTCTAACGTCGGCGATGGCACCAGGCACTCGCGACGGCCGCCAATCAGGTGTTTTTTACCCATGGCTTCCAGCGCCTCACGGATCAACGGCCAGTTCGCCGGATCGTGGTAGCGCAGCAGGGCCTTGTGCAAACGACGCTGGCGGCCGCCCTTCGGCACCACAACCTCTTCGCTTTTGTAGCTTATTTTGCCCAGCGGGTTCTTGCCGGTGTAATACATGGTGGTAGAGTTCGCCAGCGGGGACGGATAAAAGTTCTGCACCTGGTCCAGACGGAAACGGTTTTTCTTCAGCCATAGCGCCAGATTCACCATATCTTCATCGCGCGTACCCGGGTGCGCCGAGATGAAGTAAGGAATTAAATACTGCTCTTTCCCGGCCTGTTTTGAATAGGTGTCGAACAGCTCTTTGAAGCGCTGGTAGCTGCCCATGCCCGGCTTCATCATCTTAGACAGAGGGCCTTCTTCAGTGTGCTCTGGCGCGATCTTCAGATAGCCGCCCACGTGGTGCGTAGCCAGTTCTTTGATATAGCGCGGATCTTCAACCGCAATGTCATATCGCACGCCGGATGCGATAAGAATTTTTTTAATCCCCGGCAGCTCACGAGCACGACGGTAAAGGTTTATGGTCGGCTGGTGGTCAGTATCCATGTGCGGACAAATGTCGGGATATACGCAGGACAAACGGCGGCAGGTCTGCTCGGCACGCGGCGATTTACAGCGCAGCATATACATGTTTGCCGTTGGGCCGCCCAGGTCGGAAACCACGCCGGTAAAGCCCGGCACCGTGTCGCGCATCGCTTCGATTTCATTGACTATCGAATCCTCTGAACGGCTCTGAATAATGCGCCCTTCATGCTCGGTGATTGAGCAGAATGAACAGCCGCCGAAGCAGCCACGCATGATGTTGACCGAGAAACGAATCATTTCATACGCGGGAATGCGGGCTTTGCCATAAGAAGGATGAGGCACGCGCTTATACGGCAGGGCAAAAACGCCGTCCATTTCTTCGGTGGAAAGCGGTATAGCCGGCGGGTTAATCCAGATATAGCGATCGCCGTGCTTTTGCATCAGCGCACGCGCGCAGCCCGGATTAGTTTCATGGTGCAAAATTCGCGAGGCATGCGCATAGAGCACTTTGTCGTTTTTCACTTTTTCAAACGACGGCAGCAGCACGTAGGTTTTTTCCCACGGCTTAGGACGCGGCGGCTGAACGACCACAGCTTTTGGCTTCTGCTCAAGCGGGCCATCAGGTTTGCCCGTTTCAGCGCAGGGTAAATCTTCACCGTAAGGGTGCGGAATAGGATCGATGCGCCCCGGCGTGTCCAGACGCGTGGAATCCACGCCGGACCAGCCCGGCATCGCTTCTTTACGCATCATCGCGGTGTTACGCACATCGCTTATCTCGTCAATTTTCTCGCCCATCGCCAGACGATGAGCCACTTCCACCAGCGGACGTTCGCCGTTGCCGAAGATCAGCATATCGGCTTTGGCGTCTACCAGAATGGAGCGGCGAACGGTGTCGGACCAGTAATCGTAGTGCGCGGTGCGCCTGAGGCTCGCTTCAATGCCGCCAAGGATCACCGGCACTTCACGCCAGGCTTCTTTACAGCGCTGGGTGTAGACCAGCGACGCGCGGTCAGGACGTTTGCCCGCAACGTTGTCCGCCGTATAGGCGTCGTCGTGGCGCAGTTTGCGATCGGCGGTGTAGCGGTTGATCATCGAATCCATGTTGCCGGCGGTGACGCCGAAGAACAGGTTCGGCTTGCCCAGACGCATAAAGTCTTCTTTGCTGTTCCAGTCCGGCTGGGAAATTATTCCCACGCGGAAGCCCTGCGCCTCCAGCATGCGGCCGCAGATCGCCATGCCAAAACTGGGATGGTCAACGTACGCATCACCGGTAACCAGAATGATGTCGCAGCTATCCCAGCCTAACTCATCCATCTCACTGCGTGACATGGGTAAAAACGGTGCCGGGCCGAAACAGGCCGCCCAGTATTGCGGCCACGAGAAGAGTTCGCGATCGGGCTGGATCAGGCTTACAGAGCTCATATAGCTTTCCGAAAAAATGGTGTAAAAGTAGCCAAAGCCGGCGATTATACGCAGGTTCCAGGGCATAAACGAAGGGTTAATATCAGCTTATTTTTGCCCTCGCCGCGCGGTAAGGGCAGGCGTCGAATCGTTAAGGCGCAGGGTTTACCAGAAGCTGGCCAATCGAGCCTCTGTCCGCCATTTCCAGCGTCTGGCTGGCATAAAGAAACGGGAAGTGCTCCCAGGACGGCTGGCCGAAATAAACCAGTAGCTCAACCTGCCCATCGACCCAGACCGTATCTTTCCAGCCGCGGTCTTCGCCAAAGGGCGCTGCGCCATTAACGTTCTTAATCAGGAAGCTCACGCCTTCAATATGGAAGGACTGCGGCATATCTGAACGCAGGGTCCAGCGCTCCCAGGTGCCCTGCTGCGCCTGAATATCGATTCGCCTGATATCCCATAGCTGGCCGTTAATACCGGGTTCATCACCAAGCGTAATATCGCGGCTGCGGACCGGGCTGCCGTTGATGATTTCATCCGGCAGCAGGCGCATGGGCAGGCTATCCGTCACCAGCGGCAATAGGCCGGTTGGGCGCAGCGTTAGTACCAGCGTGGAAATAAGGATGCCGGAAGGTTCAAAGAAGCCGCGAATGCGATCCATAATTCCCGCCGCTTCACCGCAGGTAATAGAAACCTCTTTCCCTTCGGTCATATCAACCAGAATTTCGCGGCGCTCGCCGGGCGCCAGAGAAAGCTGCTTAACCGAGACGGGCGCGGGTAAAAAGCCCTGATCGCCCGAGATAACGTGCATCGGACGGTTATCGCTCATTTGCAGCAAATAGCGACGCGAGTTAGACGCGTTGAGTAAACGCAGGCGCACCCAGCCGCGAGAAACCTCGACATACGGCCCCTGCACGCCGTTAACCAACAGCGTATCGCCAATAAAGCCGCCGCTGCCCGGCTCGACGTATTCTGGCGTGCCGAAGTTGTCCAGACGCTTGTCCTGAATAATGACCGGGAAATCATCAACGCCATAGTGATTAGGAATGGGCAAGGATTTGCTGACTTCATCTTCAATAAGCCACATACCCGCCAGGCCGTTATACACCTGCTGGGCGGAACGATTTGGCGTGTTCGCGCGATACCAAAGCGTGGCGGCCTGCTGGCGAATTGGCAGCACGGGCGCCCAGTCAACGTTTGGCGACATCATACGCGGCGCGCCGCCCATTAAAGGCCCCGGCACCTGCAGGCCGGCAATCGTCATGCCGATATTTTCCTGCAGGCGATTGCTGTAAATCATCTTCACATCGTCGCCGTTCCAGACGCGAATCGTCGGCCCCAGATAGCGGCCGTTTAGCCCCCAGACCTGCGCCTTAGCGCCGCCGGTGAATGACCAGTGCGCCCGTTGCAGCGTCAGAAAAAGGGGCTGACCACGGCGGGATTCAAGCAAAGGGGGAATGGGTAAAGGTAACTGCTGTCCTGCCGCATTAGCCCTCAGTGGCACCGCACCCGCACAAAGTGCAATGCCCGATGCCTGCATAAACTGACGCCGACTGAGTGACATAATTGCTCCATGTAAAACAAAACGTGGGGGCGGTACAAAACGTACCGCCAGAGGGGAAACCCCGTCATAAGACGATCAGTTCGCCTGTTTTTTCTCTACCGTGCCGGCTGCTTCGCGCTCCGCCACTTCTTTATTAAGCTCTTCGATTTTCGCCATCATAATTTCCCGGCAGTGCGTGGCTAATTTACGCACCTGATCTTTACCATAGCCGCTGGTATCAATCGGCGGCAGCATTTCGACAATGACCAGTCCGTTATTCCAGCGGTTTAATTTAATTTTATTACTGGTATTGGAAACGCACACCGGAATGATCGGCACGCCGGCGGCAATAGCTGCATGGAAGGCACCGGTTTTAAACGGCAGCAGTCCGCGACCACGGCTGCGGGTTCCCTCCGGGAACATCCACACGGATATGTTGCGCTTTTGCATCTGCGTCACAACCTGCGAGATGGTGGTGTGCGCTTTGGCACGGTTATCGCGGTCGATCAGCAGGTTGCCGGTTAACCAGTATAATTGCCCAAAGAAAGGCACCCACAGCAGGCTTTTCTTGCCCACGGTAACCGTCGGCGGCTGCACAATATTCGCGGCGGTGACCATATCGAAATTATTCTGGTGGTTACCAATATAGATTGCGGTCGGATGGTTTTCAGCGCCGGCGGGTAAACGGGTTTCTACTTTCAGGCCAAATACCGGCGCCAGGCGTCCAAAGAGATGGCCAAAAGTTGCCACGTGGCGCGGGTTACGCGGGCTAAATAAGCAGTAAATGCAGCCTAAAATGCATACCAGGATGCAATAAATCACAACAATAATAAAACGAACGATGGATAGCATAACGACCTCTGAAACCTGAACCGCTAACAAGTATGACCTGCTTTAGCGCAAAACACACCGTTCGGGCGACAATGCCGCCGCCCGATATCGGTTACTCTTCGCTGTCGCCAACGCCTGCGCGAGTCGGAGAATCAACTTCTACACGATCGATGCGTTGCAGGCCGCGCATCAGCGTGCCGCGACGCCCACGCTCGCCGGTAATTTTCTGAAGCTCTTCCGAACGCAGCTTAATCTTGCGTTTGCCCACGTGCAGCGTGACAGTGCTAAGCGGCGGCAGAATAAACAGGTGCGCCAGCTTATCTACCCCTTTCGCCGCCTCTGCGGATGGAATGGAGATAATTTTATTGCCTTTCCCTTTCGATAGCTGCGGCAGATCGCTTACCGGGAACATCAGCATACGCCCGACGGCGGTGATCGCCATCAGCATATCGTCCTCGCTGGTGATTTCCATCGGCGGCAAGACGCGTGCGTTCTCCGGCAAGGAGATCAGCGCCTTACCCGCACGGTTACGCGAAATAAGATCGCTGAAAGTACAAACGAATCCATAGCCCGCGTCGGAAGCCATCAGCAGTTTCTGCTCGTCCGGGGCCATTAACACGTGCTCTACGGTAGCGCCCGGCGGCGGCGTGAGCTTGCCGGTTAGCGGTTCGCCCTGGCCACGCGCCGAAGGCAGCGTGATGGGGTCAAGCGCATAGCTTCGCCCAGTGGAGTCGATAAACGCCACCGGCTGGTTGCTCTTGCCCTTCGCGGAAGCCAGGTAGCTATCGCCCGCTTTGTAGTTAAGCCCCTGCGCGTCGATGTCATGCCCTTTGGCGCTGCGCACCCAGCCCATTTGCGAGAGCACAATCGTCACCGGCTCCGATGGCGTCATGTCGTGCTCGCTCATCGCTTTGGCTTCCCCACGCTCGTGCAGCGGGGAACGACGATCGTCACCATAGGCGTCGGAATCGGCCTGCAGCTCTTTTTTCAGCAGCGTATTCATTTTCCGATCGGAGGCCAGAATGCTCTGCAACTGGTCGCGCTCTTTTTCCAGCTCGCTCTGCTCGCCGCGGATTTTCATCTCTTCCAGCCTGGCGAGGTGGCGTAATTTCAGCTCAAGGATAGATTCAGCCTGCGTTTCGCTCAGCGCAAACCGCTCCATCAGCACCGGCTTCGGCTCGTCCTCGGAACGGATGATATGAATAACTTCATCAATGTTGAGGAACGCAACCAGCAAACCTTCAAGGATATGCAGGCGCTTGAGCACCTTTTCGAGACGGTAATTCAGGCGACGACGCACCGTGTCGCGGCGGTAAACCAGCCACTCGCTGAGGATTTCGAGCAGGTTTTTCACCGACGGACGGTTATCCAGGCCGATCATATTGAGGTTAACGCGATAGCTCTTCTCAAGATCGGTGGTGGCAAACAGGTGGTTCATTACCTGTTCCATGTCCACACGGTTTGAACGCGGCACGATCACCAGACGCGTCGGGTTTTCGTGATCGGATTCATCGCGCAGGTCTTCAACCATCGGCAGCTTTTTGGCGCGCATCTGGCTGGCGATTTGCTCCAGCACGCGAGCGCCCGAAACCTGGTGCGGCAGCGCGGTGATCACCACGTCACCTTCTTCTTTTTTCCATACGGCGCGCATGCGCACAGAACCACGGCCGTTCTGGTAGATTTTACGGATTTCAGCGCGCGGCGTAATGATTTCGGCTTCGGTCGGATAATCCGGGCCATGCACGATATCCAGCAGCTCATCGAGTGTCGTTTTTGGCCGATCGATAAGCGTAATAGCGGCTTTCGCCACTTCCCGCAGGTTGTGCGGTGGAATGTCCGTCGCCATCCCGACGGCAATACCTGTGGTGCCGTTCAGCAGGATGTTTGGCAGACGCGCAGGCAGCGTTTTCGGCTCCTGGAGCGTGCCGTCAAAGTTCGGCGTGTAATCAACGGTGCCCTGACCCAGCTCGCCCAGCAGCACTTCTGCGTATTTAGACAGGCGCGATTCGGTATAACGCATCGCCGCGAAGGATTTCGGATCGTCCGGCGCGCCCCAGTTCCCCTGCCCGTCTACCAGCGGATAGCGGTAAGAGAACGGCTGCGCCATCAGCACCATCGCTTCGTAGCAGGCGCTGTCGCCGTGCGGATGGTATTTACCCAGCACGTCGCCTACGGTACGGGCAGATTTTTTGAATTTAGCGCTGGCGCTGAGTCCCAACTCCGACATGGCATAGACGATACGGCGCTGCACGGGCTTAAGCCCGTCGCCGATAAACGGCAGCGCGCGGTCCATGATGACGTACATGGAATAGTTGAGATAGGCATTTTCCGTGAACTCGTGCAGCGCAAGGCGCTCTGCACCATCATGAGTTAAATCACTCATTAATTATTCATCCTCAAACTGACGAACCGAGTGTGGCCACACACGGCGTAATTGCCGCCGATAGTACCTTATCTGGCCTGCCGAGTCACAGTAAGGAATCGCTTTGCACGGAGGTTTAACGCCGGTGGAAGAAGGAAAGCGAGCCGCATCGGGCGACTCGCCGCAGCTTTACTTCATTTTATTGATTTGCTTGACGTCAATTTCAACGGAATTCCAGTCTTTGTCCACTTCGCCCTGAATCTCAACGGTGTCCTGCGGAGTGATGGTCTGCCCGTTCCAGCGCTTGTCATCAATGTCCACATTTACCGTGCCGGAAGCATCGCGGAAGACGTAACGATCCCCGCCGATACGCTGTTCAATCTTGCCCCGCAGCGTAACCCATGCGTCGTCAGAGAAGGTTTTAGCCTTTTCTGCCGTGGTTACCGTGCCTGTTGGGCCGACAAACCCGCCAGAGGCGGGCGCCTGCTGCGCTGTAGCTGGCGCGTTCGGATCCGCAAAACCACCCTGTTTCGCCGCTATTGCAGGTGCGGCAGAAATAGCGAGTACGGTCAGAATAGCGGCTACTGTTTTCATCCTTAATTTCCTTATCGGTATGTCGTTGCAGATATCTATTACGGCGTAAAAATCTTAATACGATCTTAACCTTAATACATAAAACGCTCTTTTATGAAATTGCGTCAGCCATGACAAAGCGTTCGGCAGCGGCTGAGAATAAGCCGGGAGATTATTGCGCGTATAGCAAAAGTCTTTGCACATTCTGGCCATTCTAACGTGATGGCGATCACGTTAAACTGCGAGCCAAACGCAATGATTCGAGGACTAACGATGAGCAATATCCTGATTATCAACGGTGCGAAAAAATTCGCCCACTCTAACGGCCAGCTAAACGACACCCTGACCGAGGTCGCGGAAAGCTATTTGCGCGACCTCGGACATGATGTTCAGGTGACGCGTACCGACAGCGAATACGACGTAAAAGCCGAAGTGGAAAAATACCTCTGGGCCGACACCGTGATTTACCAGATGCCCGGCTGGTGGATGGGCGCGCCCTGGACCATGAAGAAGTACATCGATGATGTCTTCACAGAAGGCCACGGTTCGCTGTATGCCAGCGATGGCCGCACCCGCTCCGACGCCGAAAAGAAATACGGTTCCGGCGGCCTGATTCAGGGCAAAACCTATATGCTTTCCCTGACCTGGAACGCACCGCTGCAGGCCTTTGAAGATAAAGAACAGTTCTTCCACGGCGTGGGCGTTGACGGCGTTTACCTGCCGTTCCATAAAGCCAATGAATTTCTGGGCATGAAAGGCCTGCCGACCTTTATCGCCAACGACGTAATGAAGGTGCCGGACGTTCCACGCTTTGTTGCAGAATATCGCAAGCATCTGGGCGAAATTTTTGCTTAACTGTTGGTCTGCTTACAAAACGGAGTTAGCCATGCTGACAGTGATAGCTGAAATTCGTACTCGCCCGGGCCAGCACCACCGTAAAAATGTTCTGGATGCGTTTGCGAAAATTATTCCGACCGTGCTCGAAGAAGAAGGCTGCTACGGCTATGCGCCATTAGTCGATCATAATGCACAGGTCGCGTTCCAGACTACCGCCCCGGATTCCATTTTTATGGTAGAAAAATGGGAAAGCGTTGCCCATCTGGAAGCCCATCTCGCCGCGCCGCACATGAAAAATCACGCCGCTGCAGTAAAAGATGACGTGCTGGATACCCACATCCGTATTCTGGAAGACGCAATAAAGTAATTGCGCTTCACCAGCAAAAAAAGGCTGTCATTTAAAAACAAGGAAAATCAATTCATTGATTTTCGGCTGATCATCACAAAGAAGGAAAAACCACGCTTTTTTCTTCTTTGTCAGCAATCTGGAGGGAGCCGGTCTTTATACCGGCTCCCTTTTTGTTTCCCACGTATCGCTACACGTCCAGATCGGCCATATCGCCTTTTTCCTGCAGCCAGTTACGACGGTCTTCGGAACGCTTTTTGGCAAGCAGCATATCCATTATGGCGAGCGTTTTATCGCTGTCTTCGTCATTAATAGTGAGCTGCACCAGGCGGCGCGTATTGGGATCGAGCGTGGTTTCGCGTAGCTGCAGCGGGTTCATTTCACCCAACCCTTTAAAGCGCTGCACGTTCGGCTTGCCTTTCTTACGCTTAAGCTGCTCAAGCACGCCGGCTTTCTCTTCTTCGTCGAGCGCGTAGTACACTTCTTTGCCCAGATCGATGCGGTATAACGGCGGCATAGCCACATAAACGTGCCCGTCTTTGACCAGCGAGCGGAAGTGGCGCACGAACAGCGCGCACAGCAGCGTAGCAATGTGCAGGCCATCGGAGTCCGCATCCGCGAGGATACAGATCTTGCCGTAGCGTAGCTGGCTTAAATCTTCGCTGTCAGGATCGATGCCGATCGCCACGGAAATATCGTGCACTTCCTGCGAGGCAAGCACTTCATCCGAAGAGACTTCCCAGGTGTTGAGGATCTTACCTTTCAGCGGCATGATCGCCTGATATTCACGATCGCGCGCCTGTTTTGCCGAGCCGCCTGCGGAATCCCCTTCCACAAGGAAAAGTTCGGTGCGGCTAAGATCCTGCGCGGTGCAGTCGGCTAGTTTGCCGGGCAGTGCCGGGCCGCTGGTCAGCTTTTTACGCACCACCTTCTTGGCCGCACGCATACGACGCTGGGCGCTGGAGATCGCCAGCTCCGCCAGCTGTTCCGCAGCCTGAACGTTCTGGTTCAGCCACAGGCTAAAGGCGTCTTTCACCACGCCGGAGACAAAAGCGGCGCACTGGCGGGAAGAGAGGCGTTCTTTGGTCTGCCCGGCAAACTGCGGGTCCTGCATTTTCACAGAAAGGACGTAGGCGCAGCGTTCCCAGATATCGTCCGCCGAGAGTTTGACTCCGCGCGGCAGGATGTTGCGGTATTCGCAGAATTCACGCATCGCATCAAGCAGGCCCTGGCGCAGGCCGTTAACGTGCGTGCCGCCCTGCATGGTGGGGATCAGGTTGACGTAGCTTTCGGTCAGCAGTTCGCCGCCTTCCGGCAGCCAGAGCAGCGCCCAGTCAACCTCTTCGGTATCGCCGGCAAAGTTGCCGATAAACGGCGCTTCCGGCAGCGTGATAAGGCCGTTTACCGCTTCGCTCAGATAATCTTTCAGGCCGGCCTCGTAGCACCAGCGCTGTTCAGTATTGTTAACTTTATCGGTAAAGGTGATTTCAACGCCCGGACAGAGCACCGCTTTGGCTTTCAGCAGATGGCTTAAGCGTGAAACGGAGAAGCGCGGGCTGTCGAAGAATTTTTCGTCCGGCCAGAAGTGAACGCTGGTGCCGGTATTGCGCTTGCCGCAGGTGCCGACAACCTGCAGGTCCTGCACTTTGTCGCCGTTTTCAAAGGCGATGCTGTAGACCTGCGCGTCGCGACGCACGGTGACTTCCACACGCCTGGAAAGGGCGTTAACGACGGAAATCCCCACCCCGTGCAGGCCGCCGGAGAACTGGTAGTTTTTATTGGAGAATTTCCCACCCGCATGCAGCCGGCAGAGGATCAGCTCAACCGCGGGCACGCCTTCTTCAGGGTGGATATCCACCGGCATACCGCGACCGTCATCGATAACCTCTAACGACTGGTCAGCATGGAGAATAACATCAACACGCTTAGCGTGGCCTGCCAGCGCTTCATCCACGCTGTTATCAATGACTTCCTGGCCCAGATGGTTTGGACGGGAGGTGTCGGTGTACATCCCCGGACGGCGGCGAACCGGCTCAAGCCCGGTGAGAACCTCAATGGCATCGGCGTTATAACTGGATTGCGTCATGGTTTATTCGTTCAGATAGCGAAACAGGGAATCGGCCGACCCGGCCTCAATGCAGACCGAGAAAGTCGACAAGCTGTGTGAAATAATCTTCGAAGCCCACAAAGGCGTGATTGCCGCCGGCTTCAACCGTCTGGCGACAGGCGGTGTAATAGGCCACAGCCTGGCGGTAATCGAGCACTTCATCGCCCGTCTGTTGCAGCAGCCAGATGAGATCCGGCGCTTCAAGCGGGTCAATCTGCATGACTTTAAGATCGTAAATATGGCGAGACTCTAGCACATATTGCTGGCCGGTGTAGGGGTTCTCGTTGGCGCCGAGATAATCCGCCAGCAGTTCAAAGGGCCTTACGGCCGGGTTGACCACTACGGCGGGCAGCATAAAGCATTGCGACAGCCAGGTGGCGTAGTAACCACCCAATGAAGATCCCACCACGCCAAGCGGCTCGCCGCCGTGCTCAAGCACCAGCGACTCCAGCAGTTCCGCAGCCTCGGCCGGGTATGGCGGCAACTGTGGCACTATCATCTCGATGTGCGGATAGCATTCCTTGAGCCACGCCTGCAGGCTTGTCGCCTTTGCCGAGCGCGGGGAACTGTTGAAGCCGTGCAGATAGAGTAACGCTGACATCAGTACCCTTCTGAGGCGGTATCAGGATTAAATACTGCGCCTTTCAGACGGCATACTTCGGTGGTGACCACGCCGTCCGGGTGCAGTTCCAGCCAGCGCCAGCCTGGCTCAATGGTATCGAGCGTAAAGTTGGCGCAGTGGGGCTTAAACTGCACGCAGGTAGAAGGCGTTGCCAGCATGCGGCGACCGTTCCAGTCGAGATCTAATTCCTGATGAATATGCCCGCACAGCAGGGTCTTAACCTGAGGGAAATTGACCAGCACGTTATCCAGCTCCTGCGCATTACGCAGGCTATGCTGGTCAAGCCAGCTACAGCCGGCCGGCACCGGATGATGATGAAGCAGCAAGAGGGTATGGCGCTCAGGCGCGGCGGCTAATTTACGTTCCAGCCATTCAAGCTGGTAATCGCTCAGCTCGCCATGGGGCACGCCAAAGACCTGGCTGTCCAGCAGGATAACCTGCCAGCTATCGCCGATATAGACACGTTTCGAAGGAGAGATTCCCGCCTCCTGCAAGGCGCCGTACATCGCCGGTTGAAAGTCGTGATTGCCCGGCAGCCAGACGCAGGGCGCTGCAATTCGCGCGATACCCTCAGCAAAGAGCTGATAGGCTTGCGCGCTTTGGTCCTGGGCCAGGTCTCCGGTGGCAACAATCAGATCGCAATGCCGCGCCTGATCGAGGATAGCGGCAAGCACCGCCTGATAGCTTTCCCAGGTGTTGATGCCAAGCAGCGTTTCATTCTTTCCAGAGAATAGGTGGGTATCGGTAATTTGCAGTATCCTGATACGGCCCCCACCGGCCACAGGAAGGTTTAACAGGCTTTCCAAATGGTGTCCTTAGGTTTCACACGCTCTAACAAACCGGAACCGCCATCGCTCCATGCGCTAAACAGTAGCGCAGCCAATCAGCAAGAAACTGGTTAATTTGATGCTTTTCGTCGCGTTGATGCAACTTTTTATTAGGATAATCATAACGTGCTTTAAAGCGGAAGATCTGCTGGCTTGAACACACTTCCGCGACCATTGCGTCATGGTAAAGCCTGACGGACATGGAGGGCAGGCTCCAGTAGCTTACGCTTGGCGCGGTCTGCTCTATTTCAACAAGCGTGGTGTAACGGGTGGATTCAAGGACCCTTAGCCGATACCGGGCGCTATTAACCTGATAGGTTACGGTTTCACCTGGCGCATCGTTACGCGGCAGCAGGCGGCGCAACTGGGCGAAATTGGTTTCGCACAGGCGCATCATTTCAGGGAAGTCAGGCGTATAGCGCTTCATAGTTAGTCGTTCCACTCAATTCGCAGTTTCTCATAATGCAGTTGCAGCCATTGCAAAGCGATGACTGAGGCAGCATTGTCAATGAACCCCTCTTCTACTAGCTGGTAAGCCCTCTCCCGGCTCACCACATGAACACGAATATCTTCGTTTTCATCCACCAGACCGTGAATACCTTCAGCGGTGGTGGCATCCACTTCACCCACAAGGATGGAGGAACGCTCGCTGGTTCCTCCGGGGCTTGCCAGGTAGCTGAGCACGGCTTTCGTGCGCCCAACCAGTAATCCAGCTTCTTCTACGGCTTCCCGTCGCGCCACGTCCTCGACGCTTTCACCTTCTTCAATCATCCCGGCGATCAGCTCAAGCAGCCATGGCGTGTCGCTGGTGTCGTAAGCGGCAATGCGTATCTGCTCGATTAGCACCACTTCATCACGCACAGGGTCATAGGGTAGCAGCACCGCGGCATGCCCGCGTTCAAAAATTTCACGCCGCACTTCGCCACTCATTTCACCGTTGAATAAACGATGCCGAAACCGATAAAGATCCAGCGAAAAAAATCCGCGATAGAGCGTTTCCCGTGCAATAATTTCAACATCGTTTTTGGCTAACGTGACCAGATTATTTTTAGGCTTACTCATAATGATGTCCTGATGGCTTATGGTAACGAAATGAGCGATTTCAACCCCGTTTGACTACCGTTTCCTTGTCTATGTGATAGATTGTTGGAAATTCCGGTCGGATGGCACTTTACGCCAAGCGGCCCCGCAGGTGGACTCTGCTAGAATCGGCAAATATTTCGCCTCAAACAGCGCTAACAAAAACAATTTTGCTTCACAACAAGGAATGCAAATGAAGAAACTGCTCCCAATCCTTATCGGTCTGAGCCTAACGGGTTTCAGCGCCATGAGCCAGGCGGAAAACCTGATGCAGGTTTATCAGCAGGCGCGTCTTAGCAACCCGGACTTACGTAAATCCGCCGCAGACCGTGACGCCGCATTCGAAAAAATTAACGAAGCACGCAGCCCGTTATTACCACAGCTTGGCCTTGGCGCAGACTATACCTACAGCAACGGTTATCGCGATACGAATGGCGTAAATTCCAACGCCACCAGCGCCTCTTTATCTTTGACGCAAACCATTTTTGATATGTCGAAATGGCGCGCGCTGACCCTGCAGGAAAAATCTGCCGGCATCCAGGATGTCACCTACCAGACCGACCAGCAAACGCTGATCCTGAACACCGCGACGGCCTATTTTAACGTGCTGAGCGCCATTGATGCACTCTCCTATACCGAAGCGCAGAAACAGGCGATTTACCGTCAGTTAGATCAGACGACCCAGCGCTTTAACGTAGGCCTTGTAGCCATTACCGACGTGCAGAACGCCCGTTCGCAGTACGATAACGTGCTGGCAAACGAAGTGACCGCGCGTAATGACCTGGATAACGCGTTAGAAAATCTGCGTCAGGTTACCGGCAACTACTATCCGTCCCTGGCTTCTTTGAACGTTGACGGCTTTAAAACCAACAAGCCGGATGCGGTAAATAGCCTGCTGCAGCAAGCTGAAAAACGTAACCTGTCGCTGTTGCAGGCCCGCCTGTCTCAGGATCTGGCTCGCGAACAAATTCGCTATGCCGAAACCGGCCATATGCCGACCGTTGGTCTGACCGCATCCAGCAGCGTTGCCGACACCAGATACAACGGTTCAAGGACCAACAGCCAGCAATACGACGACAGTAATACCGGTCAGAACAAAATCGGCCTCAACTTCTCGCTGCCGCTCTACAGCGGCGGCTCGGTGACGTCGCAGGTTAAACAAGCGCAGTACAGCTTTGTCGGCGCCAGCGAGCAGCTTGAAAGCGCGCACCGAAGCGTTGTGCAAACCGTCCGCTCTTCCTTTAATAACGTGAACGCCTCCATCAGCACCATTAACGCTTACAAACAGGCCGTGGTGTCTGCGCAAAGCTCTTTTGATGCGATGGAAGCCGGTTACTCGGTGGGTACGCGTACCATTGTTGACGTGCTGGACGCCACCACGACGCTGTATAATGCGAAGCAGCAGCTTTCCAGCGCTCGTTATAACTACCTGATCAACCAGCTTAATATTAAGCAGGCGCTGGGCACGCTTAACGAGCAGGACCTGGTCGCGCTTAACGCTACGCTGGGTCAGCCGGTCCCGACCACACCGGAAAGCGTGGCGCCAGAAACGCCGGATCAGAATGCCCGCGTTGATAACTTCACCGCGGATAGCGCAGCAACCGGTACCGAAGCATCCGCTCCTGCCGCGCAGCCGGTAAAAGCAACGCGCAGCAATTCTCGTAATCCATTCGGGAACTAGTCACGCAAAAAGGGGTATGTCAGCATACCCCTGTCACAACTTGCGAACCCAAACGTAAGGCAAAGTAAAGATCCCCCCGCAATCGCCCGTCGTCGCTTTAATTTCAACCATTCATCCCCTATCCTAAGCACAACATTAGCTATTCCTTTGGGCTCAGGACTGATAAATGAAACGGACAAAAACTATAAACCTCGCGTCGTTCCGTAAAAGCTGGAACGCCAGGCATTTAACGCCGGTTGCGCTGGCCGTTACCGCCGTATTTATGCTTGCGGGCTGTGAACAGAACGACGAAACAGTTTCCATGTACCAGAACGCGGACGACTGCGCTCAGGCAAACCCTGGCAAAAGCGCGGAGTGCACCACCTCCTACAATAACGCCTTAAAGGAAGCAGAGCGCACCGCGCCTAAATACGCTTCCCGTGAAGAATGTATCGCCGAGTTTGGTGAAGGACAGTGCCAGCCAGCGCCTGCCCAGGCCAGCATGGCGGGTGAAAATCAGGCGCAGACTCAACAGAGCGGCAGCTTCTGGATGCCGCTGATGGCGGGTTACATGATGGGCCGTCTGATGGGCGGCGGCGCGGGCTTTGCCCAACAGCCTCTGTTCTCGTCTAAAAATCCGGCCAGCCCGGCTTACGGTAAATACGCCGATGCCAGCGGTAAGAGCTACGGCGCGGCAACGCCTGGCCGTACTGCCAGCGTGCCGAAAACCGCGCTGGCGCCGAAACCAGCCACCACCAGCACGGTCACCCGCGGCGGCTTCGGCGAATCCGTTGCCAAGCAGTCCACCATGCAGCGCAGCAGCGCTACCGGTTCCTCCCGTTCAATGGGCGGCTAAGGACTATGGAAAGAGTTGCCATCAACGAGCGCCCGGACTGGCGCGAGAAAGCTGCAGAATACGGTTTTAACTTCCACACCATGTACGGCGAGCCGTACTGGTGTGAGGAGGCTTATTACAAGCTAACGCTCCCGCAGGTCGAACGCCTGGAAGATGTCACGGCAGAACTGCACCAGATGTGCCTGAAGGTCGTCGAAAAAGTGGTGGGCAGCGACGAGCTGTTAGCTAAGTTCCGCATCCCGAAACACACCTGGGAATTTGTGCGTCAGTCATGGCGCACTCAGCAACCTTCGCTTTATTCCCGCCTGGACCTGGCGTGGGATGGCGTGGGCGAACCTAAGCTGCTGGAAAACAACGCCGACACGCCGACTTCGCTTTACGAAGCCGCATTCTTCCAGTGGATCTGGCTCGAAGATCAGATGCAGGCAGGCAATCTGCCAGCGGGCAGCGATCAGTTCAACAGCCTGCAGGAAAAGATAATCGAACGCTTCGCCGAGCTGAAACAACAGCACGGTTTCAACCTGGTGCATTTCGCCTGCTGTCAGGACACGGTGGAAGATCGCGGTACCGTCCAGTATCTGCAGGATTGCGCCGCGGAAGCCGAAATCGCGAGCGAGTTCCTGTATATGGAAGAGATCGGCCTGGGAGAAAAAGGCCAGTTTACCGATCTGCAGGATCAGGTTATCAGCAACCTCTTTAAGCTCTACCCGTGGGAATACATGCTGCGCGAGATGTTCTCCACCAAGCTTGAAGACGCTGGCGTGCGCTGGCTTGAGCCCGCCTGGAAAAGCATTATCTCCAACAAAGCGCTGCTGCCGATGCTGTGGGAAATGTTCCCGGATCACCCTAACCTGCTGCCAGCTTACTTTGCAGAAGACGACTATCCGCCAATGGATAAATACGTCGTTAAACCTATTTTCTCCCGCGAAGGGGCAAACGTGAAAATCATCGAGAACGGCCAGGAAGTGGCCCGCGTCGATGGTCCTTACGGCGAAGAAGGCACGATCGTTCAGCAGTTTTATCAACTGCCAAAATTTGGCGAGAGCTATACGCTTATCGGCAGTTGGCTTATCAACGATCTGCCCGCAGGGATCGGCATTCGTGAAGATCGCGAGCTTATCACTCAGGATCTTTCACGCTTCTATCCGCATATCTTTGTTGAGTAAGCAAAAGGCGCGATCGTCGCGCCTTTTTTATTAGCCTACCTGTACCGAAAGCATGCTCAGCGATCCCATCTCAATGCCGTCTGTCGGGATCGTAACGGGTTCCTCACCGTCCCACGCGCCAAGTACGTAAAGCAAAGGCAGATAGTGTTCTGGCGTCGGGCTCGATAACGCCCCGCCTTCATGCTGCAGATAGTTTACCAGCGGATGCTCTGCCGCAGGTCCCTGCCAGGTGAGATTATCTTTTACATACTGGTTAAAAGCGCTGGCCCACGGATAAGGCTTATTATCACCATGCCAGCGAGCGGTGCGCAGGTTGTGCACCACGTTGCCGCTGGCCACCAGCATTACCCCCTGTTCACGCAGCGCTGCCAGCTTTCGGCCTGCCTCATAGTGCCAGCCGGTTGGCCTGGTGCTGTCGATACTTAACTGCACCATGGGAATATCCGCCTGCGGGTACATTTTTATCAGCACGCCCCAGGACCCGTGATCGAACCCCCAGGCTTCTTTATCCAGCGTGACAGGCTCCGGCGCCAGCAATTCAACAAGCTGCTGAGCCAGCTCCGGAGAGCCCGGTGCCGGATAATGCGTGTCGTACAGCGCCTGCGGGAAACCGCCAAAATCATGAATAGTTTTTGGCGCTTCCATCGCGGTTACGCCAATGCCACGCGTGAACCAGTGGGCAGACACCACCACAATTGCTTTTGGCCGCGGCAGAGTTTCTCCCAAATGACGCCAGCTCTGGGTATAGTGATTGTCTTCCAGCACGTTCATCGGGCTTCCGTGACCAAGGAATAGCGCGGGCATACGTTGGGTGGTCATAGTCGTGTCCTTAATCGGATAAAATCTGATGGCACAACATTACGCCCAATCGCCATGGGAAGAACTCAGATAAGCATGATGAAGATCGTCAGAAAATTTGAACGTATGCGATAGGAGCTGCAAATGTCCGTCCCCTTGATCCTGACCCTGCTAGCCGGAGGGGCTACCTTTATCGGCGCCGTGTTGGGCGTTATCGGCCAGAAGCCGTCGAATCGGGTGCTCGCCTTTTCGCTCGGTTTTGCTGCCGGAATTATGCTGCTCATTTCGCTAATGGAAATGCTGCCGGCGGCGTTACATACCGCAGGTATGTCGCCCGTACTGGGGTACGGCATGTTTGTCCTCGGGCTAATGGGCTACTTTGCGCTCGACCGCAGCTTGCCCCATGCCCACCCTCAGGACCTGATGGACGGCACGTTAAAGACGGGCAATCTACGACGCACCGCGCTTCT
The DNA here is from genome assembly GCA_032000125.1 of Buttiauxella sp. Taxonomy (GTDB): domain Bacteria; phylum Pseudomonadota; class Gammaproteobacteria; order Enterobacterales; family Enterobacteriaceae; genus Dryocola. The sequence continues at coordinate 57,173 of DAMALH010000007.1, read as the reverse complement.
GCTAACCCTCGGCATCAGCCTGCATAACTTCCCGGAAGGTATTGCGACCTTTGTAACGGCCAGCGCCAACCTGGAACTCGGTATGGGTATCGCGCTTGCCGTCGCATTACATAATATTCCTGAAGGCCTGGCGGTTGCCGCTCCGGTTTATGCCGCCACGGGGTCAAAGCGTAAAGCGATTATCTGGGCGGGCGTTTCAGGGCTTGCGGAAATTTTTGGCGGCGTGCTGGCCTGGCTGGTGCTCGGCACGTTGATCTCGCCGGTGGTAATGGCCTCTATCATGGCGGCCGTCGCGGGGATTATGGTGGCGCTGTCGGTGGATGAGCTGATGCCGCTGGCAAAAGAAATCGATCCGCATAACAACCCCAGTTATGGCGTGCTGTGCGGCATGGCGGTGATGGGACTGAGTTTGACGTTACTGCAAACAAGCGGCATAGGTTAATAAAAAACCCGGTCTGTAAACCGGGTTTTTTTATGCAATCAGCTGGCCTTGCGCTCGTGCGTCTGGCGATATGCCACCAGATCTTCGATGGTGACAACGGCCATATTGTGTTGACCGGCAAAAGTGATGCATTCCGGCGCTCGCGCCATGGTGCCATCGTCGTTGGTCAGCTCGCACAGCACGCCGGCTGGTTTGAAGCCTGCCAGAGAAACCAGATCAATGGTCGCCTCGGTGTGGCCGCCACGGGTTAACACGCCGCCTGGCTGAGCACGCAGCGGGAACACATGTCCCGGGCGGTTCAAATCGCTTGGTTTAGCGTTGTCGGCGATAGCAGCACGCACGGTCGTTAAACGATCGGCTGCAGAAACGCCGGTGGTTACGCCATGCGCCGCTTCTATAGTGACGGTAAAACCGGTGCCGTAAGCGCTGGTGTTGTTATCCACCATCATCGGCAGGTCGAGCTGTTTGCGACGTTCATCGGTCAGGCACAGGCAGACAATGCCGCTGCCGTGGCGAATGGTCAGCGCCATTTGCTCAACGGTCATGGTTTCGGCAGCGAAAATCATGTCACCTTCGTTCTCGCGATCTTCATCATCGAGAACCATCACGCCGCGGCCTTCGCGCAATGCAGCAAGTGCATGTTCTACGCGCTGAGTCGGGGTGCCAAATGCAGAAAGTAGCGTCTGATTCATGGTAAAGAAACCTCATTAAAATTATGGTTACCAGAATCAGGGCAGTCTTAGGAGCTATGAAAAATAACGTGGGCAGGCCGGGGCCTGTCTTTGTCGTTACTCTCTCCCATCCGGACTTTAACCGTCGGCCCCGGAATTACACCGGATCTGCTGACCTCCGAAGTGATTCGGAGCGCTCGCGGGCTTTCAGCGTACGCTGATTTACCGCCGGTGGGGAGTTTCACCCCGCCCTGAGAATAAGCAGGCTTACTATAACGCCGATGATTTTTCCTGGCAACGGCATTTGAGGTTTATCACCTGGCAATCAGGTATTACAATTAGGCTATTCACGCAGGTTAAATGGAAACCACTATGATTGACCCGAAAAAAATTGAGCAGATCGCCCGCCAGGTTCATGAGTCGATGCCGAAAGGGATTCGTGAGTTCGGGGATGATGTCGAAAAGAAAATCCGTCAGGTATTGCAGGCGCAGCTAACGCGTCTGGATCTGGTGAGCCGTGAAGAGTTTGATGTACAGACGCAGGTTCTGCTGCGCACCCGGGAAAAAATAGCGTTGCTGGAACAGCGTTTAAGCGAGCTGGAAAATCGCCCGGCAGCCGCGCCGGTGCCGGAAGTTATTCCACCAACGGAACCACAGATGTAAAAAACGCCCCGTCAGGGGCGTTTTTTTATGCTTCGTGGCTTTGGATCTTTTTAATGATATTGGTGGTTGAGCATCCGTCTTCAAAGTTCAGCACCATAACTTCGCCGCCGTTCGCCCATACTTCTTTGCTACCGGCAATATCATCCGGCCTGTAGTCGCCGCCTTTCACCAGCAGATCCGGCAGGATCTCACCGACCAGGCGCTGCGGGGTATCCTCTTCAAACAGCACCACCCAGTCCACGGCTTCCAGCGCGGAAAGCACGATCATACGCTGATCCTGCGGATTCACCGGCCGGGTTTCCCCTTTCAGCCGTTTGGTTGAAGCATCGCTGTTTACGGCCACAATCAGCCGGTCGCCAAGCTTTCGCGCGTTCGCCAGGTAGGAAACGTGGCCCGCGTGCAGAATATCGAACACGCCGTTGGTCATGACGACTTTCTCGCCGCGTTTGCGGGCGCTCTCCACGGCAACCTTCAGTTCCGCTTCGGTCATCACGCCAAAACCGGTATCAGCACGGCCCCGCACTGCGTTTTCGAGTTCAACTGGAGAAACGGTCGATGTACCGAGTTTGCCAACCACCACGCCCGCTGCCGCGTTAGCAAAGTAGCAGGCTTCTTCCAGCGAGTTGCCCGCCGCAAGCGTTGCCGCCAGTACGCCAATTACCGTATCGCCTGCGCCGGTCACATCGTAAACTTCCTGTGCCTGCGTCGGCAAATGAACCGGATCAAGACCCGGCTGTAACAGCGTCATTCCCTGCTCGGAACGCGTCACCAGCAGCGCGGACAGATCGTAATCGGTAATCAACCGCATGCCGCGCTCAACCAGTTCGGCTTCGCTTTTGCATTTGCCCACCACCGCCTCAAATTCGGACAGATTAGGCGTCAAAAGCGTGGCGCCGCGGTAGCGTTCAAAATCGGTCCCTTTAGGATCGATAAGCACCGGGACTTTAGCTGCGCGAGCAAGGTCAATCATCTGACGGATGCTTGCCAGCGCCCCTTTTGCATAATCAGACAGCACCAGCGCGCCGATATGCGGCAGCGCCTGATTAATGCGTTCGTGCAGCGGCTCAGGATCGACCCCTTCAAAGCCTTCTTCAAAGTCCAGACGAATCAGCTGCTGGTTGCGCGAAAGCACACGCAGCTTGGTAATCGTTGGATGAGTGGCAACGGAAACAAAGTCGCATTTGACGTTCACACCCGCAAGCGTCTGGCTTAACGCGCGCGCGGCGTCATCAATGCCGGTCAGCCCAACCAGGCGGGAATTTGCGCCGAGGGACGCGATGTTCATCGCCACGTTGGCCGCACCGCCCGGACGTTCTTCAATGGTTTCCACTTTCACCACCGGCACCGGGGCTTCCGGGGAGATACGGCTGGTTGGGCCATACCAGTAGCGATCCAGCATCACATCACCAACTACCATGACGCCTGCACGGCTGTATTCGGGCAGCGTTACTTTCATTCCTGACTCTCCAGAGAGGGAAAAAATTTTGCGCGAGATAATATCACAGTTACGCCTGCACGCGCGTTTGCGCCTCGCCCAGCCACGTTTGCCAGCTCCGCTCAACCTGCTCGCGCTCGGCGGCAAAGGCGTCCGGCGCCACGTTACCCGGCAGCTCTTGTAAAGCCAGGTGGTGTAGCTCATCGCGCAGCGTGACGTAAGCATGGGTCAGCGCCTGCGCTTCGTCATCACGCATAATGTCGTTTTGCGCCATTAACTCCAGAATGCGCACGTTATCAGACCAGCGCGTTAACTTTGGAGCCTGCGCCGCATAACGCAAAACCAGATACTGGGTGATAAATTCAATATCGGTGATCCCGCCCCGATCTGCTTTAATATCAAAGCGTCCATGATGTTTATCGCCAAGATGGGCGCGCATTTTTTCACGCATTTCACGCACTTCTGTTTGTAGCTTTTCGCCTTCGCGCGGGCGGGACAAAATTTCACGACGGATAGCATCAAATTGGCGGTTCAAAAGCGGATCGCCGTAAACAACGCGGGCGCGAACCAGGGCCTGATGCTCCCACGTCCAGGCTTCGTTTTGCTGGTAGTCAGCAAAGGCCTCCGCCGTTGTGACCAGCATTCCTGCCGCGCCAGAGGGACGAAGGCGAGCATCCACCTCATACAGAATGCCGGATGAGGTGCGGGTGCTGAATAAGTGAATCACTCGCTGGGCCAAGCGCAGATAAAACTGGCGGCCGTCGATTTCACGCTCGCCGTCGGTCATGACATCTGCCGGGCAATCGTGCAGGAAAACCAAATCAAGATCGGAACTGTAGCCAAGTTCCCAGCCGCCAAGCTTGCCGTAGCCGATGACCGCAAACCCGCGCCCTTCCCGCTCGCGCAAATGTTTCGGCTGGCCGAAACGCGCCACCATTTGCGCCCACGCCTGCTGGACCACGGCATCGATAATCGCCTCCGCAAGCCACGTCAGGTGATCGCTGACCTTCATCACCGGCAGCGTGCCGGTGATATCCGCCGCGGCCACGCGCAAAAGCTGAGCCTGTTTAAACTGGCGCAACGCTTCAAGCTGCTGCTCTTCGTCATCGTCCGGCACGCGCAGGAGATACTGGCGCAGCTCGTCTTTATACGCATCCGTCGCCGTTGGCTGATAGAGCGTGTTCGGATCAAGCAGTTCGTCCAGCAGCAGCGGGTAACGCGCCAGTTGTCCCGCAATCATTGGCGACGCGGCGCAAAGCGTGATCAGATGCTTAAGCGCGCCCGAATATTCCGTCAGCAGTTCGAGATAGGTTGTACGGGTAACAATGCCCAGCAGCAGCGGAAGCAGACGCGATAACGGCAGAGGGGCATCGTTGCGTGAGCAGGCTTCGCTAAGCAGCCGCGGCATAAGCTGATCCAGCACCTGGCGACCACGCGGGCCGATGGTGCGTTTATCTGTATCCTGACGGAACTCGCCGATCAGCCGCAGTACTTCACCGCGCGCTTGCGGCGTCAGATGGCTGAGTACGGCGGTGGTGTCGTCCGCGTCGAGCGCATCCTGCCATAGCTCACGCCAGGCCTCGGCGATTTTATCCTCGCCCGCTTCCGGCTCATCATCGCCGATCAACTCGTTAAATACCTGACGCACGTCATCCATATGCGCCTGTAAGCTTTGTTGTAAAGCACCCCAACTATTTTCGTTCATCGCCCAGGCAAGGCGGGCACGGTTAAGCTCGTCGCCGGGCAGCGTCTGGGTCTGCTCATCGTTGATGCTTTGCAGCAGGTTTTCAAGGCGACGCAGATAGAGATAGGCCTCGCTTAACCGCCGCGCATCGCCTTCCGGCAACAGGTGCAACTGCTCAATAGCCTCAAGCCCTGGCAGCAGCGAGCGGGACTGGAGCGACGGCTCGCGTCCGCCACGGATAAGCTGGAAGACCTGCACGATAAATTCGGTTTCGCGAATGCCGCCGGCGCCAAGTTTGATATTGTCCTTCAGGCCACGGCGGCGCACTTCACGGGCAATCATGCCTTTCATGTTGCGCAGCGACTGGATAACGCTGAAATCTATGTAGCGGCGAAAGACGAACGGACGCAGCATATTGCGCAGCTCCTGGCTCCAGGCGTCGTCACTGTCGCCCATAATCCGCGCCTTGACCATCGCGTAGCGCTCCCAGTCGCGCCCCTGTTCCTGATAATAATCTTCCAGCGCAGCAAAGCTCAGCACCAGCGGGCCGCTGTCGCCAAACGGGCGCAGGCGCATATCCACGCGGTAGACAAAACCGTCCTGCGTAGGCTGGTCGAGCACTTTGATAAGCTTCTGCCCCAGACGCGTAAAGAACTGGGCGTTATCTAATTCACGCCGCCCGCCCCGGGTTGTGCCATTTTCAGGCCAGGCAAAAATCAGGTCGATGTCGGAGGAAAAATTCAGCTCGCCGCCGCCGAGTTTCCCCATGCCGAGGATCATCAGCGGCTGCGGAACGCCATCCCGATTACACGGCGTTCCCCATTCACCGCAACATGCGGCATAAAGCCAGTCGCGGGCGGCGATAATCAGCGTTTCCGCCAGCACGCTCAGCTGCCGCAGCGAGGTTTCAGTAGGCACCAGTTGCAGCGTTTGTGCCCAGGCAATACGAACCATAATGCGGCGGCGAAACAGACGCAGCGCTTTCATCAACGCCGCCTCGTCGTGGACTTCGTGCAGATCACTTTGCAGCCAGGCGGCGTAGCGCTGCCACTCTTGCGCCTCAGGAGGGCTCTGCTCCAGTTCCAGCAGCCAGGCGGGATGCGCCACTATGCTATCGCAGACAAAATCACTGAATGTCAGTACGGCCTGCGCCTGGGCGCTTAATCCCTGACTATCGATATCTTGTGGCAGACGCGGTAATACCGCCTGCAGGTGCTGCTGTAAAAGGGGCGAGTGCGGCATTATGTTATCCCGACAATATGGTTATTTCCCGCTATGCAACCAGAATGGCGCCTGCGAGATTGCTTCATTACGATAATGTTCAATTTCCACCTGCTGTCGCGTGGCGATGGCATGGCGCAGCCCCTGCCAGTTTTCAAGCCAGGGCAGAGCCACTGCATCGTCATAAACACCGGCTAACAGGCGAACAGCATCAGTTTCGCGCGCAAGGCGTGGAAGCTGATCGCCATAGGCGTCGCCAAGCGGACGCTGGAAGGTACTGCGCAGCTCCGCCGCGTGGCGGGAAAGATGCGTATCGGCAAAACGCTTAAAGGAGCCTGCAAGCTTAGCGCGGTCTTTTTCATCGACGAATTTTTGCCACTGGCGATTTACCAGCCATTCTGTCAGCGCGAGCTTTGCCTGGCTGCTTTCCGGGCTGTAGACCAGCGCTTCCGCCTTCAGATTCTGCGCCAGCAGCGCTTCATACGCCATCAGCAGCTCACGTAAGTGGGCGCTCGCTTTACGCGGTACGACGCCGCCAAATAACGCCAGCGCATGGCGAACCAGCCCCACGCCGTCCAGCACCGCCTTTTTCGCCGCTTTGCTACCGCGAACCCAAAGCTCTTCATGATACAGCCAGTGCGCCAGCGCCATTTCCAGCGCGCCTTCCAGGCCCTGCTCAACCGTTGCTTTTGGCGCAACGCGCAGTACGCCCAGCGGTTTGATTTCACGAGGCGCATCGCCTGCCGCCAGGTGATAGCCGCGTGCGGCTTTACTCAGGCTTCCCTGACGCAGCCCAGGCTGCACCACCAACCGTTGCGCCAGCTCAAGCACCGCAGACGCTTCGCCTGCAAGCAGCTCAAGCTCCAGCTCGCACAGCGGCTCGCTTACTTCACCGGCTTTCACTTCGCCCTGGTCCAGAGCCAGCTCGATCCTGCTGCCACGGTGAGTAACCACCCACTTCTCACGCGCGAAATGGGTGCTGAACAACGGCTTTAACGCTTCCTGCAGGGCCGCAGGCGTCACGCCTTCCGGCCAGACTTCCGCAGGCAGCAACGCCAGATCGAGTTCCGGCTTGTCGAGATCGACATTGTACTCAGAGCGCTGATGAAGACCGCCAGTCACGCGACCGGCCGTTTTCATCGTCATTTCATAGCGGCCATCTGTTCCACGGATGCGCAGCCCCATATCGTGGCGACGCAGCGTTTTATCCGCTGTTTCGTAATAAATATTAAGCAGTTGGCGAGGTTCGCTATGTTCGCTTTCAAGGGAGTTAAGGGTGGTGCGCAGGTTATCCAGCGCCGCTGGATTAACGATAAATTTAAGTTCGATTTCTTGAGGCATCGTCATTTACTTTTGGTTGCGGTCACACGGGAGGACATCCCGGCGAACTAAATAGCTGGTTGCTGGTCAGTAGATAATATTTTGCCGTAAATTGCCACGCATCATGCGCAATTTGACGAGCGAATTTTTAGCTGAAAAAGGGGCTAATGCCTTGTACAAGTGGCGAAATTCACACCAGGATGATTCTCATTCAGGTTTACGGATTGCACCGTCAGACTGATGCCACTACTATCGTTCCACACTTGATGACAATAATGATGAAATAATGCAGAAATTACGCCTGATTTGCCTTACTTTGCTCTCTCTTAGCGTTACCGTTGTGGCTCATGCCGATGAAAAACGTTATGTCTCCGACGAATTAAACACCTGGGTCCGCAGCGGCCCGGGTGATAACTATCGCCTGCTGGGTACAGTCAACGCCGGCGAAGAAGTCACCCTTCTGCAAAGTAATGAAGAAACCAAATATGGCCAGGTGCGCGACAGCAACGGCCGCACCTCCTGGATCCCGCTTGCCCAGCTAAGCGCCAACCCAAGCCTGCGTACTCGCGTACCCGCCCTGGAACAACAGGTTAAAGAGCTGACGGACAAGCTCACCAATATCGACACCACATGGAATCAGCGCACGGCGGAAATGCAGCAAAAAGTCGCCCAGAGCGACGGCGTGATAAACGGTCTTAAAGAAGAAAATCAGCAGCTTAAAAATCAGCTTATCGTTGCGCAGAAGAAAGTGAACGCGGCAAACGTCCAGCTTGATGACAAGCAGCGCGCCATTATCATGCAGTGGTTTATGTATGGCGGCGGCGTGCTGGGCGTCGGCCTGCTGTTTGGCCTGCTGCTGCCGCATATGATCCCAAGCCGCAAGAAGAAAGACCGCTGGATGAATTGACTCGTCCCCCTGTATCCTACAATTACGTATTATTCTTCGTGTTGATAGATGCAGGGGTGTAGAGAGTGAAGATTTATCTGGTCGGTGGCGCCGTTCGCGATGGGTTGTTAAAACTACCGGTCAAAGATAAAGATTGGGTTGTGGTCGGCGCTACCCCGCAAGAAATGCTGGACGCTGGTTACCAGCAGGTCGGGAAAGACTTTCCGGTATTTTTGCATCCCAAATCTCGCGAAGAGTACGCCCTGGCACGCACCGAACGTAAAGCCGGCCAGGGTTATACAGGCTTCACCTGCTATGCCGCGCCGGACGTTACGCTCGAACAGGATTTAATGCGTCGCGATCTCACCATCAACGCCATAGCACAAGACCAACACGGCAAGCTTATCGACCCCTACAACGGGCTTGCCGACATAGAAAAGCGCCTGCTGCGCCACGTATCCCCGGCATTTAATGAAGATCCGCTACGCGTTCTGCGCGTGGCGCGATTTGCGGCACGTTACGCCCATCTCAATTTCCAGATTGCCCCGGAAACCATGACGCTGATGCAGGATATGACGGCGGGAGGTGAACTGACGCATCTGACGCCAGAGCGCGTCTGGAAAGAAACTGAAAACGCCCTCACCAGCCGGAATCCGCAGGTTTATTTTGATGTGCTGCGTAAATGCGGGGCGCTGGCCGTGCTGTTCCCGGAAATCGACGCGCTGTTTGGCGTACCGGCACCGGCCAAATGGCACCCGGAAATCGACACCGGCATTCATGTGCTGATGACGCTTGCTATTGCGGCCCAGCTTAGTCCCGAAGTGGACGTGCGGTTTGCAACGCTTTGCCACGATCTTGGCAAGGGATTAACCCCGAAAGAATTCTGGCCCAGGCACCACGGCCACGGCCCGGCGGGCGTTAAGCTGGTAGAGAATATCTGCCAGAGAATGCGCGTGCCAAACGAGATCCGCGATCTGGCGAAGCTGGTGGCGGAGTATCACGACCTTATTCACACCTTCCCCATTCTGCAGCCGAAAACGGTGGTGAAGCTGTTTGACGCAATCGACGCCTGGCGTAAGCCGCACCGCGTTGAGCAAATCGCATTAACCAGCGAGGCTGATGCACGCGGGCGCACCGGTTTTGAAGGCAGCGATTATCCGCAGGGAAGATTGCTGCGTGCGGCCTGGGAGGCGGCTCTGCGGGTGACCAATAAAGAAGTGATTGAAGCAGGCTTCAGCGGGCCGGCAATTCGGGAGGAACTGACTAAACGCCGCATTGCCGCCGTTGCATCCTGGAAAGAAGAACACTGCCCCCAGCCGCAAAGCTGAGGGCAGGATGTTTACATAAAGACGAAATAAACCGCTGCCGCCACAAAGAAGCGATAGATAGCAAACGGGATAAACGACATGCGTTTAATAACCTGCAGGAAGGTTTTAATCGCAAGCAGGGCAACGATAAACGCGGTGATGAAGCCAACGGCAAACATCGGCAGATCGGCCATGGTCAGGAAGCCGATGCTCTTATAAACGTCCAGCACCGTCGCGCCCAGCATCATAGGTACGGCCAGCAGGAAAGAGAATTCAGAAGCCGCATAGCGGCTCACGCCCATCAGCATGCCGCCGGAGATCGTAGCCCCGGAACGAGAGAATCCCGGCCAGAGCGCCAGACACTGGAAGCAGCCGATAATAAAGGCCTGACGCAGGGTCATATCATCCACCCCAACGGCGCGCGGTTCTTTTGGTTTTAGCAGCTCAGCGGCAATCAGCAACACGCCGCCGACAACCAGGGCGTACATAACGTTAATCGGGTTAAACAGCGACTTAATCGTGTCGTGGAAGATAAGCCCCAGCACCACGGCCGGGAGCATCCCCAACAGGATATGAATTAACGACAGGCGGCCTTTGCCCGCGCCTTCATGAGGCGGACGACCAAAGTGAATACCAATCAGACCAAACAGACGACGCCAGAACATAACTACCACAGCGAGGATCGAACCGAGCTGAATCACCACTTCAAATGTTTCGGCGGTATCACCTTCAAATCCCAGCAGGTGTCCGACAATAATCATATGCCCGGTGGACGAGACAGGTAAAAACTCCGTTAACCCCTCAACCACGCCGAGAATCGCGGCAATCGCCAGCGAGTGAAAATCGCTCATTAATAAACCCTCATACCCCTAAAAAAATCACAAAAAAACGGCGGGCGAGATGCGACCGCCGCAAAAGGTTACTGGCTATGACCAGCTTAGCCACGTTTGGTTTAACAATTATGAACTTATTTGTTTGCTTTCGGATTATTGCCACGCTCAATGACGACCCCGACGCTTGCCGCCTGCGCAACCGCGCCAGGCTTGCTGACTTTCAGGCGCACCCAGGGTGAGTTAAACCTCGCCAGCAGGAGTTGGGCCACTTCCTCCGCCACGCGTTCGACCAGCGCGAAACGGCCGCCGGAAACGTGGTTAATGACCGCTTCGCTGACATCGGCATAGCTCAGGCAATCCTTCACGTCGTCGCTTGCGGCGGCCGTGCGGTTGTCCCAGGCCATTTCGATATCGAATACCAGCTTTTGGCTGATAGTCTGTTCCCAGTCGTACACCCCGATGGTGGTGATTACCGTAAGTTGCTCTATAAATACAATGTCCATCACGCCCTGCCCGGTTTTTAGTGACGCCAGATACCACTTCCGGCGAAATATGCGTATTATCCACAGATGCGAAGAATACAACGACACTTTCAAAATGGAACAGCGTTATGAGTGCAATCGCGCCTGGCATGATTCTCCTCGCGTATCTTTGCGGCTCAATTTCCAGCGCCATTCTGGTTTGCCGGCTCGCAGGTCTTCCGGACCCAAGAGAGAACGGTTCAGGTAATCCAGGAGCGACAAACGTTCTGCGTATTGGCGGCAAAGGCGCAGCCGTAGCGGTACTTATCTTTGACATTTTAAAAGGCATGCTGCCGGTCTGGGCGGCCTACGCGTTGGGCGTAACGCCATTCTGGCTTGGGCTGATTGCGATCGCCGCCTGCCTGGGCCATATCTGGCCCGTGTTCTTCAGGTTTCGCGGTGGCAAAGGCGTGGCAACCGCCTTCGGCGCCATTGCGCCTATTGGCTTCGATTTAACCGGCGTCATGGCCGGCACCTGGCTGCTAAGCGTGCTGCTTAGCGGCTATTCGTCCCTGGGAGCAATCATCAGCGCGCTGATAGCGCCCTTCTACGTCTGGTGGTTCAAGCCGCAGTTTACTTTCCCGGTCGCCATGCTCTCCTGCCTGATTCTGATGCGCCATCATGACAATATTCAACGTTTATGGCGCGGGCAGGAAACCAAAATCTGGAAGAAGCTGCGCAGAAATAAAGACAAAAAAAAGGAGTGATTTCTCACTCCTTTTTTGTCCGGTCAGGCCGCGGGCAACTCTGCCAGCGGCCAGCGCGGACGGACCGTCACGCTTAACTCGCCCACCGTTCCCGCTTTCAGACGAATCATACCCGCGTAAGCAATCATTGCGCCGTTGTCGGTGCAAAATTCCGGCCGCGCGTAAAATACTTCGCCGCGGCGTTTGATCATCAGCTCTTCCATACGCGTACGCAGCGTGCGGTTGGCGCTTACGCCGCCCGCCATCACCAGCCGCTTAAAGCCGGTCTGATCCAGCGCTCGCTTGCATTTGATCAGCAGCGTATCCACAACCGCATCTTCAAAAGCACGGGCGATATCGGCGCGGGTCTGGTCGTCGGCTTCGTTGCCGCGAATGGTGTTGGCGGCAAACGTTTTCAGGCCGGAGAAGCTGAAATCAAGGCCGGGACGGTCGGTCATCGGGCGCGGGAAAACAAAGCGCCCCGCCGTTCCCTGCGCCGCCATTTTTGACAGCATCGGGCCACCCGGATAATCCAGGCCCAGCAGTTTGGCCGTTTTATCAAAGGCTTCGCCTGCGGCATCGTCAATGGATTCACCAAGCAGCGCATACTGACCGATGCCCGTAACGCTAATAAGCTGGGTGTGGCCGCCGGAAACCAGCAGCGCAACAAACGGGAAGGCCGGAGGATTATCTTCAAGCATCGGCGCCAGTAAATGGCCTTCCATATGGTGCACCGGTACGGCTGGCACATCCCAGGCAAACGCCAGCGCGCGTCCGACCGTTGCGCCCACCAGCAGCGCGCCAACCAGGCCTGGACCGGCGGTATAGGCTACGCCATCGATATCCCGGGCGGTTAAACCTGCCTCTTTCAGCGCCGCCTGAATCAACGGCACGGTTTTACGCACGTGGTCGCGGGAGGCCAGCTCCGGCACCACGCCGCCGTAGTCAGCGTGCAATTTCACCTGACTATACAATTGATTGGCTAATAACCCTTTCTCATCGTCATAAATGGCGATGCCGGTTTCATCACAGGAAGTCTCAATACCCAGTACGCGCATGGCTTTCTCTACCTCAAAGTCTTGCGGCGAAGTTTAAGCTCCCGGGCCTGCGTTGTATACCCTATAGCATTCGAGTTACAGCAAGGCGGCAAGGGAGCGAATCCCTAGGAGCTTACTAAAGTAAGTGACTGAGGTGACAAATCTGTCGGGAACAGATTTGAACGTTGCAAGCCACGGCCCCTCAGGGGTGAGGCACAGGATGTGCCGAATAACGGAGTGCAGCCAACGCAGATGTCACTCGAAGGATGACGGGTATTAAAACTTTGCTCACCTTGTATGCTCAGGTGGTGTATAATCCCCGCCCCTGGAAGATTCCGGCCTTAAAAGCCAGGTTTCTGGTTGTCCGGTGCTTTACAAAGCAGCAAGAGTTGCAGTAAAATTCCGCACCATTTTGAAATAGCTGGCGCATCAGCCAGCGGCAAACCGAATTTATCAAAGGTGAGAGTTAATGCCGGTAATTAAAGTACGTGAAAACGAGCCATTCGACGTAGCACTGCGTCGCTTCAAACGTTCTTGTGAGAAAGCAGGTGTTCTGGCGGAAGTTCGTCGTCGTGAGTTCTATGAAAAACCGACTACCGAACGTAAACGCGCTAAAGCTTCCGCTGTGAAACGTCACGCGAAGAAACTGGCTCGCGAAAACGCACGCCGCACTCGTCTGTACTAATTTCTTGAGGGGTTAACCCTCAGAAACAGACAAGTAGTAGTTGTAAAGGCCGTGCTTCCGAAAGGAATGCGCGGCTTATTTTCGTTTATGAACTGACCTGCCCTACAGTTTTCTGGCGTAGCTTTTAGCCCGGCAGACAAACCTACGGGGTCAAACGGGGCCTATGGCTGGACGAATCCCACGCGTTTTCATTAATGACCTGCTGGCTCGCACCGACATCATCGATCTGATCGATGCGCGCGTGAAGCTTAAAAAGCAGGGCAAGAACTACCATGCGTGCTGTCCGTTCCATAACGAAAAAACCCCTTCTTTCACCGTAAACGGTGATAAACAGTTTTACCACTGCTTCGGTTGCGGAGCGCACGGCAACGCGCTGGATTTTTTAATGAACTACGACAAGCTTGAGTTTGTCGAAAGCGTTGAAGAATTAGCGGCCATGCACAACCTTGAAGTGCCGTACGAAGCGGGTAACGGGCCAAGCCAGATCGAGCGCCATCAGCGACAGAATCTTTATCAGCTAATGGATGGCCTGAACGCCTTTTATCAGCAATCCCTGGCGCAACATAACGCGGAGCCTGCCCGTCAGTATCTGGCAAGCCGCGGGTTAAGCGCAGAAGTCATCAAGCATTTTGCTATAGGTTACGCACCTCCCGGTTGGGATAACGCGTTAAAACGTTTTGGCGGCAACGCCGAAAATCGTCAGTCTCTGACCGACGCGGGCATGCTGGTGACAAACGATCAGGGGCGCAGTTACGATCGCTTCCGTGAACGGGTGATGTTCCCCATCCGCGATAAGCGAGGCCGGGTAATTGGTTTTGGTGGCCGCGTGTTGGGCGATGCCCTGCCGAAGTACCTGAACTCTCCGGAAACCGATATTTTTCATAAAGGCCGCCAGCTTTATGGCCTGTATGAAGCCCAGCAGAGCCAGCCTGAACCGGCGCGCCTGCTGGTGGTCGAAGGCTATATGGATGTGGTGGCCCTGGCGCAGTACGGCATTTCTTACGCCGTCGCATCGCTTGGCACCTCAACCACTGCCGACCATATCCAGCTGCTGTTCCGGGTCACCGATAACGTCGTCTGCTGTTATGACGGCGATCGCGCCGGACGGGACGCCGCATGGCGAGCGCTGGAAACTGCGCTACCTTATATGACGGACGGTCGTCAGCTACGCTTTATGTTCCTGCCGGACGGTGAAGACCCGGATACGCTAGTCCGCAAGGAAGGGAAAGATGCCTTTGAAGCGCGTATGGAGCATGCTCAGCCGCTTTCGACGTTTCTTTTTAACAGCCTGATGCCGCAGGTTGATTTAAGCTCACCGGATGGCCGTGCGCGCCTTAGCACGCTGGCATTACCCCTGATTAGTCAGGTACCTGGTGAAACATTGCGTATTTATCTGCGTCAGGAATTGGGCAACAAACTCGGCATTCTGGACGACAGCCAGCTAGAAAAATTAATGCCCCGGCTCGTACAAAACGGTACGCCGCGCCCGGCTCCTCAGCTAAAACGCACAACCATGCGTATACTGATAGGACTGCTGGTGCAGAATCCGGAGCTGGCGCCTGCTGTTCCCCCCCTAAGCGGGCTGGAACAGACGAAGCTGCCGGGACTGAAGTTATTTATCGATCTGGTCAACACCTGCCTGGCCCAGCCAGGACTGACCACAGGGCAGCTTTTAGAGCTGTATCGCGGCACAAATGAGGCCGCCACCCTTGAAAAACTGTCAGCCTGGGACGATATAGCTGATAAGGATATTGCGGAAAAAACGTTCAACGACGCGCTCGAACATATGTTTGATTCCGTATTAGAGCTGAGGTTTGAAGAATTAATGGCACGCTCCAGAACAGAGGGGTTAACCCCGGCGGAGCGTGAAGAAGTCCGTGTGATAACAGAATCACGCGCGAAAAAATGAATACTCGCGGCTTAACTGCCGAACATTGATCGGGTTAAACCCGAAAGCCGCATGGAGGGGCAGCGGCATTAAAATAAGTCAGCCCCTCGTTACGTTATTGTTGGCGGCAACGCCTACCGACACAACCCTAATACTGAAGTGTGGATACCGTCTTATGGAGCAAAACCCGCAGTCACAGCTGAAACTTCTTGTCCAACGTGGTAAGGAGCAAGGCTATCTGACCTATGCCGAGGTCAATGACCATCTGCCGGAAGATATCGTCGACTCCGATCAGATCGAAGACATCATCCAAATGATCAATGACATGGGCATTCAGGTGATGGAAGAAGCACCTGACGCCGATGACCTGTTGCTTGCTGAAAACTCAAACAACACGGATGAAGATGCGGAAGAAGCCGCCGCTCAGGTACTCTCAAGCGTAGAATCTGAAATCGGGCGCACCACCGACCCGGTGCGCATGTACATGCGTGAAATGGGAACCGTTGAACTGTTAACCCGCGAGGGTGAAATCGATATCGCCAAGCGTATCGAAGACGGTATCAACCAGGTTCAGTGCTCCGTTGCTGAATACCCAGAAGCCATCACCTACCTGCTTGAGCAGTACGATCGCGTTGAAGCGGAACAGGCACGTCTGACGGATCTGATAACCGGCTTCGTTGATCCTAACGCCGAAGAAGATCTGGCCCCTACCGCCACCCACATCGGTTCTGAGCTGACCAGCGAAGAAAACAGCGATGATGACGATGAGGAAGATGACGACGACGATACGGAAGATGACAACAGCATCGATCCGGAACTGGCGCGTGAGAAATTTGGTGAACTGCGTACCCAGTACGAAATCACCCGCGACACCATTAAAGCGAAAGGTCGTGCCCACGCTGATTCCGCCGCTGAGATCCTGCAACTTTCTGAAGTCTTCAAACAGTTCCGTCTGGTGCCGAAGCAGTTCGACTACCTGGTAAACAGCATGCGCGTCATGATGGACCGCGTTCGTACGCAAGAACGTATCATCATGAAGCTGTGCGTAGAGCTGTGCAAAATGCCGAAGAAAAACTTCATCACGCTGTTCACCGGCAACGAAACCAGCGAAACCTGGTTCAACGCTGCTATCGCGATGAACAAGCCGTGGTCTGAAAAACTGCGCGACGTGTCTGACGACGTGCATCGCAGCCTGCAAAAGCTGCAGCAGATTGAAGAAGAGACCGGCCTGACCATCGAGCAGGTTAAGGACATCAACCGTCGTATGTCTATCGGTGAAGCGAAAGCCCGCCGTGCGAAGAAAGAGATGGTGGAAGCAAACCTGCGTCTGGTTATTTCTATCGCTAAGAAATACACCAACCGCGGTCTGCAGTTCCTCGACCTGATTCAGGAAGGCAACATCGGCCTGATGAAAGCCGTTGATAAGTTTGAATACCGCCGTGGCTATAAGTTCTCGACTTATGCGACCTGGTGGATCCGTCAGGCTATCACCCGCTCCATCGCCGACCAGGCGCGTACCATCCGTATTCCGGTGCATATGATTGAGACCATCAACAAGCTCAACCGTATTTCGCGCCAGATGCTGCAGGAGATGGGCCGCGAGCCAACGCCGGAAGAGCTGGCTGAACGTATGCTGATGCCGGAAGACAAGATCCGCAAGGTGTTGAAAATTGCTAAAGAGCCTATCTCCATGGAAACGCCAATCGGCGACGATGAAGATTCGCATCTGGGCGATTTCATCGAGGATACCACCCTTGAGCTGCCGCTGGATTCCGCAACCTCTGAAAGCCTGCGCTCTGCCACCCACGATGTTCTGGCTGGCCTCACCGCGCGTGAAGCGAAAGTGCTGCGTATGCGTTTCGGCATCGATATGAACACCGACCACACGCTTGAAGAAGTGGGTAAACAGTTCGACGTAACCCGCGAACGTATCCGTCAGATCGAAGCGAAGGCATTGCGCAAACTGCGTCACCCAAGCCGCTCTGAAGTACTGCGTAGCTTCCTGGACGATTAACCTTATCGTGCTGACAAAAGCCCTCCTCGCGAGGGCTTTTTTATTGCCTGAACTAACGGCCTCGAGCCATCAACGACTGTTCCAGCTCGCGGTAAGACTCCACAAGCTTATCCAGCGTCGCACGATTCAGGCCGCTGGGGTTGGGCAGAATCCACACTTCGGTATCACCGATGGTAATATTTTGCCTGCCCCACTTCGCGCCACGCTGGCTAAAGGCCTGTTCAAAAGCCTGCTTGCCCAGCACGGCCAGCGCCATCGGCTGATAATCCTGCATTTTCATCACCAGTTCGCGCCCGCCGGCACGTAACTCATGCAGGGCAACCTCGTTTGCCTGAACCGTTGGTCGTTCCACCAGCATAGTGATCCCACAGCGGGTATCCAGCAGGTGCCGCTCTTCTTCAGGCTTCAATTGCCGTTCGGTAAAGCCTGCGCGATGGATAACCTTCCAGAAACGATTGCCCGGATGCGCAAAATGAAAACCGGTGTGCGCCGAGGACTTGCCGGGGTTAATACCGCAAAACACCACCCGCAGCCCGGGCTGTAGAATATCGCCGATCATGAATCTTCCCGTCTTTATAGATGTTGAGCTAAGTATAAGGGATTGATAAGACATTGTTTATAAAACAAGCATATGTCACGCAACTACTGGATTGACGTCCCGAGTTCCATTATAATCCAGCGCCACGGCCCCTTAGCTCAGTGGTTAGAGCAGGCGACTCATAATCGCTTGGTCGCTGGTTCAAGTCCAGCAGGGGCCACCAAATTTTAGCTTTAAACTCATATAATTAAGCCACTCTATCGAGTGGCTTTTTTGTTATCTCGTTTTTGAGCGGCGATAAAATGGCGTGGATTTTGATTAAAATGCCTCTATTCCCGGCTTTGGCTCATTTTTACATTCATTACAATTTGCCTTCACTACAACATTTGAAATAGGGATCGTTGATGAAAAAAATTATCGGGTTAGCTTTCCTTTTAACTTCTACCTCTGTGCTTGCTGATTTTGTTCACCCACTTGACTTCGATGGCTCAGAAGCGCAAAAGCAGGAAGTTATTAGCTACATTAAAGACCGTGTGAAAGCTGATTATTGCGATGGTAAGTTAGATATGTGCCAGCCAACCATCTTACGCATGATGGAAAATGAGAATCTTGAGGCTTTTAAAAAATTAACTAAAGCGAGCGACCGAAAGATATTAGATAGAGTTATCAAAGATTACTGTAAACGCGGATTGGATATGTGTACTTACAGCGTAATTTCGATGATGTATGAAGAAAACGCAAAAGCTAATAAACAAGAACTTAGCTGGTAGGGCTGTAATGTCCGGCGTGCAAACATACACGGTTGAGCAGGCCGCTTTCTGGGTCTCAACTAAAACCAGAGATTCTGCTGTCCACCTCGAACTGGATGAGGTGGGGCAAAATCAATTTTGCCAGGTGCACGATAAAGGGCTGCACTGACTCCATCATCACAAATGTGCAATCACATGTAAGTACCCCTGCAAAACGAACCATTCACTTTTAGAGATCTCTCGACATGCTGATGATGTCCCCTGAGGAGATCATCATGCGTAAAGCCACATTCAACGAACACCGGATCATTGCCGTTCTGAAGTCCGTCGAAGCCGGACAACGCCTGAGGCACTTAACCAGAGCGGGTCAATAGACTTTATGCACGATGCGCTGATCTGTGGCTGACGCTTCCGGAGCTTCAACGTGGTGGATGATTTTAACCGCGAGGCCCCCGCAAATCGACATGAATATCCCGGCTCAGCGTGTCGTCCAGGTACTGGACAAGATAGTGGTAAACCGCAGATACCCGCGGAAGATGCGGATGGACAATGGACAGGAATTAGTCTCACTGGCTCTGGCGCAATGGGCTGAAGAACACGGCGTGATGCGGGAGTTTATCAAACCCGGTAAGCCAACGCAGAATGCCTTTATCGAACGTTTTAACCGGACCCACCGGACAGAGATACTGGATTTTTGTCGGTTCAGAACCCTGAATGAAGCGAGGGAAATCATAGAGTGCCGGCTGGCAAAATATAACAGCAAGCGCCCACATGAATCCCTCCACAACCTGACGCCGGAAGAATACCGACTGATGGCTAAAAAACCGGAAATCTCAAAAAGTGCGTGGAACTAAAACGGGTGTGCTTACAAAAGCCTCAAATGTGTAGAGCCATTCTTATGATATCAGCCCAAAACCTCATAATTTTTCGGGTGACGGGTCACATAATGCGCTTGTAAAAATGGCTCAGACTGGCCCTTAGTTGGTCAACAGTGGCCATTTATGCTCATGATTCATAAAGCAAACAATTGATGCCGGTTGTTCCGGTAGGAACTCAGAATCGCCTGGTCGCTGGTTCAAGTCCAGCAGGGGCCACCAAATAAAACAAGGAGTTAGACGATTTCTCGTCTAACTCCTTTTTCTTTGCCTGCAATTTGGGTCAGGTAAAGGCTTGCCTTCCAATCCTCAATCCTGTTTCAGAAGCCTGTACCCAATACTCACGGGCTTCGGCATCCGTCAGGCTGGGCATGGGATCGCTGCGTCAGATTTCCCGCACCTGCTGAGCGCTGATTTGCCCGGCTGGCTGAAAGGCGACGAAAGGCGTAGCCGTGCAGAAATTCTCAGTACTCTGCGGCAGTTTTTTCGTCGGGGCGGTGGCCATGCAAGCCACGGTGTCCGTCACTTACCAGCAATGCGCCCAGCATGGCCAGCAGCGCCAGGACGATGGCGTAGCAAGCGATCGGCCACCAGGCGCCGCCAGCGCTGCTTTGTAGCGCAACGGCAATTAACGGCAGCGTGCCTCCGGCTACGGCGCCTGCCAGCTCACGGCTGCTGGCCATGCCGGTATAGCGGATATGCGGTGGAAACGCTTCCGAAAGCATGGCGGCCTGCGCGCCGAGCATGGCGTCGTTACACAGGCAGTAAATCAGAAACATTCCCAGCCAGATCATTCCCTGCTCGCCGGTATTTAACAGCAGGAAGAACGGCGCTATCAGCAACACCAATCCGCAGGCGCCAGCAATAAAGATCTTTCTGGCACCAAATTTATCGCTCAACGCCCCGGCGCCGGGAACGGTAATAAATTTGATGAAATTACAGATCATCACGCCCATCACACCTACGCTTTTATCAACGCCAACCTCCGCCACCAGATAAGTCAGGGCGAAAGCAGAAGGCAGATAAGAGGTCACGTTTGGGCCAATACTCAGCAAAAAAGCGCCTAAAAAATTGCGCGGCTTGCGCTGAATAACCTCCATTAGCGGCAAGCGTTTTGCCGGCTGCGTGGCCTTAGCCGCTTTAAATTCAGGGCTTTCAGCAACGCCGATACGGATCCAGATACCGACAATGCCAATAGCAAAAGAGGCGATAAACGGGATTCGCCATCCCCAGCTCATCATCTCCTCTTTCGGCAGCTGCTGAACGGCGATAATCGCCAGGCTGGCAATGATTGAGCCCAGCGCGTTGCCGGCGCCGGGGATCGAGGCGAACAGCCCGCGATTTTTATGACCTGCATGTTCGGCGGAAAGGAGAACGGCCCCGGAATATTCACCGCCGGCGGCAAATCCCTGACCCAGGCGGCAGATAACCAGCAGGACTGGCGCCCACAGGCCAATAGTATGCCAGGCCGGAATAAGCCCAATCAGCGTGGTGGAGGCCGCCATCAGAATCAAGGTAAAAAACAGCATCCCCCGGCGCCCTAGCTTATCTCCCAGCGAGCCAACGATAAGGCCGCCGAACGGGCGGGCAAAGAAGCCAACGCCAAAAGTGGCGAAAGAGGCCAGGATGCCATACGCCCCGCTCATCTGCGGGAAAAATACCTGCGGGAAAATTAGCGCGCTGGCCATGCCGTACAGCGCAAAATCATACCATTCAAGCGCCGTGCCTACGGTTGAGGCCAGGGCGGAACGTTTTGCATCGGACATAGTCTACCCCTTCAATGCCAGATGAAGCGTGACGATCGCGGTTTGTGCCGCCCCTTCCAGCTTGAGCTCAAGGCGAAGCCAGCCGCCAAAATGCGATTGCGCGATAGCGGTCAATCCCGGTCCGAGCACCGCCGTGGCTTCCCCCGGCGCGTCCAGCCAGTGCACGCCGTCGGGTGAAATTTTTGGCCTGACCAATATTCGGGTGAAATCGGCCTGTTCTGAATGCACCGTAAGGAAAAATAGCGCCTCATCTGCCCAGCCGCATTCATAGGGTTCACTGGAAAAAACACCGTCAACGGGCTGACGCATTTCAATAACTGAAGTATAAAACTCTTTCATTTTTATACGCCTTTATCTTCAGGGTTAATATAACCATCGGTAGAAATAACCACGGAGTCGAGATAAAGAAACACTCGACGATTAGCGCCGGTTTCAATAAAGAACACAGGGTTTAATAACCCGGTAATACCTTTATATTCCGGCGCCAGGGTGGGTTGTTTTCCACGCAGATCCATTACCTTATCCATACACTGCAGCGCCACATATTCCCGGCGTGAAACGTCAATGGTCAGGCGCATATACATCCAGTTAATTTTGTCATCGGCCTCATTGGCGACCAGTTCCTGATGTCCATCATCTATCCACTGAAAACCATCACCGCCGCCGTCCGCCTGGCGCTGCCCATACCACTGGCCGTCGACGCCAACCTTATGCCAGCCGTCGTGACCGTAGTTCCAGCGCCGGTGATCGACCCCATCGCTAACGCGAAAATATTGCCAGCGCTTAATGGGTTCTCCGTCGGCGCTGTTGACGTAGCGCACGCCCGGCATCCAGCGGTTTCCCTGGCTTTGCAGGTCGATGAAACAGCCAAATGCGCGCACGTCCCGATCGCCCAGACCGGCAACGGATGGCTCTGGCGTATAGGTAAACCAGGCTTCCAACTGTAATAAATGCAGGCTGCCGGGCACCGCCATGCGTTTAATCGCCAGCCCCATGCTCCCCGCTGCGGGCGGCCGATCGATTGGCGCGCTGTTCGCGCGGGTGGCTAATTTAAGGCAGTGGCCGCCGCTCATCGCTCCGTGGGTGCCCATCATCGGAAAGGTGGCGGAAGAGAGCATCGTCGGCCCCCAGTGAATAAGGTCAATCTCCTGTGAATGCGGCGCAAAATTAGATTTAACAAAATTAGGTCTTAAATCCAGCCAGCCATTATGGCCACGATGAAACTCATCAAAAGTTATAATTTTTTTAAGCGGGTTAAACTTTGCCAGCCTGTAATCATCCATAGCGTATTCTCATATTTAAGTCACAGCGATACCGCCCGCTGTAGAAATGGGATAAAGGATTATTAAAGCAATTAAATTAACGCATAGCCTGAACGCTCACGCCTGTTAAAAGGCGCGTTAAAATAGCGTAATTATTATTCCTCCCATGTAGCGGGTCAGAATATAAAATGAGCATAGTGGCGTTTTAGCCGCCGGGTAAAGCCATCTGCAGCGGTTATGTGAAGCAAGACACAAAATTGGTCCAGCCAATCATGAGAAATCTCATTTTTGGCCTGATCAATTTAAAGCAAGGAAGGTTAGTCGTCAGCGTCGATGGGTGAGGAGGTAAACAAAAAACCATCGAAATCCACAGCGGCGGTATCTGCAAGCGTAAGCAATTTATTTTTCACGTTTTCAAGGTGTTGCCACATCGCCCTCTTCGCCCCTTTCGCATCCCGTCGTTGAATTGCCTGTAAGATGTGCAGGCGATCTTCAAACCATTGCCAGCGGGCGCTGAAATCGCTGGTATCGCGGTGCTGGTTCTGCCACATCCCAAGCCGGCTGCGCAGCTTCCAGCTCTCCTGAACGATAGCTACCAGCGCTGCGTTTTGCGTGGCTGCCGCCACGAGGTAGTGAAAATGCTCATCGGTATCGTCCGCGATATACCCTGAGGAGAGCTGCTCCCGCTCAAGTTCAATCGCTTTGCGTAGTTCGGTGATATCGCTTTTGGTTGCCTGCAGCGCGGCAAAAGAGGCGATTTCGCTTTCCAGGAGCTGCCTTGCCTGCAGCAGTTCAAATACCCCACAGCTAACGCTATCAGAAGAGGGCGACTCAGCGGATTCGCGCGGCGCAGCCGGAAGCACATACACCCCGGAACCTTTACGAATTTCAATGCACCGCTCTACTTCCAGCAGAATAAGCGCCTCTCTGACCACGCTGCGGCTGACGTTGAACTGGCTGGCGATTTCACGCTCCGCAGGTAACTTATCTCCCGGTCTGTATGTCCCACGGTTTATGGCATCACGCAGTTGCTGACCAATCTCCTGATAAAGTCTCATGCTTTTTCATATCCGCTTAATAAGGGTGAATTTGGCCTGACCAAAATCGCCGTATTCGGTCAGGCCAATAATGGCTTCATCATAGCGTCTGCGACAGCGAATAGCCAACGCCAGCAAGCCTAATAACATCCCCGGCTTCAACATTGTATCCGGCAGAAATCCTCAGGATGCTGGCCTGGCCGGGCCATAAAAACGGCCGGTTATCGCCGTTAAAATCACGGCTCATCGCGCTGGTTAAAGTAGCGGTTACACACTTCCCCGCCAGGCCAGGCCTGGCACCATTGATTTAGTTATTTGATTTATAACGTGAATCACACAACTATTCAGTCACGCACGGGGCAGATTGCACAACGAATGTGTACTCAATGTGTAATTTTACACACAGATCACACTTCCTCGTTCATTTGCATGCTTTAATCTCCCTCAACAAACAGTAAGGGACAAAAATATGAAACATATGATGATTTGTTGCGGCGCCGGCGTGGCAACCAGCACTATTGCCTTAAATAAGCTGCAGGACTTTCTGAAAAAAGAAGATTTGCTCGCTAAGGTGCGTATTTCCCAGGGCACGGTCGCGGAGGCGAAAACCCGCGATGATATTGATTTTATCGTTTCAACCTCCCCGCTTTCAATTAACGTTCCGGTGGTAAACGCGCTGCCGCTGCTGACAGGCATCGGCGCCGATAAGGTTTTTACTAACGTGAAAGCGTTAATTCTCGCTGGGAGTTAAGCAATGTTTATTATCGATTACATTGTCAATCTGGGGGCATCGGTAATGATGCCGATGATATTTATTATCCTCGGCTTACTATTACGCATCCCGCTTTCAAGGGCGATTAAAGCCGGGCTAATGGTCGGTATTGGCTTTATTGGTCTGAGCATTACCGTTAACCTGATGATTGACTCGCTGACGCCGGTCAGCCATGCCATCGTTGAGCGCTTCGGCCTTAATTTTTCAGTGCTGGATGTCGGTTGGCCTGCCGCTGCGGCCGTGGCAATGGGCACCCGCGTTGGCGCGCTGGTTATTCCCGTTTGCGTCGCCATTAATATGCTGATGCTGTACACCAAAACCACCCGCATTCTTAACGTTGATATCTGGAATCTCTGGCACCACGCATTTACCGGTTCTCTGGTGGCAATTATTACCAATAGCCTGTGGCTGGGTATTTTTGCCGCCGCCCTGAACTGCATTATTACGATGATTATTGCCGACCGGACCAGCGGCGACGTGGAAAAATACCTGAATCTGCCGGCAATATCCGTGCCGCACGGCTTTTCAGTTTCCTTTGTCCCGGCTGCCTGGCTGGTCAACGCCATTGTCGATCGTATTCCGCTGGTGCGGGACATAAAAATTGATACTGAGGTTATTCAAAGGCGGTTGTCTATTCTTGGCGATCCGGCCTCGCTCGGCGCAATTATTGGCGCGCTGCTGGGGATCATCGCCGGTATCGAAGTTAAAATGATTTTGCAAACCGCCATTACCATGGCCGCGGTGATGACCATCATTCCCCGCATGGCAAAAATGCTTATGGAAGGCGTCTATCCGATTAGCGAACGCATTCAGGAAATTGCCCAGTCAAGGGCAGGTTCTTTTGGCAAAATAACTATCGGTCTCGACTCGGCCGTCAGCGTTGGCCACCCGGTGACGCTGTCAGTATCAATGCTGATGATCCCGGTAATGCTGGTTCTGGCAGCCATAGTGCCGGGTAACCAGTTCCTGCCCTTCGCTTCGCTCACCGGACTGCCTTTCGCGTTCGTGCTGGTAACCGCCGTTTGCCGTGGTGATATGTTCCGCACCCTGCTGACCGCCCTGTTGACCCTGAGCCTGGCATTGCTGATTGGCACAAGCCTTGCGCCGATCGTTACCAGTACCGCGGTCAGCACCGGCTTCTCGCTTCCCCAGGGCACAACCAGCATCAGCAGCGTTGATTACGCCGGCGCTATGCTGCCGTGGGTAATCATCCAGAGCTTCTACTTTAAGGCCATCGGCGTGGGTATTCTGAGCCTGTGCACGCTGGGACTGCTGCTATGGAACCGCCGCAAGCTACAAAAGGAAAACGAGCTGCAGGCTGAGATAGCGCAGGAAGAGGGGGAATAATTATGTTCAGCGCACAGCGTGTATTCAAGTTTAACCAGCCCGTCAGCCGGACGGGACTGCTAAAAAAGCTGGCGGCAAGCCTGCAGGCAGATGGACTGGTAAAACCTTCCTTCACCGACGGCGTGCTGGAGAGGGAGAAGGTTTACCCCACCGGTATTTTTATGGAAACCCACAGCATTGCTATTCCGCATACGGAATTTGAACATGTAAATCGTACCGGCTTCGCTATTGCTATCAACCAGTGCGGCATAGAGTTTCACCGCACGGATGAACCTGAAGAAGTAGTCGTCCCTGAGATAGTCATTATGATGGCCATCGATCCGAACTGTGAAAAGGTAGTGATTATTCAGTCTCTGTTTGCCTTACTGTCAGAACAGGATCGGGTTCACCATATTGCTAAACTAGCGCCGGAGGAGATAGCAAAAGTGTTCAGGGATGCCGTCGTCGCAAGTTAGAATAGCCCTGAGATGAGTGAGGCAGAAAAGCAAGGGAAAGAGATGCTCCGAATCAGCGATGTCATTGAGTTAGCGATGGTCAGCCGTAAAACCATCTATAACGCCATCAACAGCGGCCGCCTGAAATATCAGTTGGTTACGGTTGATAACCGCCAGGTTCGTATGTTCCATGAGGAAGATGTTTTCAGCGCTTTCCCTAAAGTCAGCCGGACGATAACGCACGAGCAGGAAGTACAGAATCTGAGGGAGGAAGTCGCCTCCCTCAAGTTTGCTCTTGCTGAGCTGCAAAAAGCCGTTGAAGCGATGGATCCTAACGGACAGTATGAAATGAAATCGGTCAGGAACATGCCCGGCAAACCTCGCGATAAAGAATAACAGCAGCCATACATAGCGCATCAGAAGCCGCCTTTCAGCACCATTTCCAGACCGGGCAGTAAAATAAAACGTTGGCAATCGTCATGGCGAAACGAAGAGACTAAAAATCGCCTGACGCGCGCAAGAGCGGCATGCCATATGATCCAGATAAACAATCTGGCCACTTAAAGCGGCCAGATTGTTGCGTTAAAGCTGGTAATAGGCCGGGTTTTGCAGATCGCTTAGCAGGTCAATTTCCCGCGGCTGCCAGCCCAGCAGGGTTCGGGTATGGGCGCTATTTGCTGCCATTTCCGCGCCCGCCATCATGGCAAACCAGCCAAAGTGTTCACGTTCCCGTTCGCCCACCGGCAAACCCAGATTACGCCCAATCGCCTCCGCAATATCCCGGAACGGTACGGACTCATCTGCAACCGCATGATAGACCAGTTCAGTGACACCCTGCTCCAGCGCCAGCAGATAAACCCGTGCCGCATCTCGTCGATGTACGCCGGACCAGCAGTTCGTGCCGTTACCCGCCCAGGCCGAGACGCCTTTCTCCCGTGCCAGCCGTATTAATATCGGCACAAAACCGTGGTCGCCTTCGCCGTGAACCGAGGGCGGCAAACGAACTGAGGCTGCATGAATGCCACGAACGTTCAGCGCCCTGGCAGCCGTTTCGGATTGGCGCAGGGATGCAGGATTGGGTAAATCCTCTTCTGTTGCGCCTTTTGGCAGCCCGGACAGGCCGGATGTCACCAGCAGTGGACGGTCAGAGCCAGCCAGCGCGTTTCCCAGCGTTTCAATCACCTTCCGATCCTGTTCACAGTTTTCAGCGAACCGGGAAAAATCGTGGTTAAAGGCCGTGTGTATCACCGCATCGGCAGCGGCGGCGGCATCGTGCAGGACATTCACGTCCTCCAGCGTTCCCCTTACCGCCTGCGCGCCGGTGGCAATAAGCTGCCCGGCTTTCTCATCGGAACGCACCAGACCGGACACCTTATGCCCGGCCCCGAGCAATTCTTCAACCACGGCCGAGCCCACCCAGCCGCTTGCACCAGTAACAAATACACGCATCGTTTCTTCCCCCTAGCCCAGTCTTATTGATACTTCAACATCGTCGGTAAACGCCACCGACAGCCAGCCATTAGCCGCATTACGCACATACGCCAGGTACTCCGGGCTTTGATCCGCATCATCAGCAATGACCAGAGCGCCGGGCCGCAGGCGTTTTTCCAGCAGCCTGAGAATGTCCGGATACAGCGCTTTCGCGCCATCCAGCAATAGCAGGTCGATAGTTTCCGGCATATCCCGCGCCAGCGTCTGTAAGGCATCCCCTTCACGGATTTCCACCAGATCGGCCAGGCCCCCCGCGGCCATATGTTCACGAGCGCGGTTCACCTTTGAGGGTTCAAATTCGCTGCTGATAATTTTGCCGCCGCCGTTATCCCGTAACGCTGCCGCCAGATGCAGAGTCGAGATACCAAAGGATGTCCCAAATTCAACGACGTGCCGCGCATGGATGCTGCGCGCGAGGATATAAAGCAGCCGCCCGGTCTGGCGCGATACCGGCAGCCAGAGATCTTTTAGCATGCCGTAAAAATCGATGTACTCCGTTTTACTGCGCATCAGACGCTCGCTTTCTTCGTGAGAAAGCGTCGCCAGCGCCGGGCTGGTGGCGGCATCGGCCTGTTGCAAGAGTGTCTCCAGCAGGGATGCCAGAGGAGCGGTAGTCAGCGTGGAGGCCATAGTGATTTCCTGAAATAAAATATGAATAATTCGTCGCCTTGATATAATGCGAGCAATTACTCATATTTTCTATTCGCATTCCCGCAGGCCCCCAGGTGCAACGATGACCCAACGCCAGACCCCGCGTATTTCCTCAAGAAAACACCCCAGGCAGGCACGTTCTGCGGAGCTGGTGCTGGCTATTTTGCAGGCCGCTACTCAGGTTTTGGCAAGCGAGGGAGCGCAGCGCTTCACTACCGCGCGCGTGGCTGAAAAAGCCGGGATCAGCATTGGCTCTCTGTATCAGTATTTCCCAAACAAGGCGGCAATCCTGTTTCGGTTACAGCACGACGAGTGGCAGCAGACCACCGCCATGCTGCAAAACATTCTGGAGAACCAAAGCCTGCCGCCGCTGGCACGTTTGCGGGCGCTGGTGCATGCCTTTATCCGGTCCGAGTGTGAAGAGGCCGCCATGCGCGTGGCGCTTAACGACGCCGCACCGCTTTACCGGGATGCGCCAGAAGCGCAGGAAGCTAAATCAGCGGGTGATAAGGTTTATCAGGCTTTTATGCAGGAGCTGCTGCCACACGCATCGGCACAGACCCGCATGCTTGCCGGCGAGCTTATCACCACCACCTTAAGCAGCGTTGGGCATACATTTTCAGAAAAACCGCGCGCCGCGACAGATATCGAGGCCTGGGCGAACGCGATGGCGGATATGTTTGAAGCTTATATTGAGAAATGCGCCGGAAAAGCTGGCTTACCGTAACGCCGCCATAGCGCTTTCCGCCTGCAAATACCCCTGTAGCAACAACGTCAGTTGCTCCGCAAGGCAGGCTTCAAACCCCGGCTCAGCAAGGCCTTCCAGCAGCGCTCTCACCGGCCCGACGATCGCGCCAAGCGCGACGGTGGCGGTAATGGTAGGAGTAGCAAAATCCGCATCCGTGGCGCTGTTCAGCATTTCTGCCACCGCGGTAACCAGCCGTCCGTGCATCGTGGCAACAAGCTTTGTGCCATCCTGCTCGCCCGCTACCGCATACAGCGCTTTTGACTCCTGCGGATCGCGAAGCTTAGCGGCCAGGAACACCGTTACCAGTGCCGAAGCCATCCTGGCTACCGGTTGATTTTTGCTTTTATGACAGGCGGCTTCAACCGCAGACGCCACCTCGTTCAGGTGCTGTTCCAGCACCGCCACCAGTAAAACGTCCCGATTGGGATAATACTGATACAGGCTGCCTACCGAGATGCCGGCGCGGCGGGCCACCCTGGTGGTGGTGCAGCGGCTCAGGCCTTCGCGGGTCAAAACCTGAATGGTTGCGGTATGTAAAGCGGCAACGGTTGCGGCAGATCGTGCCTGAACCGGCGATTTTCGTGGTCTTAGTGAGTCTGTCATGGCGTGCCCGAATGCGAATTCTAAAGCTGAAGGATGCTTCATATACTTGTACTTCTTAGCAAACCGTAAATCAATGAGTGAGGCAGGAATGGCAGCTATCGACAAAAGTGGCACCTTCGCATTAGGTTCGCGCACGGTAAAACGCCTGGGCTATGGCGCCATGCAGCTTGCGGGCCCCGGCGTATTTGGCCCGCCAAAAGACAGGCATGCGGCGCTGGCGGTGCTGCGCGAAGCGGTGGATGCGGGAGTTAACCACATTGATACCAGCGACTTTTACGGTCCGCACATTACCAACCGGCTTATTCATGAAGCGCTACACCCTTACCGGGACGATCTCACCATCGTCACCAAAGTAGGCGCCAGGCGCGGTGACGACGCCTCCTGGCTGCCCGCCTTTTCCGCGCAGGAACTGACGCAGGCGGTGCATGATAATCTGCGTAACCTGAAGCTGGACGTGCTGGATGTCGTCAATTTGCGCATTATGTTCTCCGTAGGTGAGCCGGCGGAGGGGTCGATAGAAGAGCAGATCGCTACGCTTGCAGAGCTACAGCAGCAGGGGCTGATACGGCATATTGGGCTGAGTAACGTCACGGCCACCCAGATTGCCGAAGCGCAAAAAATTGCCGCCATCGTCTGCGTACAGAATATGTACAACATCGCTCACCGGAACGACGATGCCTTAATTGATAACCTGGCCCGGCAGAACATAGCGTATGTGCCGTTTTTCCCGCTCGGCGGCTTTTCACCATTACAGTCGTCGGCGCTGCAGACGGTAGCAGACCGGCTGAAAGCCACGCCTATGCAGGTGGCGCTGGCGTGGCTGCTGCATCGTTCGCCGAATATACTGCTGATCCCCGGCACCTCTTCCGTTCCGCACCTGCACCAGAACCTGGCGGCGGCTGAACTTACGCTGCCGCAGGAGGAGCTTGAGACGCTTAATAAGATCGTGGAATAACTGAACCCCTACGGCAGCCTGTCTGCCGTAGGCTCTTTCTCATTCGGCGCAGCCGGCCAGCCTGCCAGCGCCTGTTCCACCACGGCCAGCAGCTGCGGCTGCGAAACACCCGCTTTTGCCTGCACCGAAATGCCGTAATTCACCGTAACCAGGTACGCGGCCAGCGCCGCACAATCCGTGAACGACGGCAAATCTCCCGCTTCTTTATATTGCTCCAGCCGCTGGCGTAACGTCGCTTCCCCGCGCGCGCGGCAACCGACAAGCAGCTCCCTTATCGGCTCGGCGTCCGCCGAACAGGCAAGTGCGCCGTTGATGCCCAGGCAGCCGCGATGCAACGGGTCGGATGTCGCCATCCTGACCGTGCCATACAAGACGTGCTCGGCCATTTTTCTGGACGTGGGTTCAGCGAGCGCGTCGGTCATATGCTGCAGGTATCGCTGCGTGTAACGCGCAATCACCTTCTGAAATAACGCCTCTTTATTGCCGAAGGTCGCATACAGCCCTGGTCGTTTTACGCCCGTAGCGCGGGTAAGATCGTCATAGGACGTCCCTTCATAGCCCTTTTCCCAGAACACTTTTACCGCCGCATCCAGCGCGTCGTCGATATTGAATTCACGATGGCGTCCCATCATTTCCCCCTTTGGTAACGACGGTAATTAAATGGGTAAAAAAAGCCCTTGTCAATTTCAATAACGATCATTACTGTAATAATCGTTATCTTATGTGCACCACTGACAAACCCACGAACTATCCCTCAACGAGCAGGAGAAGGTTTTATGAGCAAATTGCTGGCAGGAAAAGTCGCCCTGGTAACGGGCGGATCGCGCGGTCTGGGGACGGCAATCGCCGTTAAGCTGGCGGAGCTGGGCGCAGATGTGGCATTCAGCTATGTCGCATCAGAACAAAAGGCCGCCGCCGTGGTGGAAACGCTGCAGCAAAAAGGCGTGCGGGCGCTGGCGATACAAAACGATCAGGGCGATCCGCTTGCTGCACACTCTCTGGTCGAGACCGTTATCAGCCATTTCGGCAAACTGGATATCCTGGTCAACAACGCCGCCATCGCCGTACAGGGCCACCGCATTGACGATCCCGCTGCGGATTTTGCTGAGCTTGATCGCCAGTGGCGGGTCAATGTGTTGGGCGTCGTCGCGCTGACGCGTGCTGCGGCACAGAAAATTACCGACGGCGGGCGCATTTTGTTTATTGGTTCGGGGCTGGGCGGACGCGTGGCGATCCCTATGGTTACGGAGTACTCAGCAACTAAAGCAGCGCTGGTGGGCTATGCGAAAGGAGCTTCACGCGATCTGGGGCCGCGCAATATCACCGTCAACGTGGTGCAGCCCGGCATTATGCCTACCGATATGGCCGCCACCGCCGGTGAAGTGCTTCCTCCGGGCCTGGCCGACACCCTGTCTATCGCACGTATCTCCACGCTTGAAGAAGTCGCGGCTACCGTCGCCTTCCTTGTCGGCCCGGATGCCGGCTATATCACCGGCGCCGTGCTGGACATAAGCGGCGGCTACCAGGCCTGATAACATTAATAATACGGCGTTTGCCTGGCCCCTATGGGAGGATACCGGGCAAACGCCGCCCTGTTACTCCAAATCCACCCCGTTGCTGGCAATAACTTTCTTGTACCAGTAAAACGATTTCTTACGGGTGCGCGCCAGCGTGCCGTTGCCCTGGTCGTCGCGGTCGACATAGATAAAGCCGTAGCGTTTGCTCATCTCGCCGGTTGAGGCGGAAACAAGATCGATGCAGCCCCAGGAGGTGTAGCCGATAACCGGAATACCGTCTTCTATTGCTTCGCCCATCGCTTTGATATGTTCACGCAGGTAGCTGATGCGGTAATCGTCTTCGATTTCGCCCCGCTCGTTTATTTCATCTTTCGCGCCCAGGCCATTTTCGACGAGGAACAGCGGCTTCTGGTAGCGGTCGTACATCATGTTCATGGTGATGCGCAGCCCCAGCGGATCGATGC
This sequence comes from Buttiauxella sp., assembly GCA_032000125.1. Classification (GTDB taxonomy): domain Bacteria; phylum Pseudomonadota; class Gammaproteobacteria; order Enterobacterales; family Enterobacteriaceae; genus Dryocola. Next base: position 24,671 of record DAMALH010000007.1, on the reverse strand, counting down.
CCCAGCCCCACTCGCTCGCCTGAATATGCGGGTTTTTAAGGGACTTGACGATGTTCGCCGCGCTGCTGTTCTGCTCGTTCATTTCCGCTGACGCACAGCGCGAGGCGTAATAGCTGAAGGAGACAAAATCGACGGTGTTTTTCAGGATTTCCGCATCATCCGGCTGCATCTCAACGGTAATACCCTTCTCTTTGAACAAACGTCGGGTATAGGACGGATAGTTGCCGCGCGCCTGTACGTCGATAAAGAACAGGTTTTCGCGATCCTTTTCCAGCGCGGCCCACACGTCTTCCGGCTTGCATGACCACGGATAGAAATTCCCGCCCGCCAGCATGCAGCCAACCTGGTTTTCAGGATTGATTTCATGGGCGATTTTGGTAGCCAGCGCGCTTGCCACCAGTTCGTGGTGCGCGGCCTGATACTTCACCTGCTCCTGATTATCGTCCTTCTCAAAGACCAGACCCGCGCCGGAGAACGGGCTGTGCAGCAGAATGTTGATTTCATTGAACGTCAGCCAGTATTTCACCAGCCCGTTAAAGGCTTCGAAACAGGTGCGGGCGTAATGGGTGAAAAACTCAACCATTTTGCGGTTGCGCCATGAGCCGTATTCGCGCACCAGATGCATCGGCACGTCGAAGTGGCACAGCGTGACCAGCGGTTCAATGCCGTGTTTTTTACATTCGCTGAACAGATCGCGATAAAAGGCAATGCCTTCCGCGTTCGGCTGCTGCTCGTCGCCGTTGGGGAAAATGCGGCTCCAGGCAATAGAAGTACGGAATACGGTAAAACCCATTTCCGCCATCAGGGCGATATCGTCTTTATAGCGATGGTAAAAATCGATAGCCTGGTGGCTGGGATAAAATTCATCGTCACGCAGAGCAAAGCGCTTTTCCTGGCCCAGCTTTACCGCCAGTCGGTCCTTGCCGTGAGGTATCATATCTACCGTCGTCAGGCCTTTACCGCCTTCCAGATAAGCCCCTTCCGCCTGGTTTGCCGCAAGCGCCCCGCCCCATAAAAAGTCCGCGGGGAAAATTGATTCGGCCATGAAATACCTCTTTTTAATTAACTTGTACGTTCTGTTGCACATCAGTAACGGGCGTCCGTTCTTTGTCCAGCTCTTCCACCGGAATATCTTCAAACCCCAGCACCAGCGTGAGGATGAAGGAAAGCACGACGGCAAGCACCATCACGCCAAATACCCAGGCGATGGACATCGGGTTGGAAGGATCAAAGAACTGCACGCTGGTGAACAGCCCCGGCGAGGCCATGGAATGGCTCGCAAGCCCGGCTACGCCCGCCACGCCGCCGCAGACAAAGCCGCTTATCAAGGCCGCAACCAGCGGGCGTTTTAGCCGCACGGCCACGCCGTAAAGCGCGGGTTCTGAAATCCCGGCAACGATAGCCGACGCCGCCGCGGCCAGCGCGGTCTGACGCAGTTCCGGGTTTTTAGTTTTCCATGCCACCGCAAGAGATGAACCGCCAAGGGAAAGGTTAGCGCCAATTTCTGACGGCATCACCATGCCTTCTTTGCCGGTTTCGGCGATGGTCTGAATGATAGTCGGGGTGAAGACGCGGTGCATGCCGGTCATGACCAGCAGCGGCCACAGCCCGCCCATGATCGCCACGGACAGCCAGCCCAGATAGCTGTGCACGGTATAAACCAGCGCGGAGATCCCGCTGCCGATCCAGATCCCCAGCGGGCCGATGAGGATGATGGCGATCGGGGCGGAAATCAGCACGATTAGCATAGGCTTGAGGAAGTTTTTCGTCACCGCAGGCGTGATTTTATCAACCCAGCGCTCTATGTATGACAGCAGCCAGGTCATGCACAGCGCGGGGATTACCGTATAGGTGTATTTCACCGCCGTAACGGAAATCCCCATAAATTCAACGGGCTGCCCCTGCGCGGCTTTAGCCATCAAATCAACAAAGCTCGGGTGGACCAGCACCCCGGCAATGGCGATAGCCAGCGACATGTTAGTTTTGAATTTAATAGCCGCAGAAGCCGCCACCATCACCGGCAGGAAGAAGAAAGCGCCGTCGCCAATCAGGTTAAGGATGGTCAGCGTGGAGGAGCCCTTTTCAAAGACGCCGGTCATATCCAGAATCATGGCGAGCAGCTTGACCATTGAGCCGCCGATGATCGCCGGGATCAGCGGCGACATGGTGCCGATCAGCGCGTCCAGAATGCCTGCGCCGATACGCTTTAACGTAATCTTGCCTTTTTCCGGGGCGGGCTTTTTAGCCGCCGCACTTTCCGGCAGCAGCTTTAGTACCTCAGCGTAAGCCTGTGAAACCGTGTTACCAATAATCACCTGGCACTGGTTTTCGTTTCTGACCACGCCCAGCACGCCGCTGATGGCCTTCAGTTTTGCAACGTCCACGATGGAATCATCATGTAAAACAAAGCGTAAACGCGTCATGCAGTGCGTGACGGCCGCAACGTTACTGCCTCCGCCAAGGGCATCAACTATCGATCGTGATACTGCCGTATAATTTTTAGACATAATTAACAGTTCTCAAGGGTAGGTAACCGGTTCCACACAAGAGTGTTAATATTGAATAACCAGATCAACTAAAAAAAAATTCTTCTTAATTTTTTGTGACGCCGATCGCCATAAGCGGGGCAATAACTGCGCTGTTGCCGCGTGAAAGCCTGCGTGTAAAATGAAGAAAATTTTGAGGAAGCAGGAATTCTCTATGTCGACAATGCTGGAAGTGGCAAGGAAAGCAGGCGTGTCAAAAGCCACCGTATCAAGGGTGTTATCCGGTAAAGGATACGTTAGCGAGGCGACGAAAAATCAGGTTTATCAAGCTATTGAAGAGACCGGCTACCGTCCAAACCTGTTGGCAAGGAACCTGGCAAGCAATACCTCCCAGTGCATTGGCCTGGTCGTTACCAACACGCTTTATAACGGCAACTACTTCAGCGAAATTCTCTCGCAGGCGGCAAAAAAATTAGAAGCCAACGGCCGCCAGCTTATTCTGATGGACGGCAAACACAGCGCCAGGGAAGAACGGGAAGCTATAGATTTTCTTCTGGATTTACAATGCGATGCGATAATTATCTATCCGCGTTTTTTAACGCCCGATGAAATGGACGATATTATCGAACAGCATAAGCAGCCGATTATGGTGGTGAATAGAAAACTCAGAAAACACCACAGCCACTGCATTTGCTGCGATCACAAAGGCGCCAGTTTTAACGCCACCCAGCACCTTATTCAACGCGGCCATCGGGAAATCGCTTTTATTACCGGCTCGATGGACTCGCCGACAGCGATTGAGCGCCTTTCGGGCTATAAAGAGGCGCTGCGCATGGCCGGCATTACCCTACAGGAGAACCTTATCGTGCAGGGTAAATGGACGCCGGCCAGCGGCTTTTCTGCCGTGGAGTCGCTGATTAATAACCAGGTAAGCTACAGCGCCATCGTTGCCAGCAACGACGATATGGCCATAGGCGCGATGAAGAAATTAAACCAGTCCGGTATTAAGACGCCCGAAGCCGTGTCGGTTATTGGCTTTGATAATATCCCTACCGCACCTTATCTGACCCCCTCCCTTTCGAGCGTAAAAGATCCGGTAAGCGAGATGATGGGCGAGGTAATTAACCGTTTAATTTCCATGTTAGACGGCGGTTATTTATCAAAAGAGAATATTTTCACATCGGATTTGCTGGTGCGCCATTCCATAGGCGATGGGCCTTTTATCTAAAAGCCCATCGTTATTAAGCCGGTTATTCAGCGACTCTCACAATTAGTTTGCCGAAATTTTTACCGCCGAGCAGCCCGCGGAACGCCTCAACGGCGTTTTCCAGGCCATCGACAATATCTTCGCGGAACTGGATTTTATCCTCACTAAGCCACTGGCTCATCTGCTTAAAGAACTCCGGATAACGATCGCCGTAGTCCTGCGAGATAATAAATCCCTGCACGCGCAGGCGTTTTTTGAGGATTTTTCCCATCAGCAGCGGCAAGCGGTCTTCGTTAAAAGCGCTGTTCTGCCCGTTGTACTGGCTGATCAAGCCGCACACCGGAACGCGTGCTTTGGTGTTCAGCAAAGGCAGCACCGCATCAAACACCGCGCCGCCAACATTTTCAAAATAAACGTCGATACCCTGCGGGCAGGCCTGTTTGAGCTGTTCCGCAAAGTCCGGGGCTTTATGATCGATACAGGCGTCGAACCCGAGCGTCCCGGTAACATAGCGGCATTTCTCCGCGCCGCCCGCAATGCCAACGATCCTGGCGCCGCGCAGCTTCGCTACCTGTCCCACCACCGACCCCACCGCCCCGCTGGCTGCCGCCACGACGACGGTTTCCCCTTTCTGCGGGTTCCCGATATCGGTCAGCCCCATATAGCCGGTAAAGCCGGGCATACCCAGCAGGCCAAGCGCATAAGAAGGGTGACTCATGTTAGCGTCCAGCTTTTGCAGCCCCTCGCCGTCGCTGAGCGCATAATCCTGCCAGCCGGTATAAGCCAGCACCAGCTCGCCCTGCCGATAATCCGGATGTTCAGATTTCTCCACCCGGCAGACGGTTGCGCCGACAATAACATCGCCTATTTCCAGCGGAGCGGAGTACGACTCGGCGTCATCCATGCGGCCGCGCATATACGGGTCGAGTGAAAGATAAAGCGTGCGTAACAGCATCTGGCCCTTTGCCGGCTGCGAAACGTCCCCTTCTTGCAGCACGATATCTTCACTGGTTGGCATGCCCTGCGGGCGTTTCGCCAGCACAAAGCGGCGGTTAATCCGGGACGACTGCGTCATAACGAACTCCTCAAAAGGTGGGCAAAAGATTTATGCAATCAGTCCCAGCCTGGCAAAAAATTCTCGCAGATGAAGTGAAAAACGTGCCTTAGCGCGACTAATTTTTCTGAGGCAGGGTTAGCCCGCCCAGGATTTAAAAAAATACCTGCCCGATTTTAGTCGCTCACACTCCGGCGTTTGTTTTAGCATCATTGTAAACCTATGCAACAGAAGACCCGCGCCATGCTATTCGATCTTCCCAGTGATGATGTGCTCTACGAAGCGTTACTCGCAAGAGATCCTGCCTTTGAGGGATTTGCCTGGGTCGGCGTAAAAAGTACCGGGGTATTTTGCAAACTGAACTGCACGGCAAGAAAACCTAAGCGTGAAAATACGATTTTTTATTCTTCTCTGGCAGGTGCGCTGGAAGCCGGTTTTCGTCCCTGTAAACGCTGCCGCCCGATGCACTCGGGCCTTACTCGTGAACCAGCGATAGAAGCGTTGCTGGCCGTCCTGGAAGCCGATCCGGATAAACGCTGGTCAGAAAGCGCAATCAGCGCGGCAGGATACGATCCCTCTACGATCCGGCGTATTTTCCGCCGCCATTTCGGCATCACTTTTCTGGAAATTGCCCGTCTCAGGCGCATTGGCCGAAGCGTAGAGTCGCTCGCGCAGGGAGCTCGGGTTATCGATGCGCAACTGACGGCAAGCTACGATTCAGGCAGCGGTTTTCGCCACGCGATAATGAAATATCTGGGCAATGCGCCAGCCCACACCGCCCGGCAAAACTGCCTAAAAGCCGCCTGGATCGAGACGCCTATCGGCACCATGATTGCCGTTGTGGATAAACATGCCCTTTGGCTGCTGGAGTTTCTTGATCGCAAGGCGCTGCCTGCGGAAATTGAGCGGCTTAAGAAAATCACACGCTCAGGCATCGTTATGGGAAGGGAAACGGTTACAGACCGGATCGAAAATGAACTGGCACGCTATTTTTCAGGAGAACGCGTTGCCTTTTCCACTCCCCTTGCCAGTTTCGGCTCTGGGTTTACCCGGCAGGTCTGGGATGAATTACAAAATATTCCGCCCGGCGAAATCAAAAGCTATTCCGATATTGCTCGCAGCATGGGCAACAGCAGCGCGTGCCGTGCGGTAGCACGAGCAAACGGCGCGAATCAGATTTCCATCGTCATTCCATGCCATCGGGTGATTGGCCAGGATGGCAGCCTTACCGGCTATGGCGGCGGGCTGTGGCGTAAAAAATGGCTGATTGAACATGAACGCAGAATGGCTGCCACAAAACCGGAGATAAATAATGAACCAGGAAAAATATAAAACTTTCTCAGCGCTTCACCATGCGGAATCACCTTTGCTGCTGGTGAATATCTGGGATGCCGGGAGCGCGCGTATTGCTGAGGAGTGCGGCGCTCAGGCCATTGCGACAAGCAGTTGGGCGCTTGCACAGGCGCAAGGCTATGAAGACGGGCAACATCTGCCTTTCGAAGCCTTATTGATGCTGGTTACAAACATCTGTGGTGCCGTTTCGCTGCCGGTAACCGTGGATTTTGAAGGCGGCTATTCCGATACCCCAGAAGGCATTAAAGCGAATTTTCGCGCATTGCTGTCGTCCGGTATTTGTGGCGTAAATTTCGAAGACCAGAATATTAGCGCCCAGGGCGGTATTCATTCCCTGGAACTACAGGCTGAACGATTACAACTGCTACGGCGCGTTGCTCAAAATATGTCGCGTCCTGTTTTTATCAACGCCCGCACCGATCTCTTTTTACAGCAGCCTGATGCAGCAAAACACCAGGCCTTAATACCAGAAGCGCTTTATCGCGCCAGAGCCTATGCCGAAGCAGGCGCAGATTGTATTTTCATTCCGGGTTTGACCGACCCAGAGCTAATACAAAAATTTTGCTCAGCTGCTCCGGCCCCGGTAAATGTCATGGACACCAGCGGAAAGATAAACCTTTCCCTTTACCAGCGGCTGGGCGTTTCTCGCGTCAGCGCGGGGCCGCAGCCTTTTATCCGCTTGCAAAACACATTTAAGCAGCAGGTTGCTGATATGCTTGCAGAATAATTACGATGAGGGAAATTTCCCTCATCGTCGCTTAAAGATTAATGCAGCACCGTCACCGCATCCTCAAGACGTGTAGCCCGATGTTTCACCATTGCGGAAACGTGTGCCCCTTCTTCCACCAGCGCAGCGTTTTTACGGGTTATGCCGTCCAGCTCCGCCACCGCACGGGTTAAATCTGCCAGCCCTTCCGCCTGTTCAGACGTTGCGTTGCTGATCTGCCCCAGAAGCTGGGTGACATTCTGCACCTGGGAGACGATATCCTGCATGGTGCGCCCCGCCTCGTGAACCCGCACGGTGCCGGACTGTACCTTGCTGGCGCTGGCGTCGATCAGCTTGCGGATATCGTTGGCCGCAGCCGCGCTGCGGCTTGCCAGATTTCTCACTTCACCGGCCACCACGGCAAAGCCTTTACCCTGCTCCCCGGCGCGCGCCGCTTCTACCGCCGCGTTGAGCGCCAGAATATTTGTCTGGAAAGCAATGTCGTTGATCAGGCTGGTGATGGAACCAATGCGCTGGGTGCTGTCGGCAATATCGTCCATGGTGGTGACGACGGTTTCCATCGCCCGCCCGCCGTGTGCTGCCGCGTCGCTTGCCGAACTGGAAAGCTTGTCTGCCGCAGCGGCGGTTGCGGAATTATTCTGCACCGAGGCGGCCATCTGATTCATGGTAGTTACCGTCTGCTGCACGTTGTCTACCGACTGGCGCGTGCGCTCGTTTAGCTCGTCGTTACCTTTTGCCAGCGTTTCGCTACTGCTGCGCACGCTTTCAACCTGATGACTGACATCGTTTATCAACCAGCGGCACATCAGGCCAAGCTGGCCGATGGCCCGCAGCGTCATGCCAATCTCATCGGTACGCGCCAGATGTTCGATTTTGTGGCGATCCCCCGTGGCCACCGCCAGCGCCTGACGGGCGACATTTTCCAGCGGCCGGGCGATTTGCCATTCCAGCAAACCACACGCCAGCGCGGTCACCAGCACGTTAATCAGCATTTGTAACGCGCTCTGCCCCATCGACACTGCCGCAATCATCAATACGGCAAACAAGCCAGCCATCACCGTCCGAATGCGCCAGCGCAGAGCAATCGTCGGCAATCGGCCGAGCCAGTTTTTACGCAGCACTAATCCTTTAAACAGACGGCGGTTCGCCCGCCCCTCGTTCAGCGCCTTATACAGCGGCTCCACCGCGGCCACTTCCTCCGGCGTCGCTTTAGTACGAATCGACATATAGCCGGTGGTCTTACCCTTACGCACCATCGGGACGGCGTTTGCGCGCACCCAGTAATGGTCGCCATTTTTACGGCGGTTCTTAACGATGCCGGTCCACGGCTCGCCCTGCTGAAGGGTGAACCACATGTCGGCAAACGCCGCTTTCGGCATATCAGGATGGCGAACCAGGTTATGCGGAGTGCCGATAAGCTCGTGCAATTCATAGCCGCTGACCTGCACGAAGGTGTCGTTGGCATGGGTCATATAGCTTTGTAAATCGGTGGTGGACATGAGGGTGGTATCGTCCTTGAGCAAATACTCTTGCTGAGTGACGGTGGCGCGGGCAGACATAGCAACTCCGTTATGCAGGTTATCCAGATGTTAATTTTTCTTTACCAATATTATTTCGGCGCTGCACAAATTTACTTTAGCGGTTAAACTTGACGGAGGTCACACTTTTTCAAGTTAGCCATAATGTTTATAATGGTTTGCTCGTGGAACGACATTTCCTAATAATTTCATCAGGTTATTAATAGCGATTTCGTCGTGGGGTCAGCGGCTTCAGTTTAGCCATCGAAGCGCCGCTAGCCCGCTACACTTAGTGAGCAGACAGTATCGCTCCCGCAAGGAAAATAAAGAGGATAAGCATGTTAAAAAGGAAAAAGAAAGTCAGGCCGATTAAGGTCAGCGACGTCACCATTATTGATGACGGTCGCTTGAAGAAAGCCATTACCGCAGCCTCGCTGGGCAATGCGATGGAATGGTTCGATTTTGGTGTCTATGGCTTCGTTGCCTACGCCCTCGGTAAGGTTTTCTTCCCGGACGCCAGCCCAAGCGTGCAGATGATTGCCGCACTCGGCACCTTCTCCGTACCCTTCCTGATTCGTCCCCTCGGCGGCCTATTCTTCGGCATGCTGGGCGATAAATACGGTCGTCAGAAAATCCTGTCGATAACCATCATCATTATGTCATTGAGCACCTTCTGTATTGGCCTGATTCCGTCGTATGCGACTATCGGTATCTGGGCGCCAATCCTGTTGCTGCTTGCAAAAATGGCGCAGGGCTTCTCGGTGGGCGGCGAATACACGGGGGCTTCTATCTTCGTCGCGGAATACTCGCCGGACCGTAAGCGCGGATTTATGGGAAGCTGGCTGGACTTCGGCTCCATTGCCGGTTTCGTCTGCGGTGCGGGCGTGGTGGTGCTGATTAACGCCATCGTAGGGGAAGCAAACTTCCTTTCCTGGGGCTGGCGCTTACCCTTCTTCCTGGCGCTGCCGCTGGGGATTATCGGCCTCTATTTACGCCACGCCTTAGAAGAAACGCCGGCGTTCCAGCAGCATATCGATAAGCTGGAACAGGGCGATAAAGAAGGCCTGGCCGATGGCCCTAAAGTCTCCTTTAAAGAGATTGCCACCAAACACTGGCGTAGCCTGCTGACCTGTATCGGGATCGTTATTTCCACCAACGTGACCTACTACATGCTGCTTACCTATATGCCAAGCTATCTTTCCCACAACCTGCACTATTCCGAAGAGCACGGCGTGCTTATCATCATCGCCATTATGATCGGCATGCTGTTCGTACAGCCAATGATCGGCCTGCTGAGCGACCGTTTCGGCCGTCGTCCGTTTATCGTTTTCGGCAGCATAGCGCTGTTGGTCTTTGCTATTCCTGCCTTTACGCTAATTAACAGCAACGTGCTGGGGCTGATCTTTGCCGGCCTGCTGATTCTGGCGGTGATCCTTAACTCCTTTACCGGCGTTATGGCCTCGACATTACCCGCCATGTTCCCGACGCATATTCGTTACAGCGCGCTGGCCAGCGCGTTCAACATTTCGGTGCTGGTTGCCGGGCTAACGCCTACGTTAGCGGCATGGCTTGTGGAATCGACCGAAAACCTGATGATGCCGGCTTACTATCTGATGGTTATCGCCGTTGTCGGCCTGATAACCGGCATGACGATGAAAGAAACCGCCAACAAGCCGCTGAAGGGCGCAACGCCTGCCGCATCCGACCTCGCAGAAGCCCGTGAAATCGTGCAGGAGCATCACGATAACATCGAGCAAAAAATCGAAGATTTGGATCGTGAGATTGAAGCCCTGCAGGCGAAACGCAGCAACCTTGTGCAGCAGCATCCGCGTATAAACGAGTAATCTCCTGTCGAAACGCCGGGCAAACGTCCGGCGTTTTTCATTCCATAAGAGCATTGGTTATATTTTATATTTATAAGCAAAGTCATTTTTGGACTTTGTGAATAGCCGTGACTCACCTAACGTAATCAGGTAGAAAATAACAAACCAAAATAATTCTTCCTTTTATGCAGGGTGCATCATGCAAAGAAAAGTACTGCCTTTACTGTTGCTGGCTGCCTTATCCGCAAGCAGCTTTGCCGCTACACCGCCAAATACCTTAGTTGTTGCCCAGGGCCTGGACGATATCGTCAGCCTCGATCCGGCTGAAGCTAACGAACTTTCCAGTATCCAGACCGTACCCAGCCTGTACCAGCGCCTGGTGCAGGCCGATCGAGAAGACCCGGCAAAAGTTGTTCCCGTGCTTGCAGAAAGCTGGCAGGGCGACGCCGCGAATAAAAAGCTGACCATCAAACTGCGGCCGGACGCCAAATTCTCCTCCGGCAATCCACTGCGCCCGGAAGACGTAATCTTCTCTTATACCCGCGCGGTTACGCTGAACAAGTCGCCAGCCTTTATCCTTAACGTGCTGGGCTGGCAGCCGGACAACATCGCCGGCCAGCTAAAAAAAGTAGATGACCACACGCTGGAACTGCGCTGGACGGCAGACGTCAGCCCGGCGGTCGCGCTTAATATCCTTTCCACGCCGATTGCCTCAATCGTGGATGAAAAGGCCGTCGCGCCGAATGCCAAAGCCGATGACTTTGGCAACGAGTGGCTAAAAATGCACTCTGCGGGCAGCGGCCCCTTCAAAATGCGCGTTTACAAGCCGCATCAGGCCATAGTGCTGGACGCCAACCCGACCTCTCCGGGCGAGGCGCCAAAAGTTAAAAACATCATTATTAAAAACGTACCGGACCCGGCCGCCCGCCGCCTGCTGATTCAGCAAGGCGATGCGGATATCGCCCGCGATCTGGGTGCGGATCAGACCAGCGCGCTGGAAGGCAAGCCGGGCGTTAAAGTGCTTAGCATTCCTTCCGCCGAGCAAAACTACATGGTGTTCAACGTGGGCAACGGCGCTAACCCGCTGTTGAAAAACCCGGCCCTGTGGGAAGCGGCGCGCTATCTGGTGGATTATGAAGGCATCACCAAAGACCTGCTGAAGGGTCAGTATTTCGTGCATCAGAGCTTCCTGCCGGTTGGTTTTGCGGGCGCGCTCGATAACAACCCGTTCAAATTCGACCCGGCCAAAGCAAAGGACATCCTCGCTAAAGCGGGCATTAAAGACGCGCACTTCACGCTGGACGTGGAGAACAAACCGCCGTTTATCACCATCGCCCAGTCCATGCAGGCAAGCTTCGCCCAGGGCGGCGTGAAGGTCGATCTTCTGCCGGCCGCGGGCAGCCAGGTGTACGCACGCGTTCGTGCTAAACAGCACCAGGCCGCCATCCGCCTGTGGATCCCGGACTATTTTGACGCCCATTCCAATGCCAGCGCCTTTGCCTTTAACGACGGCAAAGCCAGCACCGTTGCGGGCCTGAACGGCTGGCAGATCCCGGAGCTGAATAAACAAACGCTGGCGGCGGTTGCGGAAGCCGACCCGGCCAAACGTCTGGATCTCTACAAGCAGATTCAGCAAGAGCTACAGCGCAGTTCGCCGTATGTGTTTGTCGATCAGGGCAAAACCCAAATCGTGGTGCGTGACAATGTGAAGGGCTATCAGCAGGGGCTGAATGCGGATATGGTGTATTACGATCGCGTGAGTAAATAAGTCACGTGCAAAACCCAGGGCGGGTAGCGCTTGCGACACCCGCCGCTCATCGTGCGGTGGATGGCGATCTCGCTTATCCACCTTATCTGTATTTAAAGCCAAGAGTTCCTGATGCCCTTCGCCACATCGCATTTACGCCGTCCGCTGCTGACTTTATTACAGGGCCTGTTTACCCTGGCGCTGACGCTTATCGGCCTGCTGCTTATCACCTTTGCCCTTTCAGCGCTTTCACCGGTCGATCGCGTGCTGCAAATCGTAGGCGATCACGCAAGCCAGGCCACGTATGACCAGGTGCGCCATCAACTGGGGCTGGACAGGCCTCTGCCCGTGCAGTTCTGGCACTATCTGACTAACCTTGCCCACGGCGACTTAGGCATCGCCAGCGCCACCGGGCAGCCCGTATTGCAGGATTTGCTCTCTACCTTTCCCGCCACGCTTGAGCTTGCCACCCTCGCGCTGATTATCGGCAGCGCGCTGGGCGTGATTTTTGGCGTGCTCTGCGCGCGGTTTGTGGGTTCTCCCTGGGATCTGGCGGTGCGCACCTTTACCCTGCTTGGTAATTCAGTACCAGTTTTCTGGCTTGGCCTGCTGATGCTGGCGCTGTTTTACGCGCGTCTACAGTGGAGCGCCGGACCCGGACGGCTTGACGATATTTATCAGTACAGCGTGGAAGCAAAAACCGGCTTTGTGCTAATAGACACCTGGCTTTCCGGCGATCGAGATGCGTTCCTTAACGCCATCAATCACCTTGCGCTGCCGGTGCTTCTTCTGGCTTATTACTCGCTGGCAAGCATTACCCGCCTGACGCGCACAGCCTGCCTGAGCGAGATGAACAAAGAATACATTACCCTTGCCCGCGCCAAAGGTGCGGGTGATATGACGATCCTTGTGCGGCACGTGCTGCCTAATATTCGCGGCACGCTGTTTACGGTTATCGCGTTAGCCTATACCTCAATGCTGGAAGGCGCGGTGCTAACGGAAACCGTCTTTTCCTGGCCGGGCATCGGACGTTACTTAACGACCGCGCTGTTCGCCGGGGATACCACCGCGATTATGGGCGGCACGCTGCTGATTGGCGTGTCGTTTGTCATCATTAATAATCTGACTGACGTGCTGGTGCGTGTCGCCGATCCGAGGGTGCGCTGATGCCATCTTATCTCTTTTTGCGCCGGATGCTGCGCTCGCCTGCGGCCCTTTGTGGCCTGGTGATTATCACGCTGCTGGTACTGACCGCCCTGTTTGCCCCGCTGCTCGCCCCGTTTGATCCTAACTGGCAGGACGCTGCCGCTCGCCTGCAGTCGCCCAGCGCACGGCACTGGCTCGGCACTGACAGCTACGGCCGCGATTTGCTGTCGCGCCTGCTGTTTGGGTCGCGTCCCGCTCTCGGCCTGGTGCTGCTGGTGACGGTGATAACCCTGCCGGTTGGGCTACTTATCGGCATTCTTTCCGGGTATTACGGCGGCCTGCTGGAGCGCGTGTTGATGCGTTTTACCGACGTGGTGATGTCGATGCCGCGCCTGATTCTGGCGTTCGCTTTTGTGGCGATGCTCGGACCGGGGCTGGTAAATGGCGCGCTGGCTCTGGCGCTGACAACCTGGCCTGCCTACGCACGCCAGGCCCGCAGTGAAATCCAGCGTCTGCGCCATAGCGACTATTTAGCTGCGGCAGAAATGATGGGCATCCGCGGCCTGCGTTTGCTGGCCGGGCATATTCTCCCGCTGTGCCTGCCTTCAGCCATTGTGCGCCTGGCGCTCGATCTGGCGGGCATTATTCTGGCGGCTGCCGGTTTAGGTTTTCTTGGGCTTGGCGCAAGGCCGCCGATGGCGGAATGGGGCGCGATGATCGCCGACGGCATGCAGGTCATTTTCGATCAATGGTGGATAGCCGCGATCCCTGGCACCGCCATTTTGATAGCAAGCCTTGCGTTTAACCTGCTGGGCGATGGATTACGCGACGTGCTGGAGCCGGGCCATGACTGAGAAACGCATTGAAGTCTGCAATCTGAATATCGATTATCCCGGCGCGCGCGTGGTAAATAACCTCTCGTTTACGCTTGGCAATGAACGTCTGGCGCTGGTGGGCGAATCCGGTTCGGGTAAATCCATGACGGCAAGGGCGCTGATGGGCCTCGTGCGTAAACCGGGAAAAGTAAGCGCCGGGCAGCTTAACGTTCTGGATAACAATCTGCTGAGTATGAAAAACCGGGGCTGGCAGCGGCTGCGCGGCAATGACATAGCCATGGTTTTACAGGATCCGCGCTACGCGTTAAATCCGGTAAAAAACGTGGCCCAGCAGGTTGATGAAGCTCTGCGCCTGCATCAAAAGCTCTCTGCCGGGCAGCGCAGGGAAAAGGTTCGCGCCGTTATTAACGCCGTAGGCTTACAGGACAACGTGCTGGCCCGCTATCCGGCAGAGCTTTCCGGCGGCATGGGGCAGCGCGTCATGATCGCCATCGCGCTGGTTAACGACCCCAGGGTGCTGATTGCCGATGAGCCTACCTCGGCGCTGGATGCGCGCCTGCGTAACCAGATCCTTGAACTTCTGGTAGAGCAGTGTGAAAGGCGCCAGATGGCAATGCTGTTAATTAGCCACGATCTGCCGCTGGTGGCGGAACATTGCCAGCGCGTGCTGGTGATGTATCAGGGGCAAAAAGTGGATGAAATGGCAGCTGGCGAGCTTTCCAGCGCAACGCATCCCTATACCCGCACCCTGTGGACCTGCCGTCCGAATGCCGCTACCTACGGCATGATGCTGCCAACCCTCGACCGTACTCAGAACCTGCAAGGAGAAGCCCATGGCGATCGTTGAGGTAAAAAATCTGTGCGTGCAGTTCGCCGCGAAGGGCCAGCTCAAAACGGCCGTCAGCAACACGAGCTTTGCTATTCACGAGGGTGAGACGTTCAGTTTAATTGGCGCATCAGGCTGTGGGAAATCCACCGTCCTGCGGGTGCTGGCTGGGCTACAGCGCGAATGGCAGGGCGAAGTAAATCTTTTGGGCAAGGCCATTAAACCCGGCATTCGCTTTCAGGGAGATTTACGTCGTAACGTGCAGATGGTGTTTCAGGACCCCTATGCGTCGCTGCACCCGAACCATACGCTTTACCGCACCCTTGCCGAACCGCTGGCTATCCATAAGGAAACGGAAATTCCCGCGCGCGTAGAAGAGGCTCTTGTTCAGGTAGGATTACCGGCAGACGCGGCGCGGCGCTATCCGCATCAGCTTTCCGGCGGCCAACGCCAGCGCGTTGCCATTGCCCGTGCGCTGCTGCTGCGGCCAAAAATCCTGCTGCTGGACGAACCCACCTCGGCGCTGGATATGTCCGTGCAGGCTGAAATTCTTAACCTGCTAAACCGGCTGAAACAACAATTTGCCATGACCTATCTGCTGGTCAGCCACGACGCGGATGTTATAGCGCATATGTCTGACCGGGCGGCTTACATGTCCGGCGGTTGCATTGAGCATGAATACGATCGCGCGGCCCTGGGCCGTGGCGAACACCGAATGGACGCTGCATAACCATGGGGCGGCTGCATCATTATGGTGCAGTCGCTTTTTCAGCCTGCCAGCAACTTCCCTGTCCCCCAGCATTTAATACGCAAAACCCAACCCAACGCGATTAATTATTGAGCTATTCGCGTTTCGCCCGGTGTTTATTCTGATTTCGCTTATGGTCTGGGAAGTGGCGTATTCCCTGCAATACTTATTTTGTGTATCGCGTGATACGCCATTCCCAGGAGCACATTTTGAACAGGTTACCTTCCAGCGCCTCGGCCCTTGCCTGCACGGCGCATGCACTGAACATCATCGAAAAGAAGTCACTTAGTCACGAGGAGATGAAGGCGTTAAACCGAGAGGTTATCGAAAGTTTCCAGCAGCATGTTAATCCGGGTTTTCTTGAGTATCGCAAGTCTGTAACCGCCGGCGGGGATTACGGAGCCGTAGAGTGGCAAGCGAGCAGTCTGAATACGCTTGTCGACACCCAGGGTAAGGAGTACCTCGATTGCCTGGGCGGGTTCGGCATTTTTAACGTGGGGCACCGTAATCCAACAGTGGTTTCCGCCGTACAGCATCAGCTCGAAAAACAACCCCTGCACAGTCAGGAACTGCTCGACCCGCTACGGGCGATGCTGGCCAAAACGCTCGCCACGCTTACGCCTGGCAAACTCAAGTACAGCTTCTTTAGCAACAGCGGAACAGAATCGGTCGAAGCGGCGATTAAGCTCGCGAAGGCCTACCAGTCACCGCGTGGCAAATTTACCTTTATCGCCGCAAGCGGCGCGTTTCATGGTAAATCCCTCGGCGCCCTGTCTGCTACGGCAAAATCTGCCTTCCGTAAACCCTTTATGCCCTTGCTTCCGGGCTTCCGTCACGTCCCCTTCGGCAAAATCGACGTCTTACGCAGCATGTTCGACGAATGCCGCAAAACCGGCGACGACGTTGCGGCTTTGATTCTGGAACCCATCCAGGGTGAAGGCGGCGTGATCCTGCCGCCTGCGGGCTATCTGCCTGCCGTGCGTAAACTTTGCGATGAATTTGGCGTACTGCTGATTTTTGACGAAGTACAAACCGGCATGGGCCGCACCGGCAAAATGTTCGCCTGTGAGCATGAAAACGTGCAGCCGGATATTTTATGCCTCGCCAAGGCGCTAGGCGGCGGCGTGATGCCGATTGGCGCAACGGTTGCAACGGAAGAAGTCTTCTCCGTACTGTTTGATAATCCTTTCCTGCACACCACCACCTTTGGCGGCAACCCGCTGGCCTGTGCCGCAGCGTTGGCCACCATCCATGTCCTGCTTGAAGAGAATCTCCCCGCTCAGGCAGCGCAAAAAGGACAGCTGTTAGTGGATGGTTTCCAGGCCCTCGCACGCGAGTTTCCGCAGACGGTTGTGGAAGCACGAGGGCAAGGTTTGCTGATAGCCATTGAGTTTAGCGACAACGAAATCGGCTATAACTTTGCCAGCGAAATGTTCCGCCAGCAGGTGCTGGTCGCCGGAACGCTCAATAATGCGAAAACCATCCGCATTGAGCCGCCGCTGACCATCACCCTTGAGCAGTGTGAACAGGTGCTGAGCTGCGCGAGGAAGGCGCTGGAAAGCTTACAGGTAACCGCAGGTGAAAGCGTTGAAAATAGCGTGCAATAAACTCTCCGGGCACGTTAGCTAACGTGCCCGGAGCTTTTTTAAGCAGGCAATAACCCGACAAAACTTCGCTTCTTACGCGGCTGCGACATCATCTCGTCCAGCTTTTCAACGCAGGCCAGATAGTGCGGCGTTGTCTTGTGCGCCAGCACCGCTTCGTCGTTCTCATAAGCTTCATAGATAAAAAACCGTGTAGCCACCTCCGGGTCCTGCAGCACGTCAAAACGCAGGTTTCCCGGTTCCTTAATTGACCCTTCGTGGTTAGCGCGAAATACGTCCAGAAACTCGTTTACCCGATCCGGCTTGATATTGATCTCGACCAGCGTAACGTTCATGCCCTGCCTCCCTGATGTTTTTCATCCAGCCAGAACTGATATGCTTCTCGCGCGGAAGCATTCTCATGCACCACCTTTTTCACGGCTTTTAGCATGGCAAGCGGCGCTTCGGACTGGAAAATATTGCGTCCCATATCCACGCCGGATGCCCCCTGATCGATAGCCCGGAAGCACATCTCCAGCGCTTCCTGCTCCGGCAGTTTTTTCCCGCCAGCGATAACAATCGGCACCGGGCAACTCGCGGCGACTTTCTCAAAGCCTTCTTCCACAAAATAAGTTTTCACAAACTGAGCGCCGATTTCTGCGGCGATGCGGCTGGCCAGCGAAAAATAGCGCGCATCACGCGCCATCTCTTTCCCTACGCCGGTTACGGCAAGAGTCGGAATACCGTAGCGCGTGCCCTCGTCCACCAGCTTGATGATATTGTTGATCGACTGGTGTTCGTATTCGCTGCCGATATAAATCTGGGCCGCCACCGCGCAGGCGTTAAGGCGCAGCGCGTCCTCCATGGTCACCGCCACGCTTTCCCGGGAAAGCTCGCTGAGAATCGAATTCCCCCCGGATGCCCGCAGCACGACGGGTTTATTGGTCGCCGGCGGCACCACGCTGCGCAGAATGCCGCGCGTGCACATCAGCACATCGGTTTCTTCGAACAGGGGCGCTATGGATAAATCGATACGCTCAAGGCCCGTGGTCGGCCCCTGAAAATAGCCGTGGTCGAACGCCAGCATCACGGTGCGTCCGGTAACGGGATTGAAGATGCGCGCAAGACGCGACTGCATGCCCCAGTCCAGCGCGCCGCTGCCCTTCAGGTAGAACGCCTTATTTTCCTGCGGGCGGCCAATACCGTAATCTTTGCCATCTCTGATATCGTCAAGATCTGCCATTATTTCCTCCCTCAGAAGTCGTATTTACCGATATTTTCTTTAGTGAACACCACGCGCTCCGGCAGCAGCACGATGCCGTTGCCTTTGGCTTCATACTGGTATCCCTGAACGCTGTTCGGCTCCACTTTAAGCGTGCCGATTTTCGCGACCTCGACGCTGTCACCGACGTTAAGATCGCCCTTTTTCAGCATGGTATTTGCGACGTTTACCGCAATTTCACCCTGCTGAACCACGTCCCACAGGCCAAAGGCTTTCACCGTGCCGCGCTCAACGTAAGGGCGCATAACGTTCGGCGTGCTAAAGCCAACGATGGCGACATCGGTCCGCTTGAGGTTTTCCGCCGCTTGCGCAGCGGCAGGCAGGGCGTTGGCATCCGGCGCGATAATCGCATCCAGATCCGGGTATGCCTTCAGGATGCCCTCCGCCGTTTGCAGGGATTTGGTGGCATCGTTATAGCCAAACTGGGTGGTGACGATCTGCCACTGCGGACGATCTTTGGCGATCTTCGCTTTTGCCTCTTTCACCCACTGGTTTTGATCGGTCACGGTCGGGCTGGAGTAGAAGAACGCGACTTTGGCGGCAGGTTTTGTCACCTGTTTTGCCGCCATATCCACCAGCATGCCGCCGAGCTGCTGCGGTGTACCCTGGTTGATGTAAATGCTGCGGCATTCCGGTTTGGTATCCGAATCCCACGTCAGCACCTTCACGCCGCGCTGCATAGCGCGTTTTAGCGCCGGGCAAAGGCCGTCTGGCGAAACCGCCGACAGGATAATCGCGTTGTAGCCCTGATTGACGAAGTTATTGATGAGCTGCACCTGCCCGGAGACGCTCGGCTCGGTCGGCCCGTCGTAGGTGACCGGCACGCCAAGATCTTTACCCGCCTGCATTGCGCCATTGCCGCCGCTGGTAAAGAAGCCCACGCCTACCAGTTTCGGGATAAAGGCAATACGATCGGCGGCCTGCGCGGCGACAACCCCAAAGGCTAAAGCCAGCGCACCGAGCTTAAGTACGCGTTTTGCTGTCTGCTTCATATCAAACTCCCGTTAGTTTTCCTGTGCCCGCGCAGGCGACGCCATGCCGCCTGGAGATAATCGCGGTGCAAACTCACCGAACGACCAATGACCACCACAATCAACAGCGCACCGGACAACGCGCTCGATACCTGATTAGGCACGCCAACCATCTGTAAACCCTGTTGCAGATACCCCACCAGCAGCGCCGCCAGCGCGGTGCCCAGAATCGACCCGGAACCGCCGTAAATATTCGCCCCGCCAAGCACGGCGGCGGTCAGCGCGGGCATCAGCAAATCGCGTCCTAAATCCGAACGCGCCGAGCCGAAATAAGAAACCAGCACGATGGCCGCGATGGCCGAGGCCAGCCCCACCATGCCGTACACGCCGTACAGCGAGCCGTTCACCGGCAGCGCCGCATAGCGCGCCGCGCGTGGATTTTGCCCAATCAAAAAGATATGACGACCGAAGCGTGCGCGGTGTGTCAGCAGCCAGAACAGCAGCGTGATAGCCGCAAACATAATGAGCGGCACCGGCAGGCCAAGCAGAGTGAGATTGGCAAAATTGGTAAAGGCGTCCGGGAAGCCGCCAATCCCTTCATAGCCCGTCGCCCCCGCCATGCCGGAAAGCAAAAGCGCACCGCCGCCGAACAGATAAAGCGTGCCGAGGGTGATGACCAGCGGGCTGATACCGGTGTAGTGAATCAGCGCGGCGTTAAACAGACCACACAGCAGGCCAAGGGCGAGCGTGAGAATGACCGCAAGCGCTATGGGAAATTCCGCCTTCAGCATCACACCCAGCGCAATGGCGCACAGGCCGATGGTGGAACCGAGCGATATGTCGATCCCACCGCTGATGATCACAAGCGTCAGCGGCAGGGCCACGATGCCGATACAGATAAAATCGCTGGTGCTGAACAGCAGCATATTGATATCCAGCATGCGGGGGTTCACCGCGCCAAACAGCAGGATTTCCGCGACCAGAATCAGCAGCAGCGCGACTTCCCAGTTAAGTTTCAGTTTCGTCATTTACGCCACGTCCTTCTTCTTGCGGGGAAAAGCGCGAACGTTCTTCGCTCCGGGTAATGGCGGCACGAAGCGGCCGTATTTTTGCGCCCGCTGATGCCGAGCCAGCGCCTGACGCAGGCGGCCATCAAGCACCAGTACCCCGAGCAATACCAGGCCCGCGATAAAGTCATTCCACCAGGCCGGGAGCTTGAAGAGCACCAGCACGGTATCGATTTGCGTAAGGAAAAACGCGCCGAGAAACGCGCCAATTACCGTGCCGGTGCCGCCCAGCAGTGAAATGCCGCCGAGCACGCAGGCGGCGATGGCTTTCATCTCCAGCCCGCTGCCGGTCTGGTTTGGCACAAAGCCAATTTGCGAGGCGAAGATAATGCCGCCGATAGCCGCGAGCATGCCGTTGAAGGTAAAAGCTAAGAGTCGCGTGCGGTTTACCGCTACCCCAAGCTGCCGGGCGGCGGCAAGGTTATCGCCCACCGCGTAAAAATCTCTGCCGAAAGCCGTCCTTGCCAGTATCCAGGCGGCGACCGCAACCAGGCCGAGCACCAGCATGCCAAGCGGAGAAAGGCCCAGCGCGACCGGTTCAGACAACGATTTAAGGCTGGCCGGCAGCCCTTCAATCCATTTGCCCCCCGTCCACAGCAGCATGCCGCCGCGATAAAGACCAAGCGTGCCAAGGGTGGCGACAATGGCAGGAATACGCAGCCAGACAACCAGCACGCCGTTAAAGAAGCCGGCCAGCGCGCCCGTCGCCAGCGCAAAGAGCATCGCCACCGGCAGGCTATAACCATGATTTAGCGCCATCCCTACGGCAATGGCGCACAGGCCGACGGTTGAACCAACGGACACGTCGATATTGCGCGTCAGCATCACCATCGTGGCCCCAACGGCCAGCAGGATCAGAATCTGTGCGCTGGTGAAAATCATGCTCAGCGTTTGCAGGCTGAAATAGCTGTGGTTTAGGGCGACCAGCACCGCAAACAAAGCAAGGATCGCCAGCAGCGCGCTCAGCTCGCGGTTTTTCAGCAATTGTTTCATGCTCTACCTCCGCCAAATGCCATGCTCATCATGCGATCGACATTTATAGCGGGCTTACGCAACTCGCCGTTCATCGCCCCCTGATGCATCACCAGCACGCGATCCGCAAGGCCGACAAACTCATCAAGATCGCTGGATATCATCAGCACCGCCACGTTCTGCGCCGCCACGCTTTTAATAAGCTGATAGATATCAGCACGGGCCGCCACGTCCACGCCGCGCGTAGGTTCATCGACGATGAGCAATAAAGGATTGGCCTCCAGACAGCGCGCCAGCAGGACTTTTTGCTGATTGCCGCCGGAGAGCGTGCGCACCGTCTGTTCGGCGCTATTAAGTTTGATGCCAAGAGCCCGATGGTAGCGTTCAACTACCGCCGCCTCCCGCAGGTTACGTTGCCAGACGCTCGGCTCATTGAGCGCCACGGTGTTCCAGCGGATCGGCGCATCCAGAAACAGCCCTGAAACCTGGCGATCTTCCGGCAGATAGATAAGCCCACGATCGAGGCGCGATTTTGTGCGATCGCGGCTTATTTCACGATTTTCGAGGTAGATATGCCCGCCGCGCACGGGCCGCAGGCCATAAAGCGTTTCCGCAAGCTCGGTACGTCCCGATCCAACCAGCCCCGCGAGGCCGACGATCTCGCCCGCGTAGAGTTCAAAACTTAGATCGATAAAACCTTCACCGGTCAGTTCTTCCACGCGCAGCACCGGAAAATCCTGTGGTTCGGTACGGCGATTGCCCGGCAGCGCCAGCCACAGCTTTTGCGTGTCGCTCAGCGCGTGCTGGCGGTTAATCGGCGTCATCGCGTTGATAAGCTGCTCATCCAGCAGCTGCGCGGTTTCGCCATGCAGCACAACCGCACCGTCGCGCATTACCGAAATATGGCTGGAGATTTTGCGGATCTCCGGCAGCTTGTGGGAAATAAAAACGATGCCGACGCCAAGATCCTGTAAAGCGCGGATCTGACGAAACAGCCTTTCGGTTTCGCCCGGCGTGAGCGAGGCGGTAGGTTCGTCGAGGATAAGGATCTTCGCCTCGCGCATTAGCCCACGCAGGATCTCAACCATTTGCTGATCCGCCACTTCCAGCGTGCTGGCCGTAGCCTGTAGCGGGATCTGGCATTCAAGCTGGCGCATTTTTTCCTGCAAACGGCTGTCCGTATCGCGGCTTGCCGGCAGGCGGAAGAGAATATTTTCCCGCACGGTAAGGTTAGGGAATAGCATTGGCTCCTGCGGCACCAGATAGATCCCCAGATCGTGCGCCTGCCCCGGCGTGAGTCGCCCAAAGGCTTTGCCGTGCACCTTCAGTGCGCCGCGATCCGGGGTTTCCACCCCCGCGATAATTTTCATTAATGTGGACTTCCCTGCCCCGTTGCCGCCGAGCAACGCATGGACCTGCCCTGCATAAAGCGCAAAATTAATGCCCTTCAGGACGCTTACGCCTGAGAACTGCTTGCTGATATCGCAGGCTTCCAGTACGGCGGTGGTGTTGTGCATTTTCACTCCACAATTGAACAAAAGAGAAATAGCATCAATAATGTTCAAAAGCGTAGACGCCGATATATATTTACAACCGGGCAGAGATCACAAAATATTTAAATAGATCGGCTAAAACCTGTGCATCACAAAATGATCTTTTTGCCGCATGCTTCACATTTCTCATCCGGCATCTTCGAACATATGATCTAAATTTGAATAAGAGTTCATCTATGAGCGACAAACGAGCTGAAGAAGGACGGCAGGGCAGCCTGCCCATGGCGGAAGAAGAATTGCTGGCACGGGTAGCCTGGTCTTACTACCACGACGGATTAACGCAGAACGACATTGGCGAACGGCTGGGCCTGCCGCGCCTGAAGATTTCGCGGCTGCTGGAAAAGGGCCGGCAGTCAGGCGTGATACGCGTACAAATTAACTCGCGTTACGAGGGCTGTCTGGCGCTGGAAACGGCGTTGCAGCAGCGGTTCAACCTTAAAATTGCCCGCGTGCTGCCTGCACAGAACACGCCGTTGATGAGCACGCGTTTAGGTATTGGCGCTGCGCAATCGCTGATGGGCGTGCTGGAGCCAGGACAACTGCTGGCCGTAGGTTTCGGCGAAACCACCATGAGCTGCCTGCAGCATCTGAGCGGGTTTATCGGCTCGCAGCAGATTCGCCTGGTCACGCTTTCCGGCGGCGTGGGGCCCTATATGACAGGTATCGGGCAGCTTGATGCGGCCTGTAGCGTCAGCATGATCCCGGCCCCGCTGCGTGTTTCTTCTCCGCAGGTGGCGGAGATTTTACGCATGGAGTCGAGCGTGCGGGATGTGATTCTTGCAGCAATGGCCGCGGACGTGGCGGTCGTCGGCATTGGCGCGGTAAACCAGAAGCGCGACGCCACTATTTTGCGCTCGGGTTATATCAGCGAAGGAGAGCAACTGATGTACGCCCGCAAAGGGGCGGTGGGCGATATTCTTGGCTATTTCCTGCAAGCGGATGGCGAACTGGTGGAAGGACTGGAAATCCACCGTGAGTTACTGGGCGTGACGCTTGATGGCCTTTCGCATCTACCGACGATCGTCGGCGTGGCGGGCGGGCATGATAAAGCGGACGCGATTTATGCCGCACTCCTTGGTCGCCGTATCAATGGCCTGGTGACGGAAGAAGAGACCGCGCGGGCGGTGTTAGCTCTGGCTGATTAACCCGCGCAAAACAATTGCGGGGTCAACCGATGAGTTATCTGTTAGCGCTGGACGCCGGAACGGGCAGTATCCGGGCCGTTATCTTTGACATTTCGGGCCACCAGATCGCCGTAGGCCAGGCCGAATGGAAGCACCTGAGCGTGGCCGACGTGCCCGGTTCGATGGAGTTTGACCTCGCGAATAACTGGCAGCTTGCCTGTCAGTGCATCCGTGAAGCGCTGCAAAAAGCGCATCTTCCGCCGGGCGCGATTAGCGCTATCTCCTGCTGCTCGATGCGTGAAGGCATCGTGCTTTACGACCGCAATGGCGATCCGATTTGGGCATGCGCAAACGTGGACGCCCGCGCCAGCCGTGAGGTCAGCGAGCTAAAAGAGATCCACGATTTTCAGTTTGAATCCGAGGTGTACCACGTTTCCGGCCAGACGCTGGCGTTAAGCGCCATGCCGCGCCTGCTGTGGCTTGCGCACCACCGCCCGGATATTTATCGCGAGGCGGCGACCATCACCATGATCGGCGACTGGCTGGCGGCAAAGCTTAGCGGCGAGCTGGCGGTCGATCCCTCTAACGCGGGCACAACGGGCATGCTCGATTTAGCCACCCGCGACTGGCGCCCTGCGCTGCTGGATAT
>DAMALH010000006.1:62875-131600 GCA_032000125.1 Buttiauxella sp. | reverse complement strand
GAGCTGCCTTTGCCGGTTCCTGAATTTAACTATCAGCAGGACTTTTCCAGCATCGATTTTCGCAAGCAGCCTGAACGTTATCAGGTTGGTCGCGGGGAACAGGGCGTGTTGCTGGTCGAGCCATACAAGAGTGAAATCCTGCCTTTTTGGCGTTTCAGGGATCCTGAAACCGCACGTGAGTCCGCCGAAAAAATCTATCAGCTCTTTGAAAATTACCGCCAGGCTGATGATTTTGTCGGTATGGATATGGCGCGAAAATTTATTCAGATGGGCTATACGCGGGCGAGGCGATATGCGAATCATAAAGGCGGTCGTAAATACGATGCCCAGGGTGAAGAGCTGCCGCGAGGTAACGATCCGATTAAAGCAGAAGCCGCCAGAATCTTTAAAAGCTACTGGGATCGGCTGCGGGCCGATGAAGACTATATCCGCCGTAAAAAAGCTCACCAGCAGCGCTGGGGCTAACCGGCCCGCTCTTTGTTGGAAACTATAAGGCTGCTCACAAATTATGTTAATAAAATGAGCGATAGCTGTTAATAACACCGCGTAGGATACATCTCCTGCTTTACTGTAAAACGGGCCGAGTGCCCTCTACGGAAAACAGGAGAACATTATAATGACAGAGACAACCGCACCTGCTGATAAATCTGCTTTGAGCACGGACGATACCCGCCGACGTATCTGGGCCATTGTGGGCGCTTCATCGGGGAATCTGGTTGAGTGGTTTGATTTTTATATTTACTCATTCTGCTCGCTTTATTTTGCCCATATTTTTTTCCCTTCCGGTAATACCACGACCCAGCTCCTGCAAACGGCGGGTATTTTTGCTGCCGGTTTTTTAATGCGTCCGATTGGTGGCTGGCTGTTTGGCTACATTGCTGATAAGCACGGGCGTAAAACCTCAATGTTAATCTCCGTCTGTATGATGTGTTTTGGCTCGCTGGTTATTGCCTGCCTGCCGGGATATGCCGCGATTGGAACATGGGCGCCAGCGCTTCTCTTGTTAGCTCGCTTATTCCAGGGACTGTCTGTGGGGGGAGAATACGGGACGAGTGCGACCTATATGAGCGAGGTTGCCGTTGAAGGTCGAAAGGGTTTTTACGCCTCATTCCAGTACGTGACGCTGATAGGAGGACAGCTCCTGGCTTTACTGATCGTGGTGGTACTTCAACAGGTTTTAAGTGAGGGAGAGCTGCGTAGCTGGGGCTGGCGCATACCTTTTGCTATCGGCGCCGTGCTGGCTATTGTTGCCCTTTATCTGCGTCGCTCGCTGGATGAAACATCGGATCGGGCAACCCGCGGGCATAAAGACGCCGGTACGCTTGGCGGACTGTGGAAGAACCGTCGTGCCTTTATGATGGTTCTGGGCTTTACCGCCGCCGGCTCACTCAGCTTTTACACCTTCACAACTTATATGCAGAAGTATTTAGTCAATACCGCCGGTATGCATGCCAACGTGGCAAGCGCGCTGATGACCTTTGCCTTATTTATTTTTATGCTTATGCAGCCCCTGTTTGGCGCGCTCTCCGATAAGATTGGGCGCCGTACGTCGATGTTATGTTTCGGCAGCCTTGCGGCTATCATGACGGTGCCTGTTCTCACCGCGTTGCAGAACATTAGCTCGCCTTACGCGGCGTTTGGTCTGGTAATGTTGGCGATGCTGATCGTGAGTTTTTACACCTCGATAAGCGGTATTCTTAAAGCGGAAATGTTCCCGCCCGAGGTTCGTGCATTAGGAGTGGGGCTTTCTTACGCCGTAGCGAATGCGCTGTTTGGCGGCTCTGCTGAATATGTCGCGCTCTCACTTAAATCAATGGGCATGGAGACGGCATTTTTCTGGTATGTTTCAGCGATGGGCGCGGTGGCTTTTCTGGTGTCGCTGATGCTGCATCGTAAAGGTAAAGGCATCAAACTTTAGCGTTCGGCTAGCTGCCAGATAGTATAGCCGGTAGCCGCACCGGCTATATCCCAGCCAAAGTCCTTCCAGCTCCAGCCGCTTCCCTCAGGGCGGCTATCCCATAGCTCTTTCGATGCGCCCATGCTGACTGAAAAAAGAAAGCCAAAATTTGCGCTGCGTGAATTGCTCCAGCCCTGCCGCTGTCCATACTCATTGCCCGCTGCGGCGAGAATAGCCGACGCCATAAAATGTTGAGCTTTGTCCTGTCCATACCAGCGATCCTGAGCCATGTGGCTACAGCCGCTTAACAAAAATATTGCCGGGAAGATTATCCTTCGCATATTCACTCTCATATAAAAAAGCCCTGCTAAGCAGGGCCTTAAGTATAGATGAATCAGAGAATACGGCTTATCAGGCGATCGATTCGGATACGGCGCAGGCGCCGAATCAGCTTACGGACTTTTACCGGATACTCGGCAATGCTTTGCAGATCGCGATAGTGCTGGACTACCGTTGTGTGAGTGCGGATCAGTTCCAGCTCGCGAAGGCGAAGCGGCGCGAGCTGTTGTTTTGGGTCGTGGATCAAAAGCGCGTTTTCCAGATCTAAACGCCACGCTCGCGGATTTAGGTTATTTCCGGTGAGCAGCATCCACTCGTCATCAACCCACATGCCCTTCAGGTGATAGCTGTTATCTTCGTCCTTCCACAGGCGAACGATCAATTGCCCGCTATTAACGTAATACTGCAGGCGGCTCAGGAAGCGACGCAGGTTGATCTCGTACAGGTAAGGCAGGGCCCCGATGATCTTAAAGGGTTCATCTTCCGGGATATAAAAGTCGTTAGCGGTTTTGTCACCAACGATAATTTCTACCTGTTTGCCATCGCGCAGAAGCTGGATAATATTGCGCACCAGCACCGCCGGCAGGTTGAAATAAGGCGTGCAGATAACCAGCTTTTGCTCTGTGCAGGGCATCAGGTGGAAGATGGTTTTATTCAGTAAGCTGGATTTGCCAAGCCCGACCAGCGGCGTAATGGAAAGCTGCTCGTTGTCGGCGTTGCCCTGGAAATGGAAAGTAGCATCGCGCAGCTCCTGGCGGAACAGGCGAATTTCGTTTTTGATTTCCGGGCTCTTTGGACGATTAGAGGCATCAAGGCGATGTACTGCCCGGCCGTGAACCAGATGCTGATTCACCCAGGCATACATCACGTCTGCAAGCTGTGGGTTGCCGACTATCTGATAGCGGTCATAGCGATATTTGTCATGCTGATGAAGATAAACGTCATTCAGGCTGGCACCGCTGTAGATTACGCAGTCATCAATGATGAAACCTTTAAAATGTAATACCCCGAGCGCTTCACGAGTGTTAACGGGCACACCGTACACGGGAATATCCACGCCTGGATATTGTTCTGAAAGGCGGTGATACCAGTCAGCATTGGTGTCAGTTGCGGCAGCACCGATACGGCCGCGTTGCGCGCGGTGCCAGTCGACTAAGACCGTTGCTTCAATTTCCGGGCGTTTTTGCTTTGCTTCATAGAGCGCGGAGAGGATACCGCTACCGCCATCGTCCTGCTCCAGATACAGCGCGACAATACAAACGCGGTGCGTTGCGCTGGC
This sequence comes from Buttiauxella sp., assembly GCA_032000125.1. Classification (GTDB taxonomy): domain Bacteria; phylum Pseudomonadota; class Gammaproteobacteria; order Enterobacterales; family Enterobacteriaceae; genus Dryocola. Next base: position 128,085 of record DAMALH010000006.1, on the reverse strand, counting down.
AATTTTTTGCAGCAAGGCTTCGCGGAAGTCCGCAGGGGAGAAAAGGGTCTCTACATCATCAACTGACTGAGAAAGCTTGGGCAATTGGGCAAGGTGTTGTTGATGTTTATTACGTTTAAATTTAGACAACATCACAGTGCATATCTTCTCTATTCATTGGATGGCCTTCTGCAAAATCCAGACGTCAGAACTTGCTGATAATACCACTACTGCTTCGCAAAGTGAGTAAGTTTTCCAGTACCTTACTCACGAACCTGCGCTTTTTACCAGAGGTAAAGTCAGGCTAACGATACCATCTTCAAGCTGTATGTCGACTTCAAATCCCAGTTTTCTGGCAAGCGTAATCATACCTCGATTGTTCGGCATAGTGATGCCGTTTAGCCTCTGCAGGCCGTGATCGCGCGTATAGGCAATCAGCTTTTCCATTAATCGACGGCCCAGCCCCAGGCCTTTTAAGTCAGAGCGCACCAGCACGGCAAACTCGGCATCGATATTGTCGGGGTCTGATATGGCTCGCGTTACGCCGAGAATCTCATCCCGGTTGTCCTGTCGCTGCACCGCAACAAAGGCCATTTCCCGATCGTAGTCGATCTGGGTCATATTGGCTAAATCTTCATGGGTAAATTCGTTTATCTCGCTGAAATAGCGATAGTAAAGATCTTCTTTAGTTACCTGGGCTATAAACTGCTGCAGCTCAGGTTCGTCTTCCGGGAGAATCGGGCGGAATAAACAGCTTTTGCCGTTCTTGAGAACCACTTTTTCTTCCAGTTGATGAGGGTAGGGGCGTACCGCAAGACGAGCGTCTGGATCGCCTTCGAAGGGAGCGAGTTGCAACGTCACATCCAGTAAGGTGAACTCATTTCCTGAGGCCAGCAGAGGGTGAATATCCAGGCGGTGGATCTCCGGGCAGTCCACGATCAGGTCTGAAACCTGAACCAGTACCTGGCTAATGCCGGCGATATCAAGCGGGCGCAGGGAGCTACGGCCACGGATCTTGCCGCTTTTTATTGCCTGAATAACCAGATAGCGGGCGAGATTCATATTGAGCGGAGGGAGGGCGACAACGGCCTGCTGGTCTGGCCGCCATTCAATACCCCCCTCGCCGAGCATAATCAACGGCCCGAACACGGGATCCTGCTCTACCACCACGCGTAGTTCCTGCGCGCCCGCGCGGTTTGCCATGCTCTGTACTAATAAGCCGTGTATGCGCGCCTGCGGCCAGGTCATTTTTACGCGATCGATAATGGCGTTTGCTGCCTGCTGAACCTCGCTTGCCGTACGTAAATAAAGCATGACGCCCTGAACTTCCGATTTATGCGGGATATCCGGCGAGCGCAATTTCAACGCTACCGGGTAGCCAATCTGTTCGGCGATATGTACCGCTTCGGCGCTATCTCCGGCAATCCAGGTTGGAAGCGTATTCAGGCCATACGCCTGTAAAATTGGCCGCACCTCGTGGGTATCAAGCGATGTCGCTCCTTCCTGTACGGCCTGCTGGATAAGCCGATGCGCATCGCTGGCATTAGCCGCAAGGTTGGCCGGCAGGGCGGGGGTCTCGCGCAGTTGCTTCTGGTTTCTGCGGTACTCAACCATATGCATGAACGCCGTAACCGTGCCTTCGGGGGTGCGATAAGTCGGTATGCCTGCATCGCTGAAAAGCCGTCTTGCTTCCTGAGAAGAAAACTCGCCGCACCAGTTGGTGATTATCGTGACATATTTGCCCCGAGGATGGCGGCGGAGTAATTCAATTAACTTAGCCGCACTTTCTGTGCCAGGCGCTGCGGCGCTGGGAGCATGAATAATCATTAATGCATCGAAATCATGGCTATCAAGCAGCGCTTCAACGGCGTGCAGGTAGCGTTCAGGCGTTGCATCGTCCCGTAAATCCAGAGGGTTGCCGCTTTCCACGCTCACGGGTAAGACGCTCTGCAACTTCGACAGCGTTTCTTCACTTAATGAAGCCAGTTTGCCGTTGCGTAGCCATAGCTCATCTAACGCAAGCGCGGCAGGAGCCGCTCCGTTACTGATAATCATTAATTTCTCGCCGCGCAGCGGGCGCATGTGGCTTAGGGTTTCTACCGCGGAAAACAGTTCCTGCGTATCCTGCACGCGCAGCAGGCCGGCACGTTGAATCGCCGCGTCCCATGCTGAATCAAGACCGGGATGCGTTTTTAGCAGCGCCTGAGCTTTGGCGCTGCGGCCGCTTTTAATCACCAGAACGGGTTTATTACGTGAAGCGCTTCGCGCAGCTGAAACAAAACGACGCGCATCGCTGAGGTGTTCGAGGTAAAGCAGTATCGCGCTGGTTTTGCTATCTCGCGCCAGGTAGTCGAGCAGTTCATCGACGTCGATATCCAGACTGTCGCCGAGCGCGATAAACCAGGAAAAGCCCATTTCGCGCTGCTGCGCCCAGTCAAGAATGGTATTAGAAACGGCGGCGGATTGTGAAATAAACGCCAGTTTGCCTTTCAGAATGGGGACCGGAGAAAAACTGGCATTCAGACCCTGCCATGGGGCAAGTAGGCCGAGGCTGTTTGGACCAAGTAATCTTATCTGCCAGCGGTTCGCACAGGCCAACAGTTCAGGCAGTTGTTCCGGCGAAGCGGAGAGAATAATACACGCCTTACAGCCCTTTTCGCCGAGGGCCTGCAATAACTCAAGGTTGCGTTTTGAATGCGTACAGATCACCGCAAGATCGGGTGGGAAAGGCAGGCTGGGAATATCAGGCCAGGCAAGGACGCCGCAAACGGCCTGATAAACGGGAGTCACCGGCATTACGGGGCCATTAAACCCCCCGGCCAGCAGATTGCGCATCATCAAAAAACCGGCGCGATCGGTTTTCGCTGAAGCCCCAATAACGGCGATCGATTTAGGGCGCAGCAGCGCCTCCAGCCCACGTTGACTCATTTTTCTCTCCCCTGAGATATATCTACGTGAGTTTAAACGCTTTCTGGCTCCGCTGCTGTGATGCTGGCCTGATGATGGGGTTTACCCGCCAGGTAACGCTCACGGAATAAAGTGAAATGATCCGTTAGGCCAAGGGCGGCCTGGCTATCTCCGGCCTGCTCAAGTAGCGCCGCAGCGACTTCCGCAGTGCAGTATTGCCCGTCCACGCTGGCCACACGCAGCCGGTAAGCCGATGAAATACTTAGATCTACCGAGATAACGGGTAACGCATCAAGCCAGGGGCTTTTACGGAACATTTTGCGCGCTTCGGTCCAGGTTCCGTCAAGCATAATAAACAGCGGCGGTTTGCCGGAAAGCGGCGGCGCTGTCAGCACCTTTCTGTCTTTATCGGCGTAGGAGGCAGGGAAAACGACCATTGGCTGATAGTCGGGACAGGCGACCAGATCGAGCAGCGCCTGCGGGGGATCGGTACGCGACCATTGAAAAGCGGCGGTATCGGGAAGAATATCGGCGATCAGGCGGCCGGTATTGCTTGGCTTCATTGGCTCCGTATCGAACATGACCAGGCAGAATCGGCTACGTGCGGGCTGCGGTTTTAGCGTATCGCACAGGCAAAGCTTCAGCGGCAAAAGGCAGCGCTGGCAGCGGCGAATACGGTTACCGCGGGCAAGAAAAGGGCGGGTAGCGCGCGCCAGTCGTTCAGCGCGAAGACGAAGAACAGCGTTTTCAGTCATCAGGATACGTAAGTAAAAACGTTATTCTAACGTAGATAGAAGGCAGGAGCACAACAATCGTGCCCCCGCTTTACCGGTCAGATATTTTCGTTCAGCCAGCCGTCGAACGGCGCTTTTGGCATGGCGCCGTTTAACATATCCACCATCTCGCCTTGCTTAAAGATCATAATGGTAGGAATGCTGCGGATACGGAAGCGCGCGCTCAGCTCTGGCTCTGCCTCGGTATTAACCTTAACGAAGCGAACTTTGCCGCTACGCTCTTCGGCTACGTCTTCAAAAATAGGGGCGAAGTTAACGCACGGGCCGCACCAGGGAGCCCAGAAATCAACGACGACCGGCAGATCGTCTTTTAGCAGCCGATCGAGCGTTGCGCTGGTTGCGTTAATGACTTCGCCATCAAAGAGTTCGTGGCCACAGCGTCCACATTTTGCAACGTCGTCAATACGGTCGTCAGGAATGCGATTAATAGCCTGACAGGCGGCACAAACGGTATTCATAACTAACCTCTAAGGGTGTGTTGTCAGGGGATCGGCGTGAATAACCGATAATGTTTCTAATATGTTAAAGATTATCGGCGATTAAACAGGTGTCAACAAAGCGATTTATTCGATGATTACAATAGTTGTTAGCTTTTGACCAAAGTTAATGGCTAAGCGGTGCCACATCGGGTAATCTGCGCGCCACGCGCTCAGCCAGGTGGAGAGAATAATGAACGACGAATTTAAAAGTAAAAGCGGCAAGGTCAAAGTGATGTATGTCCGCAGTGACGATGACAGCGAAAAGCGCAGTCAAAACCCGCGTACCGGTAAAGGTGGTGGGCGTGCGGCAGCTCCGTCACGCGGTGAGGGCGGACGCCGCCCGCGTCGCGATGATAAGCCTGGCGCCGGGCGCGAGTGGGGTCGTAGTGACGATCGCGAAGACCGCGGTGATTCACCATGGCGTACGGTTTCCCGTCCCCCGCGAGCTGAAGAATCGACAGCGGCAGACCAGGATGGCAGCAGCGCTAAGAGCTTTGTCGATCCGGAAGTTATCCGTCGTCAGCGTGCAGAAGAAACCCGTGTTTACGGTGAAAATGCCTGCCAGGCCCTGTTCCAGAGCCGGCCGGACTGTATCGTACGCGCCTGGTTCATCCAGAGCGTAACGCCGCGTTTCAAGGAAGCGCTGCGCTGGATGGCCGCTAACCGCAAAGCCTACCATGTAGTGGACGATGCGGAGCTGGCTAAAGCATCCGGTACCGAGCACCACGGCGGCGTTTGCTTCCTGATTAAAAAGCGTAGCGGGATTAGCGTGCAGAGCTGGCTGTCGAAAGCAGGCGAGGACGATTGCGTTCTGGCGCTGGAAGATATCGGCAACCCGCATAACCTCGGCGGTATTATGCGTAGCTGCGCGCATTTCGGCGTGAAGGGCCTGCTGGTGCAGGATGCTTCGCTGCTGGAATCCGGTGCTGCGGTGCGGACTGCAGAAGGCGGTGCCGAGCACGTTCAGGCTATCAGCGGTGATACTTTTACCGATGGGCTGGAGCAGTTCCGCAAAGCAGGTTACGCCATTGTGACCACTTCCAGCCACAAAGGCACGCCGCTGTTTAAAGCCGAGCTGCCGAAAAAAATGGTGCTGGTGCTGGGGCAGGAACGCGAAGGCGTAACGGAAGCTACCTTTGAAAACGCAGATATGAGTATCGCTATCGACGGTACCGGCAACGTTGAAAGCCTGAACGTTTCTGTAGCAACCGGCGTGTTGCTCGCCGAGTGGTGGCGTCAGAATAAAGCGTAACGGGCTTGCCTGTTAGTAATAAAAAGCCAGCTTAATAAAGCTGGCTTTTTTTATGCTCACTGGGTCGGAAGTTTCGGTGACCAGTCTATCGGCGCGAGTCCGCGTTCAATAAGGTATTCATTGGCTTTAGCAAAATGGCCGCAGCCGAGGAATCCGCGATGCGCTGAAAGCGGCGAAGGATGCGGTGCCTGCAAAACATAATGGCGTTTGCGATCGATAATGCTGCCTTTCTTCTGGGCGTGCGAACCCCAAAGAAGAAACACCACGCCTTCGCAATGCTGGTTAATTAGCGCAATGACTTTATCCGTGAACGTTTCCCACCCCAGGCGTGCGTGCGAGTGTGCCTTCCCGGCTTCAACGGTTAACACCGTATTAAGCAGCATCACGCCCTGACGCGCCCAGCTTTCCAGATACCCGTGATTAGGCCGTACAAAATCCGGGAAATTACTTTGCAGCTCTTTATAGATATTGACGAGCGACGGAGGAACCGCAACGCCGGGAAGCACTGAGAACGCCAGACCGTGCGCCTGGCCCGGCCCGTGGTAGGGATCTTGTCCGAGGATCACCACTTTCACATCGCCAAGCTCCGTAAAGCGAAAGGCATTGAATACATCTTTTTGCGGTGGGTAGACGGTAATGCCTGCTGCGCGTTCATTGGCGACGGTGCTAAGCGTGTTTACGAAATAAGGCTGCTGCTTTTCTTCGGCCAGCACGTCGTGCCATGTGAGTGAGGTGGTCATGTCGCTCTCCTGCGAATTGTTATACTAATAGCTTAACTGCTTCTTTACTCATAGCAAAATCCACGGCGCGCCGGGAGGATGGCACAACAAAAGTTGAATATTTACAAAATTTTTAACTCAATGCGTTGCCGCTAAGTTGATGTAAAACAAAAAAATGAAAATGTACCCACAGTTAGCATGTGGATTTTATTGACTTAAATCAAGGTTTGCCTCCGGCGGGGCTGGTATATAGATCGTCAGCGAGATAAAGGTTTTACCAATGAGCCAGAATGCGGCTCAAAAGAATCAGCGAAACTAGCCCACAGGGAGACATAAAATGATTACTGGTATCCAGATTACAAAAGCTGCAAACGACGAACTTCTGAACTCTTTCTGGCTGCTGGACAGCGAAAAAGGCGAAGCGCGTTGTGTATGTGCGAAAGCAGGCTTCTCAGAAGATGAAGTGGTAGCCGTAAGTAAACTCGGTCAGTTTGAATATCGCGAAATTCCAATGGAAGTAAAACCAGAGGTACGTGTGGAAGGCGGTCAGCACCTGAACGTCAACGTGCTGCGTCGTGAAACGCTGCAGGATGCCGTTGAGCATCCGGAAAAATATCCGCAGCTTACTATTCGTGTTTCTGGCTATGCAGTGCGTTTCAACTCGCTGACTCCAGAACAGCAGCGCGACGTTATTGCCCGTACTTTCACTGAAAGCCTGTAACAGCTTAAACATACAAAAGCCGGCTTAGCGATGAGTCGGCTTTTTTGTCGGTTCGATACAATTTTTGGCTGGAGCCGGCAAATTCCAGACTTAATTTATAAAAAAACCGCCTCCAAAGAGGCGGTTTTTTGTCTTACTGCTGAATTATTCCGCAGATTCAGATTTTGCGGCGCTCGGCTTACGGCGCTTGCCGACGTTTTTCTTATCGCGGTGGCGAACTTTTACGCGCGGTTTCTCTTTCTCGTCTTTCTTTTTCTCTTCGCGCTTCGCAAGCACCTTCTTCGACGGCTTGCCGGTGAGTTTTTCACTTGGCGCGCGAGTCGTTGGCCGCAGTTCGTCAATCACACGGGATTTTAACGGCTCATTCATATAGCGGGTAATTTTACCCAGCAGCAGATGATCGTGAGCCTCAACCAGTGAAATTGCCGTGCCTTTAAGGCCTGCACGCCCGGTACGCCCGATACGGTGTAAATAAGTATCGGCGGTACGCGGCATATCAAAGTTGAAAACGTGGCTCACGTCTGGAATATCAATACCGCGTGCAGCAACATCCGTGGCAATCAGCACGTTAACACGCCCGTCGGTCAAACGTTTAATTGCCTCGGTGCGTTTCATTTGCACCATTTCACCTTCGAGATAGCAGGTATTAATGCCCGCTTCGCGCAGCCAGGCGACCAGCTCATGCACACGCTCGCGTTTACGGACAAAGACGATAGAGCGCGTCGCGTCCGGCTGTTGAAGCAGGTTCACCAGCAGGGCGGTTTTATGCGTTACGTCATCAGCGCGGTAATACCACTGATGGATTTTTTTGCGCTCGCGGGTAGAGGGCGTAGCGGAAACCTCTACAGGATCTTCCAGCAGACGTTCCGCAAAATTCTTAATCGCATCGCCTTCAAGCGTGGCGGAGAAGAGCATGGTCTGTTTGCGCCAGCGAGTTTCGGCGGCGATAGTTTCAATATCCTGTGCAAAACCCAGATCCAGCATGCGATCGGCTTCATCAAGTATCAGCGTTTCTACCGCGCGGCAGTCAAAGTTTTCTTCTTTGATGTACTGCAGCAGGCGGCCGGTGGTGGCAACCACGATATCCTGATTTTCGCTGAAGACCTCAGCATGGTTCATATAGGCTACGCCGCCGGTGATAGTGGCGATATCAAGGTGCGTATGTTTCGCCAGCTCACGTGCGTGATCCGCAACCTGCATTGCCAGCTCACGAGTTGGCGTCACGATCAAAATGCGGGGCGGGCCAGATTTCTTGCGCGGGAAGTCGATCAAATGCTGTAACACTGGCAGCAGATAGGCCGCCGTTTTACCGGTACCCGTTGGTGCGGAACCAAGAACATCACGCCCCTCAAGCGCAGGAGGAATGGCGGCAGCCTGAATGGCTGTCGGGCGAGTAAAGCCCTTGTCCTGGAGCGCGTCCAAAAGGCTTTCGTCTAGTTCGAGTTCGGAAAAAGTGCTTACAGTCATGGTCTACCTCTATGTGGGGCGCCGATTATAGACGTTATGGCTGCGATCTTCATCTGTTAGTGTATCCAGGTGATGCTTTTCCTGACACCGAGTTTCACTTATGCTACTGCGGTTTCTTTACAGGGTTAATAAGATGTCCAGGCAGAAAGCGCATTTGCGTCGTGACGGATTCACATTTAAGCAGTTTTTTATCGCACACGATCGTTGTGCAATGAAAGTAGGTACGGATGGTACTTTACTCGGCGCCTGGGCTCCGGTCGCCAATGTCAAAAGCGTGCTGGATATCGGTACCGGAAGCGGTTTGCTGGCGCTGATGCTTGCCCAACGCACGCCTGATGATGTCACTATTGATGCCGTGGAGCTCGACCCCGTCGCGGCTGAACAGGCTGCAGAGAATGCCAGCGGCTGTCGTTGGGCGTCCCGTATCAGCGTGCACTGTGCGGATATTCGCCAATGGGCGCAGCAGGCGACCCAGCGCTATTCCCTTATCGTCAGCAATCCCCCCTTTTTTGAGCAGGGAAGCGCCTGTGCTTCTCCTGAACGCGCGCAGGCTCGCTATACCACAACGCTCGATCATAGCGCTTTGCTGAGCAGTGCGGCGCAGCTAATTACCGAAGACGGTTTTTTCTGCGTGATTATGCCTGAAACGGCGGGTACGGCTTTTACGGCGCTGGCTAAAACGCAGGGATGGTTTGTGCGTTACCGCACGGATGTTGCTGATAATGAAACCCGTTTACCTCACCGGGTGATGCTTGCGCTCTCGCCAACCGACGGCGAGTATTTTACCGAGCGGCTGGTTATTCGTGGCCCAGACCAGGCCTGGTCTGAAGGTTACTGCGGCCTGACCCAGGATTTCTATTTATTTATGTAAAGCGGAGAAAGGATGCTAGGCCCCGATTGTTCTGCAAGCTCCGGATAGTCGAGCGTGTAGTGCAATCCGCGGCTTTCCTTACGCATCATTGCGCAGCGTACAATCAGTTCCGCTACCTGCACAAGGTTTCGCAGCTCCAGCAAATTATTGGAAACCCGGAAGTGGGCATAATATTCATCAATCTCTTGTTGCAGCATGGTAATACGGCGCAAAGCACGCTCCAGGCGGCGCGTGGTACGTACGATGCCCACATAATCCCACATAAATAACCGCAGCTCGTGCCAGTTATGCTGAATCACCACCTGTTCGTCAGGGTTATCTACCCGGCTGTCGTCCCAGGCCGGCAGGGATTTCGTTTCGCGGGCGAAAGGGATGCGCTTGATAATATCTTCCGCGGCAGACCAGCCGTAAACCAGGCACTCCAGCAGGGAGTTCGAGGCCATGCGGTTGGCGCCGTGCAGACCGGTATAGGTCACCTCACCGATGGCATAAAGGCCGTCAACGTCCGTGCGGCCATTCTCGTCAATCATCACGCCGCCGCAGGTATAATGTGCCGCGGGGACCACGGGCACCGGCTCTTTGGTTAAATCGATCCCAAGCCCCAGCAGCTTTTCATAGATGGTCGGGAAATGGCGGCGGACGAACTCTTCCGGCTTATGGCTGATATCAAGATACATGCAGTCTGCGCCGAGACGCTTCATCTCATGGTCGATGGCACGCGCGACAATATCGCGCGGGGCCAGCTCGCCACGTTCATCAAAATCGGGCATAAAGCGCGTGCCGTCAGGACGTTTAAGATAAGCACCTTCGCCGCGCAACGCCTCCGTCAGCAAAAAATTACGTGCCTGCGGATGGAAGAGGGCCGTTGGGTGAAACTGGTTAAACTCCAGATTCGCCACGCGGCAGCCTGCACGCCAGGCCATGGCAATTCCGTCGCCGGAGGAAATATCCGGGTTCGTCGTATATTGATAAACTTTCGAAGCACCGCCGGTCGCCAGCACAACGGCCTTCGCGCGGCAGGTTTCCACCTTCTCGCGATTACGATTCCAGACCCAGGCGCCTACAACACGGCGGGTTCCCGGCAGGCCAATCTTGTCCGAAACAATCAGGTCGACAGCGTTGCTGCGTTCAATGATGCGGATATTCGGGTGGCTCAGCGCCTTACCGACCAGCGTGGTTTCTACCTCTTTGCCGGTCGCATCTGCTGCATGCAGGATACGGCGATGGCTGTGGCCGCCTTCCCGGGTCAAATGATAGCTCTCCGACCCGTTTGCCTGGATTTCCGTATCGAAAAGTACGCCCTGATCGATGAGCCACTGCACGCAGTGGCGCGCATTGCTTGCGACAAACTCCACCGCCTCGCGCTCACAAATGCCTGCGCCTGCAATAAGCGTATCTTCCACATGCGAGTCGATGCTATCGGTTTCATCAAACACCGCTGCAATGCCGCCCTGAGCATAAAAGGTAGAGCCTTCGCTAATAGGCCCCTTACTCAGAACAATTACTTTGCAGCTTTGGGCGAGACGCAAAGCAAGGGAGAGACCGGCAGCTCCGCTACCGACGATCAGTACATCACAGGCAAGTTCGGAATAAGCGTTCATTGTGTTTAATTTACTAAACAAGGGTTGGGCCAGCATAGCACCCGATGTGGGCTACAACACGCTTTTTTTCCAGGCAAGTTGTATGAACTAAACATCATGCGCTTTTCATAGGCCGTTAAGCACGCGGCGTCAGATAATGTAAAATTTGTGCGAAAGCGAGCGTTAGTTACAGATTTGCTGATGAAAAATTGCCTTTCGTGCGATACTCTGCGTAGTGCTCTGTAGGCGGGTTTTCATAAAAACAGAGCGTAACCGTTTTGCGTAGCCGAACTTATAATCAAGAAAAGATAATTCGCGAAACAGAACAGAAAAACAAAGGCGTAACGGAACTTTGCTCCCTTCGGGCACTCAAACCCTGGGCTTGCTCATATTACAGAGTTCGGGTGGTTTTTCGATTACGCGTGGAAATTAGGTTTGGGGAGACATTACCTCGGATGAGCGAGCAGTTAACGGATCAGATCCTTGTCGAACGGGTCCAAAAAGGAGATCAGAAGTCCTTCAATTTGCTGGTAATTCGTTATCAGCATAAGGTGGCGAGCCTGGTTTCCCGTTATGTCCCGTCCGGGGATGTCCCGGATGTGGTACAGGAATCCTTTATTAAAGCTTATCGCGCGCTGGATTCTTTCCGTGGCGATAGCGCATTTTATACGTGGTTGTACCGCATCGCGGTCAACACGGCGAAAAATTATCTGGTAGCTCAGGGTAGGCGTCCGCCGTCCAGCGATGTGGACGCAATAGATGCAGAAAACTTCGAAAGTGGCAGCGCGCTGAAAGAAATTTCGAACCCTGAGAATTTAATGTTGTCTGAAGAACTGAGACAAATAGTTTTCCGTACTATTGAGTCGCTCCCCGAAGATTTACGCATGGCAATTACGCTGCGGGAGTTGGATGGTCTGAGCTATGAAGAGATAGCCGTCATCATGGACTGCCCGGTCGGCACAGTGCGATCGCGTATTTTCCGTGCGCGGGAAGCTATTGATAATAAAGTTCAACCGCTTATCAGGCGTTGACGATAGCGGGTTACTGGAAGGGTATGTAGGTATGCAGAAAGAACAGCTTTCCGCTTTAATGGATGGGGAAACTCTGGATAGCGAGCTGCTGAACGCATTGTCAAAAGACAAAACCTTGCAGCAAAGCTGGGAGAGCTACCACCTAATCCGCGACACCATGCGCGGAGATACCAGTGAAATGCTTCATTTTGATATTGCCGCAAGCGTTATGGCCGCAATTGAAAATGAACCAGCGCGTCAGGTCACGTCACTGATACCGGAACAACAGCCTCAGCCGCAGCAATGGCAGAAAATGCCGTTCTGGCAGAAGGTGCGTCCGTGGGCCAGCCAGTTCACCCAGATGGGGGTGGCGGCATGCGTATCGCTTGCGGTTATCGTTGGCGTGCAGCACTATAACGGCCAGTCAGATAATCCTGCACAGCCGGAAACACCGGTATTTAATACGCTGCCAATGATGGGCAAAGCCAGTCCGGTAAGCTTAGGCGTACCGTCTGACAGCACCGCCAGCACCGGCCAGCAGCAGGTACAGGAACAGCGTCGTCGTATCAACGCTATGCTGCAGGATTATGAATTGCAGCGTCGTTTACACGCCGAGCAACTCCAGTTTGAACAGGCTCAAACTCAGCAAGCCGCTGTGCAGGTGCCAGGAAACCAAACTTTAGGAACGCAATCGCAGTAATGAAGCAACTTTGGTGTGCTCTGTCTCTGGTGGCAGGCAGCCTGTTGTTCACCTCCAGCGCCTCGGCGGATACCGTTTCGTCCGGGGCGTTGTTGCAGCAGATGAACCAGGCGAGTCAGTCACTCAATTATGAGTTGGCGTTTATCAGTATCAACAAGCAGGGGATAGAGTCCTTACGCTATCGTCATGCACGGCTGGATAACCGACCCCTCGCGCAATTACTTCAAATGGATGGCCCTCGTCGGGAAGTGGTCCAGCGCGGTAGCGAAATCAGCTACTTCGAGCCTGGGCTGGAACCCTTCACGCTGAACGGGGACTATATCGTCGATTCTCTGCCGTCTATCGTCTATACCGATTTCAAACGCCTGACGCCATATTACGACTTTATCGCCGTTGGCCGCACGCGTATTGCCGACAGGCTTTGCGAAGTCATCCGCGTCGTGGCTCGTGACGGAACGCGCTACAGTTACATCGTATGGATGGATGCTGAAACCAAGCTGCCGCTCCGCGTTGATTTACTCGACAGAGACGGCGAAACGCTTGAGCAGTTCCGCGTGATTTCGTTTTCGGTAAACGAGCAGGTAAGTGGAATGATGCAGAATCTTGCTAAAGCGAGCCTGCCGCCGCTGCTTTCCGTTCCGGCGGGTGAGAAATCCAACTTTTCCTGGGCGCCAACCTGGCTGCCGCAGGGTTTCAGCGAGGTTTCCAGCGGCCGTCGGCCTTTACCTACCGTTGATGTCCCCATCGAATCACGCCTTTATTCAGACGGCTTGTTCAGCTTCTCTGTGAACATTAGCCGTGCAGGTACTATCAATGGCGATCAACTGGTGCGCACCGGGCGTCGTACCGTAAGCTCTGTCGTCCGCGATAAAACAGAAATTACCATCGTGGGTGAATTACCGCCGCAAACGGCCAAACGTATTGCGGACAGCATCAAATTCAGGACGACTCCATGATCAAAGAATGGGCAACGGTAGTCTCCTGGGAGAAGGGTGAGGCGCTGCTGCGATGCGATGTGAAAGCCTCATGCAGTAGCTGTGCTTCACGTGCGGGCTGCGGCAGCCGATTGCTCAATAAGCTTGGGCCGCAAAACCACCACCTCCTGACGGTTGCGAGCGAACAGCCGCTGGTTGAAGGGCAGAAAGTTGAGTTGGGCATTGCCGAAGGCAGCCTGCTCAGCTCTGCGCTGCTGGTTTATATGGCGCCGCTGGCGGGCCTTTTTCTGATAGCGGCGCTGTTTCAGGGACTGTTTGGCTCAGACCTGGCGGCATTTTGCGGCGCGCTGCTGGGCGGCGTGGGCGGCTTTCTTCTGGCCCGCGGAATCTCGGTAAAATTGAGCGATCGCGCAGACTGGCAGCCCGTTATTCTGAGCGTTGCGCTGCCTCCGGATGCGCTGCGCGTAGAGACAATCACCTCCGTAGACGGCCAGTAAAATTCTGCTGGCCGCTATTCACTGCAATGCTACTGCCCGGCCTCTTTTATCCCCTCAGCTAAGCTTGCAGGATGAGCAGTTTCCTCGCTTTCTCGTTGTAGTGTAGAATGCGGCGTTTCAGGCAGAAGACAGCCATTGACATCATGCTCCGTACAGCGCGAAGCGCCGAGCTCTCAGGCCATTTGTAAGGCATAAAACCTCTAACTATGAAGAACATACGTAACTTTTCTATTATTGCCCACATCGACCACGGTAAATCGACGCTGTCTGACCGTATTATCCAGATTTGCGGCGGCCTCTCCGATCGCGAAATGGCGGCCCAGGTGCTGGATTCCATGGACCTGGAACGTGAACGCGGTATTACCATCAAAGCGCAGAGCGTTACGCTCGATTACAAAGCAAGCGATGGCGAAACTTATCATCTGAATTTCATCGACACGCCAGGGCATGTCGACTTCTCTTATGAAGTGTCCCGATCTTTAGCCGCCTGCGAAGGCGCGCTGCTGGTGGTGGATGCCGGGCAGGGCGTAGAGGCCCAGACGCTGGCAAACTGCTACACCGCGATGGAAATGGATCTTGAAGTCGTGCCGGTACTGAACAAAATTGACCTGCCGGCAGCCGATCCTGAGCGTGCGGCGCAGGAAATTGAAGATATCGTCGGCATTGATGCCACCGATGCCGTGCGTTGTTCAGCTAAAACCGGCCTTGGCGTTGTGGATGTACTTGAGCGCCTGGTACAGGATATTCCAGGTCCGGAAGGCGATCCGGATGCGCCGCTGCAGGCGCTGATCATCGACTCCTGGTTCGATAACTATCTCGGCGTCGTCTCCCTGGTGCGTATTAAAAACGGCACCATGAGAAAGGGCGATAAAATCAAGGTAATGAGTACCGGTCAGGTGTATAACGCCGATCGTCTCGGTATCTTCACGCCAAAACGTGTCGATCGCGATATGCTGGGCTGCGGCGAAGTTGGCTGGCTGGTCTGTGCAATTAAAGACATTCTGGGCGCGCCGGTTGGCGATACTCTGACCCTGTCCCGTAACCCGGCCGAAAAAGCGCTGCCGGGCTTTAAGAAAGTGAAGCCGCAGGTTTACGCCGGCCTGTTCCCGGTCAGCTCTGATGATTATGAAAACTTCCGTGATGCGCTGGGTAAACTGAGCCTGAACGATGCCTCCTTGTTCTATGAGCCGGAAAGCTCAACGGCGCTGGGCTTCGGCTTCCGCTGCGGTTTCCTTGGTCTGCTGCACATGGAAATCATTCAGGAACGTCTGGAGCGTGAATACGATCTCGATCTGATCACCACCGCGCCGACGGTAGTTTATGAAGTTGAAACCACCAGCGGCGAGACGATTTACGTGGATAGCCCATCCAAGCTGCCGGCGCTCAACAACATCGCAGAACTGCGTGAACCTATCGCTGAATGCCATATGCTGATGCCGCAGGAATATCTGGGCAGCGTCATCACGCTGTGTATTGAGAAGCGTGGCGTACAGACCAATATGGTTTACCACGGTAACCAGGTTGCGCTGACCTATGAAATCCCAATGGCGGAAGTGGTGCTGGACTTCTTCGATCGCCTAAAGTCCACGTCCCGCGGCTATGCTTCACTGGATTACAATTTCAAACGCTTCCAGGCGTCGGATATGGTGCGTGTTGACGTGCTGATCAACGGTGAGCGCGTCGATGCCCTTGCCCTGATCACCCACCGTGGAAACTCACAGTTCCGGGGCCGCCAGCTAGTTGAAAAAATGCAGGAGCTGATCCCACGCCAGCAATTTGATATTGCGATTCAGGCGGCAATCGGCGCGCATATCATCGCGCGTTCAACCGTTAAGCAACTGCGTAAAAACGTTCTGGCAAAATGCTACGGCGGCGACGTAAGCCGTAAGAAAAAGCTGCTGCAGAAACAGAAAGAAGGTAAGAAACGTATGAAGCAGGTCGGTAACGTCGAGCTGCCGCAGGAAGCGTTCCTCGCCATTCTGCACGTCGGTAAAGACGGCAAATAATCTAAGGAGTTGGCATGGCGAACATGTTCGCCTTGATCCTCGTGATAGCCACGCTGGTGACGGGCATTTTATGGTGTATCGATAAGTTTATCTTTGCGCCAAAGCGTCGTGAAAAACAGGCGGCAGCGCAGGCTGCCACTGGTGAAACGCTCGATACAAACACGCTGAAAAAGGTTGGGCCAAAACCCGGCTGGCTGGAAACCGGCGCGTCCGTATTTCCGGTTCTGGCCATCGTGCTGATTGTGCGTTCGTTTATTTACGAACCCTTCCAGATCCCTTCTGGATCGATGATGCCGACGCTGTTAATTGGCGATTTTATTCTGGTCGAAAAATTTGCCTACGGCATTAAAGATCCTATTTACCAGAAAACGCTAATTGAGACGGGCCATCCAAAACGCGGTGATATTGTGGTCTTTAAATATCCGCAGGATCCGCGTCTTGACTATATTAAGCGCGCGGTTGGTTTACCGGGCGATCGCGTAAGCTACGATCCGGTTGCGAAAGAAGTGACAGTTCAGCCAAACTGCAGCTCTGGCCAGGCCTGTGACAACGCCCTGCCGATTACGTACAGCAATGTAGCGCCAGCCGATTTTGTGCAGACCTTCGCGCGCAACAACGGTAGCGAAGCGACCTCCGGTTTCTTCCAGGTTCCGCAAAACGAAACCAAAGCAGGCGGGATTCGTTTAGCTGAACGCAAAGAGTCGCTGGGTGATGTCACGCACCGCATTCTTACCGTCCCCATCGCGCAGGACCAGCTTGGCATGTACTACCAGCAGCAGGGCCAGCAGTTGGCGACGTGGATTGTGCCGCCGGGCCATTATTTCATGATGGGCGATAACCGCGATAACAGCGCCGATAGCCGCTACTGGGGCTTTGTTCCTGAGCAAAACCTCGTCGGCAAAGCAACCGCTATCTGGATGAGCTTTGAGAAGCAGGAAGGGCAGTGGCCAACCGGCGTTCGCTTAAATCGTATTGGCGGAATTCATTGATCAATTAAATCTATTCAGGTAACGACATCCCGGGTCGTTGTGTATAGAATATCCCCCCGTATTTAGGCTGGCTCCTCGCTGAGGAGCCACGGCACACGAAACAGCGTTGGTTTCCCTTTTTCAGGTCTGTTCCGTGTGCTGAATAATTGACGCATTCATTAATTGGTATCGCATGAACCCCATCGTAATAACCAGGCTGCAGCGTAAGCTGGGCTACACTTTTGTACATCAGGATCTGTTGCAGCAGGCTTTAACCCATCGCAGCGCCAGCAGCAAACACAACGAGCGTCTGGAATTTTTGGGTGACTCCATTCTGAGCTACGTTATCGCCAACGCGCTTTATCATCGTTTTCCTCGCGTTGACGAAGGCGACATGAGCCGTATGCGTGCCACGCTTGTTCGCGGCAATACGCTGGCTGAAATCGCGCGCGAATTTGAGTTGGGCGAGTGCCTGCGCCTTGGGCCGGGCGAGCTGAAAAGCGGCGGTTTCCGTCGTGAATCTATTCTTGCCGATACCGTTGAAGCCTTAATCGGCGGCGTGTTTCTCGACAGCGATATTCAGAACGTTGAGCGTTTGATCCTCTCCTGGTATCAAACCCGCCTGGATGAAATCAGTCCTGGCGACAAGCAAAAAGATCCGAAAACGCGTCTGCAGGAGTATCTGCAGGGTCGACACCTGCCGCTGCCGTCTTATCTGGTAGTGCAGGTTCGCGGCGAGGCGCACGATCAGGAATTTACTATTCACTGTCAGGTGAGTGGCCTGCCTGAGCCGGTTGTAGGGACCGGTTCAAGCCGCCGTAAAGCGGAACAGGCTGCGGCTGAACAGGCGCTTAAAAAGCTGGAGCTGGAATGAGCGAAGAACAAACATTTTGCGGGTTCGTGGCAATCGTTGGTCGCCCGAACGTTGGCAAATCCACGCTGCTAAACCAGTTGCTTGGGCAAAAAATTTCCATTACCTCGCGTAAGGCGCAAACCACGCGTCACCGCATCATGGGCATCCATACCGAAGGGGCTTATCAGGCAATTTATGTTGATACTCCGGGGCTGCACATGGAAGAAAAGCGCGCCATCAACCGTCTGATGAACAAAGCGGCAAGCAGTTCCATCGGCGACGTTGAGCTGGTTATCTTTGTGGTTGAAGGCACTAAGTGGACGGCCGATGACGAAATGGTGCTTAACAAGCTGCGCGACAGCAAAGCGCCGGTTATCCTTGCGGTCAACAAAGTTGATAACGTGCAGGAAAAAAGCATCCTGCTGCCGCATTTACAGTTCCTCGGTAGCCAGATGAACTTCCTGGATATCGTGCCAATTTCTGCTGAAACCGGCATGAACGTGGACACCATCGCCAGCATCGTGCGTAAACGTCTGCCGGAAGCGATTCACCATTTCCCGGAAGACTACATCACCGACCGCTCGCAGCGTTTTATGGCGTCTGAAATCATCCGTGAAAAACTGATGCGTTTCCTGGGCGCAGAACTGCCGTACTCGGTTACCGTAGAGATCGAACAGTTCGTGACCAACGCCCGCGGCGGCTACGATATCAACGGCCTGATTCTTGTTGAGCGTGAAGGCCAGAAGAAAATGGTGATCGGCAATAAAGGCGCCAAGATCAAAACCATCGGTATTGAAGCGCGTAAAGACATGGAAGAGATGTTCGAAGCCAAAATCCATCTGGAGCTGTGGGTTAAGGTTAAATCCGGCTGGGCAGACGACGAGCGCGCGCTGCGTAGCCTCGGTTACACAGACGATTAATTGATGGAAGGCTGGCAACGGGCTTTTGTCCTGCATAGTCGCCCCTGGAGTGAAACCAGCCTTCTTCTCGACCTGTTTTCCGAAGAGTCCGGACGAGTGCGTGTTATTGCCAAAGGCGCGCGCTCTCGTCGCTCCAGTCTGAAGGGCGCCTTACAGCCTTTCACCCCTCTGTTAGTCCGCTGGAGCGGGCGCGGCGAAGTCAAAACGCTGCGCAGCGCCGAAGCTGTTTCCCTCGCGCTTCCTCTCAGCGGTATCTCGCTCTACAGCGGCCTTTACGTCAACGAGCTTGTTTCCCGCGTGCTTGAGCAGGAAACTCGTTTCTCTGAGCTTTTTTTTGATTATCTGCACTGCATCCAGGCGTTAGCCGGCGTCAACGGAACGCCGGAGCCCGCGCTGCGCCGCTTTGAGCTGGCCTTGCTGGGCCATCTTGGCTATGGCGTGGATTTTCTTCACTGCGCCGGGAGCGGAGAAGAAGTCGCAGATACCATGACCTACCGCTATCGGGAAGAAAAAGGCTTTATCGCAAGCATGGTGGTTGATAACCACAGCTTTACCGGCCATGAGCTTAAGGCGCTGGCAAACCGTGAGTTTCCCGACGTTGCGACTTTACGCGCGGCCAAACGCTTTACCCGTATGGCGCTAAAACCCTATCTCGGCGGTAAGCCGCTCAAAAGCCGCGAACTGTTTCGTCAGTTTGTGCCCAAAAAAGCGCCACTCAAATCTTCTCCCGACACGCAATAACGCTCGATCGTAGCCACGCTTTCCATCAGCGGTGTACACTGCTGGCATATCATTCTGATCTCCGAGGATAGTCATGGCTGAATTACTGTTAGGTGTAAACATCGATCATATCGCGACCCTGCGCAACGCTCGCGGCACGGCTTACCCGGATCCGGTACAGGCAGCTTTCATTGCCGAGCAGGCGGGCGCCGACGGCATTACCGTACACTTACGTGAAGACCGCCGCCACATCACCGATCGCGATGTCCGTATTCTGCGCCAGACCCTCGATACCCGAATGAACCTTGAAATGGCCGTCACCGAAGAAACGATCGCCATCGCCTGTGACACTCGTCCGCACTTCTGCTGCCTGGTGCCGGAAAAGCGTCAGGAAGTAACCACCGAAGGTGGCCTGGACATAGCAGGCCAGCTCGATAAAATGCGCGACGCCTGCAAGCGGCTGGCCGATGCGGGCATTCTGGTTTCTTTATTTATTGACGCCGACCATGCGCAGATTGATGCAGCCGTGGCCGTAGGTGCGCCTTATATCGAAATTCATACGGGCTGCTATGCGGATGCTAAAGACGACGCCACGCAGGCAAAAGAGCTGGCGCGCATCGCCGAAGCCGCGACCTATGCCGCTGGTAAAGGTCTGAAGGTGAATGCCGGGCACGGGCTGACTTATCACAACGTGCAGGCCATTGCCCGCCTGCCTGAAATGCACGAGCTGAATATCGGCCATGCAATTATCGGGCGAGCGGTGATGAGCGGCTTAAAAGAGGCCGTGGCGGAGATGAAACGTCTGATGCAGGAAGCGCGTCGCTAATGGCAATCCTCGGCCTTGGCACGGATATCGTGGAGATCGCGCGCATCGAAAGCGTTATCTCCCGTTCGGGAGACCGTCTGGCGAAGCGCGTGCTAAGCGCAAGCGAATGGGAACAATATGAAGCGCACCAGCAGCCGGTGCGTTTTCTCGCCAAACGCTTTGCGGTCAAAGAGGCGGCGGCTAAAGCCTTCGGAACCGGCATCCGCAACGGTCTTGCGTTTAATCAGTTTGAGGTGTTTAACGATACTTTAGGCAAACCGCAACTGCGGTTCTGGAAAGAGGCGGAACGGCTTGCTGAGCGGATGGGCGTGCGTTCAGTTCACGTTACGCTTGCGGACGAACGCCATTACGCCTGTGCGACGGTGATTATCGAAAGCTAGATTTTATCGGCGTGATGTAGCTGAACATACTTGTCCCATAGCCGCTCTTCGCTTTCAACATGTGCCGGGTCGATAATAATGGTGTTTACAATCGGGCAGACCTGCTGGCAGGTCGGCGTTTCGTAATGGCCCACGCACTGGGTACAGCGATCGGTATCGATCTCGTAAATGCTCTCTCCCATGGAGATAGCCTGATTCGGGCACTCGGGCTCGCACATATCGCAATTGATACATTTTTTGGTAATTAGTAGAGCCATTTCAAGACCTTGCTTTGCCTCACTTCCCCGGTTAACCCCTCACGTCTCACGCTCAGCCGTAAAAATCGACTTGGATATGTGTATTTATACAGTATAAGATGGGAATGAAAGCACCGGAATTTTGCAGGCGCGCACTGTACCATAAAAGCAAAACATCCCCAATATCGCTGCGTGTTTAATCGCGATTATTGCTTTGTGTACTTTCAGTACGTGCTATCATGGAACCATGCGTTCCCGAAATGAGCTATGATCGTACTTATGGTACAGAGAGAACAATTGCGCGAAGCATTCTCCCGCAGGCTGGCGCAGGCCTGCACAGAAGCCAGCCTGGACGAATTTGGCAGAGGCATGGCGATAGCAAGGGCCCTTGGGGTCTCTTCCAAAGCCGTAAGCAAATGGCTTAACGCTGAATCCATCCCTCGCCAGGATAAAATGTATGAACTGGCCACGTTTTTAAACGCGGATGTGCTGTGGCTGCAGCACGGCAACGAAGGCGTTTTTGCTGATGAGCGGCGTGAATCCGCGCATGCTTCGGTGCTTAATGAAAACGCAGGCGGGCCGTTTTACACGCCGCCGCCAGAACCGGGATTTCGCATCGATGTGCTGGATATCGAGGCCAGCGCCGGGCCGGGTCGCCTGATTTCCAGCGAAGTGACCGAAACCATCAACCATATAGTTTACGACAGCCAGGAAGCGCTGGAGCTTTTTGGTCATCGTCCTGCGGACAGCATTAAAGTAATAACCGTTACCGGCGACAGCATGTCCGGCACCATTGAGCTGGGCGACTATATCTTTGTCGATATCGCCAAAGATTATTTCCAGGGCGACGGTATCTATGTGTTCCTTTACAAAGGCCAATTGCTGGTTAAACGCCTGCAAATGACCCACGATAGCCTGCTGGTGCGGTCGGATAACGCTAAATATGCCGACTGGAAAATCTGTGAGGAAAACGAACAGCATCTGAAAATCATCGGACGCGTGATGTATAGCCATTCTATTCGCCGCCACGCCTGACGTTTCTCCCTGCCTGCCGCTTTAATCAACCCCGGTAAGCTACCCGGTTAGCTGCTGGGTTGTTCCTTTCGCGCCCTGTTGGAACCCGAACGTTAAAATCCCCTCAAAAAATAATTTCTTATTAATCAATGGCTAATTAGCATTTTAAATTTTTATCAATAATTCGTACTTTTGGTTCTTGACGGGATTGTACATTTGGTTCAATATCAATTCATCAGCACGACAAAGCGCTCAGCAACGAGCCAACGCTCTTTAACAACCGGCCCTGAAAAAGGGCAAATTTCCAGACAATGAATTTTGGGATATCAAAAAGATATCGCCAAAGTTGATTGGAGGATATATGGATGCACAGGCACGCCGCCGCGAACGCCGGCAGGCAAAGCAAGCGGCCTGGAAAAGCGAAAATCCTTTGTTAGTCGGATTTTGTGCCACGCCGGAACCGCAGCCAACGCTTAGGCTTAACCGCAAACCCGCAGACCGCGTCGCCAAAGCGCTGGCAGGGGTGAACGAATACAGCTTACAAATCCAGCAGAATACCGAGAAATACCTGCGCTTGCGTGAACAGCAGCAGCAGAAAAATCATCGTATTTATCACTCACAACCCAAAAATGCTTCGGGAGCGCCGGATGCCCGCGGCAAAGAAAAGCGTCACGCTCAATCTGTCCCGCTTATCTGAATAACTTCTGGCTACCTCGCTGAATGACACGAACCACGGCCCAAAGCCGCAGGTGAGAGAGACTCGCATGAATGACCAACCAGGAAATATCGTCACGCAGTGTTCTGCGTGGCTGGCGGCTTTGTCCGCCGGTCTGGGTATCACGACACAGGATATGGTCTACATGATATTCGGCCTGATAAGCGTGGCTATTTCAGTGGCTTCCTTCATTAATGGCCGCATGGATGCGCACCGCTTAAGAAAGGAGGATGAGAAGCGTACGCGGCTTCTTCAGGATTATCTTGAGGCGCTGCAAACCAAAACGATAGCCAAATCCGACCTGCCTGCAACGGCGAAAGACCTTCGCGAGGCGCTTAAACATTCTGGTGTCGGCCACTGACCGAACGAATAACCACACCTGTGATAACAGCAGGGCTTTTTGAATCTAACCGAGGAGGAACCTCATGAAGTTAAAACTTTTTTTACTGGCCGTGCTTTGTTCTAACCTGGCCGGCTGTACCACTCTCTACTATCGCTAACGACGATGAAATTACATATTCCACTATTAGCTTTTACATTAGCCGGCTGCATTAACGTTTATGGGCCTGTTAAAACCGCAGGCCAAAGCGATGCCTCTTCTGACCAGCAGATGCCGGGTATGGGAGACGTTGTTTCAGCAACGAAGATTGGCAACAGAAAGCCAAAGGAACTGTTAAGCGCAGTCGAACTTTATTACCAGCAGAAAGGGCTATCTCCCAGCGTACAGGATTCGGCAACGGGAATTGTGGCCGTGTCTGGCTCCGACGATGAGCTTGCAGGCTTATACCTCGATTGTTCTGTGCTGCCACAAACTCAAAACATCCAGCGGCGGTTCCGCATTGTGACCCAGGTCTGGAGCGCAGGCGAAGGCAGCAATATCTCTGTCGAGGTGACCGGCGTGGCCGGACTGGTTGCCGCAGACGGTAACGACAAGGTTAAACCCACCGAGTGTAAGAGCACTGGCCTGTTCGAAAAGGACCTTCTCGAACGGCTGCGCAAGTAGCGTAACGCTACAGGCACGCAATTTCGTTTCAAATCTGCAAACCCACACCGGCGCCCGGTTCCAGCCTGTTTCCTGAAAGGTAACAGGCGGTACGGCCGTAAACGCACTGCGCGCAGAAAACAGAGAGGTAGCTAATGGCAATGTCTCCCGGACTCAAAAAAACCATCCTTGGCCTGACAGGGGCCAGCGCGCTGTCGCTTGCAAGCGCGATAATTCCAGAGCTTGAGGGCGTGCGCTATGCGCCTTATTACGATGTCGCAGGCGTGCTGACCGTTTGCTACGGGCATACCGGCAAGGACATTGTTCCAGGGAAAAGGTACACGCCGCAAGAATGCCAGGCGATGCTCAACAAAGATCTACAGCCCTTTGCCCGGGCAGTGGAGCGTGCCGTTACCATCCCCGCAGACGAATACCAGAAAGCTGCACTGATCTCTTTTAGCTACAACGTTGGCATTTCAGCTTTTCAGCATTCTGCTCTATTGCGTGAACTTAACGCCGGACGTTTTGAGCAAGCCTGTGAAGGCTTAAAGAAATGGATCTGGGCGGGAGGAAAACGCTGGAAGGGCCTGATGAATCGCCGTGAGGTCGAATATAAGGTTTGCTGCTGGAACAGGAACACCACATGAATATACGGTTTTTATTCACCCTTTTGGTATGCCTCTCGCTCGCCTTCAGTACTTATTATTTCCAGTCGCGCTATGCCGCGCAAAAATTGCTGACCGCTCAGGTCGAAAAGAAACTTGCCTTAAGCATCAGACTTATTGAAGACCTGCAAAAGCGCCAGCGTGACGTCGCAGACCTGGATTCCAGATACACACGGGAACTCGCTAATGCACAACGCACCATTGAAGATTTGCAGCGTGATGTTGCTGGTGGCGCTAAGCGGCTGCACGTCGCCGCCGGTTGCCCAAAATTGCCAGCCGGGTCCACCGCCGCCCGCCTGGATGATGCAGCCGGCGCCAGACTTACTGACGCCGCTGAACGGGATTATTTCCGTCTCAGAAGCCGCATCGAGCTCGCCAGCAAACAACTAGCAGGCCTGCAGGATTATGTTCGCCAGCAGTGCCTGCGCAGGCCCGATCGCTTAATTACCACGGAGACCGCAGATGAATGACTCAACCCACGCGGGTTACCTCACGCCGGTCAGTTCGCCACCTGCCTATGACGAATTGCTGGAAGAGACGTTAATCCACTGGATTAGCAGCCTGGCAGGACTACCGGGCGATGCCATTGTGCCGCGCTGGACAGAACCGCCCCCGCAAATCCCCGCCGTGGAGCAGACTCGCTGCGAGTTTGATCTTTCAATCGGCCATGATGCTAACCCTATGTTCGTCCCCGTATCTCAATACAGCGACGAGCTAAGACAAACTGAAACGCTGGAGGTGAATTGCACATTTTACGGACCTGATATGCAGGCCATCGCTACACAGTTTCGCGATGG
Organism: Buttiauxella sp.; assembly: GCA_032000125.1. Lineage (GTDB taxonomy): Bacteria > Pseudomonadota > Gammaproteobacteria > Enterobacterales > Enterobacteriaceae > Dryocola. The sequence continues at coordinate 103,092 of DAMALH010000006.1, read as the reverse complement.
GTTGTATGTCGCACAAAACAATACCGAGCTTAATAATCTGGGTATGACAGTCAAAGCCTGCGGGGCGCTGACCCCTTCGGCTGACCTTATCAACAATCAGTGGCTACGCCGCTACAACCTCACCGTAACGCTGCACCGTCAGGTGACTCGCGAATACGGTATTCAGTCTCTCACTTCTACTTCAGTAAATATCTTCGGAGAATAAAATATGTCACAGGGATTACCTGTCTCTAACATCGTCAACGTGACGGTGAATATGGCTGCGCGTGCCGCTCAGTCACGTAATTACGGTGCTTTGCTTGTCATTGGCGCAAGTGAGGTCATTGATACCCATGAGCGCATGCGTGCCTATTCCGATATCAACGGCGTTGCGAATGATTTTGGCCTGGATACGCCAGAGTACAAAGCGGCCAGCCTTTATTATCAGCAGTCTCCTCAACCGGTGGATTTGTACATCGGGCGTTGGGTAAAAACCGACGCTGCCGCAAGGTTACGCGGCGCAATCCTTACCGCTGCTCAGCAGGCGATGAATAATTTTACCGCCGTAACCGACGGCTCTATGAGCATTATTCTCGACGGCGCTGAAATCACGCTTAGCGAAATCGATTTAAGCGCGGAAACCAATCTGAACGGTGTCGCAGGCCGTATTCAGGATGCGCTCAACGGAAGTACCGTTGAGTGGGATGCCGCTGGCTCGCGCTTTGTCATCCGTTCTATTACTCCCGGCGCTATTTCCTCCGTGGGCTATGCAAATGCGGTGGCTGAGGGGAGCGATCTTTCAGCATTGCTGGGGCTGACGGAACTTGCTGGCGCTCAGGTCATTGAAGGGCAAGCCAGCGAAAGCATCGCACAATGTGTCTCAACGCTGTCTGGCTTGTCTACCGACTGGTATGGCCTGGTCATTGCCGACACAAGCCTGAGCGATGAAAACGTGCTTGCCGTTGCCGCAGCCATTGAGGCAGACGGCGTGTCCCGTATCTATGGACACACAACGCAGGGGACCGCCGCACTGGATGCGGATAGCACAACCGATATTCTCAGCACGCTGAAGGCCGCAAAATATGCCCGTACCTTTGGGGTGTACTCCAGCGCCAGCCCTTACGCCGCCGCTTCACTGTTTGGCCGTGCTTTTACCGTTAACTTTAACGGCAACAACACCACCATCACCCTGAAATTTAAGCAGGAACCCGGTATTACTGCGGAATACCTGACGCAAAGCCAGACCAATGCGCTGGCGGTAAAAAATGCCAACGTCTTTGTGAACTACAACAACGACACCGCCATCATCCAGGAAGGCGTGATGTGCAATGGCGATTTTATTGACGAGCGCCATGGCCTCGACTGGCTGCAAAACTATGTGCAGAACAACCTCTACAACCTGCTGTTTACCAGCACGACAAAAATCCCGCAGACCGACGCAGGCGTCACCCGCCTGCTCGCGAACGTTGAGCAGTCTATGGGGCAGGCAGTGACCAACGGTCTGGTGGCGCCGGGCATCTGGAACGGGGGCGAAATAGGCCAGCTGGTAGCGGGCGATACGCTAACCAAAGGTTATTACGTTTACGCCCCGGCTATTGCGGCTCAGGCCCAGGCCGATCGTGAAGCGCGCAAAGCTCCGGTAATCCAGGTGGCATGCAAACTGGCTGGTGCGGTGCACTTCGCCGACGTTGAAATCAATGTAGTTCGTTAAGGAGAATTAAATGAGCACTTATTCTTTTATGGATGTCACCGCATCCTTTGCTGGCCCGGCCGGCATTATTGACCTCGGTGCTGGCTCGGCGAACGCCGAGGAGGGCATTACCGTTGCGTTAGCCAATGCAAAGAACACCATGACCATCGGTATTGATGGGGAAGTCATGCAAAGTATGAATGCCGATAAAAGCGGGACGATTACCGTCACGCTGATGAAAACATCCCCGGCAAACAAAAAACTCTCCCTGGCATATAACGCCCAGACGCTTTCTTCAGCCCTGTGGGGGAATAACGTCATTGTTATCCGCAACAGCGTTTCCGGAGATGTGGTGACCGCCCGCTCCGTGGCATTCCAGAAGCTGCCGGATAATAAAAATGGCAAAGAAGGTGGCAGCGTGGCCTGGGTATTTGACTGCGGCAAAATCGATCAGGTTTTAGGGGAGTTCTAGGCCATGGAAATTACCCTTAAAGAAGTGGATTACCGTATCGGCAAGCTCAGCGTCTTCGATCAGCTAAAGGTGGCTCGGAAGCTGCTGCCAGTGCTGGCAGGGATCGTCGGAGATTTTCGTAGCTTACAAAGCAAAGAGGGAGGTAACACCCTCGAAACCGTATTGCCAAAAATTGCCCGCACGCTTTCGGATCTTAGCGAAGAGGACTGCAACGCGGTGCTATTTCCCTGCCTCAGCGTCGTCGCCCGTAGCCACATGAAATCCTGGGTGCCGGTATTTCATGGCGGAGCTCTGGCCTTTGATGACATCGATCTGATGACGCTTTTGCAACTGGTAGCACGGGTGGTGGCCGATTCGCTGGGAAATTTTTTGCAAGAACTCCCAGGCAGCCAGCCCCAGGACCGGGAAGCAGCTTAAAGCTCGATACTCTGCCGGGTGAGGAAGACTATATCCTCCGCCCGGCGGAGGTTTTCGGGCTGAACTGGCAGGATCTGAAAAACGGCGCGGTGGATTTATATGATATTGCGCTGATGAACGATTACCTGGAAATGCAGGCCGATAATAAGGCCCGCATTGCACGCTGGAGAGAGGAAAATGAGCGATAGCACGCAGCTTGTTCCTTATTTCCCCCTGTCTGATATGTGGGAAGGCGAAAAATTAACTGACCGCATGACAGGCATGGCCGACAGGCTAAGCGCTGTTTTTATCAATATTGAAAACAGGCTGGCGTCAAATAAGGTTACAGAGCAAACAACCCCCTACGAGAAGCTGGCAAAGAGCCTGCAAACGCTTAATGAGTTCGTGATCCAACCGGCAGTAAAATCAGGAAACTATTTTCTGGAAACGCTGGATGGCATGGAGAAAGACGCTCAGTCCGCTCAAATGCTTGATATGAGCGTGGACAAATACCAGTCCATAAAATATGCATCCGAGCAATCCGGTGGCGATCGAAAAACGCTGGAAGGCTCGATTAAAAACCTAAGTACGTTTTGGAATGCCAATAAAGCAGGCGAAGTACTCCTCAACAAAATGGGCGTAACCACTCGTGGTGAAGATGGCTCAAAGCGCGATAATGCTGAGGTTTTTCTACAGCTTGCTCAATCGCTAGGCGACATGGACAAAAACGAAGCCAGCCTGCAGGCCGGTTTATTAGGGATTGATGAAGGTACGCTTAACGCCATGCAACACGGGCTTGCTCAGTACGCCGATGATTATCAACGCCTGATGCAAGCAACTGACTTAAACGCTGAAAAAAGCGCCGGCCAATCCACGCAGTTTATGATTTCGTGGCGCCGGATGTCTTCCGTAGTGGATCTGTTTGGCAAGAAGTTGAGCGGAAACCTCGCGCAAGGCCTCTCGGACCCTGTCACTAACTTAACAGAAAAATTACTCTCTAAAGCTCCGCAGATTGAAAATGTGCTCGGCAAAGCAGGCGCAATTGCTATCTGGTTTGGTGAAGTCTTTACCGATGCGCTGAGCGGCATTATTGACCTGGTTACCGATGTCGCAGACTGGTGGGACACGCTTGACGGTGAATCTCAATCGTTCATTGCCACGCTGACGGGTCTGGCAGGGGCCTGGGTGGTGCTCAATAGCGCATTTATCGCTTCACCCATCGGCATCATCCTTTCCCTTGTTGCTGCAATAGGCCTGCTTTACAACGACTACCAGAAGTGGAAATCGGGAAGCGACAGCTTAATTGACTGGGAAAAATGGGAACCTGCTATTAGCGCCGCAGCCGATGGGATTAAATCGATTGCCTGGGTGTTTCAGGACGTGGTAAAGGCACTTGGTGGTTGGGAAACAGTATTTAAAGGTTTCGCGGCCTATGTTTCTGTGACATGGGCCGCTCAAATGATTTCTGCAATAAACAGGGTGATAAAAGCCTTGTCAGGTCTGGATAGCAACTCTACAAAAAACTTGCCGACTAAATTTATAGGTAAAGTGGGTTTTGCAGGCGCGGCGGCTGTGGCGCTTGAGCCAGTTATTGATAAAGGGCTCGATTGGGCTTTTGGAAATAGCGATTACTATCAGCGGATCCGAACGGCGCCAACCTGGAAGGATTTTGGCAGAGCTGTAATTGGGGAAGGCGATGCAAAGTGGATTGATGGTAAATGGATTGATAACAGGGGCAAAGGCGAAGAGGCTCAGACTGACGGTTGGGCACAATTTTCTAAGCGGTTTCCTCCCTCATTAGATTCTTTCTCACACCTCGCCCAGCCTGGCGTTGAATCCATTATGCTTTCTGGTTATGGCAATAACAGCGACTGGCGTTATGCGACTTCGGCTGAAGTGCAGGCAAATACATCCAACACGGCCGTTAGTTCACCAACCTGGAATAATAACACCAGCATAGTGATTAACAGTGCCAGCGATCCCTTCACTACCGGTGCGGAAGTAGAGCAACGCCAGCTAAACATTTATGCACGACAGGCTCAGCTTGTATCTGGAGGAGTGAGCTGATGAATATTATGTCTGCACTTTTTCAAAGTCGTTCCCGGCATATTGGTTTTATCGTTCCTCATGTCGTGGTCAGCGAGAAACACGTTGATACCCTCGAAGTGGCCAGTCACCCGGTTCAGACAGGCGCTAATATTAGCGATCATGCCTGGGTAAAACCCGGCGAGGTAACGATGACATGCGGTTTTGCCGGTGGCGGCTCGCTTCTGGATATGGTGGAAACCAGCGCTTTAGGTGTTTCAGTGGGGCTGAGTCCAGAAGAAATGTATGAGGAGCTTCTGACGCTGCAGAGAATCTGTGAACCCTTCGAGGTGGTTACCAGCAAAAGAACCTACAGCAACATGCTTTTGAAGCAAGTTGATGTGACCACGGATAAGCAGAATAAAAACAATCTGATGTGTACCTTGACGATGGTTCAGGTGCTGCTTTCAGATACTGAAAATATCCCTTTCGCAGAAAAATCAACGATGAAGCAAGGCGTTAGTACCGCAGCCGTGCAAAATGGTGGAACAAAAACTACCCGTCCGGTGAGCGATATTAAGATTATCCCTCTCGCTGAACCAGCCTCAGATTCGGAGTAACTATGGCAACGGTAGAAATTCCGCTTAGTGCGGATAATCAAATCTTTACGCTTCGGTTGGGAGGGCATCAATTTCGCCTTCGCGTGGTTTATCGTGATGAGGCAGGGTGGATTCTGGATCTTCTGGAAACGGATAACTCGGCAATTATCAGCGGAATTCCGCTGGTTACCGGTGTGGATTTATTCGCACCCTATACTCACCTCGGCATTGCCGGCGGCCTTTACGTTGTTTCCGATGATGAAGCGCAGGAGTATCCCACCAAAATAAACCTTGGCTACCAAAGCCATCTCTACTTTGTTACGCAAAGCTAAAAACCCGCTACGGCGGGTTTTTCAATGGAGGAAGCATGAGTCAGAACTGGCAGCGTTATTTCGAACTGCAACTGCTCGGTGCTGATGGGCAAGGCATCAGGCTCAGCGGGTTTAAAGTTACATTCAAAGTTGAATGGTTTATTGGCGCAGCGCCGAAGGTGGCGGAGGTAAAAATCTATAACCTTGCGCCGGACACGGCGAACAAAATCATTGATAAAGAGTTTTCTAAAATTCGTATCTTTGCAGGCTACGACGGAATGAGGACCATCGTACCAGAGAATCAGGTAGGAGCGGCGTACGAAGTCAAATCTGGTGAACCGGGGCAAAGGAACGGCACCAATTACGGACTTATTTTTAGCGGCGATATTCGTATCACTATTGATGGACGAGATGACACTCCAGATACCTGGCTGTTGATTCAGGCAATTGACGGCCATGAAGCTATCTCATACGCCACTCTTAGCGCGACTCTTGCTAAAGGCTACACCGTCGAGGATATGTACAAGCTGGCGCTATCCGGCCTGAAACCTTACAACGTAACGGGTGGGGCGGTTCCGCGTTTCCCCTCCACTGTGTATCCGCGTGGTTACACTTTTCATGGCAAAGTCAGCACTTATCTGGATCAGATAGCAACGCTTTGTGCAGCAACCTGGAAACTGGTGGACGATCGACTCGAAATGTATGGAAAAGACCAGGTTAAGCATCCCCCTGTTTCCCTTAATAGCGCCAATGGAATGATAAACATGCCTCAGCGCGTTACTGACGCGGGAGTAAACGTCAAGTGTTTGATAAATCCGAATATTCGCCTCAATGGCATTATTCATCTTAATGAGTCCTCCCTTTACAAAACAGCCCCTCAGCTTAAAGACCTAACGGACAGCCGAGTTGAAGCAGAGAAGACCAAAAGTGCAGCTAAGAAAGCTAACGCAACGCCATCCTATGCCAAAACCAACAAGGATGGCCTCTACGAAGTGTGTGGAATCACCTACACCGGGGATACGCGGGAGAAAGCCTGGTACATGGATCTGATGTGTCGTGCAAAGGGATCGGAAGAGTTGAATGAACAAAATATTCAGCAAAAGAGGCGCTAAATAGCGCGCAACAGCCCATTATCCTGATGAAGGAGGTCCAAATGGCTTTATTAACCCCGGCCCTGAGCGGAGAATTTGCAGAAGCGCTGGCGGCAACCAGCGCTGCGTTAAGCAACGATCTCCGCGTCGCCTTACCGGGCATTATTCACTCATTCGATCCCGAAACCGTTACCTGCACCGTTGCACCCGCAATCAAAGGTACGCTTAAAGCCAGCGATGGCTCTGTGAGCACCGTTAGCTATCCGCTTCTGGTTGATGTCCCGGTCGTCTTCCCGCGAGGAGGAGGCTGCACGCTAACTTTCCCCGTTGATAAAGGTGATGAGTGCCTGGTTATTTTTGCTGACCGCGCCATTGATTTTTGGTGGCAAAACGGAGAATCACAGGAACCTGTTAATGGCCGACAGCATTCGCTGTCTGACGCTTTTGTGCTCCCCGGCCCGCAGTCGCAGGCAAAAAAAATCAGCGGCATCAGCACCGGTGCTGCTCAGTTACGTACCGATGACGGCGCCGCTTTTATTGAACTTGCGGCAGGGCATGATATTAGCCTGACTACGCCCGGTAAACTGACCGCAAGCGCTGATGGAGGTACGGTGATTGTTTCCCCCACGATTGAGCTTACTGGAACGGTAAAAATTAACGGAAGCGTCACCGTTACCGGAGACGTGAAGGCCGCCGGAATCAGCCTCAGCAACCATTTGCACGGAGGCGTGATGTCGGGTGGCTCAAATACAGGAAAACCAATATGAGATATCGCAGAGAAAGTCCCGAAGGCGATTATGTTTTTGGGCAGGGGGATAATAGTTTTTTAATAGATTCCCCGGAATGTGTGGCGCAGGCGGTTAATACCCGGCTGCAGCTTTGGCGCGGTGAGTGGTTTCTGGACACCAGCGAAGGTATGCCGTGGGCGCAGTCGGTATTAGGTAAACAGTCATCGGAAATTTATTCTTTAGCGCTCCGTAACCGCGTATCCACCACGCAAGGCGTACTTTCTATTTTCGACTTTAGCACCAGCATTAATCCTGCAAATCGAAGGGTAACCTGTCATGGCACCCTCGACACTCTTTACGGTATATCGACACTTAAAAGCGAGGCGTAATGGCTCTCAACCTTGAATCGCTGGGGTTATCTGCAACGGTAACGGCCCAGGGCATAACCGCGCCTGATTACCAGACCATCCTCAATGGGCTGGTCGATTCTTTCAGGCAAATTTACGGTAGCGATGCTTATCTGGAACCTGACAGCAAAGATGGCCAAATGGTCGCTTTGGTTGCTCTGGCAATCCATGATGCCAACAACACCGCAATTGCTACCTACAATAGTTTTTCTCCTGCAACTGCCGCCGGTGCGGCGCTATCCAGCAATGTGAAAATCAACGGCATTACCAGGCGACAGGCAACCAATTCTACCGTAGACCTGCTGCTGGGTGGCACCGCCGGGACGACTATTTTTAATGGTTCGGTGAGGGATGAAAATAATGTTGTCTGGGTCTTACCCGACGTTGTCTCAATCAGCATCGACGGAACGGTAACGGTTACAGCAATCTGCGCCAGCAGCGGTGCGGTAGCCGCGCCGTCAGGGACAGTGACGATAATTAGCACCCCGACGCGAGGCTGGCTATCGGTCACTAATCCGATGGCTGCTACCATTGGTATCCCAGCGGAAACAGATGCTGCGCTTCGTATTCGACAGGCTCAAAGCGTGGCCCTTTCGGCGATTAGCCCTTTCGAGGCTCTTGATGGAGCCATCGCAAATATTGCCGGGGTCACAAGGCATAAACTTTATGAAAATGATACGGGCGTAATCAATGCCAATGGCCTTCCCCCGCACTCAATTTCCACAGTTGTCGATGGGGGGGAGGTCGAGGTCATTGCGCAGACGATTCGGGGCAAGAAAGGGCAGGGAGTCACAACCTATGGGACAACATCCATAATAGTGCCCGATCCCTATGGTAACCCGCACACCATCTCGTTTTCCCGGCCTAAAAATGTACCAATATTCGTAAATATTTCGCTGAAGGTATTTACAGGTTACACATCGCAGATAGGCGAGCAGATTAAGCAGGCTGTGGCTGACTATATTAATGCATTGGCTATTGGTGAAAGTGTTTTGCTGAGCCGGATTTACTCTCCGGCCAACCTTGGTGTTATTAGCGGAGGTAATTCACGTTATTACGACATCACCGAGCTTTTAATAGGTAAGGCATTTACCGCCGTTGCTGCGACGAACGTCAATATTGCTTATAGCGAAGTGGCCGCCTGTGAGGCGGCCAATATCACAATTACGGTGGGCACATGAGTAAATACACCGAATTAATAAGCAACTACCACGCCACAAAGCCTCTTTTTTACGACCATATCGACCTAAGTACTCGCCCCTTTATTGACATTTGCAGCACTGTTTCCAGCCTGATAACAGCCTTTGATATTGAGCGGGCTACAGGAGAACAACTGGATATTCTGGGGAGGTGGGTCGGTCGCAGTCGGGTAGTCAGTCGCCCCATTTCTGGCGTCTATTTTTTATGGGACACGGACGGGGTGGGCTATGACCAGGGGGTATGGCAAGGGCCATACGATCCGGATTCTGGCTATACCACGCTTAGCGATGAAACCTATCGAGTCATTCTGAAAGCAAAAATTGCGATCAATAACTGGAATGGCCAGAACGACAGCTTGCCAGCAATCCTTGATGAGGCGACGGCGGGCTCCGGTTTGACTATGCAAATCGTTGATAACCAGGACATGACCATTTCGGCATGGGTTTTTCCGCAAACAGATATTTCAGAGGTCTCGCTGGAGTTACTCGCCGCTATTAAACAAGGCTATATGACGGTTAAGGCGGCCGGCGTCTGGGCCGGTGATATCCAGACCCCCTCGGTGGAGGTTCCGTCGACGGGGGCAAAATTTTTTGGTTTTGACATGAATAATCAATATATCGCCGGTTTTGACGACGGCGCTTGGGAGAAAAAACTCTAATGGCTATAAATCAAATCAAACCCTTCGCAACCAGCCCTGGTGCGAATATTGTTTCCCAGAACGAATGGGAAACATTACCTGCGCTGCTCAGTGGTTTTACCGCAGGTAAAGCCAGCAGTGCGCAAATCAACAAGGCCCTGCGCCAAACTTCTTTTATCGCGGCTGCACTGGCTGAATTTGTTAGCGAAAAAAGTGGCGATGACGTACTGGACGACGGTGACGTAGCAGGTTTTGTCGCGAAGCTCTCCAGCGGGCTTGCGGCAGATTATTTAAAACGCGCAAATCCGTTTGCCGAGATTAAAGCCGCAGGTGCTGCCGCGGTTTCAACGGCTCTCGCAAACCTTGGTTTAGGAGAGGCGGCAAAAAGAGCGGTGGGAACGGGCACCGGGCAAATCCCGGACATGTCTGCTTTCCAGAGCGGCAGCAACTCATCCGGAATATGGGTCAAGTTTCCTAATGGCTTTATTATTCAGCGCGGCTCGATTGCTAATACAAGTCTGACAGCGGGTGTTGATGTGGCATTTCCGACCCCGTTTATCAGCACACCATCCATCAGCATTGAAGCCACCGCTTCAGTCTCAATTAATGCAAACTATACGGGTGTGAATACGATAAAAATCTCTGCGGTGAGGACGTTTAGTGCTGATGGCACTCAACAGTCAAATGGCATCTACTGGCTGGCGTTAGGATTTTAATATGAGCGATTATTCTTTTTCTCCTTCACAAATAGCTTTCTATGCAAATGCGTTGAAAGAAACTTATTACGAACCAGCCGGGCAATGGCCAGACGATGCATTCCTGGTTACGGATGCCGTGACAAATGAATACACAGTCATGGCGCCAATGGGCAAGCAGCTAGGTGTAGCAGATGGTCAACCAGCATGGGTTGATATCCCTGCGCTTACTCAGACAGAAATTGAAGCGGTGGCAGAGTCTAAAAAAAGCAAACTGCGGGCGGTGGCTGATGCAGAAATTGTATGGCGGCAGGACGCTTCTGACGCAGGGATCGCAACGGATGAGGAAACCGCCGCGCTTGCAGAATGGAAAAGATATCGGGTGCTACTGATGCGTGTTGACCTAACAGCACCCGACTGGCCTATTCCACCGGGGCAACAGGCCAGTTAATATCTGGCGCGCTGGAAGTTTCTATGGCTTCAAGCGCATCAAGATAATCCAGCCATGAATTATACTGTGCTTTCTCAGCATCCTTCAGGCGTCCCATAGCAGCTTTACCAGGCCATTGCTTACCGTTTATAAACTCATTAGCCCGGCCGATTCGGGCTTGTTTATCCGTATCGGCTGCAGCAATATCAGCGGCATGTTTGGCTTCAATATCTGTCACCCACTCGCTGCCGTTCCATTTGTCGTACTGCGTGGCTGGCCCAACAGTGACAAATTCACTTTTAAGTTTCCCGATGTAATCCACCGTCGTGGCGATGCCGTCAGTTTTTGAGTAGACGGTTTCTCCGCGATGATCCTCTTCCCGCCTCCATTTCTTTCCATCGAAAACGGATACTGCCCCCGACACTTCATTGCCCGGATCAATAACCGTTGAGCTACCGGGCATGCTGACGCCCTCATAAATATATTCGTCAGACCATCCCACATATTCCCCGGTCATTGGTTCGAAATAAAAAACACGAATATCGCCGCCGTCGATTGCAAAGCCCTCTTTATCAAATTTCAATGTCATTATTTAGCTCTCACTAACAAGTTAAACGCGATGTTACGCGGGCGGTTTTCGGATGCAGTGGGAACGACCCTATCAGCGTCAAAATAAAGTGTATCCAGCCCAGCCGCGGGCGGGTTTGCGGTAACCGGCGACGATGTTGATTCATCATTTGTTACGCCGCGAACTAAACGGAAAACACCGTCGCCGGAAGTTATTGCGCCAGGATTTGCATTGTTGGGTAATCCGCGAGACATCACCTTTCCCGTTATGTTTCTTATCGCATCACCCTGAGCTGACAGAAGCGTTCGCCCACTATCCACGCCGCGCCCATCGTCCCAAATTCTCGGGAACTCGCCGCGCGCTTCTGGCAACGTAAGTGTGGGTATTACAAGAGCAAGCTTCGGATATGCAGCGGCCGAGAACGTTGATCCGTTAAACTTCAGAAAGACCATTCCCGCCCATTCTGGCATGACAACATTTGGCATTGCTGCCGATGGCCAGAAGAACGGAATTCCGATCGCTGGCGCACCTCCTCCTAAACCAACCTTTAAGAAATTGCATCATTCACGGTTGCAATGCATGATTTCTGCTTTTGTAGGGTTGAAGATCATGCTTATCGGTTATGTACGGGTATCAACAAATGAACAGAACACGGCATTACAGCGAAATGCGCTTGAATGTGCAGGATGTGAACTGATCTTTGAAGATAAAATTAGCGGTCGAACATCTGAAAGACCGGGGCTTAAGAAGGCGCTTAAGGCTCTGACCGAAGGCGATACGCTGGTGGTCTGGAAACTGGACCGCTTGGGGCGAAGTATGCGTCATTTGGTCACACTGGTTGAAGATTTAAAGGGGGGCAGTATTAACTTCCGTAGCCTCACGGACAGTATTGATACGTCAACCCCAATGGGCCGTTTCTTTTTTCATGTCATGGGTGCCTTAGCCGAAATGGAACGTGAATTAATCGTTGAACGAACCAGGGCGGGGCTAGCCGCAGCCAGGGCTGAGGGGCGAATTGGCGGGAGACGCCCAAAACTATCGCTGGAGCAGTGGGCTCAGGCCGGAAGATTAATTGCGGGGGGAGAAAAGCGGGAAAGGGTGGCGATTCTCTTTGACGTGGGAATCTCCACTTTATATAAAAAATTTCCTGCTAATACAGGGCGTTAAAATCGGTGAATATGCAATCGTCCAATTAATAAGGGAAGTCCGAATTAAACTGGCTTCTTCAGCAAAGCCTCGCTGTGCCGGATACGAATTGGAGCATTTTCCAGATCCTGCTGGACCAGCGCCATAAACAGCAAATCCGTCAGCATCATCTGCGCGCTTGTTGATAAAGTTGCCGTGCCTGTTCTTCTACGATGACGTAAAGACAATTGGAGTTTCTGCTAATGGCATTGATCCTGGGCCAAAAGATTTTTCAAATAAACGACCCCAAGCGGGGCAGGATGCTGCTGCTGACAACCACGCTCAATTATAGAAAGTGATTCCCATTAGCGTACAACGGTAATGGGCATGCAAAGTTAAATTATAATCGTTGCTGTAACCGACTATGTGAAAAAAGTGAAGAATATCGTTTTAACAATATTGTCTGATTGGTATAAATAAATTATTTATCGAGATTTGGTCGTTTGTTCATTTGATAGGGTGAAATTTATATATTATTTTCAACAAAATAAAGATATATGCGCCTTGAACTATCATTGTTTTTTTAATTCAAGGTTCATCTCTTGCACCCCTGCTGCCATAAGGGTAAAATGTCTCATTGAGTGATGTTTAACTGGGTTATGACAATGATATACGACTGTTTCTTGTATTATGACGAAGACATGCTGTTAGATTTGCGACTAAAAACACTCGGTAAATATGTTGATAAATTTGTTATCGTTGAGTCTACTCATACGTTTACAGGAAAAAGTAAAAAATTAAACTTTAACCTTAACGATTTTTCAGAATACCAGGATAAAATCATCTATGTGGTTTTTGATGAGATACCGCATCAGGACGCCTGGGAGAATGAGCGTCGGACCAGAAACCATATTATGGCTGGCCTAAAAGAAGCGCATGATAATGATTGGATTATGATCTCCGATGTAGATGAAATAATTAGACCGGAAAAATTAAAAGAATTTAATCCTAAAAAATTAGTAAATATATTTTATCTTGATTTTTATAACTATCAATTTAACTTGCAGGTTTTTAATTCTGATGGCAGCCCGAGGAAATGTAAACTCCCCAAAATGACAGAATTGCGAAACATTAAAGGGTTTTTTAACGGGCTTCCAGAAGATTTTCGTAATGTTAAAAGATCGCCAATCAAAAGTAGTTTCATTAAATGGAATCTTTTAAAACTGCGCACAAAAATTATCGATAATTCAGGCTGGCATTTTTCATGGTTGATGACAGCAGACAGAATTTCAGAGAAAATGTCCAGTATTTCTCACACTGAATATGATTTACCTGAGTTAAATAATCAGGAACATATTGAACAGGTAATAAATAGCGGGACAGATATCTGGAACCGAGACAGGCTTTTGAAAGCTGTTCCTGTCACCAGGGATAGCTTTCCGTTGCCGCTTGTGGATAATTTAGATAAATATCGAGAATTTATTAGAGAAGTCATCTAAGTTAAGTAGATTTCCCGGATGAATGAGTAGTCCACTATGATTTGGGGAAGCGTAATCGCTTCCCTTATAGTATTTTAGGAGCTAAATTAGTCAGCGTGAACAGAACGGTCTTTTGTTTTTAGTTTTAACGATTTTTCTGTGTATGCAATAGTGTTATCCGGAATGTCTTTATTAATAAACGACATTGCACCAATTATAACATTATTGCCAATCTTAATATCGCGCCCCAAAATGCAGCTACCTGCGCCAATTTCAACGTTGTTACCTATTACTATTTGAGGCGTTGATACTTTTTTATTTAAGGTGCCTCCGATACCTATAGTGGAATTGTGACGTATTTTAAAATTAGTGCCAATTATTGCAGCTCCATTGATAACTATTGATAAGTAGTGGGTAATGAGCAGGCCGGGCCCGATAGTTGCTGAAAGTTGAATCTCTGTATTATATTTTTGAATTAATCTTCTGTTAATTTTACGCGCTATCTCTTTTTTTGATGTTCCTCCGGATTTATAAAGATAAGAAGCAATTCGCCACCAAAAATTGAATCTTCTTTCCGGGCATTTAAGCGCCTTGTGAATCGTGTTGCGCCATGAAAAAGGTTTTGAATTCATGGCGACCTCATGCTGTAGACATATTTTTAAGTGATCTTTCAATTCTTTTTTATCTATCATCTACGTAATGCTCTCACTATCCTGAAATTTAAATGCTATAGTGGTTAAATATAATAAAATACCATGATGCCTTATGCTTTATTTTTATGCAATGATTACTTTATTGGAAAAATTTTATTCCAAGTTCACTATAAAAGATACTAACGTATTTTACAAAATTAATTGTTGTCAAAGAGATTTGATATATTGATGAGCATCCAACCTACTTCGGAAGAATGCTTATTCAATGTATAAGGATACAATGCCATCAAACCAGCTTCTTCACCAAAGCCTCGCTGTGCCGGATACGATCCGGAGCGTTTTCCAGATCCTGCTGGACCAGCGCCATAAACAGCAAATCCGTCAGCATCATCTGCGCGCTGGTGGAGGAAATGGCGGCGCTGCGCGTCGCCAGCTCTTCCGCGATGGTGTACAAACAAAGCGTTGCGCGCTGCTGTAGCGCATTTGGCGTAAAGCCGGTGACGGCAAGGATTTTTGCCCCTGTGCGTAACGTTTCATCGGCGGCGAGGTTAATCTCACGCCGTTCGCCTGAATAGGAAATGGCGAAAAGAACATCGTCCGGGCTAAGCGCTTGTGTCGTGGCCAGCAGCGCGTGCATATCCTGTTCCGCTACGGCATTAACGCCGATTTTCATCAGCTTCCAGGCAAAGTTTTTCGCCACCAGGCCCGATGCACCAATACCGACAACCAGCACGCGCCGCGCGTTACGCAGCATGGCAACGCTTGCCAGCAGTTTTTCTTCGCTGTTGATATCAAGGCTTGCATGCATGGCGGCGAGATTGTCTTTAATCAGCTTTTCACCAACCAGCCTTAGCGGGTCGTCGCCAAGGATTTGATTATGGACCGGCACCGAGTGCGGGTCCTGGCCGCTGGCCAGCGCCTCACTGATGGCAAGCTTAAGTGAGGGAAAGCCCTTAAAGCCAAGCTTCTGGGAGAATTTAACCACGCTTGACTGGCTAACGCCTGCTTCTTTGGCGAGAAGCTGCGAGCTGAGATGACGGGCCTTGTCGGGATTCGCCAACAGAAAATCTGCCAGTTTACGGTCACTTTGCGCCAGTGTGGGGTAGCGCTGGCGAATACGCAGTAAACAATTCATTTCCGCTCCGTTGGATCAATTTAATACAGGTCTGTTAGATGATAACGTAATTTACGTCTGTGAATGCACGTTAATTCCGTTATTACACCTGTAGATGGAATTAAATATTCAATAAAAGTTCGCAGACGTTTGTTACCGGAAAGTTGTAGATCTATCTGTTAGGCTTTGTGTAAAGGTAGCCGTGGTGGCTTTTATGCGGCCAGGGGAGTTAACCATTCAAAGGAGTTGCGTTTGGCAAACCAGAGTGAGCGTCGGGTAGTGTTTTTCGATTTAGATGGCACCCTGCATCAGCAGGATATGTTCGGTAGTTTTTTACGCTATCTGCTTCGCCATCAGCCCTTCAATTTGCTGCTTGTGGTGCCGCTTTTGCCGGTAATAGGCGCAGCGCTGCTGATTAAAGGGCGTGCCGCCCGCTGGCCAATGAGCCTGCTGCTCTGGGGGGCGACCTTCGGGCACAGCGAAGCGCGGCTTAAGCAGCTTGAGATGGATTTTGTGGCCTGGTTTCGCACCCGCGTGACGGCGTTTCCGGTTGTGCAGCAGCGTCTTACTAACTATCTCACCAGTTCTGACGCCGATGTCTGGCTTATTACCGGTTCGCCGCAGCCGCTGGTGGAGCAGGTCTATTTCGATACGCCCTGGTTGCCGAAGGTGAAGCTTATCGCCAGCCAGATTAAACGTTCGCACGGCGGCTGGGTGCTGACCATGCGCTGCCTCGGGCACGAAAAAGTGGCGCAGCTTGAGCAGCAAATCGGCACGCCCCTTCAGCTTTACAGCGGCTACAGCGACAGCAAGCAGGATAACCCGCTGCTCTACTTCTGCCAGCACCGCTGGCGCGTCACCCCGCAGGGTCAGCTTCAGCAGCTTGAGTAACGCATTTCGTATCCGCTAAGCGGTGTGTATAATGCGCCGCCCTTGGTTCCTCAGGAGTTGCCCGTGTCAAAAAGTGAATTTACCCATGAAGACTGGATGCGCCATGCGCTAACGCTTGCACAGCGCGCCTGGGATGAGGGGGAAGTTCCGGTCGGCGCTGTGCTGGTGCACGACAACAAGGTCATTGGTGAGGGCTGGAATCGGCCCATCGGCCGTCACGATCCCACGGCACATGCGGAAATTATGGCGCTGCGTCAGGGCGGCCTGGTGCTGCAAAACTACCGTCTGTTAGATACCACGCTGTATGTCACGCTCGAACCTTGCGTTATGTGTGCTGGTGCTATGGTTCACAGCCGTATTGGCTCGCTGGTATTTGGCGCGCGCGACGCCAAGACCGGCGCGATTGGCTCGCTGATGGATGTGCTGGGCCACCCGGGCATGAACCACCAGGTTGGCGTTATTGAAGGCGTGCTGGCAGAAGAGTGTTCGGCAATGCTGAGTGATTTTTTTCGTGCCCGGCGTCTGGAGAAAAAGGCCCTAAAGGAAATGGCCCGTAAGGCGGAGTAGCCAGCTCTACCGGCGCCACCGCCGGATAGGCCTCCGCAAATTTTGCTTCCTGCGCCGCCAGCTTCTCTTTCTCCTGCAGATACCCTTCCAGGCTTAGCTGATACTTACGGATATTCTCAACGTAGGCATAGGCTTCATGGCCGCGTGCATAGCCGTAAGTCGTTTTGCTGTAGTACTGCTTCTGGCTTAACAGCGGCAGCCTCACTTTGACATCTGCCCAGCTATCCGGATTTCCTTTCAGCTTCGCGGTGAGCTGCCGCGCATCAAGCATATGAGCGTAACCCATGTTGTAGGCCGCCAGAGCAAACCAAATCCTTTCGTCTTCCGGCACCGTTTCCGGCACTTTTCCCATCATATCCTTCAGATAACGGCTGCCGCCGCTGATGCTCTGCTCCGGGTCGAGCCGGTCCGTCAGGCCCAGGCTTTGTGCGGTGTTTTTCGTCAACATCATCAGGCCGCGCACGCCGGTAGGGGAGGTGGCCTGGTTATCCCAGTGCGATTCCTGATAAGAGATGGCGGCCAGCAAACGCCAGTCGATATCCGTAGCGTACTTTTCAAACAGCGGCTGAAGCTCCGGCAAAACGCTATCAATAGCGTTAAGGAAGGTGCGGGTATCGACATAATCAAAATCCCCGATGTGACCCAGATATTTCTCTTCCAGGCGAGCCAGAATACCGTCGCCGCTCAGCTTGTTATAAAAATCGAGCAGCGCCGCAGAAAGGCTGTCGTCGCCGTCGCGTACGCTAAACCAGGTGACCGGCTGTTCGTCGGTTACGTCCAGCGCTACCGCAAGCTGCGGATGAACGCGCTGGTAAATGCTGATGGCGATGGAGTCGGAAATAGTGAACGCAATGCTGCCGTCTACGACCTGCTGTAAGAGCTGATTGCTGGTGTGCTTGTTATCAATGCGCCATGTCAGGTCCGGGTATTTGCTCTCTTTCATTGCCTGCAGATCGCTTAGCACGGCAAGGCCTGATGATAAAACCAGCGTGTTCTCCTTTACGCCAGCGAGCGTTTTAGGGCGGGGGCTGCCCACGCGATAAACCATCTGCTGCGACACGAAATAGTATGCCGGACCCGCCTGATAGTGCTGGCTACGCTCGGTGTTATAGACCAGGCCTGCGGCGAGTAAATCGGCATTGTCGTTATCCAGATCGTCAAACAGTGCGTTGATATTCGGGCGAACGGTGACCTGAAGCTTTACGCCAAGATAATCAGCGAACTGTTGCGCCAGCTCGTAATCAAGCCCCAGCGCTTTGTTATTCGATACGCTATAGGTCAGCGGAGAAGGGATGGTGCTGACGCGCAGGACGCCGCGCGCCTGGATGGCGGCGATGCGGTTTTCGGCTTTTCCGAACCAGGGAATGGAGGGCCAGAGCGCCACTGCCAGTAACAAGGTTACGGCACCGATAAGCAGATAATTAATCTTAAATTTTTTCAAATGGTTAATCTTCTGCGGTGCCTCGAGTCTTAGCAAGCGACGGTCATTTATAAGAGCGGTTCAGACAGCGGATGAGGCGCATTTTGCTTAACAAAGCGCCAGCGCGCAACCTATTCGGCGGTTTCGTACGTTTATCGTACAGCGTAAAGTAATGCGTTTATTTCTACGCAAACGGTTTCGTCACGGCGCGGTATTCTCTATAATGACGCCCGTTTTCCCCTTGCGCCCACGTGAGCGTCGCTCACGCTTGAAGACGAGAGATCTTTGATGATGGAAATTCTGCGTGGTTCCCCCGCTCTATCGGCATTTCGTATTAATAAACTGCTGGCCCGCTTTAAAGATGCCCACCTGCCGGTGAGCGACATTTACGCCGAGTATGTTCACTTTGCCGATGTAGACGCGCCGCTTGCGGCCTCAGAGCAAGCACGGCTGCAACGGTTGCTGAAATATGGCCCAACCCTTGCAGACCACGCCCCGACAGGCCACCTGATCCTGGTGACGCCACGCCCTGGTACTATCTCGCCCTGGTCTTCCAAAGCTACCGATATCGCCCACAACTGCTCCCTGACCAAAGTCAAACGCCTTGAGCGCGGCGTGGCTTATTACGTTAGCGGCGAAACGCTGACGCAGGCACAGTGGCAGGAAGTAACCGCGCTCCTGCACGACCGCATGATGGAGAGCGTGTTTGGTGCGCTGCAAGACGGCGAGAAGCTTTTCTCCCATCACGAACCGGCGCCTGTACAAAGCGTTGACTTGCTTGGGCAGGGGCGCGACGCGCTTGTGGAAGCCAACGTCCGTCTTGGCCTTGCGCTGGCGGAAGACGAGATCGATTACCTGCAGGATGCATTTACAAAGCTTGGCCGCAACCCAAACGACATCGAACTGTATATGTTCGCGCAGGCCAACTCTGAGCACTGCCGGCATAAAATCTTCAATGCCGACTGGGTGATTGATGGCGAACAGCAGCCGAAGTCGCTGTTCAAAATGATTAAAAATACCTTTGAACAAACGCCTGACCACGTGTTGTCCGCCTATAAAGACAACGCGGCGGTAATGGAAGGTTCACCGGTAGGGCGCTTCTTCGCAGACCGCGAAGCGGGCCGCTACGATTTCCATCAGGAAGACGCGCATATCCTGATGAAAGTCGAAACGCACAACCACCCAACGGCGATTTCCCCATGGCCGGGCGCCGCTACCGGTTCCGGCGGTGAAATTCGTGACGAAGGCGCAACCGGGCGCGGCGCTAAACCGAAAGCGGGCCTGGTCGGTTTCTCCGTCTCCAACCTTCGTATTCCCGGTTTTCAACAGCCGTGGGAAGAAGATTTTGGTAAGCCAGACCGTATCGTTACGGCGCTGGACATCATGACCGAAGGCCCGCTCGGCGGCGCCGCGTTTAACAACGAGTTTGGACGTCCGGCGTTAACGGGGTATTTCCGCACCTACGAAGAGCAGGTTAACAGCCACAACGGCGTTGAGCTGCGCGGCTACCACAAGCCAATTATGCTGGCCGGCGGCATAGGTAACATCCGTGCCGATCACGTACAGAAAGGTGAAATCCCGCCGGGTGCGAAGCTAATCGTTCTCGGCGGGCCGTCCATGAATATCGGTCTGGGCGGCGGCGCGGCTTCCTCTATGGCTTCAGGCCAGTCCGACGCGGATCTGGATTTTGCGTCGGTACAGCGCGATAACCCGGAAATGGAGCGTCGCTGCCAGGAGGTTATCGACCGCTGCTGGCAGATGGGCGACGATAACCCGATTCTGTTTATTCACGATGTTGGCGCAGGCGGTTTGTCAAACGCCATGCCGGAACTGGTAAGCGACGGCGGCCGCGGCGGTCGTTTCGAGCTGCGCGATATTCTCAACGACGAACCAGGCATGAGCCCGCTTGAGGTGTGGTGTAACGAATCTCAGGAACGCTATGTGCTGGCGGTTGCGCCAGAACAGGTTGAACTGTTTGACGAACTTTGCCGCCGCGAGCGCGCGCCGTACGCGGTCATCGGCGAAGCCACCGCAGAAAAACACCTGACGTTAAACGACAGCCATTTCGACAACCAGCCAATTGACATGCCGCTGGACGTGCTGCTGGGCAAAACGCCGAAAATGGAGCGCAACGTTGCCAGCCTGAAAGCGAAGGGTGATGCGCTGGACGTCAGCACCATCGCCATCAATGACGCGGTTAATCGCGTTCTGCATCTGCCGGCGGTGGCGGAAAAAACCTTCCTGATAACCATCGGCGACCGCAGCGTAACCGGCATGGTTGCGCGCGACCAGATGGTTGGTCCGTGGCAGATCCCGGTCGCCAACTGCGCGGTGACCACCGCGAGCCTTGACAGCTACTACGGCGAAGCAATGTCCATCGGCGAACGCGCGCCGGTTGCACTGCTGGACTTTGCTGCATCCGCACGTCTTGCGGTGGGTGAAGCGCTGACCAACATTGCCGCTACTCAGATTGGCTCCCTTAAACGCATCAAGCTTTCCGCTAACTGGATGGCCGCCGCAGGCCACCCCGGTGAAGATGCGGGCCTGTATGAGGCGGTGAAAGCCGTGGGCGAAGAGCTTTGCCCGCAGCTTGGCATCACCATTCCGGTGGGTAAAGACTCCATGTCGATGAAAACCCGCTGGCAGGAAGGCAACGAACAGCGCGAGATGACTTCACCGCTCTCATTGGTAATTACCGCCTTTGCCCGCGTGGAAGACGTGCGCCGCACGGTAACCCCTCAGTTAAGCACCGAAGATAACGCTTTGCTGCTTATCGATCTGGGCGCAGGCCACAATGCGCTGGGCGCAACGGCGCTGTCGCAGGTTTATCGCCAGTTGGGCGACAAGCCGGCCGACGTGCGTAACGTTGAGCAGCTCAAAGGCTTCTATAGCGCGATGCAGGAGCTGGTGGCCGGGCAGAAACTGCTGGCTTACCACGACCGTTCAGACGGCGGCCTGCTGGTTACGCTTGCGGAAATGGCCTTCACCGGTCATTGCGGCGTGGAGGCAAATATCGCAGCGCTGGGTAACGATCGCCTTGCCGCGCTGTTTAATGAAGAGCTGGGCGCGGTGATTCAGGTTAAAGCTGCGGATCGCGCGGAGGTTGAACGCATCCTTGCCGCCCACGGTCTGGCGGATTGCGTGCACTTCCTGGGTAAAGCCGTTGCTGGCGATCGTTTCACTATCACAGCGGACGGCCATGCCGTGTTCAGCGAAAGCCGTTCTACGCTTCGCATGTGGTGGGCTGAAACCACCTGGCAGATGCAGCGTCTGCGCGATAACCCGGACTGCGCGGATCAGGAGCATGAAGCTAAGGCGAACGACAGCGATCCTGGCCTGAGCGTGAAGCTGAACTTCGATATCAAAGAAGATATCGCCGCGCCGTTTATCGCCACGGGCGCCCGTCCGAAAGTTGCCGTGCTGCGTGAGCAGGGCGTTAACTCCCACGTTGAAATGGCGGCAGCCTTCCATCGTGCCGGTTTTGACGCCATCGACGTGCACATGAGCGATTTGCTGGCAGGACGTCGTGGTCTGGAAGATTTCCAGGCGCTGGTGGCCTGCGGCGGCTTCTCTTACGGGGACGTGTTGGGCGCAGGCGAAGGCTGGGCGAAATCGATCCTGTTCAACCAGCGCGTGCGCGACGAGTTCGAAACTTTCTTCCATCGTCCGCAAACGCTGGCGCTGGGCGTGTGTAACGGCTGTCAGATGATGTCTAACCTGCGTGAACTGATTCCCGGCAGCGACCTGTGGCCACGCTTTGTGCGCAACCAGTCCGACCGTTTTGAAGCGCGTTTCAGCCTGGTGGAAGTCAGCGCCAGCCCGTCGCTGCTGTTGCAGGGCATGGTGGGGTCGCATATGCCAATCGCCGTATCGCACGGAGAAGGTCATGTGGAAGTACGCGACGCCGCGCATCTGGCCGCGCTTGAAAGCAAAGGTCTGGTGGCGCTGCGCTTTATCGATAACTTCGGTAAGGTCACGCAAACCTATCCGGCTAACCCGAACGGCTCGCCAAATGGCATTACGGCGGTAACTAATGAAAGCGGACGCGTGACCATTATGATGCCGCACCCGGAACGCGTATTCCGTACCGTCAGCAACTCCTGGCATCCGGCCGAGTGGGGCGAAGATAGCCCATGGATGCGCATCTTCCGCAACGCGCGTAAACAGTTAGGTTAATTAATATCCCCCGCTTCGGCGGGGTTTTTTTGTCTACAAATCCCGACACAGGGTCTTTTTAGATGTCTCCAGATGGAGACATTTAATTTATTGTTTTAAAAGGTTTTATTTTTGCGCTTTTTATCCTGTTGCTGATTAGCGACAGGAAGCTGAAAAAATGTGCGAACAGAAATTCGCTGTCGGTTTAAATAAATCCAGTAAAAACATATAAATATCCTTTATCGTTTAAAAGTGGCACGCATTCTGCATTAAAGTAATCAGTGGCTCATTCACTTTCTTATGTCAGCCCTCTGTTCGCAGAGTCGTGCTACATAAACCATCGAATGATGCACTCAAGGTGCCTGCCGTCCACCTTTTGCCAATAGTCTTCGAGACCTGGCATACTCCGGGCGAAACGTTGAGTAAGGCACCGCCTGATTCCAGAACTAAGGCAGGGTTTTTGACCCTGCCTTAGTTGTTTCTGGACTTCCAGGCTTTAAACTCCCTCCAATCCCGGCTAGCATCATGTCTCACAGGTAAATTTGAGATGAAGCTATTGAACCAGTGGCACTTTTTCCCCCGATCGCTACGCCAGCTCGTAATGATGGCTTTTTTGCTGGTGCTGGTTCCACTGCTGGTGCTTGCATGGCAGGCCTGGCAGAGCCTTAACGCGCTCAGCTCGCAGGCCGCGCAGACCAACCGTACCACCCTAATCGATGCTCGTCGCAGCGAGGCGATGACCAACGTCGCCCTCGAAATGGAACGCAGCTACCGTCAGTACTGCGTGCTGGACGATGCCACCCTTGCAAAGGTTTATCAGGGGCAGCGTAAACGCTATGCGGTAATGCTCGACGCCCACACGGGCGTGCTTCCTGACGATCACCTCTATCAGGCGCTGCGCCAGTCTTTAAACGATCTCGCCGGATTACAATGCAAAAACAGCGGGCCCGACGAAACGGCTGCGGTGCACCTCGAAAAATTTGCAACCGCCAACGCGGAAATGGTTCAGGCCACCCGCACGGTGGTATTTTCTCGTGGCCAGCAGCTGCAGCAGGAAATCGCCGAACGCGGTCAGTTCTTTGGCTGGCAGGCGCTGGTGCTGTTTTTACTGAGCCTTGGCCTGGTGATTATTTTCACCCGCATGATTATCGGCCCGGTTAAAGGCATTGAGCGGATGATAAATCTGCTTGGTGAAGGGCGTTCGCTGGGCGATTCCGTTTTGTTTAAAGGCCCGCGTGAGCTGCGCTCTGTTGGCCAGCGTATCGTCTGGCTAAGCGAACGTCTTTCCTGGCTTGAATCACAGCGCCATGAATTTTTGCGGCACATTTCCCATGAGCTAAAAACGCCCCTTGCGAGTATGCGTGAGGGGACGGAATTGCTGGCAGACGAAGTGGCCGGGCCGCTGACGGCCGATCAAAAAGAGGTGGTGGAAATCCTTGATAACAGCAGCCGTCACCTGCAGAAACTGATTGAACAACTGCTGGATTACAACCGCAAGCTGGCGGATGGCCAGATAGAGCTGGAAAAGGTGGAGCTTGCGCCGTTGGTGGAGACGGTAATCTCCGCCCACAGTTTGCCGGCACGGGCTAAAATGATGCATACCGAGTGTGACCTTAGCCCGGTGGCCTGCCTGGCGGAACCCATGCTGCTGATGAGCGTGCTGGATAATCTCTATTCCAATGCGGTGCACTATGGCGGTGAATCCGGTACCATTTACCTGCGCAGCTTACAGGTTGGCTCTGCGTTACGTATTGAGGTGGCGAATACCGGTCAGCCAATACCAGCCACCGAGCGGGAGATGATCTTTGAGCCTTTTTATCAGGGCAGTCTACAGCGTAAGGGTGCGGTCAAAGGCAGTGGCCTGGGGCTGAGCATCGCCCAGGATTGCATCCGCCGTATGCACGGCGAGCTGCGGCTGGTTGAGGACGTCACAACCGACGTCTGTTTCCGTATCGAATTGCCCGTCTTTCCCGAGAATGATTAAAAATGAAAGTAACATTATTCCGTCGCCGTATTGGCGTACTTCTACTGCCGTTAACGCTGGCAGGCTGCGTACAAAATACCGTGACCAGTTCCATTAAGCAGCCCCATCCGTCGCAAGAGCCCGAGCAGCAACTGGCGGATTACCTCTCCACCGACTGTATGGAAATCTGGCGCATTGAAGGGCATGAAGCGGTCAACAATCCCTTATTCTGGCTGCGCGGTATGGACTGCGCGGAACGACTGCCCCCGGCGGAAGCGCGAGCGGAGGCCAGACGCTGGGCAGACGATACCTGGCAGGACACCTTTAAACGCGGCATCTTGCTGGCCAATGCCAAAATCAACCCAACAGAGCGTCGTCGCTACATGACCCGGCTCGATACGATGGCTAGCGAAGTCCCCACCCAGGTACGTCCGCTCTTCCAGCTATGGCGCGATGGCCAGGCTTCGTTACTGGACCTTTCTGATGAGCGTACGCGCTACAGCAAACTCCAGCAATCGGCGGACGGGGAGCTTGATACGCTGCGCGAACAGCAGCAGCGTCTGCGCAGCCAGTTAGATCTCACCACCCGCAAACTTGAAAATCTGACGGATATCGAACGGCAGCTTTCCAGCCGCAAACCAGCCAGCAACTATCTGCCTGAAGGCGGCAAGGATGCCGAAAAAGCAGCGCCAGCCCCGGCGGCGCAAAGCAATACGGATGACGATATTACGCCCGCTCCCGAAACGGATAATGAAAAACCGCAGGAGGCAAAACCATGACCCAACGCAAACCGGCCCGCTTGCTGCTTGTTGATGACGATCCGGGATTGCTCAAGCTTCTCGGCATGCGTCTGGCAAGCGAAGGCTATACCGTTTCGACGGCGGAAAGCGGCGCAGAAGGGCTTCGGTTGCTCGGACGGGAAAAAATCGATCTGGTGATAAGCGATCTGCGTATGGATGAAATGGACGGCATGGCGCTGTTCGCGGAAATCCAAAGGATGCAGCCGGGGATGCCGGTTATTATCCTGACCGCCCACGGTTCGATTCCCGACGCCGTTGCCGCCACGCAGCAGGGCGTGTTTAGTTTCCTGACCAAGCCGGTAGACAAAGACGCGCTGTATCAGGCTATTGATGATGCCCTGGTGCATACCGTTACCGCTGGCGATGACATGTGGCGCGAAACCATAGTCACCCGCAGCCCGAATATGCTCCGCCTGCTGGAACAGGCGCGCATGGTGGCGCAGTCCGACGTCAGCGTGCTGATTAACGGTCAAAGCGGGACCGGAAAAGAGATTCTTGCGCAGGCAATCCACAACGCCAGCCCGCGCAGCAAAAATGCGTTTATTGCCATTAACTGCGGCGCTTTGCCGGAGCAATTGCTTGAGTCGGAGCTGTTTGGCCACGCGCGCGGCGCGTTTACCGGTGCGGTAAGCAGCAGGGAAGGGCTGTTCCAGGCAGCAGAAGGCGGCACGTTATTCCTCGATGAAATTGGCGATATGCCGATTCCTTTGCAAGTTAAGCTGCTGCGCGTGTTACAGGAGCGCAAGGTGCGTCCTCTGGGCAGCAACCGCGATCTGGATATTAACGTGCGCATTATCTCCGCCACCCACCGCGACCTGCCAAAAGCGATGGAGCGCGGGGAGTTCCGCGAAGATTTGTTCTACCGCTTAAACGTGGTAAACCTGAAAATTCCTGCGCTGCACGAGCGTGCGGAAGATATTCCGCTATTGGCAAACCACCTGCTGCGCCAGTCAGCCGACCGTCACAAGCCGTTTGTGCGCAGTTTCTCAACGGATGCCATGAAGCGCTTAATGGCCGCAAGCTGGCCGGGCAACGTGCGCCAGCTTGTCAACGTTATCGAACAGTGCGTGGCGCTGACCTCCGCCCCGGTTATCAGCGAAGCGCTGGTAGAACAGGCGCTCGAAGGTGAAAATACCGTCCTGCCGACGTTTGTCGAAGCGCGCAATCAGTTTGAACTCAACTATCTGCGCAAGCTGCTGCAAATCACCAGGGGCAACGTCACCCATGCGGCGCGTATGGCGGGTCGCAACCGTACTGAGTTCTATAAATTACTCTCCCGGCATGAACTCGATGCCAATGACTTTAAAGAGTAGTCTATGGTAACGTGAGCAACCGATTACCATGCTTGCAGCGCATATAAACTGTGCGGGAATAACAGAGAACATCATGAAAAAAATTGACGCGATTATTAAGCCGTTCAAACTGGATGACGTGCGCGAAGCGCTGGCGGAAGTCGGCATCACCGGCATGACGGTGACCGAAGTAAAAGGCTTTGGCCGCCAGAAGGGGCATACCGAACTGTATCGCGGCGCCGAATATATGGTGGATTTTCTGCCGAAGGTGAAAATTGAAATCGTGGTGACCGACGATATCGTCGATACCTGCGTGGACACCATTATCCGTACCGCCCAGACGGGTAAAATTGGCGACGGTAAGATTTTCGTATTCGATGTGGCGCGCGTGGTGCGTATCCGCACCGGTGAAGAAGACGACGCGGCAATCTGATTTAAAGCCCTCTCCTGCACGGAGAGGGCCTGGCTGTTACATCACCTTATGCGGGCCAAAACATTCGTAATGAATACGATCCTGCTCAACGCCCACTTTTACCAGCTGCTCTGCGGCAAAGCGCATAAAGCTTACCGGACCGCACAGATAGAACTGCATATCCGGCGCGCTGATTTTCCCTTCCTGAGCAAGCAAATCCATTAATCCTTCGCTGTTGAATACCGCCTTGATGCGATCGCCTTCGTTCGGCGTGCGATACCAGATGTGGCTTGTAAAGCGCGGCAGTTGTTCGCCCAGCGCATTCACCTCATCGGCAAAGGCGTGCACTTCGCCGTGTTCTGCCGCGTGGAACCAGTTAACCTGCGCCGCGTGCGCGCTGTTAGCCAGCGTATCAAGCATTGCCAGCATCGGCGTTTGCCCCACGCCTGCGGAGATCAGCGTGACGGGAGTGTGTGGCGTAACGTCCATAAAGAAATCGCCTGCAGGCGCAGCAAGATGAACTTCATCGCCCACTTTCGCGTGGTTGTGCAGCCAGCTGGAAACCTGCCCTAAATCTTCACGTTTCACCGCAATACGATAGCTTTTACCGTCCGGTCTGCGGGTTAAAGAATACTGGCGAATTTCCTGATGCGGGAAGCCTTCCGGTTTCAGCCACACGCCAAGATACTGCCCAGGGCTGTAATCGGCGACCGGCAGTCCGTCCACAGGAACAAACTCAAAGCTGGTAATCAGCGCGCTTTGCGGCTCTTTTGCCAGGATACGGAAAGGGCGGGTGCCTTCCCAGCCGCCGCGCTTAGCCGCGCTGCTCTGGTACAGCTCCGCTTCGCGATTGATAAATACGCCGGCCAGCACGCCATAGGCTTTCCCCCATGCATCCAGCACTTCCTGGCCGGGGCTGAACATCTCATCAAGCGTGGCTAACAGGTGGCCGCCTACGATGTTGTACTGCTCAGGTTTGATCTGGAAACTCGTATGTTTCTGAGCGATTTTCTCTACCGCAGGCAGCAGCGCCGCCAGATTTTCAATATTTGTGGCGTAGGCGCAGATGGCATTAAACAGCGCTTCACGCTGATCGCCGTTGCGCTGGTTGCTCATGTTAAAGATATCTTTCAGCTCGGGATTGTGGCTGAACATGCGGTCGTAGAAGTGCGCGGTAAGTTTTGGACCGGTTGCGGCGAGCAGGGGAATGGTGGATTTCACAACGGCGATGGTTTGTGCATCAAGCATGGGGTGGCTCCTGAAAAACAAGGTGTTTTATATAAGTAGTATTTTAAATGCATCTTATAAAAATAAACCCATGCTGTAAATGGGTTATTATTGTTAACGACGCGGATCACAGAACGTGAAAAACATGCATGTTGTTGGTGAAGAAATATCCGCCAAATCGCCGCAGAGCTTTTGCCATCAAACCCTTGTGCCATGCGTAGCCAATCGTTTGCGTAAAAAGCCTTGTCAAGGCCTATCACCCGATACCAATTCGGTTTACACTGTTGCCCGTCGCCCGCAAGGGCCCCCTCAAAGCAGTCCAAATTTTTACTGTTAGCTGAGTCAGGAGATGCGAATGTTAAAGCGTGAAATGAACATTGCCGATTATGATGCCCAACTGTGGCAGGCTATGGAGCAAGAAAAAGTACGTCAGGAAGAGCACATTGAACTGATCGCCTCCGAAAACTACACCAGCCCTCGCGTGATGCAGGCACAGGGTTCTCAGTTGACTAACAAGTACGCTGAAGGCTATCCGGGTAAGCGCTACTACGGCGGTTGCGAATACGTTGACGTGGTCGAGCAACTGGCGATCGACCGTGCAAAAGCGCTGTTTGGCGCCGATTACGCTAACGTACAGCCACACTCCGGCTCCCAGGCTAACTTCGCGGTCTACACCACGCTGCTAAATCCTGGCGATACCGTGCTGGGTATGAACCTGGCGCACGGCGGCCACCTGACTCACGGCTCACCGGTAAACTTCTCCGGCAAGCTGTACAACATCGTTCCTTATGGCATCGATGAAACGGGCCATATCGACTATGCGGACCTGGAAAAACAGGCCAAAGAACACAAGCCGAAAATGATCATCGGCGGTTTTTCTGCCTATTCCGGCGTGGTTGACTGGGCAAAAATGCGTGAAATCGCCGATATGGTTGGCGCTTACCTGTTCGTGGATATGGCGCACGTTGCCGGTCTGATTGCCGCAGACGTTTATCCAAACCCGGTTCCGCACGCCCACGTTGTTACCACCACCACGCATAAAACCCTGGCGGGTCCGCGCGGCGGTTTGATCCTTGCAAAAGGCGGCAGCGAAGAACTGTACAAAAAACTGAACTCCGCTGTGTTCCCGGGCGCACAGGGCGGCCCGCTGATGCACGTGATTGCGGGCAAAGCGGTTGCGCTGAAAGAAGCGATGGAACCGGCGTTCAAAACCTATCAGCAGCAGGTTGCTAAAAACGCGAAAGCGATGGTGAGCGTCTTCCTGGATCGCGGCTATAAAGTGGTGTCGGGCGGTACTGATAACCACCTGTTCCTGCTGGATCTGGTTGATAAAAACCTGACCGGTAAAGAAGCGGATGCCGCTCTGGGCCGTGCAAACATCACCGTGAACAAAAACAGCGTGCCGAACGATCCGAAGAGCCCGTTTGTGACCTCCGGTATCCGTATCGGCACGCCAGCGGTAACGCGTCGTGGCTTTAGCGAAGCAGACGTTCGCGAGCTGGCTGGCTGGATGTGTGACGTGCTGGACAGCATCAACGACGAAGCCGTTATTGAGCGCACCAAACAAAAAGTGCTTGATATCTGTGCCCGTCTGCCGGTTTACGCGTAAGCTAAACCGAGTGTAAAAAGGCCGCGTAAGCGGCCTTTTTTATTGGCAAACCGGCTCAGCGCATATCACCCGTGCTCGGCGTGGCCGACGAACCGCTTATGCTGACCTGCTCTGTATGCTGGATAACCATGGATTTTTTATGTGTTATTAATCTGTTAATGGCTTGCAAGCCAGCCGACGCTCCGCCACACTATCGCCTCCAAAACGGGAGGGATCATGGTTTTGCACTCAACGCGCTGGCTGGCGCTCAGCTATTTTACCTACTTCTTTAGTTACGGGATATTCCTGCCGTTCTGGAGCGTCTGGCTGGCCGGGGTTGGCCTGGCGCCTGAAACCATCGGGCTTCTGTTAGGCTCAGGTTTAATCGCGCGTTTTCTCGGTAGTCTGCTTCTGGCGCCACGCGTCACCGATCCTTCCCGACTCGTCTTTGCTCTTCGCTTGCTTGCTCTGCTTACGTTGTTTTTTGTCGTGGCTTTCTGGTTTGGAGAAACGTCTGCCTGGCTGCTGATGGTGATGGTGGGGTTTAACCTCTTTTTCTCGCCGCTGGTGCCCCTTACGGATGCGCTGGCCGGTACCTGGCAAAAACAAATCACCATGGATTACGGGCGGGTGCGCCTGTGGGGCTCGCTGGCGTTTGTTATTGGGTCGGCGATAACCGGCAAGCTGGTCAGCGTATTCAGCTACCAGGCGATTCTGGTACTGCTCAGCATCGGCGTCGCTTCCATGCTGATTGGCATGTTGCTGCGGCCGGAGGTGATGCCGCAGGGGGAATCAAGGCAAAAAGAAGCCGCGGGCTGGCAGGCCTGGAAAACGCTGGTATTCAGCTCGTGGCGTTTCCTTGCCTGCGTGTCGCTGCTGCAAGGGGCGCACGCCGCCTATTACGGGTTCAGCGCCATTTACTGGCAGGGCGCAGGGTATTCGGCCTCGGTGGTCGGCTACTTATGGTCGCTTGGCGTGGTGGCGGAAATCGTCGTCTTTGCGCTTAGCAACAAACTGTTCCGCCGCTGGGGCGCCCGCGACCTGCTGCTGCTTTCCGGCGCGGCGGGCATTCTCCGCTGGAGCCTGATGGCATGGACCACCGACCTGTCGTGGCTGATTGCCGCGCAGATTCTGCATTGTGGAAGCTTTACCGTTTGCCATCTGGCGGCCATGCGTTACATTTCGGCGCGCCAGGGCAGCGAGGTTATCCGTCTGCAGGCGGTCTATTCGGCTGTCGCGATGGGCGGCGGCATTGCCGTCATGACGATGTTCTCCGGCTTCCTGTACCAGCATCTGCACGGCGGGGTGTTCTGGATTATGGCGCTGGTAGCGATGCCGGCGCTCGTGCTGCGTCCACGAGTCGCGGCAAGGGCGGATTAAGCCTCCAGTATTTCACGAATATGCTGCTGCAAATGGTCGCCCAGCGGCAGCGTAGCGTGGATCAAGGGCGGCGAGTAAAGCGGCAGGCTGGTTGAGTAGGGCGTGACAACCAGCACCACTTCTTTTGGCGCGCCGTCTTTTTGAAAACCATGCACGGTCAGGTGCTTAATATTCAGCGGCAGCAAAGTGAGTTCGCGAAGCTGCTGTTCGATCTGCTGTTCTAGCTCGGCGTTGTTTCCCGTCAGTAATAACACCTGCTTTTCCTGCAAATCGTTCTCCTGCATCAGCCAGGCGCCAAAAATCACCGCCACAAGGCCCACTTCTTCGTCTGAGAACTGAACCCCATAATCCTCTTCAAACGCGCCGAACGCTTCGCGAGTGGTGCGCATCAGCCTGGGGTACAGGCGGGTGATTTCTTCCGGCAAACTGTTATCGATGCCGATAGCAAACAGGCAGCGGTCGAGCGCCTGGGCAAGATGAATATACAGCCGGTCGCTCAGCCCCTGCTCATCGCTAAATGACATTCCCGCCAGTGCGTGAAAGCGGGCAATCATTGCAGAAACAGACGCGCGCAGGCGTAAATCCTGCTGATGATTATCGAGCAGCGGATTCGGGGTGCGCAGCATGCGAAACAGCAGGGCAAGAAAAAGCTGTTCTTCTTCGTGAGCCGGCTGCTTTACGCGGCGGGTCCAGTGCCGGGCGATCTCCTGCGCTGCAAGGTATTCCGGGCGCAGGCGCGTCCATTCACGCTGAGTCTCATTAAACTCAGGCGTGTTCCCCAGTTGATGCTGATGCAGGCAATACTGCAAAAACAGGCTTAAAAACTGGACGTCGCGGCTGTCAAACTGGCGCTGCAGGCGGCGAGCGCAGAGGCTTACCAACGCCTGAAGATTAGTTTCGTCATACAGGGCTTTGGTGATGCCCTGCTTGCGTAGCTGCTCTTTAAGCGCCGGGGTAAAGTGATGCTGCACAAAATGAGGACACAGCCGCAGCGCCCGTCGCAGCCAGTGCAATAAACAAAGACGCTTGTTAAGGGCGCAGCCTTCAATCCGGTAGCTGCCATCGGGTTCGGTTATCAACCTTAGCCGGTGATAACGCTGGATTTCATCGCCCGTGTCGGCTATATCTTGCAGGGCTTTAATACTGTCTACTCCGTTAATCCTGCCCATAATCTCCGGGGTCACCGTTTGACCGGGGAGATAAAGCATCAAAAGCAGGTGGCAGCGTCGCTGCGGACTGGAGAGCACAGATGGTGGAGGGGTGAGGAGTGTCATCATCCGTAGGGTCCAGTTATCGTCATTATTGCTAAGAATAGCTAAAGCTTTTAATGCAGATCGCTGCATTCACGCTTTTTAATTGCGGAATTCTGACTAGCTCACAGAATTTTTCATCTGAGGGGAAAATGCGCGGGAATTTGTATATCACAATAAGGACGATGGCACTTGCTACGGCGTTTTGGGCACCCGTTGCGCTGGCGCATCCTCACAGTTTCATCACGCTTGTGTCTACGGTGATGGTAAAAGACGGGCAAATGACCGGCCTGAAGATGCAGTGGACGATGGATGAAATCACTTCAGCAGATCTACTGTATGACGCGGGTGATGCAAAGCCGGATTCTCCCGTCTGGAAGAAGCTTGCTGCAGAGGTCATGGCTAACGTGCTGGGCCAGCACTACTTTACCGAATTCTGGCATAACGGTGAAAAAGTGAAGTTCAATAATTTACCCACCGAATATAGCCTTGCGCGGGTTAATCATCAGGCGATGCTTACCTTTATATTGCCGCTGGCCCATCCGCAGCCTTTGCAGGGGCAAACTTATACTTTTGCCACCTTTGACCCGACCTACTTTGTTGATATGAGCTATGCCCAGCCCACAGACGCAAAGCTGCCCAGTGAGCTTGCCCGGCGCTGCAAAATTACCGTGAAAACCCCCCAGCCAACGGAAGATACGCTGGCTTTCGCGCAGTCCCTTGATAAGGCCGATGCGCCGCCGGAGGATTTGGAGTTGGGTAAACAGTTCGCTCAGCAGGTAACCTTACAATGTCAGTAGTTTTCTGCGATAAGCCTAAAGGACGCTGGCTGCATATGTGGCCGCTGGCGCTATTTCTGCTGGTGTCGATGAGCGCGCTGTATGCCGTATGGCAATACTGGCCGCAAATCCTGCTGCAAAGCGCCGCATGGCAAAAATTAATTAATCAGCAGTTAAGCAGTCTGCTGCATCAGGTGGCGGAAAACCCTGCGCGAGCAGGGTGGTCTTTGCTGTCGTTCAGCCTTGTTTACGGCGTGCTGCATGCTCTGGGGCCGGGACACGGCAAGGTCGTGATAACAACATGGCTCGCCACTCATCCTTCGCAGTTGAAAAGCAGCCTGAAGCTGACGTTCGCCGCTTCGCTTTTACAGGGGCTGGTGGCGATAGCGCTTGTGGTCGTCGTACTCGGCGTTCTGCATTTGCCTTCTCGCCAGCTTCATATGAGCAGTTTCTGGCTGGAGAAAAGCAGCTACGTTTTAGTTGGCATGTTGGGCGCGATGCTTGGTGTGCGTGCGCTGCGTAAACTGTGGCAGGCGCTGCGCAAGCCGAAAAAATTTACGGCCTTCACCGCGCATCATGTTCATGACGCTAATTGCGGCTGCGGGCACCAGCATCTGCCGACAAAAGAACAGCTGGCCGCAGGAGAGGACTGGCGTGCCCGTGCGACTATTGTTCTGTCGATGGGAATGCGCCCATGTTCCGGTGCGATTATGGTGCTGCTGTTTAGTAAAGTTATTGGCGTGTTTAGCTGGGGGATGTTTTCCGCGCTGGCGATGGCGGCAGGGACGTCGGTTACTATTTCCGGCCTTGCGCTGCTGGTACACAGTTTTCGCACGTTTGCGGTTCGCCTGAGCAGGAATAAAGCACCGGCGCTGTGGCGGCAAATTGGCTGGGCAACGCTTGCGCTGGCAGGAAGCGTAATACTGATTCTTGCGGCGGTGGTGATGTGGCTGAGTGCTCAACCGGCGGTGCGGGGGATTCGGCCTTTTTAATGCCTTCCTCGCCCGAGGAAGGCATCTCGCTAAATTAACGCTTCAGCGCTTCGCTCAGCTCATCACGCATCGTAGACAGCATCGCTTTTACTACGCGTGGGTTACCTGCAACGATGTTGCCTGTCATCAGGTAGTTATGGCCACCGGTGAAATCACATACCAGGCTGCCGGCTTCACGCGCAATCAGCTCACCTGCGGCAAAGTCCCACGGCTTCAGGCCAATTTCGAAGAAACCGTCAACGCGGCCTGCGGCAACGTAGGACAGATCCAGCGCAGCAGAACCGGTGCGACGGAAGTCTGCACACTGCGTGAACAGTTTGGTCACGATGTTCATATAAGGCGTGGCGTGTTGTTTAGCTTTAAACGGGAAACCCGTTGCGAGGATAGTGCCGTCGAGATCGCGGGCAGAACTGCCGCGCAGACGATAACCGTTTAGCTGTGCGCCCTGGCCGCGAACGGCGGTGAACAGCTCGTTACGCATTGGGTCATATACTACGGCGACTTCGGTACGGCCCTTAACGCGAACAGCGATAGAAACCGAAAAGTGCGGCAGACGCTTCATGAAGTTGGTGGTGCCATCCAGTGGATCGATAACCCATTGCACATCCTGGTCGCTACCCGCTAACTCGCCTGATTCTTCGGCGATGATGGTGTGTTGCGGATAAGATTTATGAATAACTTCGATAATCAGGCGCTCGGCGTCTTTATCAACGTTGGTCACAAAATCGTTGCTGCCTTTTTGGCTCGCTTCAACAGCGTCTGGGGTTTCGTAGTTTTTGGCAATTAAATTACCCGCCTTGCGCGCAGCACGCACGGCGATGTTGAGCATCGGATGCATCGGTCTCTCTCACTGGATGTTAAAGAACGGAAAACGCGGCGGAGTATAGCAGAGCGTTCGGATTATGTCCCAGGGTTATGATAAGATATTGCGATATTCTTTTAAGGCTATTAATTAAGCATGCTGGATAACGTACGTATTGTGCTGGTGGAAACTTCCCATACCGGCAACATGGGCTCGGTGGCCCGTGCAATGAAAACGATGGGATTAACAAATCTGTGGCTGGTTAACCCGCTGGTGAAGCCAGATTCGCAGGCAATCGCGCTTGCTGCCGGAGCCAGCGACGTAATTGGCGATGCGAAAATCGTCGATACGCTGGACGAGGCCCTTGCAGGCTGCAGCCTTGTCGTCGGCACCAGCGCGCGTTCCCGTACGCTGCCGTGGCCAATGCTGGACCCGCGTGAGTGCGGCCTGAAAAGCATTTCAGAAGCTAAGCATGCGCCGGTGGCGATTGTGTTTGGCCGCGAGCGCGTCGGCTTAACAAATGAAGAGCTGCAAAAGTGCCATTACCACGTCGCCATTCAGGCTAACCCGGAATACAGCTCGCTGAACCTCGCCATGGCCGTGCAAATCCTTGCTTATGAAGTACGCATTGCCTGGCTTGCTACCCAGCATGAGGGCGCTGAAGTAGAAGCAGAGGAAGAAGCGCCTTATCCGCTGGTTGACGATCTGGAGCGTTTCTACGACCACCTTGAGCGGGTTATGCTCAATTCGGGCTTTATTCGTGCCAATCATCCAGGGCAGGTGATGAACAGAGTTCGTCGTCTGTTCACCCGTGCACGCCCGGAAAGTCAAGAGCTTAGTATCCTGCGCGGCATGCTTTCCTCAATTGAAAGCGACAAAAAATCGGGCAAATAATACTTGAGTAAATTGGTGGGTTAAATAGTTGACCAATTTACTCAGGAATGTCAGACTTGCGGCCTGCTATGTGGACAATCACATTTTTAAAAACCCCCGGCTCGAGGGGCTATTTGAGGTTAAGCAAGACATGAGACTGACATCAAAAGGGCGCTACGCTGTGACCGCAATGCTCGACGTTGCGTTGAACTCCGAATCGGGCCCGGTTCCGTTAGCTGATATTTCCGAACGTCAGGGTATTTCACTCTCCTATCTGGAGCAGTTGTTCTCGCGCCTGCGTAAAAATGGCCTGGTTTCCAGTGTGCGCGGTCCTGGCGGCGGTTATCTGTTGGGTAAAGATGCAGGCAGCATCGCGGTGGGCGAAGTGATCAGCGCCGTTGATGAATCCGTCGACGCAACCCGTTGTCAGGGTAAAGGCGGATGCCAGGGCGGCGATAAGTGCCTGACCCATGCGCTG
The DNA here is from genome assembly GCA_032000125.1 of Buttiauxella sp. GTDB lineage: Bacteria > Pseudomonadota > Gammaproteobacteria > Enterobacterales > Enterobacteriaceae > Dryocola. The sequence continues at coordinate 66,625 of DAMALH010000006.1, read as the reverse complement.
TGGCGCGATCTGAGCGACCGTCTGACCGGCTTTTTGAACAATATAACCTTAGGTGAACTGGTGAATAACCAGGAAGTACTGGATGTGTCAGACCGTCAGCAGCACGAAAACCATCGCACCACGCGTTCTCAGGACGCCATCGACGTTAAACTGCGCGCATAAGCAGCATCGATTAAGTATATAGAAAGCATTTTTAGAATCAGGCTCGGGTGCGTCGCACCCGGCTGGACTTTTTCTGCCTGATTCTTCGTATTGAAGTGATGTACGGAGCTTAAGAGCAATGAAATTACCGATTTATTTGGACTACTCCGCAACTACGCCTGTCGATCCGCGTGTTGCCGAGAAGATGATGCAGTTTTTGACGATGGACGGAACCTTCGGTAACCCGGCCTCCCGCTCGCACCGCTTTGGGTGGCAGGCGGAAGAAGCGGTTGATATCGCTCGTAACCAAATCGCCGACCTGGTGGGCGCTGACCCGCGTGAGATAGTCTTCACATCAGGCGCAACTGAATCTGATAACCTCGCTATTAAAGGTGCCGCCAACTTCTATCAGAAGAAAGGCAAGCACATCATCACCGTAAAAACCGAACATAAAGCCGTGCTGGATACCTGTCGCCAGCTTGAGCGCGAAGGGTTCGAGGTCACATACCTTGCGCCAGAGAGCAACGGCATCGTTTCTCTGCAGGCGCTTGAAGCGGCAATGCGTGACGACACTATTCTGGTTTCCGTCATGCACGTAAACAACGAAATCGGCGTGGTGCAGGATATCGCGGCCATCGGCGAAATGTGCCGTGCGCGCGGCATCATTTACCATGTGGATGCTACCCAGAGCGTGGGCAAACTGCCTATCGATCTCAGCACGCTGAAAGTTGATTTGATGTCCTTCTCCGGCCACAAAATCTACGGTCCTAAAGGTATTGGCGCACTCTACGTTCGTCGTAAGCCGCGTATTCGTATTGAAGCGCAGGTTCACGGTGGCGGCCACGAGCGCGGCATGCGTTCAGGCACCTTGCCTGTGCACCAGATCGTCGGCATGGGCGAAGCTTACCGCATCGCAAAAGAGGAGATGGAGTCCGAGATGGCCCGTCTGCGCACTTTGCGTAACCGTCTGTGGAACGGCGTGAAAGATATGGAAGAAGTGTATCTGAACGGCGATCTGGAGCACGGCGCTCCGAATATCCTTAACGTGAGCTTTAACTACGTTGAAGGTGAGTCTTTGATCATGGCGCTGAAAGACCTCGCGGTTTCTTCTGGCTCCGCCTGTACCTCAGCAAGCCTTGAGCCGTCTTACGTGCTGCGTGCGCTGGGTATGAGTGACGAACTCGCTCACAGCTCCATCCGTTTCTCTTTGGGTCGTTTTACCACTGAAGAAGAGATCGACTACACCATCGAGCTGGTACGTAAATCCATCGGCCGTCTGCGCGACCTTTCCCCGCTGTGGGAAATGTTCAAACAGGGCGTGGATATTAACTCCATCGAATGGGCTCACCACTAATTATCGGTTTCGGATTCAGGAGAAGTAAAAATGGCTTACAGCGAAAAAGTAATTGATCACTACGAAAACCCACGCAACGTTGGTTCTTTTGACAACGGCGACGACAGCGTAGGTTCCGGCATGGTTGGCGCGCCAGCCTGTGGCGACGTGATGAAGTTGCAGATCAAAGTCAACAATGAAGGTATTATTGAAGACGCCCGCTTCAAAACTTACGGCTGTGGCTCGGCGATTGCTTCAAGCTCGCTGGTCACCGAGTGGGTTAAGGGTAAATCCCTGGACGAAGCGCAGGCGATCAAAAACACCGATATCGCAGACGAACTCGAACTGCCGCCGGTGAAGATTCACTGCTCAATCCTTGCGGAAGACGCTATCAAAGCGGCTATCGCGGATTACAAAAGCAAGCGTGAAACAAAACAACTTTAAATAATTCGAGTTTGCAGCCAGGCGGCAAGCTCAGGACTAAATCTGCATAAGCAGTTTTGAACGTTGCCTGTAGCGGCCCCGAAGCGCGAATCATCCCTGGAGCTTACTCAGGTAAGCGACCGGGGGAGTGAGGGCAGTCAACGCCCCTGCAACTTGAAGTATGACGAGTTAAATATCTGATTGAGGTTGTTGTATGTCGATTACCCTTAGCGACAGTGCTGCTGATCGTGTGAATGCCTTTTTAGCCAACCGCGGTAAAGGCTTTGGCCTGCGGTTAGGCGTGCGCACTTCTGGCTGTTCCGGCATGGCTTATGTTCTGGAATTTGTTGATGAACCGATGGTGGAAGACACCGTGTTCGAAGACAAAGGCGTGAAAGTGGTCGTCGATGGTAAAAGCCTGCAATTTTTAGACGGCACCGTGCTCGACTTCGTGAAAGAAGGGCTTAACGAAGGGTTTAAGTTTACCAACCCGAACGTTAAAGATGAGTGTGGCTGCGGCGAAAGCTTCCACGTCTGATTTCAGCTCATGCCCCGCGAACGTGGGGCATGATGCTTTACCACGTTAACCCCGAGTCTGTTATGGATTACTTTACCCTCTTTGGGTTACCGGTAGGCTTTACCGTCAACACCGAGCTGCTGGCTACCCGTTACCAGGAGCTGCAGCGTCAGTTCCATCCGGATAAATACGCCAGCCGCCCTCAGGCGGAGCAACTGCTGGCGGTGCAACAATCTGCAACCATCAATCAGGCCTGGCAAACGCTGCGTCACCCGCTGCTGCGCGCCGAGTATATCCTCTCTCTCAACGGGTTTGATCTCGCAAACGAGCAGCATACCGTGCGCGATACCGCGTTTTTGATGGAGCAGCTCGAACTGCGTGAAGAGCTTGATAACATCGAACAGGCGAAAGATGCCGGGCGCCTTGAAAGCTTCGCAAAAGGCGTAGATGCGATGGTGAAAACTCGCAGCGCGCAGATGGTGCAGCAACTGGATACCCAGGACTGGCCGCAGGCGGCGGATACCGTGCGAAAATTGCGTTTTCTCGATAAACTGCGCAGCCAAATAGAACAACTCGAAGAAAAGCTGCTCGATTTTTAACTGGAAGCTCAAAATGGCGTTATTACAAATCAGTGAGCCCGGCCTGAGCGCCGCGCCGCACCAGCGTAAACTGGCTGCGGGCATCGACTTAGGTACTACCAATTCTCTGGTGGCAACCGTGCGCAGTGGGCAAGCCGAAACGCTGGCTGACCGCGAAGGGCGCCATCTGTTACCTTCGGTCGTACACTACCAGCAAGAGGGTCTGAACGTGGGCTGGAACGCGCGAGCTCAGGCCGCGCTCGATCCGGCGAACACGGTCAGCTCCGTAAAACGTCTGATGGGCCGATCTCTGGCCGACATTCAGGCGCGCTATCCTCATCTGCCTTATCATCTCCGGGCCAGCGAAAACGGCCTGCCGATGATTGAAACACCGGCAGGTTTGCTTAACCCCGTGCGTATTTCCGCCGATATCCTCAAGGCGCTCTCCGCTCGCGCTACCGAAGCGCTGGAAGGTGAACTTGATGGCGTGGTGATTACCGTTCCCGCGTATTTCGACGATGCACAGCGTCAGGGCACCAAAGACGCGGCGCGTCTGGCTGGCCTGCATGTGCTGCGACTGCTGAATGAACCGACCGCGGCGGCCATCGCTTACGGTCTGGATTCCGGCAAAGAAGGCGTCATCGCCGTCTACGATCTGGGCGGCGGCACCTTTGATATTTCTATTCTGCGCTTGAGCCGCGGCGTGTTTGAAGTGCTGGCAACCGGCGGCGATTCCGCGCTGGGCGGCGACGACTTCG
>DAMALH010000006.1:0-62865 GCA_032000125.1 Buttiauxella sp. | reverse complement strand
GCGCGAGCAGGCAGGCGTTGCCGATCGCAGCGACGACCGCGTACAGCGTCAGCTTTTAGATGCTGCTATCGCGGCAAAAATTGCGCTGAGCGACGCCCACAGCACAACGGTTGATGTCGCGGGCTGGAAAGGCACGGTGACCCGCGAGCAGTTCGATGAACTGATTGCCGCGCTGGTAAAAAGAACGCTTCTGGCCTGTCGCCGCGCGCTGAAAGACGCGGCGGTAGACGCCGCGGACGTTCTGGAAGTGGTCATGGTTGGCGGTTCCACCCGCGTGCCGCTAGTGCGTGAACGCGTGGGCGAGTTCTTTGGCCGCACGCCGCTCACCTCCATCGATCCGGATAAAGTTGTCGCCATTGGCGCGGCCGTCCAGGCTGATATTCTGGTTGGCAACAAGCCGGACAGCGAAATGCTGCTGCTGGACGTTATCCCGCTGTCGCTCGGCCTTGAAACTATGGGCGGCCTGGTTGAGAAAGTCATTCCGCGTAACACGACTATTCCGGTGGCGCGGGCGCAGGACTTTACCACCTTTAAAGACGGCCAGACCGCGATGTCGATTCAGGTGCTACAGGGCGAGCGTGAGCTGGTGCAGGATTGCCGTTCGCTTGCACGCTTTACCCTGCGCGGCATTCCGGCTATGCCTGCGGGCGGCGCGCATATCCGCGTAACCTTCCAGGTAGACGCAGACGGCCTGTTAAGCGTCACCGCCATGGAGAAATCCACCGGCGTGGAAGCTTCCATTCAGGTGAGGCCCTCTTATGGCCTGAGCGACGGAGAAATCGCCGCCATGATTCAGGATTCCATGAGCTTTGCCGAGCATGACGTGAAAGCACGCATGCTTGCAGAGCAAAAAGTTGATGCAGCCCGCGTGCTGGAAAGCCTGCAGGGTGCATTAAGCTCGGATGCCGCGCTGTTAAGCGCCGCCGAACGCGCGGATATTGATACCGCAATGGCAGCGCTCAGCGCCGCCGCCGCAGGTAACGACACCGATGCGATTGAACAAGCCATTAAAAACGTAGACAAACAAACCCAGGATTTCGCCGCACGTCGCATGGATGAGTCAATCCGTAAGGCGCTGAAAGGCCACTCCGTGGACGAGGTTTAACATGCCAAAGATTGTTTTTCTGCCTCATCAGGACCTTTGTCCGGATGGCGCAGTTTTGGAAGCGAATGTCGGTGAAACCATTCTTGATGTTGCCCTGCGCAACGGTATTGAGATTGAGCACGCCTGTGAGAAATCCTGCGCCTGCACCACCTGCCACTGTGTTGTGCGTGAAGGCTTTGACTCCCTTGCCGAGAGCACGGAAGACGAAGATGACATGCTCGACAAAGCCTGGGGCCTGGAGCCTGAAAGCCGTCTTAGCTGTCAGGCACGCGTTACCGACGAAGATCTGGTCGTTGAAATGCCGCGCTATACCATCAACCATGCTCGCGAGCACTAACAGGAGCCGCTTATGGGACTGAAATGGACCGACAGCCGCGAAATCGGCGAAGCGCTGTACGATAGCCGCCCGGATCTCGATCCGAAAACGGTGCGTTTTACCGACCTTCATCAGTGGATCTGCGACCTGGAAGAGTTTGATGACGACCCAAACGCATCCAATGAAAAAATTCTGGAAGCGATTCTGTTAGTCTGGTTAGATGAAGCAGAATAGTTAAACCAAGCGGGCTGCCTCAGGCGGCCCGTTTCATATTTAGCATGTGCTGAAAAAATATAAGGAAAACAAAATGTCTGAAGCCATGAAAATTACGCTTTCCACCGCGCCTGCCGATGCGCGCTGGGGCGAGAAAGCCGCCTATAGCATCAATGATGAAGGCATCACCTTGCACCTGACCGGCAAAGACGATCTGGGATTAATCCAGCGTGCGGCACGTAAAATCGATGGCCAGGGCCTGAAGCATGTACAGCTGGCGGGCGAAGGCTGGGACGTAGAGAAAAGCTGGGCGTTCTGGCAGGGCTACCGTGCACCAAAAGGCTCGCGCAAAGTCGACTGGGCGCCGCTTGATGAAGCACAGCAAAAAGAGCTCGATAACCGCCTGAAAATCATCGACTGGGTGCGCCACACTATCAATACGCCGGCGGAAGAGCTTGGTCCTGAACAACTGGCTTCCCGCGCTATCGATCTGTTAAACGAGGTTGCCTGCGACCATGTGACCTATCGCATCACCAAAGGCGAAGATCTGCGCGAGCAGAACTATATGGGTATTCATACCGTAGGCCGTGGTTCTGAGCGGCAGCCGGTGCTGCTGGCGCTGGATTACAACCCGACCGGCAACCCGGATGCGCCGGTATACGCCGCCCTGGTTGGCAAAGGTATTACCTTCGATTCCGGCGGCTACAGCATGAAACAAAGCGCCTTTATGGACTCCATGAAATCTGACATGGGCGGTGCCGCCACCATTACCGGCGCGCTGGCCTTTGCCATCACTCGCGGGCTGGATAAACGCGTGAAGCTGTATCTGTGCTGCGCGGACAATATGGTCAGCGGTAACGCTTTCAAGCTTGGCGACATTATTAAATACCGCAACGGCAAAACCGTTGAAGTCATGAATACCGACGCGGAAGGGCGCCTGGTATTGGCCGATGGCCTGATTGACGCCTGCGCGCAAAAACCAGAGCTGATTATCGACTGCGCAACCTTAACCGGGGCTGCGAAAACCGCGCTGGGCAACGATTATCACGCGCTGTTCAGCTTCGACGACGCGCTGGTAAACCGCCTGCTGGAAAGTGCGGCGCAAGAGAACGAGCCGTTCTGGCGTTTGCCGCTGGCTGAGTTCCACCGCAGCCAGCTGCCGTCTAACTTCGCGGAGCTGAACAATACCTCCAATGCCTCTTTCCCGGCGGGTGCGAGCACGGCGGCGGGCTTCCTGTCTCACTTTGTGGAAAACTATCACCAGGGCTGGCTGCACGTTGACTGCTCGGCAACCTACCGTAAAGGTGCCGTAGAACAGTGGTCTGCCGGCGCGACCGGATTAGGCGTGCGCGCTATTGCTAATTTGTTGACCGGTAAATAAAACTACGCCTTTTCCTTTCGGGAGAGGCGTAAAAATTTTTTGTACTTTTGTGGAACCACAATGTCAGAGCCAAAAAACGAACTAGAAACCCTGCTGGCGCAGGCGGCGACTGAGCCTGCCCATCGTCCGGCATTCTTCCGCGTGCTGCTGGAATCCACCGTTTGGGTGCCGGGCAAAGCGGCCGAAGGCGAGACTATTGATGCAGACAGCGCGGTGGAGCTGGAGCACTGGGAAAAAGAAGACGGCACGTCCGTGATCCCTTTCTTCACCTCGGTAGAAACGCTGCAGCAGGCAATCAGCCATGAGCAGGCTTTTGTTGCCATGCCGGTGCGTACCCTTTTTGAAATGACGCTCGGCGAGAGCCTGTTCCTGAACGCTAAGCTGCCAACCGGTAAAGAGTTCACCCCGCGTGAAATCAGCCACCTGATAAGCGCAGAAGGCGATCCGCTCAGCCAGCAGGAAGTGCTGGAAGGCGGCACCGCTTTGCTGCTTTCTGAAGTTGCCGAGCCGCCCGCGCAGATGGTCGAATCGCTGACTACCCTGTTTAAAAGCCTGAAAACCGTCAAGCGAGCGTTCCTCTGCTCAATCAAAGAGCAGGCGGACGAGCAGGCAAACCTGCTGATAGGCATTGAGGCCGACGGCGATATCGAGGCGATTATTCGTCAGGCGGGAAGTGTCGCAACCGACACCTTGCCGGGCGATGAGCCGGTAGATATTTGTCTGGTTGCCGAAGGCGAGAAGGGCATCAGCCACTTTATGCTGGCGCACATCACGCCATTTTATGAGCGCCGCTGGGGCAGCTTCCTGCGTGATTTTAAAACCAACCGTATAATTTGATTCTTCCTCTCCCTCCGGGGAGGGGCTGCGGCTAAGCCGTTGCCTGCAACAGCAGCAAATCAATCAGCATAACAAGGTTAGATTCAAACGAGGTGATTCCGGCGGCTTCCGCCGCGTAGTGGATTGCCTCGTCGTAGAGCGCAAAGTGCAAATCCGCCAGTTCAGCAAGGCTATTTGGCGATGCGCGGGTAAACGCCACGATCGCCATCCCCACGTTCTTTGCAATTCTCGCTTTATCCAGCACCTGCCCGGTTTCACCGCTGCGTGAAATGGCAATGAAAACTTCATACTTTGCCGCGTTGCTCAGAAATATCCCGCGGCTATCTCCAGGGCCTGAGATAAAGGCCGTCTTGCCCAGCACCTGCAATTTTTTGGTCAGATACTCCGCAAACAGATAAGAGAATCCCGCCCCGTACAAAAAGAAGCTCTCTTTTTCACGCAGCAGCGTGGCGAATTGCGCCATCAGCTCAGGGCTAACCCAGCGGAAAGTTTGTTGGTAATTAGCAACAAACCGGTCGAACAAAACCGGCAGCGTTGCGGCAGGCAGCGCAGGCTGATGGGCGATATGGGGCGTGCCGGAAAGCAGTTGTTTACAGTGCCAGATAAATTCGCTGTAGCCGCTAAACCCCAGCTTCTGACACAGCCGCATAATAGTGGCGCTGGAAACAAACGTCGCCTGCGCCAGTTCGCGAACGGTGATATTGCCGACCAGCAACGGATGGGCGGTAAGGTGCGAGAGCACCCGATATTCCGCGCGGGTTAAGGCTTCTCCGCGCTCCAGCAGCCCTGCCAGCCGGTTATCCATTACTGCGCCGGTTCGACAGGTAAATCTGCACGCGCGCCCCATTCACTCCAGGAGCCGTCGTACAGTGAAACGCCATTTACCCCAAGCGTTGCCAGCGCGAGCACCACTACCGCAGCGGTGACGCCCGAGCCACAGCTTGCAATTATTGGCTTGTCGAAGCTGACGCCCTGTCGGGCAAAAATTTCGCCTAACTCATCGGTGGTTTTCAACTGGCCGTTCTCTACCAGCTCGCCCCATGGCACGTTTAACGCGCCGGGGATATGCCCGCGCCTCAGGCCCGGACGAGGCTCATCCGCTTGAGCATTGAAACGTGCGGCAGGACGGGCGTCCACAATTTGTGCGGTGCCTTCATGGCTGACGAGCAGCACGTCCGTCAGGCGTTTGATCGTTTCCGGATCGAAACTGGCTTCAAAATCTCCTTCCGGCAGTTCAACTTCACCCTGCTGCAGCGGCAGCTCTTCACGCTGCCAGTCGGCCAGGCCACCGGCGAGAATAGAGACGTTTTCAACGCCAAAACGACGCAGCATCCACCACGCGCGCGGAGCGGAGAACAGATCGCCTTCATCGTAAATAATCAGGTGTTTATCGCTGCTGATGCCCAGTTCACGCATGGCAACGGCGAAGGCTTCTGCACGCGGCATCATATGGGGCAGGGGGCTTGTATGATCGGACAGGGCTTCGATATCGAAATAAACGGCGCCGGGTAAATGGCCGGCGAGATATTCAGCCGACATATCGCGCAGATGCTCCTGGCCGGCAGGAGCCATGCGCGCATCCAGAATCTGAATATCCGCGTCAAAAATATGCTCTGCGAGCCAGTCGCCCGCGACAAAGAAAGAGGTGGACATGGTTGCCTCCGAATCGTTATTCACTATCGAATTGTCGGCGTTTTTTACTAAACCGACAAGCAACCATCTCCAGCGGCGCGAGGTATCTCGAATTTATTAAATAAAAGAACTACTTCACCGCCTCGCCATCTTTCCACGCCTGCTGTAGCTGCGGCCAGTAATCACGGTTAGCTTCAATCATGTCGTCAAGAATCGCTTTTGCGTGCTGCATGGTCGGCACGGTGCGATTGAGCGTAAACGCCTGCAGGGCTTTTTCATAGCTGCCCTCGATGGTGGCTTCGACCAGCAACTGCTCCGACGCAAGCTGCTGCATCAGCAAGGTCTGGTGGAAGAGGGGAACCGCGCCCATACGCACCGGCTCAGGCCCTTCCGATGTGATATACGCCGGAACTTCTACCATGGCGTCATACGGCAGGTTGGCGATTGCGCCTTTGTTTTCCACGATCACCAGATGGCGCTGGCGTAAATTAAAGGCCAGCGAGCAGGCGACATCGACAATAAAGGCCCCGTGTACGCCGACGTGGAAGGCATCTGGCAGAATACCGGTTTTCTTATACTCGGCGGCGGCGGCGAACAGTTTCTTCTCGCGGCCGTCCATCACTTCATTAGCGCGGGTATAGGCCGGATTTTGATGCTCCACAATATCGTTTGGCATCAGGTAATACTGCAGATACGGATTCGGAAGATATTCAGGGAAATGATCCATAATGGGTTTTATATGGCGCCAGGTTTTCACCCAGGACGGATCGGAGTGCTGCGGATCGGTTTGCGCGGCGTCCTCTGTCAGCAGGCCAAATTTCGCAATATGGCGACGCAGCTCAGGCAGACGATCCTCTCCGTCAACCAGCACGCGGGTAAACCAGCCAAAGTGGTTCAGGCCGAAGTAATCCACTTCCAGCCGGTGACGGTCAACGCCGAGAATGGCCCCCATATTGCGCATCGCCGCAACGGGCATGTCGCAGATATTAAGAACACGAGCGTTGGGGCGCAGGCGACGAACGCCTTCGGCAACGATGGCGGCCGGGTTGGAATAGTTAACAATCCATGCCTTTTGGTGCGCATAGCGCTCTACCAAATCGCACAGCTCCACCATCGGTAAAATGGTGCGCAGCCCATATGCCAGCCCGCCCGGACCACAGGTTTCCTGACCTACCACGCCATGACGTAGCGGGATCTTCTCATCCTGCTCACGCATTTTATATTGTCCAACGCGCATCTGAGCGAAGACAAAATGGGCGCCGCTAAAGGCGACTTCCGCCTCTGTGGTGACGGTAAACTTAATGCTCTGGCTGTGGTCACGAATCACTTTTTCAACCACTGGCGCAATCACCGACTGGCGCTCGCCGTCGATATCGTAAAGGCGAATTTCGGCCAGCGGAAAATCTTGCAGGCGAACCATCAGGCTCTTAACAATCCCCGGCGTGTAGGTGCTGCCGCCGCCGGCTATGGACAAAATAAAGGGGGGGTTAAACATCGTTGACTCCTTTAGAGAAACGTCTCTACCGCTTCACGCATTTTTTTAACATGCAGCCCGTAGACCACCTGAACGTTATTGCCTTGCTTAATTACGCCTTTCGCACCGGTCGATTTCAGGCGGGGCTCGTCGATCGTTGAGACATCGCGCACCGTGACCCGCAGACGGGTGTAACAGTTGTCGACCACTTCGATATTTGCCCGGCCGCCGAGCCCTTCGATAATGGCTTCGCCCAGGCCTGCGTTGCTGCCTTTGGCCTGATATTCTTGCTTGCTATAGAGTTTGGTTTCCTGGTCTTCTTCTTCGCGGCCCGGCGTTTTCATATCGAAGCGGCGAATAAGGAAGCGGAATACCAGGAAATAGATGAGCGACATGATAAGCCCGACCAGGATGTACATCGGCCAGTTGGCCTTGCCAGTGCCGAGCGGCAGGTTATAAAGAATGAAATCGATAATGCCGTTAGCGCCGATGGCATGGACGCCCAGCACGTAGAACAGCATCATCCCAATGCCTGTCAGCACCGCGTGCACGACAAACAGCAGCGGGGCGACGAACAGGAACGAGAACTCCAGCGGCTCGGTTACGCCAACCAGCATTGATGTCAGCGCTGCGGGAATCAGAATCGCTTTGGCTGCGGCTTTGCGCTCTGGTTTCGCCGTCATATACATTGCCAGCGCGGCGGCAGGCAGGCCGAACATTTTACTGATGCCGCGTGCATCCCACACTACGGTGCTGCTGAGCTGGTGCACGTCAGGACAGGCCATCTCCGCAAAGTAAATGTTGCGCGCGCCCTGATAAACGCTGCCGCAAACGTCAGCGGTGCCGCCCAGCTCGGTGTACAGGAAGGGGGTATAGACCAGGTGATGCAGGCCAGTGGGTACCAGAATGCGTTCCAGGAAGCCGTAGATGGCAACGCCAAACGCGCCCGCTCCTTTAATCGCCAGCGCCATTGCGCTGATGCCCTGCTGGGCAAAAGGCCAGATTTCGCTCATGAGCACGCCAAGCAGCATAGAAACCGGCAGCATAATTATCGCGACAAAGCAGTGGCCGGAGTAAATGGCCATCGCGCCTGAAAACTGTACGCCGGAATAGCGATTGTACAGGTAGCCTGAAAGGGCGCCCGTGAGGATCCCGGCGAACACGCCCATCTCCAGCACCTGCACGCCCAGCACCATGCTCTGCCCGGCGGCGCGCATCTGCTCTGGCGCAGCCAGTTCTCCCTGAAGCTGCAGGGTGACGTTCATCGCATTAATAAAAACGATAAACGTAACCAGACCGATAAGCGCAGCATAGCCCTTATCCTTTGCCGCAAGGCCAACAGGAATACCCACGCCAAACACCAGCGCAAGATTTGCCAGCACGGAAACCGCAGATTTAGCAATCAGCACGCCAACATGCTGGACTGAAGGATGGCCGAGGAAAGGTAAATATTCCGCCAGATTGCCGTTGCCAAGCACGTTACCAAACGCGATGAATAAACCGACGATGGGTAAAATCAGCACCGGACCGTAGAGCGATTTTCCGAAATTCTGTAGGGCATTTACGGCTCTTTTCATTTAGCTGTCTCTTATTATCACTTTGGCTAAACACCGCGTTACGGCTGCGGAACAGGGGAAAAGGTAGCAAGAAAATGCGCGCAAAGGCTATCTATCCGATTGTTTTAAAAACAAATGACTCATAAGGTTACATGTAACCTTTCAGGCTGTGATCCCGCTTCAGGTTTGTCGAAGGCAATCTGCTGAGGCTGTTGCAAACACCGTGGTTTTCTTTGCGAGGCATCCCGTAATGCTTTGCTTTCCTGCTTTCGCTTTTCTGGCTATTGCGCATAATACTTCCACTACGCTTTCGGTTAGTGGGCCCCGGCGGCCAGGGATAAAAATATGAAATCGGTACGTTTAGTTGGCCTGGCGGTGACGCTGCTCGCGGCGCTGGCGCTGGTGGGATGCGATGATAACGATAAGGCGCAGGCCGCCGCTCCAGCTTCTGCGGCACAGGAGCAACCCCCAGCTCCTGCGGCAAAACCCGATGCGGAGCAGCGAGAAAAGCTCGCGCAGCAGTCAGCGGGTAAGCCACTAAAACTGCTGGATGCATCGGAGGTGCAACTGGAGGGCGCCAGCGCGCTCGTGCTGACCTTCTCCGTGCCGCTTAACCCCGATCAGGATTTTTCCCGCGTGGTGCATCTGGTGGATAAAACCAGCGGCAAGATTGACGGTGCCTGGGAACTCTCGCAGGACCTGAAAGAGCTGCGCATGCGCCATCTCGAACCGAAGCGCAGCCTGCTGCTTACCGTCGATCGCGAACTGGCGGCCCTTAACAAAGCCACCTTTGATATCACCTTTGAGAAGCAAATCGATACGCGAGACATTCAGCCGAGCGTTGGCTTTGCCAGCCGCGGCTCTTTGCTGCCGACAAAAGTGATTGCCGGGCTACCCGTCATGGCGCTGAACGTCGATAAAGTGGACGTAAATTTCTACCGCATCAAAAACGAATCGCTTGCTGCATTCGTCAGCCAGTGGGAATACCGTAACGCCGTCTCCAACTGGGAATCGGATAACCTGCTTAAGCTTGCGGATCTGGTGTATACCGGGCGCTTCGATCTCAATCCTGAACGCAACACCCGTGAAAAAGTGATGCTGCCGCTGGGGGAAATTAAACCGCTGCAGCAGCCGGGCGTCTATCTGGCCATCATGAATGAGGCGGGGCATTACAGCTACAGCAATGCCGCAACCCTTTTTACCCTGAGCGACGTGGGCGTTTCGCTGCATCGCTATCACGATCGCCTTGACGTATTTGCCCAAAGCCTTGAGAACGGCGCCCCGCAGGCTGGCGTTGAAATCACATTACTCAATGAAAAAGGCCAGTCCGTCGCGCAGGCGAAAAGCGACGCGAATGGGCACGCGCTGCTCGAAAAAATCAATAAAGGCGTGCTGCTGCTTGCCCGCAGCGGTGAACAAACCACGCTGTTGGATCTGAATCGTCCGGCGCTGGATTTGGCTGAATTCGATATTGCCGGTGAAAAAGGCTACAGCAAGCAGTTCTTTATGTTTGGGCCGCGCGATCTTTATCGCCCTGGCGAAACGGTAATACTGAACGCCCTGTTGCGCGACGGTGACGGCAGGCCGCTCCCGGCACAGCCGGTAAAACTCGAAGTCGTTAAGCCCGACGGGCAGATAACAAAAACACAGGTATGGCAGCCGGAAAAAGGCTTGTATCAGTTTAGTTACCCGCTGGGGAGCGATGTTCAGACCGGCAACTGGCAGGTGAGAGTCAATACCGGCGATAACCAGCCGCGCATCTGGAGCTTCAGGGTTGAAGATTTTATGCCGGAGCGTCTGGCGCTTGATATCACCGCCGGAAAACAACCCGTCCCTCCTGCTGAGGCGGTAAGCTTCCAGGTTAACGGACGCTATCTCTACGGTGCCCCGGCGGCAGGAAACAATCTGCAAGGGCAGCTTTTCCTGCGCCCGCTGCGTGAAGCCGTAACGTTGCTGCCGGGCTTCCAGTTTGGCGATATCAACGAAGAAAACCTTTCCCGCAGCCTGGATGAGGTGCAGCTCCAGCTTGATGAACAGGGCAAAACCATCGTCAGCGCTGAGAGCCAGTGGAGCGACGTCCATTCACCTCTGCGTCTGGTGCTGCAGGCCAGCCTGCTGGAGTCCGGCGGCCGCCCGGTAACGCGCCGTGCCGAACAGACAATCTGGCCTGCGGATACCCTGCCGGGCATACGCCCGCAGTTTGCCAGTAAAGAAGTCTACGACTATCGCACTGACACTACGCGTACCCAGCCCATTGTCGATGAAGACAGCAGCGCCGGTTTTGACGTCGTATATGCGAATGCAAAGGGCGAAAAGCTTGGCGTGTCGGGGCTGGATGTGCGCCTGATCCGTGAACGCCGCGATTACTACTGGAGCTGGGAAGAGGGCCAGGGCTGGCAGTCGCAGTACGATCAGAAAGATTTAGTGGAAGCAGAACAGAAGCTGGATTTAGCCGCCGGAGAAACGGGCAAGGTCGCTTTCCCGGTTGAATGGGGATCTTATCGCCTTGAAGTCCGCGCGCCGGATAACGGTATCGTCAGCAGCGTGCGTTTCTGGGCCGGCTATAGCTGGCAGGACAACAGCGACGGCACGGGCGCCGTTCGCCCGGATCGCGTTATGCTGAAAATCGATAAGCCGGGCTATAAACCCGGCGATACCATCAATCTGCATATTGCCGCTCCTGCGGCAGGGAAAGGCTATGCCATGGTGGAATCCAGCGATGGCCCGCTGTGGTGGAAAGAGATCGATGTGCCTGCCGAAGGCCTGGATATTGCCATTCCTGTCGACAAAAGCTGGCGGCGCCACGATCTCTATCTGAGTGCGCTGGTGGTGCGTCCCGGCGATAAAAGCCGTGCGGCTACGCCAAAACGTGCCGTTGGCGTTCTTCATTTGCCGCTCGGCGATGAAGAACGTCGTCTTGCTATCACCCTCGAAGGCCCGGCGAAAATGCGGCCAAACCAGAATCTGACCATAAAGGTGAAAGCGAGCGCGAAAAACGGCGAAATACCGAAGCAGATCGGCGTGCTGCTCTCGGCAGTTGATAGCGGCGTATTGAATATTACCGACTATAAAACCCCCGACCCATGGGAGGCTTTCTTTGGCCGCAAGCGCTACGGCGCCGATATCTATGATATTTATGGGCAGGTGATTGAAGGTGCAGGGAGGCTTGCAGCCCTGCGCTTTGGCGGCGACGGGGATGAAGGCGATGAACTAAGCCGTGGCGGTAAAAAGCCGGTTAATCACGTCACCATTATCGCCCAACAGGCTCAGCCGGTGCAGTTAAATGAGAAGGGCGAGGGGACGGTTACGTTGCCAGTCGGCGATTTTAACGGCGAGCTACGCGTAATGGCGCAGGCGTGGACGGACGATCGCTTTGGTAACAGCGAAGATAAAGTCATCGTTGCCGCTCCTTTGGTAGCGGAACTGGCGACGCCACGCTTTATGGCCGGTGGGGATAATAGCCGTCTTGCGCTGGATTTGACTAACCTTACCGACCTGCCACAGCAGCTAACGGTGAAGCTGAAAACCAGCGGGCTGATTTCCCTTGATGGCGCATCGACCCTGCCTGTGAAACTCGCGCCCGGCGCACGCGCTACGCTGCATATCCCGGTACGCGCGCAGGAAGGTTTTGGCGAGGGGGAGTTAAGCGCAGAAATCACCGGGCTTAACCTGCCGGGTGAAACCGTAACGCCGCAGCTTAAGCAATGGAAGCTGGGCGTGCGTCCGGCCTTCCCGGCGCAAACGGTGAACAGCGGCGCGGTGCTGACGCCGGGCGCAGCCTGGGCTATTCCTGCGGAACATATTTCCGGGCTGGCGGCGAAAACGCTTGAAGGGCAGTTGCTGCTTAGCGCACGCCCGCCTCTCAATCTCGCACGCTATATCCGTGAGCTAAAGGCTTATCCCTACGGTTGCCTGGAGCAGACGACAAGCGGTTTGTTCCCTTCCCTGTACACCAATCAAGCGCAGCTAACGGCGCTGGGTATCAAGGGCATCAGCGACGAACAGCGCCGAGCGGCCATCGATACCGGCATTTCACGCCTGCTTGATATGCAACGTGAAAACGGAGGCTTTGGCCTGTGGGACAAAGAAGGGCCGGAAGAATACTGGCTTACCGCCTATGTCACCGACTTCCTGGTGCGGGCAAGCGAGCAGGGCTATAGCGTTGATGGGCAGGCGCTGAATAATGCCAACCAGCGCCTGCTGCGTTATCTGCAGGATCCGGGTCTGATTGCCCTGCGCTACAGCGACGACGCGCCTGCCAGTAAATTTGCCGTGCAGGCTTACGCAGGCCTGGTGCTGGCCCGCCAGCAAAAAGCACCGTTAGGGGCGCTGCGAGAACTGTGGCAACGCCATGTAACAGCAAAATCTGGCTTACCGCTGGTACAACTGGGCGTGGCGTTGAAGCTGATGGGCGATGCGCCGCGTAGCCAGCAGGCGCTCGCTTTGGGGCTGCAAACAAAACGCAGCGATGAACGCATCTGGATGGCTGACTACGGCAGCGATCTGCGCGATAAAGCGATGACGTTGAGCCTGCTTGAAGAAAACAAGCTGCTGGCGGAACAGCAAAACCAACTGCTGCTTGAGCTTTCAAACCTGGCTTACAGCCAGCGCTGGCTCTCGACTCAGGAAAGCAACGCTCTGTTCCTTGCCGGGCGCAACTGGCAAACGGTGAAGGGGGACTGGCAGGCGCAGACCTCCTTTAGCACGGAATCGTTAAAAGCGGATAAAGGTGTAACGCGTAACCTGACGGGTGAGCAGCTTACGGGCCTGGCGGTCACAAATACCGGTACGGCAAACCTCTATTTGCGTCTCGATAGCGCAGGCTATCCGCAGCAGGCTCCGTCTCCTTACAGCAATGTTCTGCACATAGAACGCCATTTCCTTGATGCCAAAGGCAACAGCAAGCCCGTGTCGGCGCTGAAAAGCGGCGAGCTGGTTATGGTCTGGCTGGACGTGTGGGCGGATAAAAACGTCCCGGATGCGCTGGTGGTCGATCTGCTGCCGGCAGGGCTTGAGCTGGAAAACCAGAACCTTTCAGACAGCAGCGCGAGCCTTGTGGACAGCGGCAATGAGGTACAGGGCTTGCTAAGCCAGATGCAGCAGGCGGATATCCAGCATCTTGAATTCCGTGACGATCGTTTTGTTGCCGCATTGCCGCTTAGCGAGGGGCAGCATGCTACGCTTGTTTATCTTGCCCGGGCGGTGACGCCGGGAAGTTATACGGTGCCGGTGCCTCAGGTTGAATCTATGTATGTGCCGCAATGGAGAGCAACCGGTGCCGGTACAGGCGTTGTTACGATTTTACCTTAAGCCTGTGACGAAATGAAACGGCTCCGCTGGCGGCATCGCTACCTTTTTGTGGCGGTGCCGCTCATTTTTGTTCTGGGCATATGGCTGGCCGATAGGCGCTGGCCGCTTCCCCTGAGCGAAGCCCGGCCTGCGCGGGTTGTCGTCGCCGCTGACGGCACGCCGCTGTGGCGTTTTGCTGATGAAAACGGCGTCTGGCGCTATCCGGTCACGATTGACGAAGTTTCACCGCGCTATCTCGAAGCGCTGATCGGCTATGAAGATCGTTTCTTCTGGAAGCATCCTGGGATCAATCCTTTTGCCATTCTGCGCGCCGCCTGGCAGGATCTCCGCAGCGGTGAAACGATCTCCGGTGGAAGCACGTTAACCATGCAGGTCGCACGCCTGCTCGATCCTCATCCCCGCACCTTTGGCGGCAAGGTGCGTCAGGCCTGGCGGGCTGTGCAGCTTGAGTGGCATCTTTCCAAAAAGCAGATCCTGACGCTCTATCTCAACAGAGCGCCTTTTGGCGGCACGCTGCAGGGCGTGGGCGCGGCGAGCTGGGCCTATCTGGGAAAATCACCGGCGAATCTGAGCTATTCCGAGGCGGCTTTACTGACCGTTTTGCCGCAGGCACCAAGCCGCCTGCGCCCGGATCGCTGGCCGCAAAGGGCGGAGCAGGCGAGGAATAAAGTTTTGAAACGCCTGTCCGGGCAGGGAGTCTGGTCGCCTCAGCAGGTGAAGGAATCGCTGGAGGAGCCGGTGTGGCTAGCTCCGCGCCAGGCGCCGCAGCTTGCGCCACTATTTTCACGCTATATCGCCAGCCGTACACGCGCCCATAAGATCTCCACAACCCTTGATGCTTCCCTTCAGCGCCAGCTTGAAGAAATGGCGATGGGCTGGAAAGGCCAACTGCCGCCCCGTACTTCACTGGCCTTGCTGGTGGTTGATCATACGACAATGAAAGTGCTCGGCTGGGTAGGCTCACCGGATATCAATGACGAAAGCCGTTTCGGACACGTCGATATGGTCACCGCCGTGCGTTCGCCAGGATCGGTGCTGAAACCTTTTCTTTACGGCATGGCGCTGGATGACGGGCTAATCCATCCTTCGTCGTTATTGCAGGACGTGCCGCGTCGTTTTGGCGACTATCGTCCGGGCAATTTCGACACGGGTTTTCATGGCCCGGTGAGCATGAGCGAAGCGCTGGTGCGCTCGCTTAATCTGCCGGCGGTGCAGGTAATGGAGGCTTACGGGCCAAAACGCTTTGCTGCCCGGCTGCGTAATGTGGGGTTGGACTTGCGCTTCCCGGCAGGCAGCGAGCCTAACCTTTCGCTGATCCTCGGCGGCGGCGGGGCCAGTCTCGATCGGTTGGTTGCTGCTTACAGCGCGTTTGCTCGTCATGGACGCGCGGCGCAACTGCGTCTCCAACCCGATCGGCCGCTGGTGGAAAGGCCGCTGCTTTCGCCTGGGGCGGCATGGATTATCCGCCGCATTCTGGCCGGAGAAGCGTTGCCGCAGCAGGACGCCTCCTTGCCCGCCGTTGTGCCGCTGGCCTGGAAAACAGGCACCAGCTACGGCTACCGCGACGCCTGGGCTATCGGCATTAGCTCACGCTATCTGATAGGCGTATGGACAGGGCGGCCGGACAGCACGCCCGTTGCCGGGCAATTTGGACTGGGGAGCGCGGTGCCGCTGCTTAACCAGATTAACAACCTTTTACAGGCTGGCTCCGGCATTCAGCAGGCGCGTCTGCCAACCGATCCACGCCCATCATCTGTGCAGGCGGGTAATATTTGCTGGCCGGGCGGCCAACATCTGCCGCAGGGTGACGGCAACTGCAGGCGTAGATTGTCCACCTGGCTGTTGGATAACGGTGAACCGCCTACCCTCCAGGCGCCGGGACAGGAAAGCATTCAGGGTATAAGGCAAACGATCTGGCTGGATAAAGCGGGCAATCGGGTAGCGGCAGATTGTGTTGGCGCTAAAGAGCAGAGCATCGATCTTTGGCCGCTGCCTCTGGAGCCCTGGCTGCCGCCTGCGGAACGCAGGGCCGCGCGGTTGCCTCCGGCATCGCAGAAATGCCCCCCAATGCAGAAAAATGACGTTGCGCCTTTATTATTGTCGGGCGTGCGGGAAGGAACGCTTTTAAAACGTCTGCCCGGCCAGGCCCGATTGCCGCTACGTTTGTCGAGCCAGGGCGGGCAAGGGGAGCGCTGGTGGTTTTTGAATGGTGATGCGGTGGGGGAAAATGGTGCGGGCGTGACGCTTATGCTGGATAAACCCGGAAGTTATCAGGCGCTGGTGCTGGATGAAGCGGGGCAGGTTGCCGCGGCGAACTTCACCGTTCAGTGAGGAAAAGCGCATTTTTCGGGGCGTCGCCATAAAAATGTTGCTGGAATTACTCTTATTTTAAAAAAATGTTATATCCGTCCATAGGCAACGCGAGACTTGCTCATTATAATCGGCGCCAATTCATAACCGGGTATCCCCTGAATATTTCGAACTGCAGGTAGGCGGCAAGCTTAGGCGTCCCCGGGAACTTACTAAAAGTAACTGGGGCGAATGAGCGCAGTTAACACCCCTGCAGTTTGAAAGATGACGGGGACCGGACAAACAGAACAAACACAGAGGTAATCATGGCTATTGAACGTACTTTTTCCATCATCAAACCAAACGCGGTGGCAAAAAACGTTATTGGTAACATTTATACTCGCTTTGAAGCAGCAGGGTTTAAAATCGTTGGCGCAAAAATGCTGCAGCTGACCAAAGAGCAGGCGCAGGGCTTTTATGCTGAGCACGAAGGTCGCCCGTTCTTTGACGGCCTGGTTGAATTCATGACCTCCGGCCCGATCGTGGTGAGCGTGCTGGAAGGCGAAAACGCGGTACAGCGTCATCGCGATCTGCTGGGCGCAACTAACCCGGATAACGCGCTGGCAGGTACTCTGCGTGCGGACTATGCTGACAGCTTCACCGAGAACGGCACCCACGGTTCCGACTCTGTAGAATCAGCAGCCCGCGAAATCGCATACTTCTTCGCAGAAGGCGAAGTGTGCCCGCGTACTCGTTAATAAGCGTTAGCTGTTAAGCGACCTTTACATTTTATTCAGCTCAGGTCGCTTTCAGTCATGGCATACCTGCCATAGAATTTGTACAATGTTGCGCCCCGGATGAGTTCGCTCTCCGGGGCGCATCTTTTTAACCCTCCTGGGGCCGTAACGTGTAACAACGAGGCCGGAAAAAATTATGTCTGAGCAAATTGTCACCTCCGAGACGCCAGTAACTGTCGTTTCTGCTAAATCTGAAAAAATTAACCTGTTGGATCTCAACCGTCAGCAACTGCGCGAGTTTTTCGCTGAAATGGGCGAAAAGCCGTTTCGCGCCGATCAGGTCATGAAGTGGATGTATCACTATTGCAGTGATGACTTCGATGAGATGACCGATATCAACAAGGTGCTGCGCAACAAGCTTAAAGAAGTTGCTGAAATTCGCGCGCCGGAAGTTGCCGAAGAACAACGTTCTGCTGATGGCACCATCAAGTGGGCAATCAAGATTGCCGATCAGCTTGTGGAAACCGTGTATATCCCGGAAGAAGATCGCGCCACGCTGTGCGTCTCATCCCAGGTTGGCTGTGCGCTGGAGTGTAAGTTTTGTTCAACGGCGCAGCAGGGCTTTAACCGCAACCTGCGCGTGTCGGAAATTATTGGTCAGGTCTGGCGTGCCGCGAAAATCATTGGCGCGCAGAAGAAAACGGGCGTCCGTCCTATCACCAACGTGGTGATGATGGGCATGGGCGAGCCGCTGCTGAACCTCAACAACGTGGTTCCGGCAATGGAAATCATGCTCGACGACTTTGGTTTTGGCCTGTCCAAACGCCGCGTTACGCTGTCCACGTCCGGTGTCGTTCCGGCGCTGGATAAGCTCGGCGATATGATAGACGTCGCGCTGGCGATTTCGCTGCATGCTCCGACCGACGACATCCGTGACCAGATAATGCCCATCAACAAGAAGTACAACATCGAAACCTTCCTGGGCGCCGTGCGCCGTTATCTGGAGAAATCCAACGCTAACCAGGGTCGCGTAACGGTAGAGTACGTTTTGCTGGATCACGTCAACGACGGGACCGAGCATGCTCACCAGCTTGCGGAATGCCTGAAAGATACGCCGTGCAAAATTAACCTGATTCCATGGAACCCGTTCCCGGGCGCGCCATATGGCCGTAGCTCCAATAGCCGTATCGACCGTTTCTCTAAAGTTTTAATGAGTTACGGCTTCACTACCATCGTGCGCAAAACTCGTGGCGATGATATTGATGCGGCCTGTGGGCAGCTTGCTGGTGAGGTTATCGACCGCACCAAGCGTACGATGCGTAAACGTATGCAGGGTGAACCTATCGCGGTAAAGGCAGTCTGATAAGCAGTTCTGTGCGGCCAAACAGGGCACAGGTCCGCTCTGTTTGGCGCAAAAAAGCGTTAAAGTATAACTAACTGTAAATTTGGTACCTTATACATTATTGCGGTTAATAATTACGGTGCGTTTCTTTGCGCTTTAAGGCAGTATGTAGCCGCACAACAACAGTTTATCTGCAGGCCGGTGGGCAGGCATAACGCAAGGTTAACCGACAGCATGTAAAATGCAGTCTATGGTTAACTTAACTGGCTGAAAACACTGTTCTGTAGTGTGTGCAAGTTTTGCGTAATCTACGCCGGGTATTTTTGCTGAAGGCCAGCCTTCAGTAGTCAGATTAATTTCGCGGTACGGGTAAACGTGGCGCAGCGGAAATGTTGCGATACACAGCTCGTGCCTATTCCTCAATTGAACAGCACCAGCAGTTGTAGCTAATGAATACTGAAGCCACTCAAGAAACAAATGCAGCACAAACCACAGGCGTTCGTCTGCGCACTGCGCGTGAACAACTCGGCCTAAGCCAACAGGCCGTGGCAGAACGTTTATGTCTGAAGGTTTCTACCGTTCGGGATATTGAAGACGACAAGGCGCCTGCTGAACTGGCGTCGACTTTCCTGCGTGGTTACATCCGCTCGTATGCGCGTCTGGTGCATATCCCTGAAGAAGAGCTGTTGCCGATGATGGAGAAACAGGCTCCGGTCAGAGCGGCAAAAGTGGCACCGATGCAGACTTTTTCATTGGGCAAGCGTCGCAAAAAACGCGATGGCTGGCTAATGAGCTTCACCTGGCTGATTCTGTTCGTTGTGGTAGGCCTGACCGGCGCATGGTGGTGGCAAAACCACAAAGCGCAGCAGGAAGAGATTTCCACGATGGCGGATCAGTCCACGGCGGAGCTTTCTGCGGGTAATAACGCACAGTCTGTGCCGTTGAATACCGGTGCGGATACTACCCCCGCAGACAACGCCACCGCTCAACCTGCGCCAGCGCAGGAAACGCAACCGGCACCAGCAGATACCACTGCACAAACTCCCGCCCCACAAAGTGCGCCCGCAGACAATTCTGCGGTAGTCTCGCCAGCCCAGGCTCCGATTGATAACGCGCAGAACGCGGCCACTCCGGCTCCGGGTGCTGCGGCGCCGCTGCCGGTTGACCAGGCTGCGGTGACGCCACCTGCCGCAGAGGCTAACGCGCTGGTGATGAATTTCAATGCTGACTGCTGGCTGGAAGTGACGGATGCCACAGGCAAAAAGCTCTTCAGCGGCATGCAGCGTAAAGACGGTAACTTAAATTTAACCGGCCAGGCGCCGTATAAGCTTAAAATCGGCGCTCCGGCAGCAGTACAGATTCAGTTCCAGGGTAAACCTGTCGATTTGAGTCGCTTTATCAGAACTAACCAGGTTGCCCGTCTGACCGTAAGCGCGGAATAATCGCATCCGGCAGACGTGTACTTGTGGAGATTTGTAATGCATAACGAAACCCCGATTCAGCGTAGAAAATCTAAACGCATCTATGTCGGGAATGTGCCTGTAGGCGATGGGGCTCCCATCGCCGTGCAGTCCATGACCAACACCCGTACCACGGATGTTGAAGCCACGGTCAATCAGATTAAAGCGTTAGAGAGAGTCGGTGCTGATATCGTTCGCGTCTCGGTGCCGACTATGGACGCAGCAGAAGCATTTAAGCTTATCAAACAGCAGGTAAATATCCCGCTGGTCGCCGATATCCATTTCGATTACCGCATTGCGCTGAAGGTTGCCGAATACGGCGTTGATTGCCTGCGCATCAATCCGGGCAACATCGGCAGTGAAGAGCGCATTCGCACGGTTGTCGACTGCGCGCGTGATAAAAATATTCCGATCCGTATCGGCGTGAACGCCGGCTCCCTGGAAAGGGATCTTCAGGAAAAATACGGTGAGCCAACGCCGCAGGCTCTGCTTGAATCGGCTATGCGCCATGTTGATCACCTGGATCGTCTGAACTTCGATCAATTCAAGGTGAGCGTAAAAGCCTCAGACGTTTTCCTTGCGGTGGAATCTTATCGCCTGCTGGCAAAACAGATCGATCAGCCGTTACACCTGGGGATCACCGAAGCAGGCGGGCTGCGCAGCGGTTCGGTTAAATCGGCCATCGGCCTTGGTTTACTGCTTTCCGAAGGCATCGGCGACACCCTGCGTGTTTCGCTTGCCGCAGATCCGGTTGAAGAGATCAAAGTTGGTTTCGATATTCTGAAATCGCTGCGCATTCGGGCGCGCGGGATCAACTTTATCGCTTGCCCAACCTGTTCGCGTCAGGAGTTTGATGTCATCGGCACCGTTAACGCCCTCGAACAACGCCTTGAAGACATCATCACGCCAATGGACGTTTCCATTATCGGCTGCGTGGTGAACGGGCCGGGTGAAGCGCTGGTTTCCACGCTTGGCGTCACCGGCGGCAACAAGAAAAGCGGTTTCTACGAAGATGGCGTACGTCAGAAAGAGCGCATGGACAACGACAACATGATTGCTCAGCTTGAAGCGCGTATCCGTGCGAAGGCCAACATGCTCGATGAGAAGCAACGTATCGACATTCAGCAGTTGGAAAAATAGTACGAAACATGGGAAGCACCGGGCTTCTGCGTGTATGATTGAACCCGCCGGGCTTTTCGCGGTAGTGAAGAGCCTGATTTTGGGTTCATTTTTTGTATAAAACGACAGAGAACAAACGTGGCAAAAAACATTCAAGCCATTCGCGGCATGAACGATTACCTGCCTGGCGAAACCGCCATCTGGCAGCGCATTGAAGGCACACTGAAGCAGGTGCTCGGCAGCTACGGTTACAGCGAAATCCGTTTGCCGATTGTAGAGCAGACCCCGTTATTCAAACGCGCTATCGGCGAAGTCACCGACGTGGTTGAAAAAGAGATGTATACCTTTGAGGACCGCAACGGCGACAGCCTGACCCTGCGTCCTGAAGGCACCGCGGGCTGCGTGCGTGCCGGTATCGAACATGGTCTTCTGTACAATCAGGAACAGCGCTTGTGGTATATAGGGCCAATGTTCCGCCACGAACGCCCGCAAAAAGGGCGCTATCGCCAGTTTAATCAGTTAGGCGTTGAAGTTTTTGGCCTGCAGGGGCCGGATATCGACGCTGAGTTAATCATGCTGACCGCACGCTGGTGGCGCGCGCTGGGCATCGATAAACATGTCAGCCTTGAACTGAACTCCATCGGTTCCCTTGACGCACGTGCGAAATACCGCGAAGCGCTGGTGGCGTACCTGGAACAATTTAAAGACAGGCTGGATGAAGACAGCCAGCGTCGTATGTACAGCAACCCGCTGCGCGTGCTGGATTCCAAGAATCCAGAGGTTCAGGCGCTGCTGGATGACGCGCCGGCGCTGGGCGACTATCTGGACGACGAGTCCCGTGAACACTTTGCCGGCCTGTGCCAGTATCTGGACGCCGCCGGTATTGCCTACACCGTTAATCAGCGACTGGTTCGTGGTCTGGACTACTACAACCGCACCGTGTTTGAGTGGGTGACCAGCAGCCTCGGCTCTCAGGGAACCGTGTGCGCCGGCGGGCGTTACGATGGGCTGGTCGAACAGCTCGGTGGTCGTGCGGCACCGGCCGTTGGGTTCGCCATGGGGCTTGAGCGCCTTGTTTTACTGGTTCAGGCGATTAATCCTGAATTTAAAGCGGAATCCGTTGTCGATATCTACCTGATATCGTCGGGCCAGGGAACGCAGGCGGCCGCTATGCTGCTGGCCGAGCAGTTACGCGATCGGGTTCCGGCATTGAAGCTTATGACCAACTACGGCGGCGGCAACTTCAAAAAACAATTCACCCGGGCAGATAAATGGGGCGCAAGCTTTGCATTAGTTCTGGGTGAGGACGAAGTGGCTAACGGCCAGGTCGTGGTGAAGGATTTGCGCACGGGTGAACAACAAACCGTAGAGCAACAGCATACGGCTTCACATCTGCAGGCGCTGCTGGGGTAATTTCCCGGCAATTAATCGTTAAGGAGAAGGACTGCGTGGAAGTTTACGAGAACGAAAACGATCAGATGGAGGCGGTAAAACGCTTCTTTGCCGAAAACGGCAAAGCGCTGGTGGTGGGGGTCGTGCTGGGGATCGGTGCGCTTGTCGGCTGGCGTTACTGGAACAATCATCAGGCTGACTCTGCGATGGCGTCATCGCTGGCCTATCAACAGGTCACCAGCGCCGTGAACGCTACCCAACCGGCTACTCTGAGCGCCGCAGAGAAATTTGCCGCTGAGACTAAAAACACCTACGGTGCGCTGGCGTCACTTGAACTGGCGCAAAAATACGTTGATAACAACGACCTTGCTAAAGCTGCCGCGCAGTTGCAGCAAGGTCTGAGCAACACCAGCGATGCAAACCTTCAGGCCCTGATTAACGTTCGTCTGGCGCGTATCCAGATCCAACAAAAACAGGCCGATACCGCGCTGAAAACCCTTGATGGCATTAAGGGCGAAGGCTGGGTGGCGATAGTGGCTGATTTGCGCGGCGAAGCGCTGCTCAGCAAAGGGGATAAGCAAGGCGCGCGTGATGCGTGGAGCAAAGGCGCCCAGACGGATGCTTCTCCTGCGCTGCGCGAAATGATGCAGATGAAAATCAATAACTTGTCCAGCTAAGAGGGACCCGATGCAATTGCGTAAATTACTTGTACCAGGGCTGATTTCTCTGACGCTGCTCAGCGGCTGTTCATTGTTCAGCGGCGAAGAAGACGTTGTTAAGATGTCTCCGCTGCCAACGGTTGAAAACCAGTTCGAACCAGAAAAAGTGTGGAGCACTTCGGTCGGTAGCGGAATCGGCGATTTCTATTCCAATCTCCATCCCGCCTGGCAGGACAGCACGGTTTATGCGGCTGACCGTCACGGCACCGTGAAAGCGGTTAATGCGGATGACGGCAAAGAACTCTGGTCTGTCGATCTCGCCGAGAAAACCGGCTTCTTCTCAAGCAACCGCCCGGCGTTACTTTCTGGCGGCGTAACGGTTGCTGGCACCCATGTTTATGTCGGCAGCGAAAAAGCGCAGGTCTTCGCGCTTAATACTTCCGATGGTAGTATTGCATGGCAAAGCAAAGCCGCGGGCGAGGTGCTTTCTCGTCCAGTCGTCAGCGACGGTTTAGTGCTGATTCACACCAGTAACGGCCAGCTACAGGCGATGAATGAGGCCGACGGCGCAGTAGCCTGGACGGTTAACCTTGATATCCCGGCGCTTTCTCTGCGCGGCGAATCAGCACCGGCAACCGCTTTTGGCGCTGCTATTGTTGGCGGCGATAACGGTCGCGTCAGCGCGGTACTGATGAAGCAAGGCCAGCTTATCTGGCAGCAACGCATCTCCCAGGCAACGGGTGCAACAGAAATCGATCGTCTGAGCGATGTGGATACGACTCCGGTTATCGTTAACGGTGTGGTTTACGCGCTGGCCTATAACGGTAACCTGACGGCGCTGGATCTTCGCTCAGGCCAGATCATGTGGAAACGTGAGCTGGGCTCCGTGAACGACTTTATCGTTGACGCCAACCGTATCTTCCTGGTCGATCAAAATGACCGCGTCGTGGCGCTGAACGCAGAAGGTGGCGTGACGCTGTGGACGCAAAGCGATCTGCTGCACCGTAATCTGACTTCTCCTGTGCTGTACAACGGCTATCTGGTTGTTGGCGATAGCGAAGGTTACATGCACTGGATCAACACTGACGATGGCCGCTTTGTTGCTCAGCAAAAAATGGACAGCTCCGGCTTCCAGAGCGAGCCGGTGGTCGCCAGTGATAAGCTGCTGATTCAGGCGAAAGACGGTACGCTGTACTCGATCAAACGTTAAACTTTCCTGAGTAAGCGGTAAGTATGAAACGGTTCCTGCTATCCGGGAGCCGTTTCCTGTTTTTAAGAGCGGCGCCCTCTGGCGTCGTTTGACAATGAATTTAGAGTAATGAGGCTTTTATAATGGTACCTGTGGTTGCGCTGGTCGGGCGCCCTAATGTTGGAAAATCCACGTTGTTTAACCGCTTGACGCGTACCCGAGATGCGCTGGTCGCGGATTTCCCGGGGCTGACTCGCGACCGCAAGTATGGTCGTGCAGAAGTGGAAGGCCGTGAATTTATTGCTATCGATACCGGCGGTATTGACGGCACGGAAGACGGCGTTGAAACACGCATGGCTGAACAATCCCTGCTGGCGATTGAAGAAGCCGACGTGGTGCTGTTTATGGTGGACGCGCGCGCGGGTTTGATGCCTGCCGATGAAGCTATCGCTAAACACCTGCGTTCACGCGAGAAGCCAACGTTTCTCGTGGCGAACAAAACGGACGGCATGGACCCGGATCAGGCGGTCATCGACTTCTACTCCCTTGGCTTAGGCGAAATCCACCCGATTGCTGCTTCCCATGGCCGCGGCGTGACCACATTACTCGAACACGTGCTGATGCCGTTCATTGATGAAGTGAACCCGCGTGCCGAGGAAGAAGAAATTGATGAGGACGCGGCCTACTGGGCGGCGTTCAATGCCAAACATGGCATCGTTTCCGATGACGAAGAAGAAATCGAAGAGGAAGAGGAAGAAGCTTTTAATCCTCAGGATCTGCCGATTAAACTGGCCATTGTCGGGCGGCCAAACGTTGGTAAGTCCACGCTAACCAACCGTATTCTGGGTGAAGACCGCGTGGTGGTTTACGACATGCCGGGCACCACCCGCGACAGCATCTATATTCCAATGGAACGCGACGAACGTGAGTACGTGCTGATTGATACCGCCGGCGTGCGTAAGCGCGGCAAGATCACGGAAACCGTAGAGAAATTCTCCGTTATCAAAACGCTGCAGGCGATTGAAGACGCGAACGTGGTGCTGCTGGTTATCGATGCCCGTGAAGGCATCTCCGATCAGGATCTCTCGCTGCTGGGCTTTATCCTCAATAGCGGGCGCTCACTTGTGATTGTAGTTAACAAGTGGGACGGCCTGAGCAATGAAGTCCGTGAGCAGGTAAAAGAGACGCTGGATTACCGTCTTGGCTTTATCGACTTTGCCCGTGTGCACTTTATTTCCGCGCTCCACGGCAGCGGCGTTGGCAACCTGTTTGAATCCGTTCGCGAAGCCTACGACAGCTCCACCCGTCGTGTTAGCACCGCGCTGCTGACGCGTATTATGAACATGGCGGCAGAAGACCATCAGCCGCCGCTGGTGCGTGGCCGCCGCGTGAAGCTGAAATATGCGCACGCCGGTGGTTATAACCCGCCGATTGTCGTTATCCACGGCAACCAGGTGAAGGACCTGCCGGATTCGTATAAACGCTACCTGATGAACTACTTCCGCAAATCGCTGGATGTCATGGGCACGCCAATCCGTATCCAGTTCAAAGAAGGGGATAACCCGTTTGCCAACAAACGTAACACCCTGACGCCGAACCAGCTGCGTAAACGTAAGCGCCTGATCAAACACATCAAGAAAAGCAAATAATTAAGACGGGAGCATAAGGCTCCCGTTTTGTTTGTCCCCCCTAAACCACCTCCCCGGGAGGTGGTGATTGTTCCTGTAGGGCTACAGCCCGAAGAAAACCTATGCGGAAATGTTTCACCATAAACCCGGATGATTCAGAGAAGCAGCTTGGTTTTTCCCGGTAAAGCAACCAGAAACAATACTAAAGGACGGGGAATAAATGTTTTTAGCTCCCTTTTAGGGGGCCGCGTCAAAGCCACCTTCTTAGAAGGTGGATTCTTTACTTTTGAGGAGAGAAACGATGGAACTCAATTGCCCGGAGTGTGACAAACCTCTTACCGCGACGGAAAGCGGCGCGCATTGCGAAGGCTGCAGTCAGGACTTCACGCTGGAAGCCCGCTGCCCGGAATGTCATCAGCCGCTGGAGGTGTTAAAAGCCTGCGGAGCCGTGGATTATTTTTGTCAAAACGGCCATGGCATGATTTCGAAGAAACGCGTTGAATTTGTAGCTGTTGCCCGCTAAATGCTAGCTTTTGGCCGCAGCTTTACGCTTGCGGGCCGCTTTTACCGGCGTTATGCCGGTGACCTGGCTTTCCACCCAGCCATCTTCCAGACGCGTTGTAAGCGTATCCCCGGACTTCACCTGCCGGGTCTTTTTCAACACTTTGCCGTCTGGCTGCGTTGTGACGCTGTAGCCGCGCGCAAGGGTTGCTAAAGGGCTGACGGCTTCAAGCTGCGCCAAAGCAGTACCAAAACGCTGCCGGGTAGTATTCAGACGCGCGGTTACCGTCTGGGACAGCCGGTACTCAAGCAGCTGAATGCGTGTTTGCGCCCGATGAATACGCGCCTGGGGCTGTTGCTGATTCAGCCGCTGCGCAAGGCGCTGCTGCTGCTGAGCGCCGCGGCGTAGCCTGGCATCCATAGTGGAGGTCAGACGCTGCTGTAAACGTTCCAGCGTGGTCTGCTGGCGTGCCAGCCGCAACTGCGGATGCTGCTGCTGTAAACGATGCTGCAGGCGAGTAAAACGCTGCGTGCGCTGCGCGAGGGAGTAATCCATCGCCATTTCCATACGCACCTGCAGCGACTGAATCTGACGTAATAACTCCACCTGATTGCGGCTGATAATTTCTGCTGCCGCAGAAGGAGTAGGGGCGCGAACATCCCCGACAAAATCCGCAATCGTGACGTCTGTTTCGTGGCCCACGGCGCTAACGATGGGGATTCGGCTTGCGAAAATAGCGCGTGCTACCCGCTCGTCGTTAAAGCTCCATAAATCTTCCAGCGAACCGCCGCCGCGGCCGACTATCAGCACGTCACACTCATCGCGCAAATTCGCAAGCTCAATTGCGCGAACGATTTGCGCCGGCGCATCCGCGCCCTGGACGGCGGTTGGGTAAACGATCACGGGGAGCGAAGGGTCACGGCGTTTTAACACATGCAAAATATCATGCAGTGCCGCGCCGGTTTTCGAGGTAATCACGCCAACCTGGCGCGCCGGGCTGGGCAGCGGTTTTTTGTACTGCTGCTCGAACAGCCCTTCCGCGGTCAGGCGCTGCTTAAGCTGTTCATACTGCTGCTGCAGTAAGCCTTCGCCCGCCGGTTGCATACTTTCGACGATAATCTGGTAATCGCCTCGCGGCTCGTAAAGCGTAATATTGGCGCGCACAAGGATCTGTTGCCCGTGCTGCGGCCGGAAAGTCACGCGGCGGTTGCTGTTGCGGAACATCGCACAGCGCACCTGGGCGGTATCGTCTTTGAGCGTGAAATACCAGTGGCCGGAAGAGGGCTGGCTGAAGTTGGAGATTTCGCCGCTGATCCAGACCTGCCCCATTTCCTGTTCCAGCAGCATACGGACCGCCTGGTTCAGGCGGGTAACGGTAAAAATTGAGGAAGAATTTGCGTTAGGCATGTGAGCTGGATCAAATTTTAAATCAGCAGGTTATTCGGTCCATAGTACCTGCCCGCGCGTGAGTGGCAAGGAGTTTTCTTAAAAAAGTGTGGATGCAATCGATTCCGCTCTGTATAATGCCGCGGCAATATTTTATCTGTTCTCATTCACCCCAGGTTGAGATATTGCCATGCTACGAATCGCCAAAGAAGCACTGACGTTTGATGACGTTCTCCTTGTTCCAGCCCACTCCACCGTTCTGCCTAATACGGCAGATCTCAGCACCCAACTGACCAAAACTATTCGTCTCAATATCCCTATGCTGTCCGCCGCAATGGATACCGTGACCGAAGCACGCCTGGCAATTGCGCTGGCTCAGGAAGGTGGTCTTGGTTTCATCCACAAAAATATGTCGATTGAACGTCAGGCTGAAGAAGTCAGACGCGTAAAAAAACACGAAAGTGGCGTGGTTACCGACCCGCAAACCGTGCTGCCGACAACAACCTTGCGTGAAGTAAAAGATCTGACCGAACGTAACGGCTTCGCAGGCTATCCCGTGGTTACCGAAGAGTACGAACTGGTCGGCATCATTACCGGCCGTGACGTGCGCTTTGTTACCGATCTGAGTCAGCCTGTCAGCGTGTACATGACCCCGAAAGAGCGTCTGGTTACCGTGAAAGAAGGCGAGGCGCGCGACGTTGTGCTGGCTAAAATGCACGAAAAGCGCGTAGAGAAGGCGCTGGTTGTGGATAGCAACTTCCACCTGCGTGGCATGATCACCGTAAAAGACTTCCAGAAAGCAGAGCGTAAACCAAACGCCTGTAAAGACGACCAGGGCCGTCTGCGCGTTGGGGCTGCCGTTGGGGCAGGCGCGGGTAATGAAGAGCGTGTCGATGCTCTGGTAGCCGCTGGCGTGGACATTCTGCTGATTGACTCCTCACACGGTCACTCCGAAGGCGTTCTGCAACGTATTCGTGAAACTCGCGCAAAATATCCTGACCTGCAAATCATCGGCGGCAACGTGGCAACCGCTGCGGGCGCACGCGCGCTGGCTGAAGCAGGCGTGAGCGCGGTGAAAGTCGGTATCGGTCCTGGCTCTATCTGTACCACTCGTATCGTAACCGGCGTGGGCGTTCCACAAATCACCGCTGTCGCGGATGCGGTTGAGGCGCTGGAAGGCACGGGCATTCCGGTTATCGCCGACGGCGGTATTCGTTTCTCCGGCGATATCGCAAAAGCTATCGCCGCGGGCGCGTCTGCCGTGATGGTTGGCGGTATGCTGGCCGGTACCGAAGAATCGCCGGGCGAAATCGAACTCTACCAGGGCCGCTCTTTCAAATCCTACCGCGGCATGGGCTCTTTAGGCGCGATGTCGAAAGGCTCTTCCGACCGTTACTTCCAGACCGATAACGCGGCTGACAAGCTGGTGCCGGAAGGTATCGAAGGCCGCGTGGCTTACAAAGGCCATCTGAAGGCGATTGTTCATCAGCAGATGGGCGGCCTGCGCTCCTGCATGGGGCTGACCGGCTGTGGTACTATCGACGCGCTGCGTACCAAAGCGGAATTCGTACGCATCAGCGGTGCGGGTATTCAGGAAAGCCACGTGCATGACGTGACGATCACCAAAGAGTCCCCGAACTACCGTATGGGTTCTTAAAATTTCTGCACCCGGCTTTATGCCGGGTGTTTTTATTTTGTTTCACTTGCCTCGGAATTAGCGTCAATGACGGAAAATATCCATAAACATCGCATACTTATCCTTGATTTCGGTTCTCAGTATACTCAACTGGTTGCCCGCCGCGTGCGTGAGCTGGGCGTTTACTGCGAGCTGTGGGCATGGGATGTCACTGAAGCACAGATTCGTGAATTCAATCCAGCCGGTATCATTCTCTCTGGCGGTCCGGAAAGCACCACCGAGCTGCACAGCCCGCGTGCTCCTGAATATGTGTTCGAAGCAGGCGTGCCGGTATTTGGCGTGTGCTACGGCATGCAAACCATGGCGATACAGCTTGGCGGCCACGTTGAAGGCTCGAACGAGCGTGAATTTGGCTACGCGCAGGTTGAAGTTAAAATCGACAGCGCGCTGGTACGCGGCATCGAAGATTCTCTTAGCGCCGCGGGCAAACCGCTGCTGGACGTCTGGATGAGCCACGGCGATAAGGTCACGGCGATTCCTTCTGATTTCGTAACCGTTGCCAGCACCGAAACCTGTCCGTTTGCCATTATGGCTAATGAAGAAAAACGTTTTTATGGCGTGCAGTTCCACCCGGAAGTCACGCACACCCGCCAGGGCATGCGCCTGCTGGAGCGTTTTGTGCTGGATATTTGCCGCTGTGAAGCGCTGTGGACGCCGGCAAAAATTATTGAAGACGCAATCGAGCGTATTCGCGCGCAGGTTGGTGATGACAAGGTAATCCTTGGCCTTTCCGGCGGCGTTGATTCCTCCGTTACCGCCATGCTGTTGCATCGTGCCATCGGCAAAAACCTCACCTGCGTCTTCGTTGATAACGGGCTGCTGCGCCTGAATGAAGCCCAGCAGGTGATGGACATGTTCGGTGACCACTTCGGTCTGAACATTGTTCATGTAGAAGGCGAAAAACGCTTCCTGGACGCGCTGGCGGGCGAGAACGATCCGGAAGCGAAACGTAAAATCATCGGCCGCGTGTTTGTGGAAGTGTTCGATGAAGAAGCCCTGAAGCTGGAAGAGGTGAAATGGCTGGCGCAGGGCACCATCTACCCTGACGTTATCGAGTCTGCGGCTTCCGCAACAGGCAAAGCGCACGTCATCAAATCTCACCACAACGTGGGCGGCCTGCCGAAAGAGATGAAGATGGGCCTGGTCGAGCCGCTGCGCGAACTGTTTAAAGATGAAGTGCGCAAGATTGGTCTGGAACTGGGTCTGCCGTACGACATGCTTTACCGCCATCCGTTCCCGGGGCCGGGCCTTGGCGTGCGCGTGCTGGGTGAAGTGAAAAAAGAGTATTGCGACCTGCTGCGTCGGGCCGATGCAATCTTCATTGAAGAACTGCACAAAGCGGATCTTTACAACAAGGTTAGCCAGGCGTTTACCGTGTTCCTGCCGGTTCGTTCAGTAGGCGTGATGGGCGATGGCCGTAAATACGACTGGGTGGTTTCCCTGCGTGCCGTGGAAACCATCGACTTTATGACCGCGCACTGGGCGCATCTGCCATACGACTTCCTTGGCCGCGTGTCTAACCGCATTATCAACGAAGTTAACGGCATTTCCCGCGTGGTTTACGATATTTCCGGCAAGCCGCCAGCAACGATCGAGTGGGAATGATTTACTGCCAGCGGTAGATTATTTCTCGAAATCGCCTGTAAGCCTCCTTTTCTGGGGGCTTTTTTTATCCCGTTTGCCTGCATGCTTTTGCCCTGTTGCCGCCTGTTTTATCGGGCATGCAAACAACAGACGTGACAAAGCGCACTGGCCATCGGCAGTGAGAGTAATTGTGCTTAAAAGGTTGCGTTACCGGTTAGTGATATCCACAGACAGGCTGCTTTGCTGTGCCTGCGCTTTTTTGTCCTGATGGTGATACCAGGCGCCAATAGAGGAATAGACAAAACGGCCAAAAAGGAAAAGAAAACTGATGAGCAGAATAATGCGGGTCATTCGACTGTTAAAGCGGTGTCGTCTTCGCATACTCGTAACCTGTGTCACGCAAAAGGCCCTTAGGATTTGCCCGTCAACCGCGGGCGACAAGGAGTATTTAGGCATAGCGGTACGTCAGGGTCAATTCTCCGCTATGTAAAAAAGCGTCAACGCAGCCGATATTCCGCCTTTGCTTAATTTTTCCTTACTATTTATAGGGAGTTAATAATCCATGTCAAAAGGACTTTTACGTTCATTAGACAATAACTTTACGTGTAAATTGATCTGCATCAATTCCTCAAGAAAATCCCTAACTAAAATTTGCACTCCGTACCATAGCAATATGGTTTTTATCAGTCAGGCTGGAAGCCCTTTCTGAACATCACCCGAGCAGGATTGACAGGGTTTCTGGCGACCATCTATGCACTTTGCGACCTGGTACAATAAATATAAGAATAACTGGTGGGCGCTGCCCCTGATACTGCCTGCGTTACTGCTCCCTCTGGCCGTATGGTTTAATGCAAATACCCTTATGGAAGGCGGGCGCGTTTATTTAATTTATATGCCGCTTGGTCTGCTGACCGCTTTCATTATGATATTCGGCTGGGCCGCCTTACCGGGCATTGTGCTTGCATTAGTGATTCGTTATCTCCCGCTGAAAGGGGAGTTCGTGACAATGCTTGCGATCGTCCACTTTCTTGTCCCCCTCTCGCTCAGTTTTGTCGCATACCGAATCTTTGTGCCGCGGCGCTATGCGGTGACCTTCGGCATCGTCTCGCTCACGCTGCGACGCATGTTCTGGCTGGTTCTATTTAACTCCACGCTGTTCCTTTTTATCTATCAAATCGGTCTTTTTTTTGGCTGGTACGATCCTCTTTTAAGCATGGTTTCGGAAAGCCCGCTTCATCCGCGCACGCTGATAAATTTCCAGGCCTTGCTGGTCGGCACTTTAACGGGGATGCCTTTTTTCTACTTCATCATTCGGATGATAAGAAACCCGCATTTTGTTTTTTCTTTCCTGTCACGGATGCGCGGGCAGGCGCAGTGCGGCGTGACGAAAACCGAAGTGATGCTCTGGAGCGCTATGATGGCGCTGCTGGTGAATTTGCTTATCCTGCCGCTGGGTGATTCCGCTTCTATTTTCAGAACGGATTATACGCTGACGCTTATTTTGCCGGTGATGCTATGGGGAGCCATGCGGTTTGGTTTCCTGTTTATTACCACTATCTGGACAATTATCCTGGTCATTCTCTGCAGCGGATTTTATAACTATTTGCCGCCGGATATGGGGTTCCAGCTTCACCTGGCCATTGCTTCTTCCTGTTACGCAGTATTTTCCATTACGATTTTTATGATGGCGGCAGTAACGACGCGTCAGCGCTTTCTGCATGCTAAAGCCCACCAGGCCGCCTTTACCGATCCCATTATCCAGATGCCTAACCTGCGCGCGCTTAACCGTGATATCGGGCGTCATCCCTGGTCCGCGCTCGCTTTTCTGCGAATTCCTGAGCTTGAGCTGCTGGGACGGAACTACGGCGTGCTTTTGCGTATTCAGTACAAACAGCAGCTAGCCGAATATTTGCGGCAGAACCTGAGTGAGGATGAAAAGGTTTACCACCTTTCCGGGCATGATTTGGCCCTGAGATTAAACTACGAATCCCACGAGGAGCGAATTGAAGCCATCGACAGGCGTGTGAAGCAGTTCCGCTTTATATGGGATGGCATGCCGCTTCAGCCGCAGGTTGGCATTAGCTATTGCTATGTGAAACTCCCGCTGTTCCATCTGTATCTCTTGCTGGGCGAGCTCAGCACCATGGCGGAGCTTTCACTGACCACTTATCAGCCTGAAAACCTGCAGCAGCAGGGCTCAAACCGGCTTCAGAATACGGTTAAAAGCAAGGTTGCGATGATGAATCGCCTGCAAATCGCCCTTGATTGTGGCAGCTTCACCCTGATGGCGCAGCGTATCGAAGGAATGCGTGGCGATTCGTATCATGAAATATTGCTTCGCATGAAGGGCGAGAACGGCGAGTTATTTAACCCGGACAGCTTCTTACCCGTGGCGCACGAGTTTGGCCTGTCGTCGAGGATTGACCATTGGGTGTTTGAAGCCACCCTGCGGTTTATGGACAAAAATCGTGAACAGCTTCCGGGCTGCCGTTTTGCCGTTAACCTCACTCCCGCTTCCGTCAGCCGCATGCAGTTTCCAGCAGAGGTGAAGTCGCTGCTCGCAAAATACAATATCGAGCCGTGGCAACTGATTTTCGAAGTGACGGAAAGCAACTCGCTGACCAATATTGAGCAGGCCAACGTGACGCTCACCGCGCTTCAGCGCATGGGGTGCCGCGTGGCGATTGATGATTTTGGAACGGGCTATGCCAGCTATGCGCGTCTGAAAAACATCAGCGCGGATATACTGAAAATTGACGGCAGCTTTATTCGCAACCTGCTTACCAGCAGCCTGGATTACCAGATTGTCGAATCTATCTGCCAGCTGGCAAGAATGAAAAAAATGCAGGTCGTGGCCGAATATGTGGAAAGCGAGGCGCTGAAGGATGCGGTGCAACGCCTCGGTATTGATTATATGCAGGGGTATTTAATCGGTTATCCGCAACCGCTGGAATCGCTGCTGAATACGGTTAAAAGCGAGGTGCTGTAGGGCGGAGAAGCGTTCGCCATTCTCCGCCGCAGAGCGCTTAAGCCGCAATCGTCGGGCTGGCCTCTTCTTCAATCCTGAGCTTCCAGCCGGGCGTGTTGTCCCAGTAAAGCTGTTCGCGTTCCAGATCGAGGAGCACCAGCGTGTTCTGGCTAAACCAGTCGTGCGGGAAACGCAGCGTCCAGTGATTCTCTTCGGTTTCCAGCACAAGCGTAGGCGGAGTGGTGGTGGCCTGTCGTTGATTGTTAAGCAGTACGGCAAGGCGCAAAATCTGCATCAGCGGCAGGAACTGCTTTTTCTTGAACAGCGTAAAGCGCGGCAAATCGTCAATTTTGATGCCCTTGCGGTGATAGCGAACCAGCGAAGCGATAAGCATCTGCTGTTCCTGATTAAAACCGGGCAGGTTGCTGTGCTGCAGGATATAGGCCGAGTGGCGGTGCAAACCGCTGTGGTTAATGTTCAGCCCCACTTCATGCAACATGGCGGACCATTTCAGCAGCGCCGCCATTTGCGGGTTGGCGAGCTTTGGATTCTGCTTTTCCCACTGCTGATAAATATGCTCGGTGGTGTTCAGCACCCGCTTGGCCTGATCGCTGTCGATATGGTACTGATCCGCAAGGCTTTGAGCGGTACGGATGCGGATATCCTGATGGCGGAAGCGGCCCTCCATTTCATATAGCACCCCTTCGCGCAGCGCGCCGTCGGACAGACGAAGCTCGCGAATAGCCAGCGAATCGAATACGCCGCAGAGAATGGCAAGCCCGGGAACAAACACCGCTTTTCGCTCTTCGGATAAACCCGGCAGGCTCATCGAATCGAAATGTTTAAACTTAAGCACCTCATCGCACAGCATTTCCAGCCGTTCAGGGGTGATAATACCGTTCTTCTCGCCCATGTTGACGAGCACTTCATGTGCGGCCTTGATGGTGCCCGAAGCCCCCATCGCCACGTTCCAGCCCTGCAGGCGATACTGCCAGGAGAGATTTTCCAGCTTTTGCACCGCTGCGAGACGCGCCCGCCTGAAGTTTTCGGGCGTAATCACCCCGTTCGGGAAGAAGTTTTGCCCGAAGCTCACGCAACCCATGCGGCGGCTCTCAACCAGCATAGGTTCAAAATCTTCACCAATCACAAGCTCGGTGGAGCCGCCGCCGATATCAATAACCAGCTTGCGGCCTTTTTCTGGCTGGGTGTGTTCAACGCCCATAAAAATCAGGCGTGCTTCTTCGTTACCGGGAATAATTTCAATCGGGTAGGGGATTACCTGCTCGGCGCGTTTAAGAAACACCTCGGCGTTAACCGCCTCGCGCAGGCTATGCGTGCCGACAATACAGACGTTCGCCGCCGCAAATCCCTGCAGACGTTCGGCAAACAGCGCAAGGCATGAAAGGCCGCGCTCCATTGCCTCTTCGCTTAGCTCGTTGCGGGAATTAAGCCCGTCCGCAAGATGAACGCGTTGCTTTAAGCGCCCGATGATTTGCATCGCGCCGTCAACCACACGGGCAATCACCATGTGGAAACTATTAGAACCGAGATCGACTGCAGCAAACTCCTGCGGCCTGGGAGCATGTTTTTTTATCGGCATAACGTTAGTCAGGTTGTTCCAGAGATTTAATGTAATCGTAGATCGCAAGCTGCGCGCGCACCTTGCGGCGGTTACCACGCGGCACATAGCGATTGCTGAGTTCTTTATCGAGATAGCGCGCCTTTACGGTATCGCTAAACAGAATGTCGATAATATCCAGCACCCGCTGTTTCAGAAGCGGATCGAGCACGGCGACGGCGACTTCAATACGGTAATCAATGTTGCGCGTCATCCAGTCGGCGGAGGAGAGGTAAACTTTTTTGTCGCCGCCGTTTTCGAACACGTAAACACGATCGTGCTCCAGATAACGGTCGACGATACCGATCACGCGAATGTTATCGCTGATCCCCTCAAGGTTTGGGATCAGAGAACACATGCCGCGCACCAGCAGGTTTACCTTAACGCCAGAGCTGGAGGCAGCATATAACCTGTCAACCAGCCCTTTATCAACCAGATTATTAAGTTTTAGCGTAATGCCAGAAGGCAGGCCGTTTTGCGCATTGGCAATTTCGCGATCTACCAGATCGTAGAGCAGGCGGCGCGAGTTTTGCGGCGATACCATCAGGTATTCGAAGGTCACCGGGCGATAAGGGTTTTCAATAAAGTTAAATACCCGGCGCACTTCATTCGTAATACGCGCATCGGCGGTCAGCAACGAATAGTCAGTGTAAAGGCGCGCCGTTTTCTCGTTAAAGTTGCCGGTGCCTATGTGCGCGTAACGCACCACTTCTTCGCCTTCTTTACGGGAGATAAGGAACAGCTTGGCGTGAATTTTCAGGCCGGGGGCCGAGAAGATAACGTGCACGCCCGCTTCCGTCAGGCGCTTCGCCCAGTGAATGTTGGCCTCTTCGTCAAAGCGCGCCTGCAGTTCCACGACCACGGTTACTTTTTTGCCGTTGTGCGCCGCGTGAATCATCGATTCGATAATGCGTGAGTCTTTCGCCACGCGATAAATATTGATTTTTATGGCCAGCACGTTCGGATCGAACGAGGCCTGACGCAGCAGTTCCAGCACGTGCTCAAAGGTATGGTACGGGTAGTAAAGCAGCACGTCGCGGTTGCGAATGGCGTCAAAGCCGTTGCGGAATTTATCAAACCAGATATGGCGCAGGCGCGGCAGCGGTTTATTCACCAGGTTGGCCTTGCCTACGTTTGGGAAGTTAATGAAATCTTTAAAGTTATGATAACGACCGCCCGGAATAATGGAGTCGTAGTTGGTAATGGTCAGCTTGTTGCGCAGCATTTCGACCATGGCATCGGGCATATCGCGCTGGTAAACAAAGCGCACCGGCTCGGCGGTAAGACGCTGCTTTAAGCTTGACGACATCAGCTCCAGCAGGCTGGATTCCATCTCGGTCACCAGATCGTATTCCGCATCGCGGGTCATTTTCATCGAGTAGGCGTTCAGCGCGTCATAGTCGAAGAAGCCTTTGAAAATGTCGTCCAGGCAATAGCGCAGAATATTATCAAGCAGAATCATTGGCTTGCGGCGGCGCGGCGCTTCTGGCGGCAGATTTACAAAGCGCGGCACCTTATCAGACGGGATCTCAAGCAGAGCGTAACGAATCTCATCGCCGCGGATAATTTCCACCGCCAGATAGGTGTAATCGTCTTTCAGGAACTGCACCAGATCGGTGTCGTGATTGATAAGAATTGGCGTAATGTGCTGGCGCAGATAGTGTTTGAAATAGTGGCGCAGCCAGTTTTGCTGGTTTTCAGAAAGCTGGCGTTCGTTAATCAGGAAGATCTGGTTACGGGCCATTTCCAGCAGCAGATCGTTATACAGCCCGTCAAACTCCTGATCGGCCTTCAGCACGCGCGCCTGAATTTTATTCAGCAAGTGTCGCGAGTTAGGGGCGGTGCCCTGTTCTTCACTGATCAGAATGCGCCGTTTCAGCTCGGCGAAACGAACCTTATAAAACTCATCAAGGTTATTTGAATAGATGCCGAGAAAACGCATTCTTTCGATCAGCGGATTAATTTTATCCGCCGCTTCCTGGAGCACACGTTCGTTAAAAGACAACCAGCTCAGTTCTTTTTCGATATACAGCTTATCCTGACCCATTAGCCCTCACTTCCGTTTTCGTGGACGAAATCATGCCGTCACGTCAGCCATTATGGCGAGCTTTGGCGGGGAATGTCCAACGACGCGGGCATAAAAAAAGGGGCCGTAGCCCCTGAGACTGATGACAAACCTTCCGGTGTGACAAAACTAAAAGCTGCCATCATTTATAAAACAAGGAAAATCAATTCATTGATTTTCGGCCGATCGTCACAAAGCAGGAAAGACCACGCTTTTTCCTGCTTTGTCAGCAATCTGCGGGGACGCAGCCCTGAACGTTTATTCTTCTGCCGCGTGACCCTGCGGGGGAAGTACTTCCCCGTCAAGCCAGGCTGCGTTGTTGCGCATCTCAAGGCGGCCGTCTACAAACCAGCTAACCACCAGCGGATAAATGGCGTGTTCCTGATGCTGCACGCGTGCGGTGATGTCGTCTTCGTCATCGCCCTCAAATACGGGGATGCTGGCCTGTAAAATCACCGGGCCGCCGTCCAGTTCGTCGGTGACGAAATGAACCGAAGTACCGTGTTCTTCATCGCCGTTATCAAGCACCTGGCGATGGGTATGCAGGCCCGGATATTTCGGCAGCAGAGAAGGGTGGATATTAATGAGGCGGCCGGCGTAATGCGCGACAAATTCCGGGCTGAGAATGCGCATATAGCCGGCAAGCACCACCAGATCCGGCGCGTAGGCGTCGATTTCCTGCATTAATTCGCGATCGAAAGCCGCGCGGTCGGCAAACTGGCTGGCGGTAAGCGCGTGGGCCGGGATGCCTGCCTCTCGCGCGCGTTCAAGGCCAAACGCGTCGGCCTTGTTACTGAACACCGCCGAAAGGGTGCCGTTAATCTTTTTTTGCTTGCAGGCATCGATAATCGCCTGAAGATTGCTTCCGTTGCCGGAAATCAGCACCACAATGTGTTTCATCACGCAATAACCACACGCTCATCGGTTTCAGTTGCCTTAATGATACCGATTTGCCAGGCGTTTTCACCTTTAGCTTTTAGCGACGCAACGGCTTTATCCGCCTCGGCGGCCGGCAGGGCGATAAGCATGCCCACGCCGCAGTTGAAGGTGCGGTACATTTCATGGCTGCTGATGTTGCCGGCTTTTTGCAGCCAGTTGAACACGGCGGGCCACTGCCATGAAGACTCGTCAATCACCGCCTGCGTATTGTCTGGCAGCACGCGTGGGATGTTCTCCCAGAAGCCGCCGCCGGTCAGGTGGGCGATGGCATGTACGTCAACTTCGCCAATCAGCTCAAGCAGCGGCTTAACGTAAATGCGGGTTGGCTCCAGCAGATGATCCGCCAGCGGTTTGCCTTCCAGTTGGGTAGTGAGGGGATCGGCGCCGCTGACCTCCAGCACTTTACGCACCAGTGAATAGCCGTTGGAGTGCGGGCCGCTCGAGGCCAGGGCTATCAGCACATCGCCGTCGGCAACTTTGGAACCGTCTATGATTTCAGCTTTCTCAACCACGCCCACGCAGAAACCGGCCACGTCGTAGTCTTCGCCGTGATACATGCCCGGCATCTCGGCGGTTTCGCCGCCAACCAGCGCACAGCCAGACTGCAAACAGCCTTCCGCGATACCGGTAATGACGCTGGATGCGGTCTCCACATCAAGTTTGCCGGTTG
This sequence comes from Buttiauxella sp., assembly GCA_032000125.1. Taxonomy (GTDB): domain Bacteria; phylum Pseudomonadota; class Gammaproteobacteria; order Enterobacterales; family Enterobacteriaceae; genus Dryocola. Next base: position 23,798 of record DAMALH010000006.1, on the reverse strand, counting down.
CATAGTAGTCCAGGAAGAACAGCGGCTCTGCGCCCTGAACCACCAGATCGTTTACGCACATCGCGACCAGATCGATACCGATGGTATCGTGACGTTTTAAATCCATGGCCAGACGCAGCTTGGTGCCCACGCCGTCGGTGCCGGAAACCAGCACGGGTTCACGATATTTCTGAGGCAACGCGCACAGCGCACCGAAACCACCCAGGCCACCCATCACTTCCGGGCGACGGGTCTTTTTCACCACGCCTTTAATTCTGTCGACCAGAGCGTTACCAGCATCAATATCAACACCGGCATCTTTATAGCTAAGAGAGGTTTTATCGGTCACTGCTCGTTCCCCACGGGTGGTATGGAATAAAAATCGCGGCAATTCTAACAGTGCAGGCAAACGTTTGCGAGCCTCTTATGAAGCGGGAATAAAGATTGTTGATGTATACTCATTCGGGTTTGGTTGATCCCGATCAACCCCAATACCGATGGATTCACTGCAAAAAAGCGGTATAATCCGGCGATTTTTTTTGTGGTCGCCAACATTCTCGGGGAGAAAGAGTAATGAAGATCGTGGAAGTGAAACACCCACTCGTCAAACACAAGCTTGGCCTGATGCGTGAGCAGGACATCAGCACTAAACGCTTTCGTGAACTCGCCTCAGAAGTTGGCAGCCTGCTGACTTACGAAGCCACTGCGGATCTGGAAATCGAAAAGGTTACTATCGAAGGCTGGAACGGCCCGGTGGAAATCGACCAGATCAAAGGCAAGAAAATTACCGTTGTGCCAATTCTGCGTGCCGGCCTTGGCATGATGGAAGGCGTGCTGGAAAACGTACCGAGCGCGCGTATCAGCGTGGTTGGCGTTTATCGTAACGAAGAAACCTTAGAGCCGGTGCCTTACTTCCAGAAGCTGGTTTCAAACATTGAAGAGCGTATGGCGCTGGTGGTTGACCCGATGCTGGCAACCGGCGGTTCTATGATTGCGACTATCGACCTGCTGAAAAAGGCGGGCTGCACCAGCATTAAGGTGCTGGTTCTGGTGGCCGCGCCTGAAGGCATCGCCGCGCTGGAAAAAGCCCACCCGGATATCGAACTTTATACCGCTTCCATCGATCGGTGCCTCAACGAGCACGGCTACATTATTCCTGGCCTCGGCGACGCCGGCGACAAGATATTTGGTACGAAATAAAAAAGTAGCCGACTTCGAAAGTCGGCTTTTTTTTGGTTTTTAAAACTCGTCGTTCATTAAAACAATACTCAGAGGAAAACAACATGACCCGCCGTGCTATCGGGGTAAGTGAAAGGCCACCGTTATTGCAAACGATTCCGTTAAGTTTGCAGCATCTGTTTGCCATGTTTGGCGCAACCGTTCTGGTTCCGATTCTGTTCCACATCAACCCGGCGACCGTACTGCTGTTTAACGGTATCGGAACGCTGCTGTATCTCTTTATCTGTAAAGGGAAAATTCCAGCATATCTGGGCTCAAGCTTCGCCTTTATTTCGCCTGTGCTGCTGCTCCTGCCGCTGGGTTATGAAGTGGCGCTGGGCGGCTTTATCATGTGCGGCGTGCTGTTTTGTATTGTGGCGCTGATCGTGAAAAAGGCGGGCACCGGCTGGCTGGACGTGATGTTCCCCCCGGCGGCGATGGGCGCAATTGTTGCGGTAATCGGCCTTGAGCTGGCGGGCGTTGCGGCAAACATGGCCGGGCTGCTGCCTGCGGAAGGTACCTCAGCGGATAGCACCACTATTATTATTTCCCTGGTGACGCTTGCGGTAACGGTCTTTGGCTCCGTGCTGTTCCGCGGCTTCCTGGCGATTATCCCGATTCTTATCGGCGTGCTGGCGGGCTACGCGCTGTCGTTTGTGATGGGCGTGGTGGACGTTACCCCAATCCGCGAGGCGCACTGGTTCGCGCTGCCGACCTTCTATACGCCGCGCTTTGAGTGGTTTGCAATCTTCACCATTCTGCCTGCTGCGCTGGTGGTTATCGCAGAGCACGTCGGCCACCTGGTGGTGACGGCGAACATCGTCAAAAAAGACCTGATTCGCGATCCCGGCCTGCATCGTTCAATGTTTGCCAACGGCGTGTCGACGATTTTCTCCGGTTTCTTCGGCTCCACGCCGAATACCACCTACGGTGAGAATATCGGCGTGATGGCGATAACCCGCGTTTACTCGACCTGGGTTATCGGCGGCGCGGCTATTTTCGCCATTCTGCTTTCCTGCGTCGGTAAGCTTGCGGCGGCCATTCAGATTATCCCGGTTCCGGTAATGGGAGGCGTTTCCCTGCTGCTGTACGGGGTGATCGGCGCTTCCGGTATTCGCGTGCTGATCGAATCTAAAGTCGATTACAGCAAGGCGCAGAACCTGATCCTGACCTCCGTCATCCTGATAATCGGCGTTAGCGGCGCGAAGGTGCACATTGGCGCGGCCGAGCTGAAAGGCATGGCGCTGGCGACTATCGTCGGCGTGGGATTGAGCCTTATCTTCAAAATTATCAACGTCCTGCGCCCGGAAGAAGTGGTGCTTGAGGCGAAAGACAGCGAAGTAAAATCCTAGTCTTGCAACAGGCCGGGCGGCGCTCCCGCCCGGTTCTACAGCACGCAAATTCTGTGATAGACTCTCAGCGTTTTCTGCCTGTTATGGTTGAGGTACTTCTGAATACGCCGGCACAGCTTTCCCTGCCACTCTATTTGCCCGACGATGAAACATTTTCCAGTTTCTGGCCGGGTGATAACCCTTCTTTACTAGCCGCCCTGCAGGCCGTGCTCCGCCAGGATCACAGCGGGTATATCTATTTTTGGTCGCGGGAAGGGGGCGGACGCAGCCATTTGCTGCACGCCGCCTGTGCCGAACTGTCGCAAAGAGGCGAGGCGGTGGGGTACGTGCCCCTGGACAAACGCACCTGGTTTGTGCCGGAAGTGCTGGACGGAATGGAGCAGCTTTCGCTGGTATGCATTGATAACATCGAGTGTATCGCCGGCGATGAGCCGTGGGAAATGGCGCTTTTTAACCTCTATAACCGCATCCTGGAATCGGGAAAAACCCGGCTGCTGATTACCGGCGACAGGCCGCCGCGCCAGCTCAACCTGCAGCTACCGGACCTGGCCTCGCGCCTCGACTGGGGGCAAATCTATAAGCTGCAGCCGCTGTCGGATGACGACAAACTTCAGGCCCTGCAATTACGCGCGCGTCTGCGTGGCTTTGAACTGCCGGAAGACGTGGGGCGTTTTCTGCTTAAGCGTTTAGATCGCGAAATGCGCACGCTGTTTATGACGCTGGATCAGCTCGATCGCGCCTCTATTACCGCACAGCGCAAGCTGACGATTCCATTTGTAAAAGAGATTCTGGGGCTGTAATGGCCCCGGCTTCCGAACGGGAATCGGTGTTACAAAATCTCCAGCACTGACTCCGGCGGACGGCCGATGCGCGCCTGGCCATTAGCCAGCACGATCGGGCGCTCAATCAGCTTCGGATGCTCAACCAGCGCCTGAATCAACTGCTCTTCGCTTAACCCCGCCTGCGCAAGTTCCAGCGCTTTATACAGATCCTCTTTCTGGCGCATCAGGTCGCGTGCGCTCGCAAAACCTAACTTGCTCAGCAAAGCTTTAAGGGTATCCGCATCCGGGGGCGTCTCCAGATACAACACCACCTCGGGCTCCGCGCCGTTCGCCTTCAGCAGGCTTAGCGTTTCGCGGCTCTTTGAGCAGCGCGGGTTGTGATAAATAGTGACTCCTGCGGACATATTAACTCCCGTTACATTTTCTGGTATTGAAGGAAACGTTTTTGCAGTTCGCGGAACTGATCGATACGCGCATCGTAGCGGGCCTGCTGGAGGCTGCCAAGTTTCACCTGGGCGCTGGCGCTGCTCAGCAGCGAAATGGCCTGATCGAGGCGCCCGCCCAGCGCCATCACCTCGGCGCGTGCCGCCAGTTCCTGATCGCGGTTGCCCAGCGCGGCTTCGGCCTGCGCCAGTAAATCCCAGCCGTTGCTGTCGTCCGGATGGGCAAAGGTATAGCGGTTGAGAATGGTGGCCGCCTGCGCGTGCTGACCGGCCTGAACGTAGGCGTTAGCAAGGTTAAGCTGCAATACCGGATTGAGATTCAGACCCGGCGCGTTCTTCAGGCGATTGATCGCATCAGCGGTTTTGTTTTGCCCTAAATCGATATCCGTAGAGAGGTCGAGATACCACGGGTTGGACGGCTGTGCGGCGAGCAAAGGCTGGAGCTGCTTGCGGGCCTCAATCCAGTTTTTGGCTTCCATCGCCTGGAGCGCGCGACCGTAAGCCGCCGCGTGCTGCTCGCGGACGTTGCCTTTTGACCAGGCATCAAGCAAATCGCTGGTGAGCTGGTTACGCCCGGAATTATACATGCCGAGCGTGCGCGCTTTGGCCATGTAAAAATCCTCTGACGACTGTACAACTATTGGCCGCATCTGGTTAGCACGGTTGCGGGCGTCTGCCAGACGGCTTTCCGGCAGGGGGTGCGTCAGGAGAATTTCAGGTGGGCGGGTGGAATAGCGGGCCTGATCGAGCAGTTTTTCCAGGAAGGTCGGCATCGCTTGTGGATCGAAACCTGAACGTTGCAATACCTGAATGCCGATGCGATCGGCTTCCTGTTCGTTTTGTTGCGTAAAGCTGATCATGCCCTGCTGCGTACCCGCAAGCGTACCCGTCAGGGCCGCCATCCCCGCCTGCGGGTTTGCCATCGCCAGCAGGATAGAGCCCAGCGCGCCAACCCACGTCAGGGGAGCGTTTCTTTTCTGGTCTTCCATCGCACGGGCGAGGTGGCGCTGGGTCACGTGCGAAATTTCGTGCGCCATAACCGAGGCTAGCTGGCTTTCGTTATCGGCATAGCGGAACAGCGCAGAGTGCAGCACGACGTTGCCGCCAAAGAAGGCAAAGGCGTTGATTTCATCATTATTGATGAGGAAAAAATGGAACGGCGTCTTGACCGAATTCGCATGGCTAACCAGGCGCGTGCCCAGGCTATTAATGTACTGAACTAACAGGGGATCGTTAATCAGTGGAGCGCTGCCGCGGAGCTGGCGGACATAAAAGTCGCCCATCTGCATCTCCTGGCCAATTGACAGCGTACTCCCGGCCGAGGTCCCCATATCAGGTAGCCCATCGGCCACATCCGCGAAGGCGGGCGCCGTTTGAGCTGCGAGTAAGGTTGTCATCAGTGTTGCAACCAGCGTTTTTTTCAACTGCCTGAACATAACCGCTATCCTGTTTAATCGGGGTCTGAATTCGACACGTTACGGGCTAATTTGTTCGTACTTTTGCGGCGTTTTGTCGTGCGCGTAACAAACAGGAAAATCTTAACACCGAAACTGTCAACGTACCTCAATCAGGAGCTTTCCGGGCGTAAAAAGCGAAGTCTTTATCGTGACATTTAGATACAATCCCGGTTCGCCTAAAGCTGTCAGGGAAGGGTTATATGCTCGAATTGTTGTTGCAGTGGTACCGTCGACGGTTTAGCGATCCGGAAGCCATAGCCTTGCTGGTCATTCTGGTGGCCGGGTTTCTTATCCTCTTTTTCTTCCACGGGCTGCTGGCTCCGCTGCTGGTGGCTATGGTGCTGGCCTATCTGCTGGAATGGCCAACGGCGCGTCTTGAACGTGTAGGGTGCTCCCGCACCTGGGCTGCCACCATTGTGCTGGTGCTGTTTGTCGGCATCCTGATGGTTATGGTGCTGGTGGTTGCACCGGTTGCTTGGCAGCAGGGCATCTATCTGATCCGCGATATGCCGGGCATGCTGAATAAACTGTCTGACTTTGCCGCCGCACTGCCAAAACGTTATCCGGCGCTGGTGGACGCGGGCATCATTGATGCGATGGCGGAAAATATGCGCGGCCGCCTGTCCGGCATGGGCGATCAGGTGGTGAAATACTCCCTGGCATCCTTAGTGGGGCTGTTGACGCTGGCTATTTATCTGGTGCTGGTGCCGCTGATGGTCTTTTTCCTCGTCAAAGATAAAGACCAGATGCTTAATGCCGTGCGGCGGGTACTGCCGCGCAATCGCGGGCTGGCAGGGCAGGTATGGCTTGAGATGAACCAGCAGATCACCAATTACATCCGCGGCAAAGTGCTGGAGATGATAGTGGTGGGCATTGCAACCTATATTGGTTTTATCGTCTTTGGGCTGAACTATTCGCTGCTGCTGGCGGTGCTGGTGGGTTTCTCGGTGCTGATTCCTTATATCGGCGCTTTTGTGGTGACTATCCCGGTCGTCTGCGTTGCGCTGTTCCAGTTTGGCATGGGTCCGGAGTTCTGGACGTTATTTGCGGTGTATCTCATTATTCAGGCGCTTGATGGCAACCTTCTGGTGCCGGTGCTGTTTTCCGAGGCCGTTAATCTGCACCCGCTGGTGATTATTCTTTCGGTAGTGATCTTCGGCGGGCTGTGGGGATTCTGGGGCGTCTTCTTTGCCATTCCGCTCGCCACGCTGATTAAGGCCGTGGTGCATGCCTGGCCTGACGGGCTGGTCATCGATGATCAACACCGTTAACAACAAAAAGCCGACGCGAAGTCGGCTGAGGCTGCTAACTAAACCCGCAGATATTAAAAGCGGTTGTGCAGAGGCATTTAAAAACAAAGGATTCTGTCTTCTGGTTTACCCCAAACATCCGAAAACCACGCTTTTCGGATGTTTGTCATCAATCTGAAGCCGACGCGAAGTCGGCTGAGGCTGCTTACTAAGCCCGCAGATATTAAAAGCGGTCGTGCAGAGGCATTTAAAAACAAAGGATTCTGTCTTCTGGTTTACCCCAAACATCCGAAAAACACGCTTTTCGGATGTTTGTCATCAATTTGAAGCCGACGCGAAGTCGGCTTTTTTAATCTCTGCTGGAACTAAGCGTTCTCTTTCAGCCAGTTCATCACGATGTCGTGGTGGTTGCTGGTTTTGAAGTCGTCAAACACTTTCTCGACTTTGCCTTCGCCGTCTAACAGGAAGCTGATGCGGTGGATGCCGTCGTAGGTTTTGCCCATAAAGGATTTCTCGCCCCACACCCCGAACCGTTCGCAAATCTGATGATCTTCATCAGACAGCAGGGTGAAGTTAAGCAACTCTTTCTCGGCAAAACGCGAGAGCTTCTCTGGCTTGTCGGTGCTGATACCCAGCACTTCCACGCCCGCTTTTTTCAACTCGTCCATGTTGTCGCGCAGACCGCATGCCTGAACGGTGCAGCCCGGCGTCATCGCCTTGGGATAAAAATAAACCAGAACGCGCTGTCCCTGGAAGTCGGTCAAATTTACTTGCTCGCCGTCTTGATCGGGCAGGCTAAATTTCGGTGCGTTGTCACCGGCTTTCAGTGGGCTCATCACTACTCTCCGTCTTTAATCATCTTGCTGTGGGTTCACGACGCTAATAGTGCCTTGCGCGTTCAGTTCTGTACATAGCGCTTTAAAGGCCTGTTCAATAATTACCGCATCTTCTGACGCGGGACTGTGGGCGGTTATCTGAATATATAGCTGCGGCAGCTTATCATTCTGCGCGGGCTGCGTGCGGGAAACCAGCTCGGCAATGTTCATATGGTGCGTATCAAACAGATCGGTAAAGCGCTCGATAAGATGCGGTGAATCCGGCACTTCTACCTGTACCCAGACCGTGGCGGGCATTGCCGGACGATCCTGGGCCGCGGTGCGCTTCATCACGATCAGCAGATCCAGCTCGGCGCCTTTAAGCGGCAGCGTTGATTCAATCAGGGTTATCGCATTCCAGCTACCGGACAGCAGCATAATAAACGTAAACTCTTCACCGAGCATCGCGAGGCGACTGTCTTCGATATTACAGCCGCAACTGCTGACATGGCGGGTAATGGTATTAACGATACCGGGTCTGTCCGCCCCAAGGGCCGTAATAACCAAATAATGGTGGGGTGAAGGAGTCAAGCGCATTCTTCCTGTGAATCGGTGAGATATCATAAGGAAAGCATAAAAAAATCCTGCATACAACCGTGTAGAGGCACCTGGCAGCTTGCTTTTGATCCTGCACCAAACGTACCATTGAGGCACTTGTTTGCACAGAGGATGGCCAATGTTCACGGGAAGTATTGTCGCGCTTGTAACACCGATGGATGAGAAAGGTAATGTCTGCCGGTCAAGCCTGAAAAAACTGATTGATTACCACGTCGCCAGCGGAACATCGGCGATTGTCTCTGTAGGCACGACCGGAGAGTCTGCGACCCTAAGCCACGACGAACACGGCGATGTGGTCATGTTAACGCTTGAGCTGGCGGACGGGCGCATTCCGGTGATCGCAGGCACCGGCGCGAACGCCACTTCCGAGGCTATCTCCCTGACGAAGCGCTTTCATAACAGCGGTATCGTGGGCTGCCTGACCGTCACGCCTTATTACAACCGTCCGACTCAGGAAGGGTTGTTCCAGCATTTCAGCGCTATCGCTCAAAGCACCGATCTGCCGCAGATGCTGTACAATGTGCCGTCCCGTACCGGGTGCGACATGCTGCCAGAAACCGTTGCTCGCCTGTCGAAAGTAAAAAATATTGTTGGAATCAAAGAAGCGACCGGGAACTTAACGCGCGTTAACCAGATCAAAGAGCTGGTTGCAGACGACTTCATCCTGGTGAGCGGCGACGATGCCAGCTCGCTGGACTTCATGCAGCTCGGCGGCCACGGCGTGATTTCCGTAACGGCAAACGTAGCCGCGCGTGAAATGGCGGAAATGTGTAAACTGGCGGCCAGCGGGCAATTTGCCCAGGCGCGTGAGATTAATCAGCGCCTGATGCCATTGCATAACAAATTATTTGTTGAACCCAATCCTATCCCGGTGAAATGGGCCTGTAGGGAATTGGGACTTGTGGCGACCGATACCTTACGCCTGCCGATGACGCCGCTGACTGACGAAAGTCGTCCGGTGATTATCAGCGCGCTTAAGCATGCGGGTTTGCTGTAAAGTTTAGGGAGATTTGATGGCTTACTCAGTACAGAAGTCGATGGTGGCGAAAGTTGCAGTGGTAACGCTTGCGATGCTGCTTGCGGCGTGCAGCAGCGACCAGCGTTATAAGCGCCAGGTTAGCGGCGACGAATCCTATCTGGATGCAGCGCCTCTGGCGGACATCCACGCTCCGGCAGGCATGATTCTGCCCGTGGAGAACGGTCAATATACCATTCCGGTTACCAATGGCAGCGGTGCAGTAGGCAAGCAGCTTGATATCCGTCCGCCGGCTCAACCGCTGGCGCTGGTTAGCGGCGCGCGCACTCAGTTTACCGGCGATACCGCTTCGCTGATGGTTGAAAGCGCTCGCGGCACGACGCTCTGGCCGCAGGTGGTCAGCGTGCTTGAAGCTAACCACTACACCATCGACAAGCGTGATGACGCAAGCCAGACGCTAACAACCGATTGGGTGCAGTGGAACCGTGCCGATGAAGACGAGCAGTACCGTGGCCGCTATCAAATTGCCGTGAAGCCGCAGGGCTATCAGCAGGCGGTGGTCGTGAAGCTGCTGGGCCTTGAGCAGGCTGGCAAGCCGGTGTCAGACGCCGCCTCCATGCAGCGCTACAGCGCGCAAATGCTTAACGTCATCAGCTCAGGACTTGATAAAGCGCAAACCGATCAGCAGAACGCGAAGGATAACCGTTCTTCTGCCCAGCTCGATGTTCAGAGCGCCGCAGATGACACCGGTTTACCAATGCTGGTGGTGCGTGGTCCATTCAACGTGGTGTGGAATCGCTTGCCGGCCACGCTTGAAAAAGCGGGCATGAAAGTCACTGATTCCACGCGTTCTACCGGCAGCATGGCCGTCACCTATAAACCATTGTCTGATAGCGGATGGCAGGATTTAGGGGCGAAAGACCCGGAACTTGTCGGCGGTGACTACAAGCTGCAGGTTGGCGATCTTGATAACCGCAGCAGCCTGCAGTTTATCGATCCGAAAGGGCATACGCTGACGCAGTCTCAGAACGACGCGCTGGTCGCCGTATTCCAGGCGGCATTCAGCAAGTAAATTTAAGGGCCGGAGCGATCCGGCCTTTTTTCTGCCTCGCTACGCAAACGTGTGCGTAGCCGCAGATGACGGAATTTTTAGTTAAATCACACCTGGAGTAAGAAAGATGCAAAAGCAAGCTGAGTTGTATCGTGGCAAGGCGAAAACCGTATACAGCACCGAAAATCCGGATCTGTTGGTGCTCGAATTCCGCAATGATACGTCAGCAGGAGACGGCGCGCGCATTGAACAGTTCGATCGTAAGGGCATGGTGAACAACAAGTTTAACCATTTCATTATGGCCAAACTGGAAGAGGCGGGTATTCCTACGCAAATGGAGCAGCTACTTTCCGATAACGAAGTGCTGGTTAAAAAGCTCGATATGGTGCCGGTTGAGTGCGTTATCCGCAACCGTGCCGCCGGATCGCTGGTGAAGCGTCTTGGCATCGAAGAAGGCATTGAGCTTAACCCGCCGCTGTTTGATCTGTTCTTAAAAAACGATGCGATGCACGATCCGATGGTCAACGAATCCTACTGCGAAACCTTTGGCTGGGTAAGCAAAGAGCACCTCGCACGCATGCGTGAGCTGAGCTACAAAGCCAACGACGTGCTGAGCAAACTCTTTGACGATGCGGGTCTTATCCTGGTGGACTTCAAGCTGGAGTTTGGCCTGTTCAAAGGCGAAGTGGTGTTGGGCGACGAGTTCTCACCGGACGGCAGCCGTCTGTGGGATAAAGAGACCCTGGACAAAATGGATAAGGACCGATTCCGCCAGAGCCTGGGCGGCCTGATTGAAGCCTATGAAGAAGTAGCTCACCGACTTGGCGTGAAATTAGACTAGCTTTTCTGGCACCATTGCCTTCGTCCGGATGCGTTTTGCGCATCCGGATATTTCACATAGCGTTTCTTATGGTAATCCGTCCATTAACCACCTACGATCTACTATTACAAGCTGTGAATAACGAGGTAGGGTATGCGTTGGCAAGGTCGTCGCGAAAGCGACAACGTAGAAGACAGGCGTAATAATTCCTCCGGCCCGAGCTTTGGCGGCGGCGGTGGTTTTCGTTTGCCGGGAGGCAAAGGCGGGATAGTCCTGCTGATCGTCGTCGTGGTGGCAGGCTATTATGGCGTTGACCTTACCGGACTTATCTCCGGCGGGCAGCCGGTGACCCAACAAAGCTCGCAGCGCTCCATCAGTCCGAATGATGATGAGGCGGCCAAATTCACCTCAGTTATTCTGGCTACCACGGAAGATACCTGGGGGCAGATTTTCCAGCAGATGGGCCGCACCTATCAGCAGCCGAAGCTGGTGATGTACCGGGGCGCTACCCGCACCGGCTGCGGCACTGGCCAGTCGGTGATGGGGCCGTTCTACTGCCCGGCAGACAGCACCGTGTATATCGATCTTTCCTTCTACGATGAGATGAAAAACAAGCTGGGGGCGGACGGCGATTTTGCTCAGGGGTATGTCATTGCCCATGAGGTCGGTCACCACGTCCAGAAGCTGTTGGGCATCGAGCCAAAAGTTCGTCAGCTCCAGCAGGGCGCATCCCAGGTAGAAGGTAACAAGCTGTCGGTGAAAATGGAGCTGCAGGCCGACTGTTTCGCCGGTATCTGGGGCAACAGCATGCAAAAACAGGAAGTGCTGGATGTCGGTGATTTGCAGGAAGCGCTGAACGCCGCTGAGGCAATCGGCGACGATCGTCTGCAGCAGAAAGGGCAGGGGCGCGTCGTGCCGGACAGCTTTACCCACGGCACGTCTGAACAGCGCTACACCTGGTTTAAACGCGGCTTTGACAGCGGCGATCCTGCGCAGTGCGATACCTTCGGCAATAACCTCCGTTAATAGCGCACGGCTATAAGCGGCCATAAGGATTGCAGGCATGGAACAGCTTCGGCTCGTCACGGCCGAGATGGCCAGAACCGGTATTCGACGCCTGCTTGTCCTTGCAGGCGAAGCCGCGTGGAGCAGCCGGCAGATAAGCGCGCTGCCCGGCCAGCTTCCCGGCGACTGGCTATGGGTTGGCGCGGCGCCTGAGCTTCCGCTGCATTGCGCGCCGTCGGCCATGCGCACGCTGCTCGGCCGGGAGTTTCTCCATGCGGTCTTTGACGTCCGCTGCGGGCTGGATGCGGAGGCGCTTGCGGCCCTTGCCGGCACGCTAAAAGCCGGGAGCTGGCTGGTTATGCTGGCCCCGGACTGGCTCCGCTGGCCGGAGCTTCCCGATGCGGACTCCTGCCGCTGGAGCGATTGCCCCCAGCCTATTGCCACGCCGAATTTTATCTCTCACCTCAAGCGTTGCGTGCTTGCCGATAGCGAGGCCTGCCTCTGGCAGCAGCATCAGCCTTTGCGCTTACCTGAATTTCGGCGGCGCGAACCCTGGCATCCCGCCAACGGCGCACCTGAACGGGAACAGGCCGAAATTCTTTCCGCCCTGCAATCCATGTCGCCTGGCGTAGCCGTGGTTACCGCCCCGCGCGGCAGAGGAAAGTCTGCGCTTGCAGGTATGCTGCTAAGCAGCCTCACTGGCAAAGCGCTGGTAACGGCGCCGACAAGGGCGGCAACAGATGTGCTGGCGCTGCATGCGGGTGAGACATTTAACTTCATCGCCCCGGACGCGCTTTTGGCTCAGCCGGAGGTGCAGGACGTGCAGTGGTTAATTATCGATGAGGCCGCTGCGCTGCCGGGGCCTCAGTTACGCCAGATGATTGCCCGCTTCCCACGCGTGCTGCTAACCACCACGGTTCAGGGGTACGAAGGCACCGGGCGGGGGTTCCTGTTGAAGTTTTGCGCGGGCATTCCCTCCCTTACTCGCTATTCTCTTTCTGCCCCCATTCGCTGGGCGCCGCGCGATCCTCTGGAGTCGCTAATCGACCGCATTTTGCTGTTTGAGGAAGCCGACTTAAATCACGTTGCCGGTGGAGTGGCGACGCTGAACCCGGTCGCGCAATCCGAGGTCGACAAGCTTCAGCAGATGTATCGTCTGCTTTCGGGTGCGCACTACCGCACTTCACCGCTGGACTGGCGGCGCATGCTCGATGCCCGTGGGCAACGCTTCATTGCCGCTAGCTGCGGCGGTGAAACCATTGGCGCAGCCTGGCTGGTGGAAGAGGGCGGGCTGGATGAAAACCTCAGCCGGGCGGTGTGGGCAGGTTTCCGTCGGCCGCGAGGAAACCTTGTTGCACAATCGCTTTCTGCCCACGGAGGCAGCCCGCTGGCGGCAACTTTAAAAGGGCTGCGCGTAAGCCGTATTGCCGTGCATCCGTTACGTCAGCGGCAGCAGTCAGGACAGCAGATGATTGCGATGGCGAAGGCGGGAGCGCGGCCGGACGTTGATTACCTGTCGGTAAGCTTTGGCTTTACCGACGAGCTGTGGCGATTCTGGGCAAGCTGCGGGTTTGTGCTGGTACGCGTCGGCAGCCATCGTGAAGCCAGCAGCGGCTGCTATACGGCGATGGCGCTGTTAGCGCTTAGCGACGCAGGCGCAGCGCTTGCCCGGCACGAGCATTCTCGCCTGCAGCGAGATTTCGCTTACCTGCAGCCGTGGATAGCAAGGCCTTTACCCATCATTCCTCATCCAGCGACTACGCTAAATAGTGATGACTGGCTTGAACTGGCTGGTTTTGCGTTTGCGCATCGCCCGCTGGAAGCCTGCCTGGGGTCGCTCAACCGCCTGCTCACCGCCTGCGATCTGCCATTAAAAGCTTTACGCGGCAGGGTGCAGCAAAGGCTTAAGGTGGACCTGGTGTGTCAGGACCTTCATCTTTCCGGGCGCAAAGCGCTACTGGGCGCGATGCGGCAAGAGGTTCACCAGGCGCTTGAAAAACTTGATTTTCCCCGCTCACTTGCGCTCAAAGAAGCGCTTTTGCAAATGCAATCGCAGTCTGCACAAACGTAAGGAGATACCATGAAACACGAACATTTTGTTGTGCAGACGCCTTCCGCACCGGCAAAACAACTGCTGCTGCTGTTTCATGGGGTGGGCGATAACCCCGTCGCAATGGGGGAAATCGGTAGCTGGTTTGCGCCTCAGTTTCCTGACGCTTTAGTGGTGAGCATTGGCGGCCCGGCGCCGAGCGGCCCGGAACGGGGACGCGAATGGTATTCAGCGGCCGGGGTGACGGAGGAAAACCGCCAGAGCCGTATTGATGCCGTTATGTCGGCGTTTATTGACGTGGTGCGCTACTGGCAGCAACACAGCGGCGTTCCCGGCAGCGCTACGGCGCTGATTGGCTTTTCACAAGGGGCAACGATGGCGCTTGAAGGCGTTAAAGCCGAACCGGAACTTGCGGCTCGCGTGGTGGCATTTTGCGGACGCTATGCGGAGCTTCCACAGCAAGCGCCAGCTGCCACAACCTTCCATCTGATTCACGGCGATGAAGACAACGTGATTAACGTGAAGCATGCATTTGAGGCATCGGAGGCGCTGGAGCGCGTCGGGGGAGATTTCACGCTGGACGTGATTGAAGATCTGGGCCACGCCATTGACGAGCGCAGCATCCAGATTGCCCTCAACCACCTGCGTTATACGGTGCCGAAGCACTATTTCGACGAGGCGTTGAGCGCCGGAAAACCGAACGACGATGATATCGTTGAGTTTATATAGGTCGGGTAAGCGCTGCGCCACCCGACCTGATAGCTGAACTAAGGCTTTTTCTTCGGCCAGTCGTCCTCGTCGTCCCACTTATCGTTAAAATCACGATGCGGGGGGAGGTCGGGTTTGTTCGCCATGTATTTCTTCGGGTCGATACGTTTCAGATCCTTAATGACATTAAGGAAAATGCCCAACAGCAGCACCAGTACGATAACCCACCAGTAATGCGATAGCCATTCCATGCTACTACCTCACTTAAGTTTTAGCCCGTCAGGCGACAAGCTGTTCCATGATACGTTGATACATACGGGCAAGAAGCTGCAGGTCGGCGGCGTTAACGCATTCATTAATTTTATGAATAGTCGCGTTTACCGGCCCAAGTTCCACTACCTGTGCGCCCATACGTGCGATAAAACGTCCATCGGACGTGCCGCCGGTGGTTAAAAGCTGCGGCCTTATTTCATTATAGTGCTCAACGGCGTTCACCACCGCATCCACAAGCCTGCCGCGCGAGGTCAGGAACGGCTGGCCGGAAAGCCACCAGTCCAGCGTGTAGCGCAGTTGGTATTTCTCAAGCAGGGCGGTTACGCGCTGTTTGATGGCCGCATCGGTCAGCTCGGTGCTAAAGCGGAAGTTAAACTGCACGAACATATCGCCTGGAATAACGTTGTTGCTGCCGGTGCCGGCCTGAACGTTGGCGATCTGCATGCTGGTGGCCGGGAAAAACTCGTTGCCCTTGTCCCATTCGATAGCCACCAGCTCGCTTAGCATTGGGGCCGCGCGATGCACCGGGTTATCCGCCAGATGCGGATAGGCCACGTGTCCCTGCACGCCATGAAGCGTCAGATTGCAGGTCAGCGACCCGCGGCGACCGTTTTTCACCACGTCGCCTACGGTTTCGGTACTTGAAGGCTCGCCCACCAGGCAATAATCGAGACGCTCGCGGCGCTCCATCAGCGCTTCCACCACTTTTACGGTGCCGTTTTTGGCGCTGGCTTCCTCATCGGAAGTGATAAGAAACGCCAGGCGGCCTTTATGATTGGGATGCTGGGCCACAAAACGCTCTGCTGCCACAACCATCGCCGCAAGCGACCCTTTCATATCGGCCGCGCCGCGGCCAAACAGCATGCCGTCGCGAATGGTTGGCTCAAAGGGCGGGTTTATCCAGCGGTCCGCATCGCCGGACGGCACGACATCGGTATGACCAGCAAACGCCAGCGTTTCGCCCTGTCCGCGCCATGCCCAGAAATTTTGCGTGTCGCCAAAGTCCATATGCTCAACGGTAAAACCGATAGCGCGCAGACGCTCAGTGAGCAGCGCCTGGCAGCCTGCATCGTCAGGGCTCAGGGAAGGGCGGCGGATAAGCTGTTGCGTCAGCTCAATAACCGGGCAGGACATAACTATACCTCGTTGATAAACTGCTGATAGTTCGATTCATTGAAACCCAGCAGCATAGGCTGACCGGGCGCGCAGAGCAATGGGCGTTTAATAATTGCGGGCATTTCGGTCATTAGGGCGGCCGCAGACTGCGCGTCTTTAATCGATTCGCGACGTGCCTCATCCAGCTTACGCCAGGTGGTGCCGCGCGTGTTCAGCAGCGCTTCCCACCCCAGCTCGGCGATAAAGCCGTTGAGCAAATCGGCGTCCAGGCCGTCGGCGCGGTAGTCGTGAAAC
This sequence comes from Buttiauxella sp., assembly GCA_032000125.1. Classification (GTDB taxonomy): domain Bacteria; phylum Pseudomonadota; class Gammaproteobacteria; order Enterobacterales; family Enterobacteriaceae; genus Dryocola. Next base: position 7,591 of record DAMALH010000006.1, on the reverse strand, counting down.
TGATACTCGACGCCGTGAGCTTCCAACCAGCGGCGCGCTTTCTTGATGGTGTCGCAGTTTTTAATGCCGTAAAGGGTAATCACGTGCTTTCAATCCTTTTGTCGAGACTCTGATTTTTTAATCAGATAATTAGAATGATGCTGAATGGTAATAAAGTACGAAGGCAAAATATAATCTAAATGCTACGCTTACCGTCACACAATATAATCATTGTTTTGTATTGCGAATAAAAATTCAACAGATGTGCAAATCCATTTCCCGGTTAAATTCCGCTTCACCACCACCTCAATATTTCACCTTATCTGAAACTGAATCTATAAGTAACTATGAATAATGGTTTTGGTGCCGTTATTCTATCGGTTCTCCTCAAGACACCCCGCAAGCCTCGCTTCCGTCGCGCCAGTGCTGCTTATCCGTGAAATTTCCGAAACGGTAAGAAACATTTTGTTTCAGGTGCTCCGTCACATTAATAAACAGCGAACGGGTTAAAATTAAACACTACGCAATAGCAATATATAAGGTAATGACCGGGACAGGAGCAGGTTAGTACAGCTTCACTCCGCGGGTTGGATTGCGTATAATTAAAGCAATTATAAGAGAGGCTGTTATGATTGAGCATGAACTGGGGAACTGGAAAGATTTCATTGAAGATATGCTTCGTAAATGATCTGACCAGAAAAGCTAAGCGCGCGATGTGCTTATTTGCATTGCTGTGAGCACGACTGAAAAAGGCGACCGAGAAGGCCGCCTTTTTTGTCGGCTTTTTTTACGATAGCTCTTCGTGCGGCTCTTTCAGCGGGAAGCGGCGACGCACCAGCACAAAGAACAGCGGCACAAAGAATATGGCCAGCACCGTCGCTGAGATCATGCCACCCATTACCCCCGTGCCCACCGCATGCTGGCTGCCGGAGCCTGCGCCGCTGCTGGTTGCCATAGGCAGCACGCCAAAGATAAAGGCCAGTGACGTCATCAGAATCGGGCGTAAACGCTGGCGGCAGGCGTCGAGGGTGGCGGCAACCAGCTCTCGTCCCTGAGCGTTCAGGTCGTTGGCAAATTCAACAATCAATATCGCGTTCTTCGCCGACAGGCCAATAACGGTAAGCAAACCTACCTGGAAGTACACGTCATTCTCAAGCCCCCGCATCCAGGTGGCCAGCAGAGCGCCGATAACGCCAAGCGGTACCACCAGCATAACGGAGAACGGCACCGACCAGCTTTCATAGAGTGCGGCAAGGCATAAGAAGACCACCAGCAGCGATACCGCATAGAGCGCCGGCGCCTGCGCGCCCGAAAGCCGTTCCTGATAAGACATGCCGGTCCATTCCAGCCCGAACCCAGCCGGCAGCTTATGCACCAGGTCTTCCATAATCTCCATCGCCGTGCCGGTACTTACGCCAGCCGCGGCCTCACCCACGATCTCTACGGCAGAATAGCCGTTGTAACGTTCCAGGCGGGGCGAGCCCGTTGTCCACTGTGAGGAAGAGAAGGCGGAGAACGGCACCATGCCGCCGTCTTTGTTACGCACGTACCACTGATTTACATCTTCCGGCAGCATGCGATATTTAGCGGCGGCCTGCACATAGACTTTTTTCACCCGGCCACGATCCATAAAGTCGTTCACATAGCTGGAACCCCAGGCCGTTTGCAGGGTGTCGTTGATATCGTCGATAGACACGCCCAGCGCCTGCGCTTTACGCTGATCGATATCTATCTGCATCTGCGGGCTGTCGTCCAGGCCATTATGGCGAACGCGGGTCAGTTGCGGTTCACCGTCGGCGAGGTTGAGCAACCGGTCACGCGCGTTCATAAGCGCATCGTGGCCTGCACCACCGTGATCCTGTAGCTCCATATCAAATCCGGCTGCGTTGCCAAGGCCGCTAATGGCCGGTGGGCTGCTGGCGATCACGCGCGCTTCTTTAATGTTATGGAAGGCCCTGGTGGCCCGCTCGATAATGGCGAAAGCGCTGCCCGTGTCCGGATCGCGCGCTTCCCAGTCCTTCAGGCGGACAAACATTCGCGCCACGTTCTGCCCGTTCCCGCCAGGCCCTGAGCCCACGGTGGAGAAGACCGACAGCACGTTGTCTTTTTCTTTGGTCAGATAATACTGTTCGATATCCGCCACGACCTTCAGCGTCTGCTGCTGCGTTGAGCCGCTTGGGAGCTGAACGGAAGTGGTGAAGACCCCACGGTCTTCTAACGGCAGGAAGGAAGTTGGCAACCTAAGGAACAGGAATACCATGCCGCCCAGCAGCAGCACGTAAAGCAGTATCCAGCGTGCGCTGCGTGCCAGGATCTTGCCCACGCTGCTTTCGTATCGCGCGGCGTTACGGTTGAACATGCGGTTAAACCAGCCGAAAAAGCCTTTCTGGCCGTGATGTTCGCCTTTGTGTAAGGGCTTAAGCAGCGTGGCGCAAAGCGCAGGGGTAAGGATCATCGCCACCAGCACCGACAGCACCATGGCCGAAACTATGGTAATGGAGAACTGACGATAAATGGCACCGGTGGTGCCGCCGAAGAAAGCCATCGGCACGAACACGGCGGAAAGCACCATCGCAATCCCCACCAGCGCGCCCTGTATCTGGCCCATCGACTTGCGGGTTGCCTCCCTGGGCGACAGGCCCTCTTCGCTCATGATGCGCTCGACGTTCTCCACCACCACGATGGCGTCATCCACCAGCAGCCCGATGGCCAGCACCATGGCGAACATGGTGAGCGTATTAACGCTATAGCCGAAGGCGTAGAGCACTGAAAAGGTGCCCAGCAGCACCACCGGCACGGCGATAGTGGGAATAAGCGTTGCGCGGAAATTTTGCAAAAACAGGTACATAACGAGGAACACCAGTAGAATGGCTTCCAGCAGCGTTTTTACCACGTCTTTAATCGAGGCTTTCACGAACGGCGTCGTTTCATAAGCAATTTTCGCTTCCAGCCCGTGCGGGAAGAACGCAGACAGCTCTTCAATTTTGGCGCGGGCGAGTTTATCCGTTTCCATCTCATTCGCGCCCGAAGCGAGTTTAATGCCCAGGCCGGAAGCCGCCTGGCCGTTGTAGCGGCTCAGGAAATCATATTTTTCTGCGCCCAGTTCTACCTCTGCTACATCGCCCAGCGTCACCAGCGAACCGTCCTGATTTACCCGCAGCGTAATGTCCTTAAATTGCTGCGGCGTTTGCAGCAAAGACTGGGAATTAATGGTCGCGTTTAACGCCTGAAGGTCAACGGACGGCGTGCCCCCCAGTTGCCCGACGGCTACCTGCGCGTTCTGGGTGTTAATCGCATCGACCACGTCCTGGGTGGTTAGCTGCAGGCCGGTGAGTTTGGTTGGGTTAAGCCAGATACGCATGGAGTACTGGGAGCCATAAGCGTCCACGTCGCCGACGCCGTTAATACGGCTGAGAGGATCCTGAATATTACTCGCCACGTAGTCGGCGATATCCTGTTTATCCATGCTGCCGTCGGTGGACACAAAGGCTACCATCAGGATATTGGTGTCTCCGGTTTTCCTGACCGTCACGCCCTGAGTCTGTACGGCCTGCGGTAGTTTACGCAGCGCGGACTGCAGCTGGTTTTGTACCTGCTGCACCGCCTCATTAGGATCGGTACCGGCTTTAAAGTTCAGCATGATCGTGGCCTGACCGGTACTGCTGCTTTGCGACGACATATACATCAGGTTGTCGATGCCGGTCATATTCTGCTCAATGACCTGGGTAACGGTATTTTCCAGCGTTTGGGCTGATGCCCCCGGATAGTTTGTGCTGATGCGCACGTTTGGCGGTGCGAGGTCGGGATATTGCTCAACAGGAAGCGAAAAAATAGCAAGCACGCCGGTGAGGCACAAAATAATGGCCAGCACCCAGGCGAAAATGGGGCGGCTGATAAAAAAATTCGCCATCTGGATGGAACCTCGTAAGCGCTTCAGGTAGTTGTTATGGGGGCTGCGGTCACTGTAGCCTTAACCTCAGGTCCAATCGTGGAGAAATTGAGAAGATAATGTAAATTATCTTAGCCTGCTATTGTTACAGGCTGCCAAATTCAAGAGGTTAAAAGCCCCGGCTTTCAAGAAAGAGCACCGTCGCCGCCACGCGTGAACGAACCTGAAGTTTACGTAATAAATTACGAACGTGAACCTTCACCGTTTCTTCAGAAATATGCAGGCCGGCTGCGATTTGCTTATTAGACAGGCCTCTTGCTACTTCCTGCAAAACGTCCAGTTCGCGTTCGGTCAGCGCGGCGAACGGATCGCCGCTGCGATTATGCGTTCCCCGGCTGCTTAAATACTCGGCGACCTGCGTGCTGAAAGCTTCACCGCCCCGCGCGCCGCGGCGAATATCATCCAGTAACATTTCCGGCTCGCTATCTTTGAGTAAGTAACCGTCGGCGCCGGCATCAATCAGGGTGAAAACATCGCTGCGTGAGTCTGAAACTGTCAGGATGATAATTCGGGCGCTGACGCCTTCGCGCCGCAGAGCGTTGAGCGTATCCAGCCCGCTCAGCCCTTTCATATTCAAATCCAGCAGGATGAGGTCGGGGTCCAGGCGATTTGCCAGACCGATGGCTTCGGCGCCGCTGCTGGCTTCGCCCACCACTAAAAAACCTTCGTCCATCTCCAGTAGCTGGCGAATGCCCCGCCGCATTAACGGATGATCGTCAACGATCAAGACTTCAAAGATGCTTCGCTCACTCATAGCTGCTCCTGCTATTTTCATTGTTATCGTTATTATCTGACGCCGACGATCGAAAGGTTATCGTAATCAGCGTTCCACCCTGCGCGGGGCGGGAAATGGTTAACTGGCCGCCCAGCCGGGCGGCGCGCTCGTGCATGATATTCAGGCCATAATGTCCTTCCGGCTCGTTCAGGCTCGCAATTCCCTTGCCGTTATCCAGAATAGCCGCAGTGTGTTCGCCGGTAGAAGAGGTTGTGCAGGTTATTGATATCTCTTGCGCATCTGCGTGTTTGATGGCGTTCAGCACCGCCTCACGAATAATTTGCAGCAGATGCACCTGCTGCTGCGCATCCAGCGCCTGCGTGGGCATTCTACAGTCGAGGTGAATCACCGCGTCCGTTTGTTGGCGAAGCGGAGCAATCGTTTCCTGCAGGGCCGCGGGCAGATCGGCCTGCTGTAACGTCAGACGGAAGGTTGCCAGCAGCTCCCGTAATTGCCGATAGGCATCGTTTAGCGCCTGAGAAAAATCGCCTATTATTCTTTGCGCGCGCGCATTTTCTTCAGGCACCGCACGCTTAAGCAGCGTGAGCTGTATGCGCAAATAGGAAAGCACCTGCGCCAGCGAATCGTGAAGCTCGCGCGCGATGGTCGCGCGTTCCTGCATCAGCAATAGCTGCTGATAATGTTTTTGCGCCTGGTTGAAATAAAGGCCGCGCCCAAGCATGGATGCCACGCTTTGCATAAGCGGCATCGGGGGCGCACCGGCAGGAGCCTGCCAGCGGAGCTGGCCCAATTCATCCTCCTGCTGGGTGATGGCTACCGACTGCCAGGGCACCGACTCCTGCGGCGTGCCTTCGCATAACAGCCAGTTTTCCCCCACCTGCATTTCGAGGTAATCCACCTTTTCCTGCTGGCGGACAAGCTGAAGGATCTGCGTAAAACAATGCCTGTCGATAGTGCTGACGTTCAGCGCCTGCGAGCAGGAATAAAGCACCTCAAGCGTACGATTCGCTTCCTGCAGGCCCAGGGTTTTTTCCTGCACTTTGTCTTCAAGGGAACGGTAAAGTCGTTGCAGTTCGTCCGCCATGCGCGTGAAGGTGTGTGCAAGCAGGCCAATTTCATTGGGCAGGCTGGTATCAAGAGAAGGATGATCGAACCTGCCACGCTCGATGGATTCACTGGCCAGCATCAGCTTTTTAAGCGGGGCGACAACCTGGTGGCGGAAGCGGCGAAGCGTAAAAAAGACCAGCGTAAAAATAGCGATAAATCCGACGATCGATGTGGCAACGACCTGCATCATTTTTCGCTCGGCATAGTGCTGGAGCGCCAGCACAAACAGATCTATTTGCGCCACATAGTTTGCGATATTGGCGTGATACCAGTTTGTATCGCCCAGGCGAACGTAATGCTCCATATCACGCCAGGCATCGTTAATGGCGTTGTAGCGCTCACGCACTTCTTCCGGCACCCAAAAACGGGCTGGATTGAGCAGGGCCGCCGAGCGCAACGACTGATTGTATTGCGCAAGATGGGCGGCCAGATGCGCGCGATCGCTTTGTAAATCGTAGCCAAGACGGTAGCTTTGCATGCGCAGCGAACCCGCCACGTTGACCGCCTCTGCATCCCGTAAGCTGCTGGCAAGCGTCAGGATCGCTATGCCCGTTGAGAGCAGCGACAGCAGAACGATAAAAAGGAATGCGCGGGCAAGGCTTGCCCGGACCGAGCGTTGCGCCATCACAGACGGATATCCTGTTAAAATCCACGGTGGGCGAAACGTACCAGAAAGGCGCGCTTGCTCAAACGTTTGTTGTGGTTATTTTGGCCTGAGTTGCAAAACTGAACGGCATGATTAACGCGTAGCGATCAGAATTTTCTCATTGGGGTTACATTCCCACCCACTAAAGCCCGGGCCGCTTGGAAAAGGGGGAATCCTTATCTTTTGCCGCAGCAGGTGGCTAATTTTCCCAAACCCTAATCATTTTTGATCCCGCAACGGCATTTACCCCTTTAGGGGGATGCCTCTACCACCCCTTTGTCACATAACGTAACACCTGATAAAAACCCGTAGAAAACTATGGGAATAACAATGACGTGTTTGCCGCCTCCCACCCGCGGGCGGCGTTGGTGATGCAAGGATGGGCCAAATGGCTGAACTGTCCCGACGTGGATTATTGACCGGTAGCTGGCGCGGTAACGCGACGGCTTTTCGTCCTCCCTGGAGCGGGGACGAAAAACATTTCCTGGTCGAATGTATTCGCTGCGATGCCTGCCTGCCGGTTTGCGAAACCCGCATTTTGCGGCGCGGGCGAGGCGGATACCCTGAAATCGACTTCAGCAAAGGCGAGTGCACCTTCTGCTCTGCCTGCGCAGACGCTTGTCCGCAACGGCTTTTCCAGCGGCGTGACGCTTCGCCATGGGATCACACTCTTTTTATCAGCGACGCCTGCCTTGCCTGGCGCGGGGTGGAATGCCGTAGCTGCCAGGACGCCTGCGAAGGGCAGGCCATTACTTTTCTCCCTTCGGCACAGGGGATCTCGCAGCCCCTGCTTGACCGCGCCGCATGCAGCGCGTGCGGCGGCTGTATCTCCGGCTGTCCGGTATCCGCTCTGACGATGAGGCACGCCGATGCAAACTAGCTGGCACGTCTGTGGCCTGGTTGTCCAGGCGCATCCCCAGAATATCCCTGCCGTCAGCGCCGCCCTGAGCGAGCTTTCCGGTAGCGAGGTCGCCGCAAGCGATGCTGAACACGGCAAGCTGGTGGTGGTAATAGAGGCAGCGCGTAGCGATGTGCTGCTCAGGCAAATTGAGTCGGCACGCAACATTGCAAACGTGCTGGCGGTATCGCTGGTTTATCACCAGCAGGATGAGGAAGGTGAGGAAACACCATGAAACTCAGTCGTCGTAGTTTTATGAAAGCGAACGCCGTTGCC
>DAMALH010000005.1:65758-150418 GCA_032000125.1 Buttiauxella sp. | reverse complement strand
CTTCTCTTACGAAATGACCACCCTTCTGTCGCCTGACGAACGCACCGCTATGCGTAAAGGCGTTATCAGTCAGCGCGCGGCCTGGATTAAAGAACAGGCGCAGTATTACATCGAAGCCGGTGTGCCCATTGAAATTAAAGTCGTCTGGCATAACCGGCCTTTTGAAGCGATTATCCAGGAAGTGATCGGCGGCGGTCACGATCTGCTGTTAAAAATGACCCACCAGCACGACAAGCTTGAGGCGGTTATTTTCACGCCAACCGACTGGCATCTGCTGCGCAAATGCCCCTGCCCGGTGTGGATGGTAAACGAGAAGCCCTGGCCTGAAGGCGGTAAAGCGCTGGTTGCTGTAAACCTTGCAAGCGAGGAGCAGTACCACAACGCGCTTAATGAGAAGTTAGTTAAAGAGACCCTTCGCCTGGCGGACGACATTAACCATACGGAAGTCCATCTGGTAGGCGCCTACCCCGTTACGCCTATCAATATCGCCATCGAACTGCCTGATTTTGACCCCAGCGTTTATAACGACGCCATCCGCGGCCAGCACCTTGTGGCCATGAAAGCCATCCGTCAGCAGTTTGGCATCGATGAGAAAATGACGCATGTCGAAAAAGGCCTGCCGGAAGAAGTGATCCCGGACCTGGCCGAACATCTCCAGGCGGGCATTGTTGTGCTTGGGACGGTAGGACGTACCGGCCTTTCCGCCGCCTTCCTTGGTAATACCGTTGAGCAGGTTATCGATCATTTACGCTGCGACCTGCTGGTTATCAAGCCGGATGAATACCAGACGCCCGTCGAATTAGACGATGATGAAGACGATTAACGCGGCGTTAAGTTAATTAAAAAGCCCGCTGGTGGAGACACGGCGGGCTTTTTAATGGGTATGAAAATATTTTTATGTACCACTCACCAAGGCATATTTAAAATATCTCCCACGCTGGCAATAAATAATTATGTCCGCCCAGATTTTCCGTTAATAAAATGCAAATTAAAATAAAGCTTATTTCTTACCGTGCTGACTGCCTGATAAATAAGATAATTAATGATTTACTTATAGCGCCTATGTCTGGTACAGCCGATTAAATCTGCTTTTTATATCTGCGGAATAAACTTTATATCGTTCGGGACAACAGAATCCAGGCTACCTTTTTAAGGTCGTTCAGTTATTCACCCACGATCGCGAGGATGGAGCTAACCTATGAAAGCACTTACTTATCATGGACCTAAGCATGTCAGCGTCGACAACATGCCCGACCCCGTCATTGAAGCCGCCGACGATATTATTCTCAAAGTCACCGCTACGGCGATTTGCGGGTCGGATTTGCACCTCTACCGGGGAAAAATTCCGGGCATTCATCATGGTGATATTTTCGGTCATGAATTTATGGGTGAAGTTGTGGAAACAGGCTCTGGCGTAACGGCCGTGAATAAGGGCGACCGCGTCGTTATTCCTTTCGTCATTGCCTGCGGAGACTGTTTTTTCTGCCATTTGCATCAGTACGCGGCCTGTGAAACGACCAATACGGGCAAAGGCGCCGCGCTTAACCGTAAAGCGATTACGCCCCCTGCCGCTTTATTTGGTTACAGCGATCTTTATGGCGGCATCCCCGGCGGCCAGGCTGAATATGTCCGGGTGCCAAAAGCCAACGCAGGCCCGTTTAAAGTTCCTGATACCCTTGCAGATGAAAAAGTTTTATTCCTCTCGGATATTCTCCCCACCGCCTGGCAGGCGGTTAAAAACGCCGAGGTTAAACAAGGCTCCAGCGTGGCAATTTTCGGTGCCGGGCCAGTGGGGCTACTGTGTGCAGCATGCGCTCGCTTCGCCGGTGCTGAGAAAATATTTATTATCGATCATCATCCTTACCGGCTTGCCTTTGCCCAACAGCGCTATGGCGCGATACCGATTAATTTCGATGAAAACGACGATGCTGCCGCCTGGATTATTGAAAACACCGCCGGGAACCGCGGCGTGGACGCGGTCATCGACGCGGTTGGATTTGAAGCAAAAGGCAGCCTGACCGAAACGGTGCTCAGCAATCTTAAGCTTGAAGGAAGCAGCGGCAAGGCATTAAGGCAGTGTATAGCCGCCGTGCGCCGCGGGGGGATTGTCAGCGTGCCGGGCGTCTACGCGGGCTTTATCCATGCCTTCCTGTTTGGCGATGCCTTTGATAAGGGGCTGAGTTTTAAAATGGGGCAAACGCACGTTCATGCGTACCTGCCTGAGCTGCTCAGGCTGATAGAAGGCGGTCACCTGCATCCTGAAGAAATCGTGACCCACCATCTTCCTCTTGAAGATGCCGCCCGCGGATATGAAATTTTTGAAAAGCGCCAGGAGGACTGCCGCAAGGTTATCCTCATACCGGGCCTTAGCGCCGATGCTGCAACAATTTAATACGCCTCTTCTACAGGCAAAAAAAACCGCCCCGAAAGGCGGTTTTACCCGAGCATTTTAGCGATCAGAGCGCTTTAAGGATGGCTTCGACGCTGGCTTTGGCATCGCCAAACAGCATCTGCGTGTTGTCTTTAAAGAACAGCGGGTTTTGCACTCCGGCATAGCCGGTGTTCATTGAGCGCTTAAAGACGACAACGTTTTGCGCTTTCCAAACTTCGAGCACCGGCATACCGGCGATCGGGCTACGCGGATCTTCCTGTGCGGCCGGGTTAACCGTATCGTTAGCGCCGATAACCAGCACGGTGTCGGTATCGCTGAAATCTTCGTTGATCTCATCCATTTCCAGCACCACGTCATAAGGCACGCGCGCTTCCGCCAGTAAAACGTTCATATGGCCAGGCAAGCGGCCCGCAACAGGGTGAATACCAAAACGCACGTTAATCCCGCGCGCGCGCAGCTTTTCGGTAATTTCTGCAACCGGATACTGTGCCTGCGCAACCGCCATACCGTAGCCCGGAGTGATGATCACAGAGCTGGAATTTTTCAGCATTTCTGCCGTCTCTTCCGCTGTAATTTCACGGTGCTCACCGGCTTCATCGGTTTCACCGCTAGACGAACCATCCGTGCCGAAACCGCCGGCGATAACGCTAATGAACGAACGGTTCATCGCTTTACACATGATGTACGACAGAATTGCACCCGAAGAGCCGACCAGCGCGCCGGTAACGATCAGCAAATCGTTGCTGAGCATAAAGCCCGCCGCCGCCGCCGCCCAGCCTGAGTAGGAGTTCAGCATGGAAACCACCACCGGCATATCCGCACCGCCGATAGACGCCACCAGATGCCAGCCGACCGCCAGCGCAATAATGGTCATCACCAGTACGGCCATTACCTGCAGGCCAACGCTTTCGGTGCGGACAAAAGCTATCAGCAGCGCGAAGGAAACGACTAACGCCGCAAGGTTCAGCTTGTGACGGTTTGGCAGCATCAGCGGCTTAGAGGAAATTTTGCCGCGCAGCTTACCAAAGGCCACAATAGAACCCGTGAAGGTCACCGCGCCGATAAAGATGCCGAGGAAAACTTCCGTTAAATGGATATTTTCCATCACCGGTTCAAGGCCCGGCGCATGATCCAGATAGCTGTTAAAACCAACCAGAACCGCCGCAAGCCCCACGAAGCTATGCAGAATCGCCACCAGCTCCGGCATTTCCGTCATTTCAACTTTCTTCGCAAGGTGCATACCAATAGCGCCGCCGATAACCATCGCCACGATTATCCACACGACGTTACCTGTTTCCGGCCCGAAGATGGTCGCAACCAGCGCAATCGCCATACCGGCCATGCCGAACAGGTTGCCCTGCTTTGACGTTTCGTGTTTTGACAGCCCGGCCAGGCTGAAAATAAACAGGATAGCGGCAACAATGTATGAAGCTGTAACTAATCCACCAGACATTTGTTACCCCTTAGTTCTTCCGGAACATTTTCAGCATGCGCTGAGTGACGGTGAAACCACCAAAAATATTGATACTGGCAATCAGCACGGCGATAAAGCTCAGGAAACTGACCCAGCCGCCGTGACCAATCTGCAAAAGCGCGCCCACAACGATGATCCCTGAGATGGCGTTAGTGACCGACATCAACGGCGTATGCAACGCATGTGAAACGTTCCACACCACGTAATAGCCCACCACGCAGGCCAGCGCGAATACCGTAAAGTGGCCGAGGAACTCTTTTGGCGCAACGTCGGCAAGCCAGCCAAAGAGGACGATCGCCAGCGCCATAAAGGCGTATTTGCGCCATGGCGAAGCCGGTTTTTTCTCTTCTACCGGCGCGGCCGCTTTTGGCTGCGCCGCCTGAGGCTGCGCGGAAACCTGAATTGGCGGCGCGGGCCAGGTAACTTCGCCTTCGCGGATAACCGTTACGCCACGCACGACCACGTCTTCAAAATCGACGTTGATATTGCCGTCTTTTTCTTTACAGAGCAGTTTCAGCAGGTTTACCAGGTTGGTGCCGTACAGCTGTGATGACTGGGTAGGCAAACGGCCCGGCAAATCGGTATAGCCGATTACGCGAACGCCGTTTGGCGTAACGGTAATTTTGTCGGCCACCGTGTATTCGCAGTTACCGCCATTTTGCGCCGCCAAATCGACAATCACGCTGCCCGCCTGCATGGAGTCCACCATTTCACGGGTAATGAGTTTCGGAGCCGGTTTGCCAGGGATAAGGGCGGTGGTCACGATAATGTCGACTTCTTTCGCCTGCGCGGCGAACAGTTCCATTTCCGCTTTAATAAAGGCTTCGGACATTACTTTGGCATAGCCGTCGCCGCTGCCCGCTTCTTCTTTAAAGTCGAGCTCCAGGAATTCGGCGCCCATGCTCTGAACCTGTTCTTTTACTTCAGGACGGGTATCGAAAGCCCGCACGATGGCGCCAAGGCTGTTTGCAGCGCCGATTGCCGCAAGGCCTGCCACGCCTGCGCCTATGACCATCACTTTCGCCGGCGGCACTTTGCCGGCAGCGGTTATCTGCCCGGTAAAGAAACGGCCAAATTCATGGGCGGCTTCAACAATAGCGCGATAGCCCGCGATGTTGGCCATAGAGCTCAACGCATCAAGCGACTGAGCACGAGAAATACGCGGCACCGAATCCATTGCCATGACGGTGACGTTGCGCGCTGCGAGCTTTTCAAGCAGCTCTGCATTTTGTGCAGGCCAGATGAAGCTGACCAGCGTTGAGCCTTCGCGCAGCAGCTCAATCTCGCTGTCCTGCGGGGCATTTACTTTCAAAATGATGTCTGATTGCCAGACATCCTGAGTGTCGGTAACGGTGGCGCCCACTTGCAGAAACGCTTCATCATCAAAGCTTGCCAGTTTGCCTGCGCCACTTTCAACGGCGACGGTAAATCCCAGCTTCTGCAGTTGTTCCACGGTCTTCGGTGTGGCAGCCACGCGGGATTCACCTGCCCACCGCTCTCTTGGTACACCAATACGCATAGTATTCCCTTCCATCTGTTTATTTTGATGGTTTGTCAGACGTTGCCGTAGCCAACCGTATGCACGTTGCCTGTACCCCTGACAAACGTCATCTCCGTTACCACTTCAACAAAAAATACATCTGTAACAAACTTTTTATAACCTACTGAAAATAACGCCTGTGATCCACATCATGATCGCAGTATTTGTATCTTTACCGCAAAATCTAAGGGTCGGAACGTTCAGGCAGTCCTTTTTAACTAAAATTCATCGCTGACGCCTGATAATACGCTTAAGCGAAGCGGTAAAACACGATTCTACGCCACGATAAACGCCAGTTTTAACATTGTATTAACTAAAGAAGTCGTAAGCTTTACCGCTTTTACTGGTCAAGCGCGCAAATTCAGGACATATAATTATTAGTTATGAAAATTCTGCAATCACTTTGTGCCACTTTGAAAAATGCCGCAGACAGTAGTGCTAATTCAATGCAATAATCTGCGGCCTAAGGTAATTTTCAGAGAATGCGGTATTAGTATTCATTTTGCGCAAGGCGAAGGATTATTTTTATGAAGCTCAAGAACACCCTTCTGGCGTCAGCACTTATTTCCCTGACCACGCTGTCTGCTCAGGCAGCGAAGGAATTGACGCCGGAGCAAGCGGCCTCTCTTAAACCTTTTGATCGCATCGTTGTGACGGGGCGTTTTAACGCCATCAGCGACGCGGCCAAAGCCGTATCTCGCCGTGCTGACGACGCCGGCGCCGCTTCTTTCTACATTCAGGATCTGAATGACACCGGCAACAGCGGCAACTGGCGCGTGGTGGCTGATATCTTCCATGCGGATGCGCAGAAAGCCGAAGATAAAGGCAATCGCGTCATCAATGGCGTAACGGAATTGCCAAAAACCCAGGCCTATCTGCTGGAACCGTTCGATACCGTTACCGTACAGGGATTCTATCGCAACCAGCCGGAAGTGAACGACGCCATTACCAAAGCCGCTAAAGCGAAAGGTGCCTCCTCTTTCTTTATCGTGCGTCAGGTCGATGCAAACCAGGGCGGCAACCAGCGTATCACCGCGTTTATTTATAAAGCTGACGCTAAAAAACGCGTTGTGCAGAACCCGGACGCTATCCCTGCAAATTCAGAAGCGGGTAAAGCGGCGCTGGCCGCAGGCGGCGCGGCTGCGAAAAAAGTTGAAATCCCAGGCGTCGCTTCTTCCGCAACGCCAAGCTCTGACGTCGGGCGCTTCTTTGAAACCCAGTCATCAAAAGGCGGGCGTTACACCGTCACGCTGCCGGACGGTACTAAGGTTGAAGAAATCAATAAAATCACCGCGGCCCAGATGGTGCCTTTCGACAATATCCAGTTCACCGGCCACTACGGCGGCATGACCGAAGTGTCATACCAGGTGGCGAAACGTGCGGCGAAGAAAGGGGCGAAGTTCTATCACGTGACCCGTCAGTGGCAGGAGCGTGGCGGCAACCTGACCGTCAGCGCGGACCTCTATAAATAAAACGTTAACTCCCAGGGCAGCCTCCGCTGCCCTCTTTTTACGCAATTAGTCCAATTTATGGCGCTCGCCATTGCAAGCAGTGTCTACACTCCGTAAAATTCCGCGCCTTAGCGCGATCCTCCATTTTTATGCGTAAAAGCATAATAATTATGCTGGGTCTTGCCTCACATTTACTGGACATCTATGGAAAAGAAACTTGGCCTCGCCGCGTTAACCGCTCTGGTTCTGAGCTCGATGCTCGGCGCCGGGGTATTTAGCCTGCCGCAAAATATGGCAAGCGTAGCAAGCCCCGCAGCGCTGCTTATTGGCTGGGCAATTACCGGCGCAGGCATTCTGCTGCTGGCGCTCGCCATGCTGGTGCTGACCCGCCTGCGTCCAGATTTGGATGGCGGAATATTTACCTATGCCCGTGAAGGCTTTGGTGAATTAATCGGTTTTTGCTCCGCCTGGGGCTACTGGCTGTGTGCGGTTATCGCTAACGTTTCCTATCTTGTCATCGTGTTCTCGGCGCTGAGCTTCTTTACCGATACGCCAGAGCTGCGCCTGTTTGGCGACGGCAATACCTGGCAATCCATCGCTGGCGCGTCTGTTTTATTATGGATGGTTCACTGGCTGGTGCTGCGCGGCGTACAAACCGCGGCGGGTATCAATCTGGTTGCGACGCTCGCTAAACTTCTCCCGCTCGGCATGTTTATCGTGCTGGCCGCAATGGCCTTCCAGCTACGTACCTTTAGCCTCGACTTTTCCGGCCTTGAATTGGGCGTGCCGGTCTGGGAGCAGGTAAAAAACACCATGCTAATTACGCTGTGGGTGTTTATTGGGGTTGAAGGTGCCGTGGTCGTTTCCGCACGAGCGCGTAATAAGAAAGATGTGGGGCGCGCAACCCTGCTTGCGGTGATTGCCGCGCTGGGTGTCTATCTGCTGGTCACGCTGCTTTCGCTTGGCGTGGTGGCTCGTCCTGAGCTGGCAACGATGCGCAACCCGTCAATGGCGGGCATCATGGTGGATATGATGGGTCCATGGGGCGAAGTCATTATCGCCGCCGGCCTTATCGTTTCCGTATGCGGCGCCTATCTGAGCTGGACTATTATGGCCGCAGAAGTTCCTTTGCTTGCCGCTACGTATAAAGCGTTTCCGAAAATTTTTGCGCGCCAGAATAAAAATAATGCGCCTTCAGCGTCGCTGTGGCTGACTAACATCAGCGTACAGCTTTGCCTGGTGCTGATCTGGCTCACCGGTTCTGATTACAACACTCTGTTGACTATCGCATCAGAGATGATCCTCGTACCCTATTTTCTGGTTGGCGCTTATTTACTGAAAGTGGCTACGCGTCCCCTGCATAAAGCCATCGGCCTCGGCGCCTGTATTTATGGCCTGTGGTTACTTTATGCATCAGGCCTGATGCATCTTCTCCTTTCGGTGGTCTTATATGCCCCCGGCCTGCTTGTCTTTATGTACGCCCGCAGCACGCATACTCATGAAATCAACCTGAATATGCAGGAAAAAACGATTATCGTGGTGATGCTGCTTGCATCATTTCCAGCGACATGGATGCTGGTAAGATAAAATGCCCGAGCCGCAATTGTGGAGAATCAGGTAATGGATAAAGTGTTTTCTGGCCGGCCCGTGCTGATAACCGGCGCTGGCCGCCGAATCGGCCTTGCGCTTGCGAAAGATTTTCTGGCCCGTAAGCAGTCGGTGATCGTCAGTTTCAGGACTCGTTACCCTTCCATTGATGAGCTCGAACAGGCGGGCGCGCTTTGCCTGTTCGCCGATTTTTCTACCGACCAGGGCGTCAAAACGTTTGCAGATAACGTGATGCAGCATTGCAACAGCCTGCGCGCCGTTATTCACAACGCCAGCGCCTGGCAGGCCGAATCGCAGGCGGTTGCCCCAGGCGACACGCTTGCGGCCATGCTGCAAATTCACGTCAATACGCCTTACCTGCTTAATCACCTGCTTGAACCTTTGTTGCGCGGGCACGGTCACGCCGGTTCGGACATTATCCACTTTACCGATTACGTGGTTGAGCGCGGCAGCGATAAACATATTGCCTATGCCGCCAGCAAAGCCGCGTTAGATAACCTGACGCGTTCTTTTGCCCGCAAGCTTGCGCCTGAAGTAAAAGTAAATGCCATCGCCCCGGCAATGATTTTATTTAACGAGCACGACGATGCACAGTACCGCAAGGCCGCGCTGAATAAATCTTTAATGAAGGTAGCGCCGGGCGAAAAAGAGATCGTTTCTCTGGTTAATTACCTGATGGAAAGCCGATATGTTACCGGGCGTTCTCATGCGGTAGACGGCGGTCGTCCTCTTCGATAAATCTGTTTACCAGTCATTGATGGCGTAATAGATTCGCCCGGTGTATGTTGCCCTTTTTACCTGACGTGCCGGGCTATGAACAAAATCGTATACGTGGAAGACGACCCAGAAGTGGGCTCGCTGATTGCAGCCTATCTGGGGAAACACGACATTGATGTGATTGTTGAAAGCCGTGGCGACCGTGCCGAAGCGGTGATTAAACAGCAGCAGCCCGATCTGGTGCTTCTGGACGTGATGCTGCCCGGTAAAGACGGCATGACGCTATGTCGCGATCTGCGTCCGCAGTGGGATGGCCCGATTGTTCTGCTGACCTCGCTTGATAGCGATATGAACCATATTCTGTCGCTGGAAATGGGCGCCAACGATTACATTCTGAAAACCACCCCACCCGCCGTGCTGCTGGCACGTCTGCGCCTGCATTTGCGCCAGCGCATCTCTGCACAACACACGGTAGAAACTACCCCGCCCGCGTTGAAACCGCACAAGGCCATGAGATTTGGCACGCTTTGCATCGATCCGCTGAACCGGCAGGTCACGCTGGGCGATGAGAATATCGCGCTTTCTACCGCAGATTTTGATTTGCTGTGGGAGCTGGCCACGCATGCCGGGCAGATTATGGACAGGGATGCGCTGCTAAAGAACCTGCGTGGCGTAAGCTACGACGGCATGGACAGAAGCGTGGACGTCGCCATTTCCCGGCTGCGTAAAAAACTATACGACAGCGCCACGGAACCGTTTCGCATTAAGACCGTGCGCAATAAAGGCTACCTTTTTGCGCCGCATGCGTGGGAAAGCAAGGCGTGATGGGATAGCGATGCCGCGTGAAAGCGGCATCTTCCCCGTCAGTGATGCAGCATTTCTTCTACTACCTGCGCGGTAGTCATGTTGTAAGGGTAGAAAGTAGGCCAGTTATCCATTTCTTTCAGCAGCGCTTCCTGGGATACGTTGCCCATAAAGATGTGGAAGTGTTCGGACTTGCGCGGGCCGATAATGTGATCGCTGAACTGGACATATTTTGGTGCCGCAGACTGGCTGTCCTTACATTCAAACAGGTAACGAACGCCCTTCTTTCCCGATACGTAGTTCAGAATTTTAAACCCGGCATAGCGGTATTCACAGCTCTTCACCTCCTTCCCAACGTGAAACTCCATGACGTTATTTTCAATACCAATAGTATCGATGTCGGTTGCATAGCCTGTTTTGTAATAGGCCTCTATCTCAGCGAGGGATTTGCCGCTTTTTTTTGCCTTTTGCTCCAGCACCGGGGTCAGCTCACCTTTTAACAAATAAGGGTTAAGCGACTGCCAGATGCCCTCCCAGTCGCTTAACGCACGATCTTTAACGTCCCGATCGTTGAACACCCCTTCGCTGGCTTTTTGTTCGGTCTCCGTTAAGGGCTTGCCGTGATGGTGCCCATGGGCAAAAACGTGCGGGCTGCCCAGTAATACTCCCAGTCCCAGAAAAATAGCGGCGTTCTTCATGATGCTTAGGTTCTCCTGTGTGGTCATTGGCTACTAACCAATATGTTATAACATAACATTTAGGCGCAGTGAAAGCCCTGCATCGCTAGCCAGCTACGGAGAACGCGAGCATACTTATCTCCCAAACGCCCCCGGAACTTCAGGCGGCAGAACCTGTTTATTGATAGATCGGTAATTTTTGATGAAAAAGCTGTTTATTCAGTTTTACCTTCTGCTGTTTGTCTGCTTTCTCGTGATGACTATGCTGGTCGGGCTGGTGTATAAATTCACCGCCGAACGTGCGGGCCGCCAGTCGCTGGATGACCTGATGAAAAGTTCGCTGTACCTGATGCGCAGCGAGCTGCGGGAAATTCCGCCACGCGACTGGAATAAAACCATAAACGATCTCGATCTCAACCTATCGTTTAAGTTGAACATCGAGCCAATGAGCAAATTTAAGCTCGATGAGATCGCCGCCCGCCATCTGCGAGAAGGCGAAATCGTCGCCCTTGATGATGAATATACGTTTATCCAGCGTATTCCCCGTAGCCATTACGTCCTGGCCGTTGGCCCTATTCCGTATTTGTTTTTCCTGCACCAGATGCGCCTGCTTGATGTAGCGCTAATGGCGTTTATCGCCATCTCGCTTGCCTTTCCCGTGTTCATCTGGATGCGCCCGCACTGGCAGGACATGCTGAAACTGGAAACCGCAGCGCAGCGGCTTGGCAAGGGGCACCTTGATGAGCGTATTCATTTCGACAGCGCCTCAAGCTTTGAACGCCTTGGCGTCGCCTTTAACCAGATGGCGGATAATATTAACGCGCTGATCGCCAGTAAAAAGCTGCTGATTGACGGCATCGCCCACGAACTGCGCACGCCGCTGGTTCGCCTGCGTTACCGGCTGGAAATGAGCGATAACCTTAGCGTGGAAGAGTCGCAGGCGCTTAACCGCGATATCGGCCAGCTCGAAGGGCTTATCGATGAACTGCTGACCTATGCCCGGCTCGACCGTCCGCAAACCGATCTGCACCTATCACCGGTGGATCTTCCGGCCTGGCTACAAAACCATATTGCCGACGTGCGCCTTATCCACCCCCACCGTAATATTGAGCTGGAATGCCCTGCTGAGGGCGTCTTCGGGCAGATTGATTTACGACTTATGGAACGGGTCATCGATAATCTGATCAATAACGCCCTTCGTTATAGCCAGCACAAGCTGCGCGTCAGCCTGTTCCTTGAGGCACAAACCGCCGCGCTGCAGGTCGAAGACGACGGACCCGGTATTCCTGAGCAGGAACGCGAGCACGTTTTTCAGCCGTTTGTTCGTCTTGATCCAAGCCGCGACAGAGCCACCGGCGGCTGCGGCTTAGGACTCGCAATTGTGCATTCTGTTGCCGTAGCCATGGGCGGCGCCGTTAGCGCCGGCAGCGGCTCGCTCGGCGGGGCCAGCCTTCGCTTTAGCTGGCCGGTTAATATTTTCGAACCGCAACCTTTGCCTGTTGCATAACGCCTTTTTATCCTGTCCGACCAATGGCGACGCTGCTGGTCAGGTATATTTTGCTGTGTTATAAAATATAAGTATGTTGTAACTAAAGCGGGTGCAGAATGGCGGATTACGACCTGATAGAAAGACTGACCACCACGTTTCGTGAACTCGAGCGCGAGCTGCACCAGCTTCGGGAAAGGCTGGATGCCTGTCGCCTGCTGGTTGGGCGCGTGTTTACCCTGCCGGGGATAGAGAAAGGCCATGAGCACGAACCGTTAACGCACATTGAGGTGACGCAGCGTATCGGTAAAGAGGCGCACGAGACGGCGCTTGCTCACTTCACCCACCTCTTCATTCAGCAGCAGTCAGAAAAACTCAGCAGCAAGGCCGCGGTGCGCCTGCCCGGCGCCGTTTGTTACGCCGTAAGCGCCGAAGCGTACCAGCAGATACAAGCGCTTATCGCGTGCATTAATCAACGCAAACTTGCGCTGGAAAAGATTATCAGCGTTGAGTCTGGCCTGCCGAGCGTGCAGCGCTTTGAGTGGGTGCATCGCCATATCCCGGGTCTGATTACGCTTAACGCCTATCGCGCAATTACGCTTGTTGATAATCCCTCCACGCTGCGCTTTGGCTGGGCGAACAAGCAGATAATCAAAAATCTGACCCGCCATGAGGTCATGGTCATGCTTGAGAAAAGCCTGAAGGCAAACCGCGCCGTGCCGCCCTGGACGCGCGAGCAGTGGGCGGAGCAAATCGAGCGGGAACTGAACAGCGTGGCTACGCTGTCCGACAGCGTAAAGCTGAAGATCAAGCGGCCTGTAAAAGTGCAGCCGGTTGCGCGGGTATGGTATCAGGAGCAGCAAAAGCAGGTGCAGCTCGCCTGCCCTTCACCGCTGATTGTTCTGTGCCAGCAGGATTCAGGCGAAGCGCCACCGGAGATCGGCGAACTGCTGAACTACGATGCGGAAAACATCCGTCACCGCTACAGGCCGGAAGCGCAAGCGCTGCGGCTGTTGATTCCGCGTTTGCACCTGTATTGCGAGGCGTAAAAAGCGCCTCCGCAGAGGCGCTCAAATCTTAAGACTTCATGCTGCCGACCATCTCCTCCGGCCGCACCCAGGCTTCAAACTCATCTTCGGTGAGATAGCCAAGCTTTAAGGCCGAGGCTTTCAGCGTCAGCCCCTCTTTGTGCGCTTTTTTGGCGATTTCCGCCGCTTTGTCGTAGCCGATATGCGTATTTAGCGCGGTTACCAGCATCAGCGATTCATTCAGCAGCTGGCTGATACGGTCGCGGTTTGGTTCGATGCCGATGGCGCAGTGCTCGTTAAAACTTTCCATGCCGTCCGCGAGCAGGCGAATCGATTGCAGGACGTTGTGAATAACCATCGGCCGGTAAACGTTCAGCTCAAAGTTGCCGGAGGAAGCGCCAATATTCACCGCCACATCGTTCCCCATTACCTGGCAGCACAGCATCGTCATGGCTTCGCACTGCGTCGGGTTCACTTTCCCCGGCATAATGGAGCTGCCCGGCTCGTTTTCAGGAATGGCGATCTCACCAATGCCGCAGCGCGGGCCGGAAGATAACCAGCGCACGTCGTTGGCGATTTTCATCAGCGATGCCGCCAGGCCCTTTAGCGCGCCGTGCGCGTGCGCCAGCGCATCGCAGGTTGCCAGCGCTTCGAATTTATTTGGCGCGGTAACGAAAGGTTGTCCGGTAATTTCCGCCAGCTCTTTCGCCACTCGCACCGCGTATTCAGGGTGCGTATTTAGACCCGTTCCAACGGCTGTGCCGCCCAGCGCCAGCTCCGCTACGTGGGGCACGCTTTGTTCGATATGTTTAAGGTTGTGTTCAAGCATGGCCACCCAGCCGGAAATTTCCTGGCCGAGCGTCAACGGCGTCGCATCCTGAAGGTGCGTGCGGCCGATTTTGACGATGTCGCGGAAGGCTTCCGCTTTGGACTGCAGCGTATCCCTGAGCACGTTGAGCTGCGGAATAAGCTGTTCACGCAGCGCCTTAACCGCCGCGACATGCATCGCCGTCGGGAAAACGTCGTTAGAGCTCTGGCTCTTGTTGACGTCATCGTTGGGATGAACCACACGCTCCATGCCGCGCACGCCGCCGAGCAGCTCGCTCGCCCGGTTCGCCAGCACTTCGTTCATGTTCATATTGCTCTGGGTGCCCGATCCCGTCTGCCAGATGGCCAGCGGGAACTCATCAGGATGCCTGCCGTCCAGCACTTCGTCCGCGGCGGCCAGTATCGCTTTACCACGCTCAGCAGGGAGCAGGCCGAGATCCATGTTCACTTTCGCCGCCGCACGTTTGGTCAACGCCAGCGCCTGAATCAGCGCCACCGGCATTTTTTCCGTGGAGATGCGGAAATGCTCAAGCGAGCGCTGAGTTTGCGCGCCCCAAAGCTTATCTTCCGGCACATCAATGGGTCCCATGGAGTCTTTTTCAATACGACTGGATGCCATTTCACTCTCCTTTTGAGCTTAAAAAAAACCGCCCGTATGGGCGGTCAGGTTTCTATTTCACGCATCGGGTGCACTGCGAGGCGTGAATTTTCTGGAAGAAGTCGTTGCCCTTGTCATCGACCAGAATAAAGGCCGGGAAGTCCTCTACCTCGATTTTCCAGATAGCTTCCATTCCCAGCTCGGGGTATTCAACGCAGGTCAGGCTCTTGATACTCTTCTGCGCCAGCACCGCCGCCGGTCCCCCAATACTGCCCAGATAAAAGCCGCCGTGTTTATGACAGGCGTCGGTGACCTGCTGGCTACGGTTGCCTTTCGCCAGCATCACCATACTGCCGCCGTTGGCCTGGAGCAGATCGACATATGAATCCATGCGGCCTGCCGTGGTTGGGCCAAGCGAACCAGAAGCATAGCCGTCCGGCGTTTTGGCCGGGCCTGCATAGTAAATCGGATGGTCCTTCACGTACTGCGGCAGGCCTTCACCGTTGTCGATACGCTCTTTGAGCTTAGCGTGAGCGATATCGCGTGCCACAATAATAGTCCCACTCAGGGAAAGTCGCGTAGAAACCGGGTACTGAGAAAGCTGTTTGAGGATATCGCTCATCGGGCGATTAAGGTCAACTCTTACTGCCTCGCCCTCGCCCGCCTGACGCAGCTCCTGCGGAATAAATTTACCCGGATTGTGCTCGAGTTTTTCAAGCCAGATGCCGTTGCGGTCGATCTTCGCTTTGATATTTCTGTCCGCGGAGCAGGAAACGCCCATGCCGACCGGGCAGGATGCGCCGTGACGCGGTAGACGCACAACGCGGATATCATGAGCAAAATATTTGCCGCCGAACTGCGCACCAAGGCCGAGGTTCTGCGCTTCTTTCAGCAATTCTTCTTCCAGTTGAATATCGCGGAACGCCTGGCCGTGTTCGTTACCTTCGGTTGGTAAACCGTCGTAATACTTCGTGGAAGCGAGTTTTACCGTCTTAAGGGTGGACTCCGCAGAGGTTCCGCCGATGACGAAAGCCACATGATACGGCGGGCAGGCCGCAGTGCCGAGGCTGCGCATTTTCTCTACCAGATAATCTTTCAGCTTGCCCGGACTCAGCAGCGCCTTGGTTTCCTGGTAAAGGTAGGTTTTGTTCGCTGAACCTCCGCCTTTAGCGATACAGAGGAATTTATACTCGGCGCCGTCCACGCTGTAGAGATCGATTTGCGCAGGCAGGTTTGTGCCGGTATTCACCTCTTTGTACATATCCAGCGCGGCGTTCTGAGAATAGCGCAGGTTATCTTCAATATAAGTGTTGTACACGCCCTGCGACAGCGCGGCTTCATCGCCGCCGCCCGTCCAGACGCGCTGGCCCTTTTTACCCATGATAATCGCGGTGCCCGTATCCTGGCAGGTCGGCAGAATGCCTTTAGCGGCGATCTCCGAGTTGCGCAGAAACTGCAGCGCAACGTACCTGTCGTTCTCGCTTGCTTCAGGATCGTTAAGGATATCGGCAACCTGCTGCTGATGGGCCGGGCGCAGCATAAATGAGGCATCGTGGAAGGCGTGTTGGGCGACAAGGGTCAGGGCTTTCGGGTCAACTTTGAGGACTTCCTGCCCTTCGAATTCGGAGACTGAAACGTAATCCTTACTTAGCAGATAGTAGTCAGTTTCATCTTTTTTTAACGGGAACGGCTCTTGATAATGAAAGGCTTTACTCGACATTGTTCTCTCACTTACGACATCAGATACGTTAATTATTTTGGTTGCGGGCACCTGTTCCTGTGCCTGGTTAAAATTTTAATCACAACATGCTACACAATTTTTTAACAAAAACTGAGACTAATACGACTTTTTGCTCCCCTGGTTACTTCCAGACGGATAATTGCTTTAATAGTCGCAACCTTATCGACATTACAACAGGGCTTGATAATGCAAAAATTAATCAACTCGGTGCAGAACTACGCCTGGGGAAGTAAAACGGCCTTAACGGAACTTTACGGCATCCAGAACCCGGACAGCCTGCCGATGGCGGAACTGTGGATGGGCGCGCATCCTAAAAGCAGTTCCAGAGTGCTGGAAAACGGCAAGCCGCGTGCGCTGCGGGAAGTGATTGACGCCGATCGGTCGGCTTTGCTGGGTGAGGCCGTTGCGCAGCGATTTGGCGAGCTGCCGTTCCTCTTCAAAGTGCTTTGCGCCGACCAGCCGCTCTCCATTCAGGTGCATCCAAATAAAAAAGCCTCTGAAATTGGCTTTGCGAAGGAGAATGCCGCCGGTATCCCGCTTGATGCCGCCGAGCGTAATTATAAAGATCCTAACCACAAGCCCGAGCTGGTTTTCGCCCTTACCCCGTTCCTCGCCATGAACGCCTTCCGCGAGTTCTCTGAAATTGTTTCTTTGCTGCAGCCGGTTTCTGGCGCGCATAACGCTATCGCCCACTTCCTGCAGGAGCCTGGCGCCGAGCGCTTATCGCAACTGTTTGCCAGCCTGCTGAACATGCAGGGTGATGAAAAATCCCGTGCGTTAGCCGTACTGAAAGCCGCGTTGAACAGCCAGCAGGGCGAACCCTGGGAAACGATCCGCGTGATTTCTGAATTTTACCCGGACGACAGCGGCCTGTTCTCTCCTTTGCTGCTCAACGTGGTTAAGCTCGAGCCGGGCGAGGCAATGTTCCTGTTCGCAGAAACCCCGCATGCCTACCTTAAAGGCGTGGCGCTGGAAGTGATGGCCAACTCAGATAACGTGCTGCGAGCGGGCCTGACGCCAAAATATATCGATATTCCTGAACTGGTCGCCAACGTGAAGTTCGAGCCAAAACCCGCAGACGAACTGCTGACCCGGCCTGCGCAGCAAGGAAGCGAGCTGGACTTCCCCATTCCGGTGGCCGATTTCGCGTTCTCTTTACACGATCTCAGCGCAACGCCTGCGGAACTTGCGCAGGAAAGCGCAGCTATCGTGTTCTGCGTGCAAGGCGAAGCGGTGCTCAGCAAAGGCGAGCAGCAGCTGGTTCTTAAGCCCGGCGAGTCCGCATTTATCGCAGCAAACGAATCGCCGGTGGCTGCAAGCGGCGTAGGCCGCATCGCCCGCGTATATAACAAGCTTTGATTAAAGTAACTTACTGATCTTTTATGTATGGATTGCTAAGCTTAAAGCGATAGTTTTCAAAACGCCTGCGGGCGTTTTTCATTCGGCGCTGAGGGGATATCTGAGCGCCGCTTCAAAATGGACAGGACAAGATGAAAAAATCTCTGGTTGCGGTAGGTGTAATAGTTGCGCTGGGCGTGGTGTGGACGGGTGCGGCCTGGTATACCGGTAAACAGCTTGAAGGACGCATGGCCGAAATGATCGGCAATGCGAACAGCGAATTAAACAGGGCTTCCCCCGAAGCAGGCCTGACGCTGAGCTACCAGGACTACCACCGCGGCCTGTTCCACAGCAGCATGCAGCTAGTCATTAAACCGACGGCGGGCAAACAAAGCGCGCTTCTCAAACCCGATCAAAGCGTCGTGTTCGCAGAAACCATCGATCATGGACCTTTCCCGTTTGCCCAGCTAAAAAAATTCAATTTGATCCCGAGCATGGCTTCTATTCGTACCGTGCTGGTCAATAACCCAACCACTAAGCCGCTGTTTGATATGACTAAGGGCCAGTCCTTTATCGATGCCCAAACCCGCGTAGGCTACAGCGGCGCCACCTCCTCCGACATTGATTTACTTGCGCTGAACTATGCAAACGGTGAAGAAAAAGTGGCCTTCAGCGGCGGCCAGCTTACGGCTGACGTAGACGGCGAAGGCAATAAAATCGCGCTTTCCGGTGAAGCGAAAAGCGGGCTTGTTAACACGGTTAACCAGTACGGCCAGCACGTACAGATGACCTTCAACAACGTGAAAACCGATGGCAACACCCAACGCAGCGAGTTCGATGAACGCGTAGGCGAGCAAAAAGCCTCAATCGAAAAGCTGGCTATTGCCGTTGAAGGTAAAGAAATGGCGGTGTTAGAAGGCGTCACGCTTAACGCCAAATCAGACGTACAGGACGATAAAAAACACCTTTCCGGGCAAGTTGATTACGCCATCGACGCGCTGAAAGTGCAGAATCAAAATATGGGCAGCGGCAAGCTAACGCTGAAGGTCAGTAATATCGACGGCGCTGCGATGCATGAATTCAGCCGGATTTATAACGATCAATCCCAGAAACTGCTGGCCGACCCGGCCGTGGCGGAAAACCCGGAAATTTATCAGCAGAAAGCGATCGAAGTCTTTGCGGATAACTTCCCGCTGCTGCTCAAAGGCAACCCGGTTGTTACCGTCGCGCCGCTTAGCTGGAAAAACGACAAGGGCGAAAGCACCTTTAACCTTTCGCTGTTCTTAAAAGATCCGGCTGCCGCAACGGGTGAAGCAACCACGCCAGAACAGCAGCTGGACCGCGTGCTGAAATCTCTTGACGGTAAGCTCGTGATCCCAATGGATATGGCTACCCGCTTAATGACGCAGGTTGCCCAGCTTGAAGGTTATAAAGAAGAAGACGCCGCGAAACTGGCCGCCCAGCAGATCAAAGGCCTGGCGGCGATGGGCCAGATGTTCCGCGTTACCACCATGGAAGACAATAACATCGTTTCCAGCCTGCAATACGCCAACGGCCAGGCGACGCTTAACGGGCAGAAAATGTCATTAAGCGATCTGATTGGCATGTTTGGCATGCCGGGCACTGACGTGCCGCCTCCGGCGCCAGAGCTTGAAGCGCCCGCCCCGGTTGCACCTCAGCAGTAAGTCAACCAGCCTCCTTCGGGAGGCCTGAGACTGGTGTCAAACGCCCGAAACGCGTGGTTTTCGGGCGTTTGAGGTAAACCAGAAGACATAATTCTTTGTTTTTAAAAGCAACGGCAGAGCAACTTTTACGCCTGAGTACTTTGTCAGCATTCTGAAGCCTCCCTCGGGAGGCTTTTTAACGCGCTCAGCTCTTCCACGCCACCAGCCGCGCGGGCATTATCTGGTTACGCATCTCATCATCGCCGTTTTTTGCCCGCGCAAGGATGCGCTGCCCGGCGCTGCGGCCTATTTCTCTTGCCGGCGTGGAAACCCAGGTCAGCGGTAAATCGTCCAGCTCCTCATCCATCACCTCCGCGAAAGCGGCAAGGGCGACGTGGCGGTCGAAATAGCTCTCAATGCTCCCTTCTCCGCTTTGCCGTCCGGCGCGCAGCAGGCCGAACCACGCGCCCATGGCGATGGTGTTGTTATGGCAGAGCACGGCCGTAATGGTTGGGTTCTGGTGCAGCAAGGTGGTAATGGCATCCGCCGCCAGCTTCTGGCTGGACTCGCATTCGATAATCCATTCGCTGTGAAACGGCAGCCCAAACTTTAGCAGCGTTGAGCAATAGCCGCCGAGACGCTCAGCGCGCGTGAGCGACGAACCACGGCCGCCGATCCAGGCAATTCGCTGGTGCCCCCGCTTAATTAAATGCTCCGTCACCAGCTGCGCAGCCTGCATATTATCCGGACGGATAATGTCCACCTCATCGAGGTAGCTGGCGCGGGAGGCGAAAACCAGCGGCAGATTCTTTTGTTCGGCGGCTTCTCTCAGCTCCGCGCCCTGTCCCGCCGCACCGGCGATAATAATGCCGTCCACGCCCTGGGCAAGAAGCGTCTCGAAGCAGCGCTGCATATGCTGACCTTTCGCGCCGCTTTGGGTCAGAAAGAGTAGCTTCCCCTGCTTTTCCAGCTCGTCCGTCAGCCCCGCGGTGAGCTCTGCATAAAAGGGATTGCACAGATCGCGCACTATTAAACCAATAACGCCGCTTTGCCCGCCGCGCAGCGACGCCGCCTGCCGGTTGCGCACAAAACCAAGCTTTTCGATCGCCTCATTTACACGCGTCCCGGTGGCCGCGGAGATTCTTCCTTTGCCGCTTAGCACGAGCGAAACCGTCGTCACCGATACCCCTGCGGCATCGGCAACGTCGTTGATAGTGATTTTTTTTGCCATCGTGGTCATAGGCGGATCGGGTCCTCCGTGAATCATGTAATACGCAAGATAAAACGTTTTATCTGCATGCCTATATTAAGCGCCCTGTCAGATTTTTAATCTGTGAACTATCGCGCAATATACTTTGGTAAAACGTTTTATCATCCGGCTTGTTTCGTACTTCACTGTCTTTTATCAATCAGGGTACAGGAGTCGTTATGGCGGCTAATACATCACAAAAAGTTACGCTTTGGGAGTTTTTTCAAAACCTTGGCAAAACCTTCATGCTTCCGGTGGCGCTGCTGTCATTCTGCGGCATCATGCTCGGTATCGGCAGCTCGTTAAGCAGCCATGACGTTATCACCCTGCTGCCCGCGCTGGGTAATCCGGTGC
The DNA here is from genome assembly GCA_032000125.1 of Buttiauxella sp. Taxonomy (GTDB): domain Bacteria; phylum Pseudomonadota; class Gammaproteobacteria; order Enterobacterales; family Enterobacteriaceae; genus Dryocola. Next base: position 129,469 of record DAMALH010000005.1, on the reverse strand, counting down.
TGCAGGCCATCTTTATCTGGATGAGCAAAGTCGGCTCGTTCGCCTTCAGTTTCCTGCCGGTGATGTTCTGTATCGCCATTCCGCTGGGGCTTGCGAGTGAAAACAAAGGCGTTGCCGCCTTCGCCGGTTTTGTCGGTTACGTGGTGATGAACCTGGGGGTTAACTTCTGGCTGACGGCCAAAGGCATTCTGCCCACTACCGATGCCGCGGTCTTAAAAGCGAACAACGTTCAGAACGTGCTGGGCATTCAGTCTATCGATACCGGCATTCTTGGTGCCGTTATTGCCGGTGTGATTGTGGCGATGCTGCACAAACGCTTCCACAATATTCGTCTGCCGGACGCGCTGGCCTTCTTCGGTGGCACCCGCTTCGTGCCGATTATCACCACCGTGGTAATGGGTCTGGTCGGCCTGGCTATTCCGCTGATCTGGCCGGTATTCGCTGCGGGTATCACCGGCATTGGTAACCTGATTAACGGCGCGGGTATTTTTGGTCCGATGATTTTCGGCACCGGCGAACGTCTGCTGTTGCCGTTTGGCCTGCAGCATATTCTTGTGGCGCTTATTCGCTTTACCGAAGCTGGCGGCACGATGGACGTTTGCGGCCACAGCGTTAGCGGCGCGCTAACTATCTTCCAGGCTCAGCTAAGTTGCCCAACGGTGCACGGCTTCTCTGAAAGCGCGACCCGCTTCCTGTCGCAGGGTAAAATGCCTGCGTTCCTGGGCGGCCTGCCCGGTGCGGCACTGGCGATGTATCACTGCGCGCGCCCAGAAAACCGTCACAAAATTAAGGGCCTGCTGATTTCCGGGGTGATTGCCTGCGTGGTCGGCGGCACCACGGAACCGCTGGAATTCCTGTTCCTGTTCGTGGCTCCGGCGCTGTATCTCATTCACGCCCTGCTGACCGGGCTGGGCTTTACCATGATGGCGGTGCTGGGCGTGACTATCGGTAACACCGACGGTAACGTTATCGACTTCGTGGTATTCGGCATCCTGCACGGCCTGTCTACTAAGTGGTACATGGTGCCGGTTGTGGCTGGGGTATGGTTTGCGGTTTATTACGGCATCTTCCGCTTCGCCATCACCCGCTTTAACATCAAGACGCCGGGCCGCGATATCGACACCACCAGCAGTGCGGAAAAAGCGCTTGCCGGTCAGGTGGGCAAATCCGGCTACAATGTTCCGGCAATGCTTGCCGCACTCGGCGGGGCAGAAAACGTCGTCACGCTGGATAACTGCATTACCCGCCTGCGTATGACGGTGAAAGATATGTCGCTGGTTGACAGCGCCGCGCTGAAAAACCTCCGCGCCATCGGCGTTGTGCAGCTTAACCAGCACAATCTGCAGGTGGTAATCGGGCCGCAGGTGCAGTCGGTTAAAGATGAAATGGCAAGCCTGATGAGTACGGCGCAGGCGTAAAGCAAACAACGGGCGCTTCGGTGCCCGTTTTTCTGTGAGGTGTTATGTTTGATTTCTCCGTTCCCGTTGACCGCCACGGTACGTGGTGCACCCAGTGGGATTACGTGGCAGACCGATTTGGCGCGGCGGACTTGCTCCCCTTCACCATCTCCGATATGGATTTCCCCACCGCCCCGGTTATTCTTTCGGCGCTGCAGCAGCGCCTTGCGCACGGCGTGCTCGGCTACAGCCGCTGGAAAAATGACGATTTCATCGGCGCCGTTGCGCACTGGTATCAGCAGCGCTTTAACAGCGCTATCGATCCTGCAAGCCTGGTCTACGGTCCGTCCGTTATTTATATGGTTTCGCAGTTGATACGCCAGTGGTCTGCACCCGGTGACGCGGTGCTTATCCATACCCCCGCTTATGACGCGTTTTATAAAGCGATCGAAGGCAACCGGCGCCAGGTTTTCAGTGCGCCGCTGCACCCGTCGGCCAACGGCTGGCAGTGTGATATGGCAGCGCTTGAGGCGCAGCTCGCAAAAGCAGAATGTAAAATCATGCTACTGTGCAGCCCGCAAAACCCCACCGGCAAAGTCTGGACGCGCGAAGAGCTGGAAACCATGGCGGCGCTTTGCAAACGCCATAACGTGCGCGTGATAAGCGATGAAATTCACATGGACATGGTCTGGCACGGCCACCGGCACACGCCGTGGAGCGAGGTAGGTACAGGCTCCTGGGCGCTGCTTACCTCCGCCTCGAAGAGCTTTAATATTCCAGCCCTGACCGGCGCATACGGACTGATTAGCGATGAACAGGATCGCGAAGCCTACCTGAATGTTCTGAAAGGCCAGGACGGGCTTTCCTCGCCTGCGGTGCTGGCCCTGGTTGCGCACATCACCGCCTATCGCGAAGGCGAGCCGTGGCTTGACGCTCTGCGCGCTTATCTACAAAGCAACCTGGAGTATGTCTCCCACGCGCTTAACAGCGAGTTTGCGCAACTCAACTGGCAGCCGCCGCAATCAACCTATCTGGCGTGGATCGATCTTCGCCCGCTGGGTCTGGACGACCATGCGCTGCAAAAAGCGCTGATTGAGCAGCAAAAGGTGGCCATTATGCCGGGATATACCTATGGCGAAGAAGGGAAAGGATTTATTCGCCTTAACGCCGGATGCCCGCGTGTGAAGCTTGAAGAAGGCGTAAAACGCTTGATAGCCGCCGTTAAATCGCTTCGCTAAGCTTTTGGGGAGGCGACTCCCCTCAGATTGCTGACCAAGAAGGAAAAAGCGTGATTTTTCCTTCTTTGTGACGATCGGCCGAAAATCAATGAATTGATTTTCCTTGCTTTTAAATGACGGCATATTTTAGTTCTGTCACGCCGGAAGGTTTGTCATCAGTCTCCGGGGAGGCGACTCCCCTTTTATTTGCGCAACTTATTATCGCTGGCTAATAGCAATTTGCGGACGAATGTTTTTATAATGTAACGCACTTTAAGCAAAAAAAGAGTGCGACCATGATTGATACCACCCTGCCGTTAACCGATTTGCACCGCCACCTTGATGGCAACATTCGTGCACAAACCATTCTCGATCTGGGCCGCCAGTATAATTTGCCGCTTCCGGCAGCTTCCATTGAAGACTTAATTCCGCACGTACAGGTTGTTGAATCCGCACCTGATTTGGTGAGCTTCCTGTCGAAGCTGGACTGGGGCGTAAAGGTGCTTGCCACCCTTGACGCCTGCCGTCGCGTAGCCTGGGAAAATATTGAAGACGCCGCCCGTAACGGCCTGCATTATGTCGAACTGCGTTTCTCGCCGGGGTATATGGCGATGACCCACAGCCTGCCGGTGGCCGGCGTCGTTGAAGCCGTTATTGAAGGCGTGCGCGCGGGCTGCCGTGATTTTGGCGTTGAAGCCCGTTTGATTGGCATTATGAGCCGTACCTTTGGCGAGGCCGCCTGTCAGGCCGAACTGGAAGCGCTGCTCGCTCACCGCGACCATATCACCGCGGTGGATCTGGCGGGCGATGAGCTCGGTTTCCCCGGCAGCCTGTTCCTGAGCCATTTTAACCGCGCACGCGACGCAGGCTGGCACATAACCGTTCACGCAGGCGAAGCCGCCGGGCCGGAAAGTATCTGGCAGGCTATTCGCGAGCTGGGCGCCGAGCGCATTGGTCACGGCGTCAAGGCGATTGAAGATCCCGCGCTGATGGACTTCCTGGCCGAGCAAGGCATTGGCATCGAATCCTGCCTGACCTCGAATATTCAGACCAGCACCGTGCCGTCTCTGGATAAGCACCCGCTGATCAAATTCCTCGATCGCGGCGTGCTGGCAACGATCAATACCGACGACCCGGCGGTTCAGGGTATCGACATCGTGTATGAATATACCGTTGCGGCGCCGCTTGCCGGCCTGAGTGCGGGACAGATTCGTACCGCACAGGAGAATGGTTTAAAAATTGCTTTTCTGAGCGAGGCAGAAAAGCAGGCGTTACTCGCTAAAGTACGCGCTGCTTAACCTCATCTGCGGCGGCTGCTCAGGAAGCTGACTCCAGCCGCCCTTTTTCTTTTGCCGTTTTGCGCGCGTAACGCTGCGCCAGCACCGCACAGACCATTAGCTGGATCTGGTGGAATATCATCAGCGGCAGCACCATCATCCCCACCGCACTTGCAGGGAACAGAACGTTTGCCATCGGCACGCCGTTCGCAAGGCTTTTCTTCGAACCGCAGAAAACGATGGTAATTTCATCGGCGGTATTAAAGCCCAGCAGCCTTGCCGCCCAGGTATTTACCACCAGCACCATCACCAGCAGCACAATTGAACACGCCAGCACCGCTAACAGAGCAACGCCGTTCACCTGATGCCATATCCCCCCGACCACCGCTTCGCTGAACGCAACATATACCACCAGCAGAATCGATGAGCGATCCGTGAGGTTGATGAGCTTTTTATGCTTATCCACCCAGCGGCCTATCAGCGGGCGCGCCAGGTGGCCGATGACAAAAGGCACCATCAGTTGCATGATGATTTTGCCAATCGCATGCAGCGTATCCGTCGACCCTTCCTGAGTATTCATCAGGGCGCCAACCAGCACCGGCGACAGAAAAATGCCCAGAATACTGGATGCCGAGGCGCTGCAAACCGCCGCCGCCACGTTACCGCCGGCAACAGAAGTAAAGGCAATCGCCGACTGCACCGTAGCCGGCAGCGCGCAAAGATAAAGGAAGCCCATGTACAGCGGCTGGTTAAGAATAGCCGGCGAAAGGAAGCCCATTGCCAGGCCAAGCAGAGGGAACAATACAAAAGTGCTGAGAAACACTACCAGATGCAGCTTCCAGTGCCCCATGCCGGCCACGATCGCTTCACGAGAAAGCTTTGCGCCGTGCATAAAAAACAGCAGCGCAATGGCGGCCGTAGTCAGATATTCAAAGCCCGTTTTGACTATTCCCTCACAGGGAAACAGCGAAGCCACCACCACCACGGCGATCATCACCAGTAAAAAAGTATCGATTTTCAAACGCTGCAACCAGCCCATTCCATATCCTTGCTTTAACGATCTTATTTCTCTACTTTGCATTAATTTTTTATAACTTGCGAGCCAGATCTAGCCGCCTGAGGGCATATATCTATGACGTAAAGTTATAATGATGCTTGCTTTCTAAGCCCCTTTAAATTAAGGGTGCTGAAGGCGTTATTAACATTGCACGCCTCGCCTTAAGAATACCCTCAATTAAGACTACTCAGGAAGCATTATTTACAAAGTTAAACGCCATCACAACCAAACCTATAAAAGCGTTTGACAACCTGCTATTTTTAAATTGCAAAATCAAATTAATAATAGGAATATTAGTATCTTAAAGTGGGCTAATTATAAACAAAAAATATTTTCTGTTACGCAACAATATAAAGAACCGTTCATATCCGGAAGAGTGAAAAGTTAACTTACATTAATTACTGCGCCGTGCGGCGTGTTATTGAGTGAGTATGTTTATAGGCTCAAATAAAGCAAATCATCTTAGCGCTAAAGCGGTGACGATGCTGCCTGCTATTTCTCTTTGTGCCTGTAGCGACGGCGATGGCGCTGGGTTATCCGCTGATTGTGGGGCGTAAAAATAGCTCAGCGTTAATGCCGGGCTGGAGTATGTGGATAAGTGCAATAATTACCTTTTACGGCGCAGGGCGTTGGCAATACGCTTGCTCAGCCTCCGGTGTGCCAGCACGCGCGTTATCCGGCGAGAAATATCCGTCAGAGGTTATGGTGAATGTAATACCGCAAGCTTAGCTTCGCGCCTGACGCTAATTCAGGGAATCGATGCCGGGTGACGATAAGCTTTATAGGGTGACGGTTGAAACCGCCCGGCCTTTGGCCGACAGACCGAGCGACAGCAATAAGCGGGACCGGCGTTTTAGTCTGACCTGTAGCTGGAAGCATAAAGCAGGCCCCCCGCCTTTGCGGGACGGGGGTCCGCTCATTCAGGCCAGATTCAGCGTCGCGCGCTTTTTCGCAGACTCAATGCCCAGCTCAATCAGCTCCATTACCTGAATCGCCTGCGCGGCCGGCACCGGGTTTTCACCGTGGCCCGTCAACGCATCACGAATCGCGGCGTAGTAAGCCGGATAATTGCCCGGAACGGTCAGCAGCGTTTGCTCCGCCATTACCTCTCCCTGCGCCAGCGTCAGCACGCCGTCACGCATATCGTAGCCCCAGTCTTCCTGTGGCAGACGCTCCCCTGACTTCAGGCGGTCTTCCTGCGGGTCAAGTCCATATTTAATGTAGCTGCCACGAGTACCGTGAACGATATAACGTGCAGATTCAGCAGCGGCCAGCAGCGAACCGTGCAGCACCACGCGGCGCTGCGGATAAGCCAGTACGGCGTGGAAATAATCCGTAGCCTGGGCGCCCGGCCGAAGCTGGGCCAGATCGACGGTTAAACTTACCGGCAGGCCGAAAAGATTGATGGCCTGATCGATAAGATGCGGGCCAAGATCGTACCAGATGCCGCTGCCAACGCCCGCCTGCTCGCGCCAGCGGTTGCGCACCTGCGGACGGAAGCGATCGAAATGCGATTCGAAATAGGCCACTTCACCCAGCGTGCCGTCGGCAAGCAGGGTTTTCAGCGTCAGGAAATCGCTGTCCCAGCGGCGGTTATGGAAGACCGACAGCAGCAGGCCACGGCTTTTCGCCAGCGCATCCAGCTCACGGGCCTGTGACAACGTCACGGTGAACGGTTTATCGACCACCACATGTTTGCCCGCCTCAAGCGCAGCTTTCGCCAGCGGGAAATGGGTATCGTTAGGGGTAGGAACCACAATGAGATCGATATCAGGATCGTTGAACAGATGATGCGGGTCGGAAACGACCGGCATCGCTGGCCAGTCCGCATGGACTTTTGTCTCATCGCTGCTGGACACCGCCGCAAGCTCCATCCCCGGCGTGCCAACGATAAGCGGCGCATGGAAAGTCTTACTGGCATAACCGTAACCGATTAGTCCGACACGAATATTATCACTCATTTATCTTCCTCACTTTTATGGGCGCTCCCATTTGACACCATCCCCTACAGTGTAACAACAGCTAGTTTAATTGTTACGTGCCGGTTGCACACTTGCCAGGCAAACCAGGCCTCAGGGCTAAAAGTGATTCGCTTCGCAAATATGAAACCGGTTTCGGAAACCGGTTGCAGCCCGTAGCGGGCGTTGCCTACACTGCCCGAGTCAGTCAACTCAAGGAGCGTCGTCATGTCTGCTTTTCCGCAACACTTTCTTTGGGGTGCCGCAACCGCGGCGTATCAGGTTGAAGGCGGTCACGATGCCGATGGCAAAGGACCGTCAATCTGGGATGTCTTTGCCCATCAGCCCGGCACTACCTGGCAGGGCACCAACGGCGATGTTGCCGTCGATCACTATCACCGCTTTCGTGAAGACGTAGCTTTAATGGCAGAACAGGGATTACGCAGCTACCGATTTTCTATTTCCTGGCCACGCCTGCTGCCACAGGGACGTGGTGCGGTTAACGAAGCCGGGGTGAAGTTCTACAGCGATTTAATAGATTGCCTGATCGACAATAATATTGAACCCATGATCACGCTTTATCACTGGGATTTGCCGCAGGCCTTAGAAGATGAAGGCGGCTGGGAAAACAGAGCCACCGCTGAGGCTTTCGCTGACTACGCCCGCCTGTGCTATGCCCGCTTCGGCGACCGCGTGAAGCTATGGTCAACCTTTAACGAAACCGTGGTGTTTATTGGTCATGGCTATATTACCGGCAGCCATCCACCTTCGGTGCGCGATCCCGCCCGCGCTATTCAGGCCTGCCACCACGTATTTGTGGCTCATGCCGCGGCGGTTAAAGCGTTTCGCGCAGGCCAGATTGCCGGAACAATCGGTTTTGTGAACGTCTTACAGACCCATACGCCGTTAACGGATTCGCCGGAAGACGCAAAAGCCGCGGCGCTGGCCGATGGCATCTGGACCCACTGGCTTTACGATCCGGTATTAAAAGGCGAATACCCGGCTGACCTGTTAGCCAAAACCCAGGCGCTGTGGAACGTGCCGCAGTTTGCCGAAGGCGATAAAGAATTACTTAAAGAAAATATCTGCGACTTTATCGGCCTTAACTATTACAAACGCGAAACCGTTGCCGCAAATAATCAGCAAACGCATCTGCAGGCCAATCACAGCGGCGAGCGTAATAGCGGCCACGAGTTTGGATTTAAGGATTTATTTAAATTTGTCCGTAATCCCACCGGCATCTATACCGACTGGGACTGGGAAATTTACCCGCAGGGGTTAACCGAAGGCATCTTGCAGATCAAAGCGCGCTATGGCGATATTCCAGTGTATATCACCGAAAATGGACTCGGCGCCAAAGATCCTATTATCGATGGCGAAGTGGTGGACGATCCGCGCATCAATTATTTAAAAATACATATCGACGCCATTGAAGCCGCCATGCAGCAAGGCGCCGACGTACGCGGATATTATCCCTGGTCGTTTATCGATTTGCTGAGCTGGCTCAACGGCTTCCAGAAGCAGTACGGCTTTGTTTACGTTGACCATCAAAACGGCCTTGCGCGGCAGCGTAAAAAGAGCTTCTTCTGGTATCAGGAGCTGATCGCCACTCGCGGTGAAAAGAGATAGGTAAATAACCGCATAAACCAGGTGGTTTAACGCCGCCTGGTTTATTTTCCGCTGCACCTGGGGAAAAATCCTAAATATATCGCCCGGGAAAAGGTAAGTTGGCCCAATTAGCCTTACCGGTGAGCCCATCTATAAATATGTCCCACACAGCCGGTGGTCGGCCGCGCTGAAATCCGTCTGAGGTTACGTTGTGTAACCCCTTGCAGGTAGCATTACGCGTAAAAAGTCTTATAATCCTCCCGCCTTATGTCACACATAAGAAACGCTTTCATTATTTTGCATTCGGGAGGCTTTATGACTACCACGCAGGCACCGCGTATTGCAGGCTGGCTTATCGCCCCTCTCGCCTGGCTTCTGCTGACGTTGCTCAGCAGCTCCATTGCGTTGGTCATCTATTTAATGATGCTCATCTCTCCTGAAAGCCATCGCTTAATGAATGCACAGGGGCACGGTATGGTGCTGTTCTGGTACTTCTCCGTAGCCTGCGCCATTGCCATGTGGGGCTATACCGTCTGGCTGACCGTGGCGTTTTTCAAACGCCGCAAAAAAACGGTGCGCCATTATATTCTCTGGCTGCTGATTTCAGTGCTGCTGGCGCTTAAGGCTTTTGCTTTCTCACCGGTTAGCGACGAGCTTGCCCTGCGCCAGCTATTGTTCCCGCTGCTCGCAGCTTCTTTGCTGGTGCCTTATCTCCGACGCTCGCAGCGCGTGAAGCAAACTTTTATTAATCCGTAATCACCCTTAAATATCCTGTTGTCGTCGCTTATTTTTTCGCCGATAATGGACGGCTTTTTTCGTTTCAGGTTAGAAAATGACAGATTATTTGCTGCTCTTTGTTGGTACGGTGCTGGTCAATAACTTCGTGCTGGTAAAGTTTCTGGGGCTGTGCCCGTTTATGGGCGTTTCCAAAAAACTGGAGACGGCTATCGGCATGGGGCTGGCGACCACTTTCGTATTAACGCTGGCCTCCATTTGCGCCTGGGTTATTAATGACCTGATCCTGATCCCTCTTGATTTGGTCTATTTGCGCACCCTTGCTTTTATTCTGGTTATTGCCGTTGTGGTACAGTTCACCGAAATGGTGGTCAGAAAAACCAGCCCTGCGCTTTATCGCTTATTAGGGATATTTTTACCGCTTATCACCACCAACTGCGCGGTGCTGGGCGTGGCGTTATTAAACATCAATCTCGGCCATAATTTTCTGCAGTCCGCGCTGTATGGCTTCTCTGCGGCGATCGGTTTTTCACTGGTGATGGTGCTGTTTGCGGCAATTCGTGAACGTCTCGCCGTTGCTGACGTGCCGGCCCCGTTCAAAGGCAACGCGATTGCCCTGATTACCGCCGGGTTAATGTCTCTGGCCTTTATGGGCTTTAGCGGGCTGGTGAAGTTCTGATGAGCGCCCTGTGGATTGCTATTATTGCGATTACCCTGATGGGACTGGCTTTTGGTCTGATCCTCGGGTATGCCTCGCGCCGTTTCGCCGTTGAAGAAGACCCTATCGTCGAGAAAATCGAAGAACTGTTGCCGCAGAGCCAGTGCGGGCAATGTGGTTACCCCGGCTGTCGTCCGTATGCCGAGGCGGTGGGAAATAACGGCGCAAAAATTAATCTCTGCGCCCCGGGTGGCGAAGCGGTGATGCAAAAAATCGCTACCTTGCTGAACGTCGATCCGCAGCCTATCGAAGGCGATGAAGCGGCGCTTGCTCCCGTGCGCATGCTGGCGGTGATTGACGAAGCCAACTGCATCGGCTGCACCAAATGCATCCAGGCCTGCCCTGTCGATGCCATCGTGGGTGCGACGCGAGCCATGCATACCGTGGTGAGCGACCTTTGCACCGGCTGCAACCTGTGTGTGGACCCCTGTCCGACAAGCTGCATCGATCTTGTTCCGGTCGCCGCCACCACTGAGAGTTGGAAATGGGACCTCCAGACCATTCCGGTACGTAATATTCCGGTGGAGCAACATGCTTAATTTCTTCAAACGCTTTAATAAAGACAGAATCTGGGACTTCGACGGGGGCATTCATCCACCGGAGATGAAGAGCCAGTCCAACGGCACGCCGCTGCGCCAGGTTCCCTTACCTAAACAGCTTGTACTTCCGCTTAAGCAGCATATCGGCGCTGAAGGCGAGCTGTGCGTGAAAGCGGGCGACGCTGTATTACGCGGCCAGCCGCTGACCAAAGGCCGTGGCAGAATGCTGCCGGTTCACGCTCCGACGTCCGGCACAGTGACGGCAATAGCTCCCCACTCGACGGCGCACCCTTCTGCGCTGGCAGAGCTCAGCGTCATTATTGACGCCGACGGCGAAGACGCCTGGATTGACCGGGACGGCTGGGCTGATTATCGCCGCCGCAGCCGCGAGGAGTTAATCGAACGTATCCACCAGTACGGCGTTGCCGGGCTTGGCGGTGCGGGCTTCCCAACCGGTAATAAACTGCTGGGCGGCGGAGATAAAATCGATACGCTGATTATTAACGCTGCCGAATGCGAGCCGTATATCACAGCGGATGACCGGCTAATGCAGGACTGCGCCGCACAGGTTGTGGAAGGTATCCGCATTCTTGCCCATATTCTGCAGCCGCAGCGCGTGTTAATCGGTATTGAAGATAACAAGCCGCAGGCGATTTCCATGCTGCGCGCGGTGCTGGCCGATAGCCACGACATTCAGCTACGCGTGGTCCCAACCAAATATCCGTCTGGCGGCGCAAAGCAGCTTACGCAGATTCTCACCGGCAAACAGGTCCCGCACGGCGGGCGCTCTTCAGATATTGGCGTACTGATGCAGAACGTCGGTACAGCTTATGCGGTTAAGCGCGCGGTTATTGACGGCGAGCCGCTGACCGAGCGCGTGGTGACCCTGACAGGTGAAGCCGTAGCCCAGCCTGGTAACGTCTGGGCGCGTCTGGGTACGCCGGTTCGTCATCTGTTAGATTTCGCCGGCTTCCGCCCGGCCCAGGATCAGCAGGTCATTATGGGCGGCCCGCTGATGGGCTTTAGCCTGCCCTGGCTTGAGGTGCCGGTGGTGAAAATCACCAACTGCCTGCTGGCCCCTTCGGCAAGCGAAATGGGCGAAGCGCAGGAAGAACAAGGCTGCATTCGCTGCAGCGCCTGTGCGGACTCCTGCCCGGCGGACCTGCTTCCGCAGCAGCTTTACTGGTTCAGCAAAGGCCAGCAGCACGAAAAAGCCACCGCGCACAATCTTAAAGACTGTATAGAGTGCGGCGCCTGCGCCTACGTTTGCCCAAGCAATATTCCGCTGGTGCAGTATTTCCGCCAGGAAAAAGCTGAGATCCGCGAGATTGCGCTGGAAGCTAAACGCACGGCAGAAGCCAAAATACGCTTTGAAGCGCGCCAGGCCCGGCTTGAACGTGAAAAAGCAGCGCGCCTTGCGCGCCATAAGCAGGCGGCGGTTCAGCCTACGGACAAAGATAACGATGCAATTCAGGCCGCCCTTGCCCGCGTGAAAAGCAAGAAAGCCATCAGCAACGAACCGATTATTGTGCAAGCCGGAAGCAAGCCGGATAACAGCGAGATGATTGCCGCACGCGAGGCCCGCAAAGCCCAGGCGCGCGCGAAACAAGCGGAAAAAGCGCAGCAGACAGAAACCACTGAGCCTGTCGCAGCCGATCCGCGTAAAGTCGCCGTCGAGGCCGCTATCGCCCGCGCCAAAGCACGTAAAGCGGCGCAGGCAGACGGCGAGCCCGTTGCAGAAGCCGTACCTGCCGAACCGGTCGATCCGCGTAAGGCTGCCGTAGAAGCCGCCATTGCCCGCGCCAAAGCGCGTAAAGCGGCGCAACAGCAGCAGGTCGACGAAACAGCTACAACAGAAGAACAAGACCCAAGAAAAGCGGCTGTCGCTGCGGCCATCGCCCGCGTACAGGCACGTAAAGCCGCTCAGCAGATGGCGCCAGAGGATTAAATGGTTTTTAAAATCGCAAGCTCTCCCTATACCCATAACCAGCGCAGCACCGCAAGGATTATGCTGCTGGTGACCTATGCCGCCCTGCCGGGCATTGCGGCGCTGTGCTTCTGGTTCGGCTGGGGCAGCCTGATTCAGATTGCCCTTGGCATTCTCAGCGCGGTTGCTGCCGAAGCGCTGGTGGTAAAGCTGCGCAAACAGTCGCTGCGTCTGACGCTTGGCGACAATTCCGCCGCACTAACCGGCCTGCTGCTGGGGATCAGTATTCCCCCTCTTGCGCCATGGTGGATGATAATTCTGGGGACGGTTTTTGCGGTAATCATCGCAAAACAGCTCTATGGCGGCCTGGGCAATAACCCCTTTAATCCGGCAATGGTTGGCTACGTCGTCCTGCTGATTGCCTTTCCGGTGCAAATGACATCGTGGCTGCCGCCACAGTCTATTGCCGCCACCATTCCGGGCCTTACTGACGCGGTGCATGTTATCTTCACCGGCAGCACGGCGGCAGGCGATACCATGACGCAACTGCGCATCGGGGTGGACGGTATCAGCCAGGCAACGCCGCTTGATACCTTTAAAACCGGCATTCGTGCGGGCCATTCGGCTGCGGATTTGCTTAATACCCCAATTTATGGCGGCGTGCTGGCCGGGCTTGGCTGGCAGTGGATTAACGTGGCGTTTATGGCAGGCGGCGTGTTCCTGCTATGGCGCGGCACAATCCGCTGGCATATTCCGGTCAGCTTTCTGCTCACCCTTGCCGTCTGTGCGACGCTCGGCTGGTTCTTTTCACCGGAACAATGCGTTTCGCCTGTCGTTCATCTTTTCTCAGGCGCGACGATGTTTGGGGCGTTCTTTATTCTTACCGACCCGGTTACCGCCTCGACAACCAACCGTGGACGTTTGCTGTTTGGGGCGCTTGCAGGCCTGCTGGTATGGCTGATTCGCACCTGGGGCGGCTATCCCGACGGGGTGGCGTTTGCGGTGCTGCTGGCGAATATTACCGTGCCGCTGATTGATTACTACACGCGCCCGCGCGCCTACGGCCACCGTTAAGGAATCGTCATGCTGAAAACAATGCAAAAACATGGCGTTACGCTGGCTATTTTTGCCGCGCTGGCAACCGGTCTGACAGCGGTGGTCAACGAGCTGACGAAACCAACTATCGATCGCCAGGCTGCGCTGCAGCAAAAATTGCTCTTCGACCAGGTTTTACCTGCCGATATGTACGACAACGATATCCAGCAGAGCTGCGTGCTCGTCAGCGATCGGCAGACTGGCGCGGGCGAGCGCCGTATATACGTGGCACGTAAAGGCGATGAACCTGTCGCCGTGGTGATGGAAGTGACCGCCCCCGACGGCTATTCCGGCGCGATTCAACTGCTGGTTGGCGCTGATTTCAACGGCAAAGTGCTGGGTACCCGCGTTCTTGAACATCATGAGACGCCGGGCCTTGGCGATAAGATTGAGCTCCGCCTGAGCGACTGGATAACCCATTTTTCCGGTAAAACCATCCAGGGCAAAGACGACGCTACCTGGGCGGTGAAAAAGGACGGCGGGCAGTTCGATCAGTTTACCGGCGCCACTATTACGCCGCGTGCGGTAGTTAACGCCGTGAAGCGTGCGGGACTCTTTGCCGAAACGCTACCGCCTCGCCTGGCACAATTACCATCCTGTGGAGCACAACCATGAGTGATGTAAAAGACGTTATCGTACAGGGGTTATGGAAAAATAACTCCGCGCTGGTGCAGCTGCTGGGCATGTGTCCGCTGCTGGCCGTCACCTCCACCGCCACCAACGCGCTGGGGCTTGGCCTTGCGACGACCCTCGTGTTGACGCTGACAAATGCCGCCGTCTCGGCTATTCGCCGTTGGGCGCCGGACGAAATCCGTATTCCGATTTACGTGATGATCATTGCATCCGTGGTGAGCACCGTACAGATGCTGATCAACGCCTATGCCTATGGCCTGTATCAGTCGCTGGGTATTTTCATCCCGCTTATCGTTACCAACTGTATCGTCATCGGACGCGCGGAAGCCTTCGCGGCAAAAAATAGCGTGCCTATGGCCGCTCTGGACGGCCTGGCTATTGGCCTTGGCGCTACCAGCGCCATGTTCGTGCTGGGCTCTTTACGTGAAATTATCGGCAACGGCACGCTGTTTGACGGCGCGGACAGTTTGCTCGGCAACTGGGCTAAGGCGCTGCGTATTGAAGTCTTCCATACGGATACGCCCTTCCTGCTGGCTATGCTGCCGCCGGGCGCCTTTATTGGCCTCGGCTTAATGCTGGCGGTAAAATACCTCATCGATGAAAAGATGAAGTCTCGTCGCGCCGCCAGGAGCGTGGCGGTGAAAGGAAACGCAGAGCAGGCATAAGGAAGCACAATGAATAAAGCGAAGCGGCTGGAAATACTCTCACGTCTGCGTGATGACAACCCTCATCCCACGACTGAACTACAGTTCAGCACGCCTTTCGAGCTGTTAATTGCCGTGCTGCTTTCGGCACAGGCAACGGATGTGAGCGTCAATAAGGCGACGGCGAAGCTTTATCCCGTGGCAAATACGCCGCAGGCGATGCTCGATCTGGGCGTGGAAGGCGTAAAGGCTTATATCAAAACTATCGGCCTGTTTAATAGCAAAGCGGAGAACGTGATTAAAACCTGCCGCATGCTGCTGGAACTTCACCACGGTGAAGTGCCGGAAGACCGTGCGGCGCTGGAAGCGCTGCCGGGCGTAGGTCGCAAAACCGCCAACGTGGTGCTAAATACCGCTTTCGGCTGGCCGACCATCGCCGTGGATACCCATATTTTCCGCGTTTGTAACCGCACAAACTTTGCGCCGGGCAAAAACGTTGAACAGGTGGAAGAAAAACTGCTTAGCGTCGTGCCGGCAGCATTTAAAGTTGACTGTCACCACTGGCTGATTTTGCATGGCCGTTACACCTGCGTCGCCCGTAAACCGCGCTGTGGCTCATGCATTATTGAAGATCTATGCGAATATAAAGACAAAACCGACTTTTGATCTCCTGCCTCCCGTCGAATAACCGACGGGTTTTTGCCTTCTGGGTTATCCGCCTGCCATTAACCCTCCTGTTTACAACGAATTATTCCATCAATCACGCTAATTACCGTCACAAGCTGTGGTAATTAACCGACTCAGCAGGTTAATCATTTTTTTACGATAAGAATTTTCTATAAATATGTGATCCAGATCACCTTGATAACATGGTGTTAATTATTGGTCATTTTATTGTCGATAATTCATGGCGATCGTTATTTATACAGGATCTTAGCCAATACATTAGACTGGATGTTTATCAATGACTGGTCCATATCACTGCAATATCGCCTTAACAGTAGAACATATCTCTAAATGGCTTAAATTTATCTGCTATGAGAAATATTTACTCTGTAAAATCTTGTTTATCAAAATTTAACGCTGAATAACAATTGACGGAAAAGCTGATTATTCCATTAAGGATATATGTAACAGAGTATTGCAAACCTCTTGTCTGATGCCTGCAGATAGTGAACATTACCCGCCGTTTCCCCCGCCCTTAACAAAAATAAAGTGAATGCCAGCGGGCATCACGCTTATAAGACTCCTGTTAAATTGGGATGTAAAAAAAGAGGTATTTGTGTCAACTGCAAACAATAAACCAGCAGAAAGCGTCAGCCTGAACGCTTTCAAACAACCGAAATCGTTCTATCTGATCTTTTCCATCGAACTGTGGGAACGTTTTGGCTTCTACGGCCTACAGGGCATTATGGCCGTGTATCTGGTCAAAATGCTTGGCATGTCCGAAGCGGATTCCATCACGCTGTTCTCATCCTTCAGCGCCCTCGTTTACGGGATGGTCGCCATCGGCGGCTGGCTGGGTGACAAAGTTCTCGGCACCAAACGCGTCATCGTGCTCGGTACTATCGTTCTGGCCATTGGCTATGCGCTTGTCGCTTTCTCCGGCCACAATGCTGCCATCGTTTATATGGGCATGGCGACTATCGCCGTTGGTAACGGCCTGTTTAAGGCTAACCCGTCCGCCCTGCTTTCTACCTGCTATGAGAAAGACGATCCGCGTCTTGATGGCGCCTTTACCATGTACTACATGTCCATCAACATCGGTTCCTTCTTCTCTATGCTGGCAACGCCGTGGCTTGCCGCGAAGTTCGGCTGGAGCGTCGCGTTCTCACTGAGCTTTGTGGGTATGCTGATCACGCTGGTTAACTTCATGTTCTGCAAAAAATGGGTCAAAGACTACGGTTCTAAACCTGACTTTGAGCCGGTTCACTTCGGCAAGCTCGCAGCAACTATCGCCGGCGTCGTTATACTTGCAACCATTGCCACCTGGCTGCTGCATAACCAGGGTATCGCGCGCATGGTGCTGGGCGTGGTTGCGCTGGGCATCGTGATTATTTTCGCTAAAGAAGCCGTTTCGATGAAAGGCGCGGCGCGTCGTAAAATGATCGTGGCCTTCGTTCTGATGGTGCAGGCCATCGTGTTCTTCGTGCTCTACAGCCAGATGCCGACTTCCCTGAACTTCTTCGCTATCCGTAACGTTGAGCATGCGATTCTGGGCATCACCTTCCAGCCGGAGCAGTTCCAGGCGCTGAACCCATTCTGGATAATGATTGGTAGCCCGATTCTGGCGGCCATCTATAACAAAATGGGCGATCGCCTGCCGATGCCGCACAAGTTCGCCATCGGTATGGCGCTGTGCTCGCTTGCATTCCTCGTGCTGCCTGTGGGCGCAAAATTTGCCTCCGATGCCGGTATCGTCTCCGTAAGCTGGCTGATTTTAAGCTATGCCCTGCAGAGTATCGGCGAGCTGATGATTTCAGGCCTGGGCCTGGCAATGGTTGCTCAACTGGTGCCACAGCGTCTGATGGGCTTTATCATGGGTAGCTGGTTCCTGACTACCGCGGGCGCAGCTATTATCGCCGGTAAAGTGGCGAACCTGATGGCCGTGCCGGAAAACGTGTCCGATCCGCTGCAGTCTCTGGTGGTCTACGGCCATGTCTTTATGCAGATTGGTATTGTTACCGCAGTTATCGCCGTGCTGATGTTTGCCATCGCGCCAAAACTGAACCGCATGACGCTCAGTGACGAAACCGAAACCGTCGCGAAAACCGCCACCGCATAATGTAGCGGGAAACATTTGATTTTCAGCCGTTGGGTTTATGCTCAACGGCTTTTTTTTTGCCTGTATGCGGACTAACATAAAGTACCTTTGCGCCCACAGGAGTTTAGTAATGAAACTGTATTATAAAGCTGGTGCCTGTTCCCTCTCCCCACATATTATTCTGCGTGAAACCGGCATTGACTTTTCGCTGGTCAAGGTCGATTTAGCGAGCAAAAAAACGGAAGCGGGAGATGATTACCTTGAGGTGAATGCCAAAGGCCAGGTCCCGGCGCTGGTGCTTGATGACGGTTCGCTGCTGACCGAAGGCGTCGCCATCGTACA
Source organism: Buttiauxella sp. (assembly GCA_032000125.1). Classification (GTDB taxonomy): domain Bacteria; phylum Pseudomonadota; class Gammaproteobacteria; order Enterobacterales; family Enterobacteriaceae; genus Dryocola. Next base: position 111,558 of record DAMALH010000005.1, on the reverse strand, counting down.
ATTTCTGGCGGACAAAGTCCCCGACAGGCAGCTCCTTGCCCCCGCCGGCAGCATGACGCGCTACCATACGCTGGAATGGCTGAACTACATCGCCACCGAGCTGCATAAGGGCTTTAGCCCGCTGTTTAATCCGGCTACCCCGGATGATTTCAGGGCGCTGACCCGCAAGGCGCTGGAGAAAAAACTGCGCTACGTAAACGAAGAGCTCAATGACAAGCAGTGGCTGATGGGGCTGCGTTTTAGCGTGGCGGATGCCTACCTGTTTACCGTTCTGCGCTGGGCGTATGCCGTGAAGCTTGAGATGAACGGCCTCGGTAATATCGAAGCGTTTATGGAACGTATGAAGGCGCGTCCTGCCGTAGCGGCAGCGCTTGCGGCTGAAGGGGTTTAAACGAAAGCGCCCTCGTTACGAGGGCGTCAACTTGTTGACAAAGAAGGAAAAAGCGTGGTTTTTACAGCTTAACCGCGGTGAAATAGTGCTCCGGTTTCGCAATGCCATCCTGTGCGGCAACAAGTTGCAGTTCGTACTCCGCCATTTTTTTTGTTACCACCATCACGTCGTAAACCGCGGCGGTGACGTGCTCCAGCGCTTCGCGCAGCGTAGCCCCCTGCAACAGCTTAACCAGCAGCAGGCCGCTTGTAACGTCGCCTACGCCAACCGGCTGACGCTCGCCGAAGTCCACCAGCGGACGATGAATATGCCAGGCCTCCTGCGCCGTCACCAGCAGCATTTCAAAACGGTCCTGCTGATAGCCCGCCCGCGCAAGGTGTTTAACCAGCACAATTTGCGGTCCCTGTGCAATAAGCTCGCGTGCGGCACTTACCGCCTCTTCCACCGAGTTCACGGCGTGGCCGCTCAGAATCTCAAGCTCCAGCAGATTAGGCGCAACAATGTCGCTTGCGGGCAAAGCGCTGCGAGTATGGAACTCTGCCACCCCCGGCGCCACGATGCAGCCTTTTTCCGGGTGCCCCATTACGGGATCGCAGAAGTATTTCGCATTCGGATTTGCCGCTTTCACCTGACGCACAATAGAAAGAATATGCTCGCCCTGCTCGGCTGAACCCAGATAGCCGCTCAGTACCGCATCGCAGCGCTGAAGCTGGCCGATATCCGCAATGCCCTGCACGATATCACTGAGATGGCTGGCAGGCATCACGCTGCCGGTCCATTTCCCGTATTGGGTATGATTGGAAAATTGAACCGTGTTCAACGGCCAGACGTTGGCGCCCAGTCGGCGCATCGGGAATTCGGCGGCACCGTTGCCCGCGTGACCGAAGACCACATGTGACTGGATGGCGAGGATATTTTTCATTTCTAATCCGGATCGGCAGCAGTTGTGCTTATGGCAAAAAATAAAGGGCGCGGATTGCAATCCAACGCCCTGGTCTTTCTTAATTACTTCCAGCAAACGAGGCAGTAATTTTTCTTACCCCGGCGCAGCAAGGTATAGCGATTAAACAGGATATCGCCATCGGCAAAGGTGTATTCCGGGTCCGCCTGTTTTTCACCGTTGATGGTGATAGCGTTCTGCGCGATGGTTTTACGCGCCTGCCCGCGCGACGGCTGCAGTTCGGAATCGACCAGCGCCTGCTGCAGGTCTGCACCGCGCTCCAGCTCAACCATAGGCACGCCGTCCTGCGCCAGCTGCGCAAAATCAGCCTCTGTCAGATCGCTCAGGTTGCCGTTAAACAGACTGCTGGTAATGCGCTTAGCGGCAACCAGGCCTTCTTCGCCGTGTACCAGACGCGTCACCTGTTCGGCCAGCACGTACTGGGCACGAGGGGCGGAACCGCTGTTTTTGTCTTCATCTTCCAGAGCGTTGATCTCCTCAAGGCTCATAAAGGTGAAGAACTTCAGGAAGCGATACACGTCCGCGTCGGCGGTATTGATCCAGAACTGGTAGAACTTGTACGGGCTGGTTTTCTTCGGATCAAGCCACACCGCGCCGCCTTCGGTTTTACCAAATTTGGTGCCGTCGGATTTAGTGATAAGCGGAACGGTCAGGCCAAACGCCTGCTGCTGGTGCAGACGGCGCGTCAAATCAATACCGGAAGTGATGTTACCCCACTGGTCAGAGCCGCCGATTTGCAGCACAACGCCGTGCAGTTTGTTCAGGCACGCAAAGTCGTAGCCCTGCAGCAGGTTATAAGAGAACTCGGTAAAGGAGATGCCCACGTCGTCGCGGTTCAGGCGCTGTTTTACCGCTTCTTTGTTAATCATCTGGTTAACAGAGAAGTGTTTGCCGATATCACGCAGGAAGGTCAGCACGTTCATGCTGCCGAACCAGTCGTAGTTGTTGGCGGCAATCGCCGAGTTTTCACCGCGGTCAAAATCGAGGAAAGGCGCGACCTGGCGACGGATTTTTTCAACCCACTCGTGCACCGTGTCTTCGGTGTTGAGTTTGCGCTCAACGGCTTTAAAACTTGGATCGCCGATAAGACCCGTTGCCCCTCCCACCAGAGCCACAGGCTTGTGGCCGGCTTCCTGGAAACGTTTCAGACACAGCAGCGGAACCAGATGGCCCAAATGCAAGCTGTCAGCGGTAGGATCGAAGCCGCAATAGAGCGCGATTGGCCCTTGCGCCAGGCGCTGCGCTAACGCTTCCTCATCCGTAACCTGAGCCACCAGGCCCCGCTCTTGCAATTGTTTTATCAAATTGATGCTTGCCATCAAATTCTCCATGTATTTACGACTGCACCTTTGCCGGTACACGGCTTTTCGCCCTGTGGCGAAAGAAGTTAATTTCTTGAGGGGACATAGAATAAAGCGCCAGCCCAAGGAGTGCCAGCGCTTAACGCAATAAATCCTGGGCGTTATGGGGCGAGGCGGTCTATTTTCCAGGCATCGCCTTCACGCTGGTATAAAAAGCGATCGTGCAGGCGATGTTCACCGCCCTGCCAGAACTCCATCTGGGCAATGGAAACCCGATAACCGCCCCAGAAGCTCGGCAGCGGAATATCGCCCTGCTGGAATTTTTGCTTCAGTTCGAGGAATTTGCTTTCTAATATTCCGCGCGCGGAAATACGGCTGGATTGCTTAGATACCCAGGCGCCAATCTGGCTGTCGCGCGGGCGGCTGTGGAAGTATTTCATCACTTCAATGGTTGAAAGGCGCTCTGCGGTGCCTTGCACCATGACCTGACGCTCCAGCATATGCCAGGGGAAATGCAGGCTGATGCGCGGGTTGTTTTCCAGATGCTGTGCTTTGCGCGAGCCGAGGTTGGTATAAAAGACCATGCCGCGTTCGTCGAAATGTTTTAGCAGCACGATACGCTGATACGGCTGACCCTGCTCATCCACCGTGGCAACCACCATCGCGGTAGGATCGGCAAGTTTTGCTTCACAGGCCTGGCCAAGCCAGCGTTCAAAAAGATCGAGAGGTTTATCGGTAAGATCGTGGCGGCGCAGGCCACCTTTGGTGTATTCGCGGCGCAGATGCGCAATCTGCTGCAAAGAGTCGTTATCAGACATGGCGTTACGTCAGGCTAGGATCGGGTGGAACTATTGTGCGCTCCACCTTAATAAATCTCAACGCTGGGGATTTTGTAGCTGGCAATTATTAAGCACAACGCTGTCTTTACGATAAACGGTAGCGCTGTCGCCTTTAGACCAGAAGACGTAAACGCCATCGGTATAACGCGCGCCTGATGCCGACAGCCCTTGCGTCAGAGAGAGGTAGTCGTTGTCGTAGACAAAATTGACCATCTGTTTGTTGTTATTAAGCTTTATGGTGAGCGGTTTTTCGTCGCACTGGTATTGCAGCGTATCGGTTTGCATGCGTTCAACGAAGGAGTTGTAGTAGCTACAGCCGGCAAGCAGCATAGGGAGAGTGGCAACAAGTAATTTTTTCATCTGCGTATCCTGAAGATCTTCTTATCCCTGGAAGGGCTGAGCCCTCCCTTTTCGCCTTCAGTTTAGAGACTATGCGATGAAGATAATTTCAGTTAACTCTGATTATGCAGGGGGTTGGCGGGAAAAATCGCGCCCAGCACGCTTGCCTCAGACGCGCCCGTTACGGAAGGTAAATTCCCCGGCAAACCGGACAGGGTGCGATAGGCAAGCCAGGCAAACGCCAGCGCCTCCATATCGTCGCCGCTGATGCCCGCCTCGTCGGTGGTGCCGACTTCCGTACCCGGCAATGAAGCGGCCAGGCGCGCCATCAAAAGCGGGTTACGGCTTCCGCCACCGCACACCATTAGCCTTTCACAGCCGCCGCTTAGCAATACCTGTTCAGCAATCGTAACGGCGGTGAGCTCCGTAAGGGTTGCCTGCACATCTTCACTGGCAAGCCCTGGGAAGGCGGCAAGCTGGCGCTCAAGCCAGCCAAGGTTGAAATACTCACGCCCGGTGCTTTTTGGCGCCGGGGCGGCAAAATACGGATCGCTCAGCATCTGCTGAAGCAGCGGCAGGATAATTTTACCGCTGCAGGCCCAGCGGGCGTCTTTGTCGTACGGCTTGCCTTTCTGCCGCCAAATCCAGGCATCAATCAGCATATTACCAGGGCCGGTATCGTAGCCCTTAACCGCCTGGCCGGGAATTAACAGTGAAAGATTGGCGATGCCGCCGATGTTCAGTACCATGCGGCGTTCGCCAGGATGCGCGAGCAGCGCATGGTGAAAAGCGGGAACCAGCGGCGCGCCCTGTCCACCAAGCGCCATATCCCGACGGCGGAAATCCCCCACCACGGTCACGCCCGTTAGCGCGACAATCTGATTGTTATCGCCGATTTGCAGGCTGTGCGCCGCCTCGCCCTGCGGTTCATGCCAGACGGTTTGCCCGTGGCAGCCGATGGCGGCCACATCCGCACGCGTGAGGCTCTGTTGCTCCATAAGAATTTGTACGGCCTCGGCGAAGAGTTTGCCCAGCCGATTATCAAGCTGACCGAACTGCGAAAGCGTTAGCTGCTGCCCCTGGCAGACGGCCAGAACGGCGTTTTTTAACTCAAGGGGGATGGGATGAGTGTAGCTGGCAAGCTGAACGACCAGATGTTCATCAATGGCCGCCAGCACCACATCTATGCCATCGAGACTGGTACCCGACATCACGCCGATATAACGACCAGATTTCATCTGTTACTCCTGTAAAGCGCGCCGATTAGAAGAAATACTCCACCATAAACTAGCACTCAATACGATTGATTTATTAAAATATTTAATCACTGCCGCGACGTCAGGCCAGATTTATTTTCCGATAAAAGCTGTTAAGAGCGCCGTTTACTCGCGGTTGAGAGCTACGCGTTTACCTTTTTAGCGTTTTCATGCTGAACTAAAATGAAACTTCGCACCTAAATACCATATAATTTACCCATGAAGGATGCTCGCTTGGGCGTTTCCAGATGAACAGGAGATTCATAAATGATTTCACGCGTATTGTTTGTTTCGTTGGTTGGCTTATCGTTAGCTGGTTGTGTTAATGACAGTTCACTTTCCGGTGATGTTTATAGAGCTTCTGATGCTAAACAGGTACAGAGCGTAACCTACGGCACCGTGGTCAACGTTCGTCCGGTGCAGATTCAGGGGGGTGATGACTCCAACGTGATTGGCGCCATCGGTGGCGCGGTGCTGGGTGGCTTCCTGGGGAATACCGTAGGCGGCGGCACCGGTCGATCGCTTGCGACAGCGGCGGGTGCCGTTGCGGGCGGCGTTGCGGGCCAGGGCGTTCAGGGAGCGGTAAACAAAAGCCAGGGCGTTGAGCTGGAAATCCGTAAGGATGACGGCAACAGCATCATGGTGGTGCAGAAACAGGGCAACAGCCGATTCTCTGCGGGCCAGCGCGTAGCGATTGCCGGCAGCGGTAACCAGTTAACCGTATCACCACGTTAAGAACGCTTTTATAAAAAGGCCTGCTAATAAGCAGGCCTTTTTCATTTAGCTTAGTCGCGCGTCTGGAGCTCAATAATATTCTGCTCGAGGCGGCTGATAAGATTAACCAACAGGCTAAGCTCGTCCGCGCTGATGCCGGATAAGATTTCCCCACGCGTTTTATCGATCACATCTTCCATCTCGGTAATGATCGGCGTCGCGCGTTCGGTAAGCTTGATCCGTTTTGCCCGGCGGTCGTTTGCGCAGGTCTGGCGTGAGATTAACCCCTTCTCTTCAAGCTGATCGAGCGTTCTGACCAGTGAAGGCTGCTCGATGCCAATCGCTTTGGCCAACTGAATCTGTGACTGCTCGGGCGGCAACTGATGAATGTTATGCAGCGTTACCCAGTGCGTCTGCGTCAATTCCAGAGGTTTCAGGCGATGGTCAATCAGAGCACGCCAGATACGTACCAGGCGGGCCAGATCTGATCCTAATGGCGTTTCCAATTTCATCTCCTTATAATTAGCTTGCTAACTTATTATACTGATTTTAGACTAGATATGCAGGCATTAATTGCAAAAAACAATTCCCTTACTTTTGCTGGCGTTATGTTTCCAGCTACGCTTCCTATACCGAAGTCAGGGGAAACGGTAACCCTCCCCGCAGTTTAAAGGATTATCCGACATGAGCTTCATTTTTACCGCATCAGGCCAGGGCTTCCAGGATTTTATAGTAGGCGCATCCATTTACTTTCCCCCTCTGTTTAAAGCGGTGATGCTGGGCTTTTTTATCTGGCTCGTCCTGCATCGGCTTTTACGAGACTGGATGTATTCAGGGGAGATATGGCACCCCACGCTGATGGATCTCTCGCTTTTTGCCCTGTCGGTGAGCGCTGCTCTTGTCATTCTGGTTGCATGGTAACAAGATGAATTTTAAAACCTTAAAGTATTTTTCTACCCTGCTGGTTTTCGCCGTCGCGCTGGTTGCTGGCTGGCTGCTGTGGAATTATTACATGCAATCACCGTGGACGCGAGACGGCAAAGTTCGCGCCGAGCAGGTCAGCATCACGCCGCAGGTTTCCGGGACCATTACGAAACTTAACGTGGTCGACAACCAGTTCGTCAAAGCGGGCACCCTGTTGTTCACCATAGATCCTACGCCCTGGCATATTGCCGAACTGAACGCTCGGGCGCAGCTTGCCCAGGCTCAGTCAGAACTGGCAAAACACAGCAATGAAGCCCGCCGGCGCAATAACCTGCCGCGCAATTACATCTCGGCAGAAGATATGGACACCGCAAACATCAACGTTAAGGCTGCTGAGGCCACGGTAAAAGCCGCGCAGGCCACGCTTGAGCACGCGCAGTGGCAACTTAGCCAGACCACGGTTAGCGCGCCGGTAGACGGCTGGGTCACCCATCTCTTAACCCGTACCGGCGACTACGCCACGACAGGCCAGCCCGTGTTTGCTCTGGTGGACAGCCATTCGTTCTACGTGGTCGGATATTTCGAAGAGACTAAGCTGCGGCATATCCAGCCTGGAAACCCGGCAAATATTATTCTTTATAGCGGGCACCGGCCGCTGAGCGGAAAAGTGGAAAGCATCGGCCGTGCTATATACGATCAGAGCATTGAGAATGAAAGCGACCTCGTGCCGGATATCAAGCCTAACGTGCCCTGGGTGCGTCTGGCCCAGCGCGTGCCGGTACGAATCAAGCTGGACGCTATTCCACAGGATGTGACGCTGGTTTCCGGCACCACCTGCACCGTGACCGTTTCGCACTGAGCCGGCAATGAAACTTAGCTGGCTTGAATGGCGCAATACGCCCTGGGGAAAGGCAAGCGGCGGGCAGTGGCGCTATGCGCTGCGTAACGCTATTGCGATGTGTCTGGCACTATCCATCGCCTACGGCCTTAATCTGGACGAACCTTACTGGGCGATGACTTCCGCCGCCGTGGTCAGCTTCCCAACCGTCGGCGGTGTGGTCAGCAAAAGCCTGGGACGCATTGCTGGCAGCTTTATTGGCGCAACGGCGGCGCTGATTATTGCCGGTAACACCCTAAACGATCCCTGGCTGTTCATTTTTGCCATGGCGGCCTGGCTTGCGCTGTGCACCTGGGTTTCAAGCCACTTCCAGAATAACGCCGCCTACGCCTTTATGCTGGCGGGCTACACCGCCGCAATCATTGCCTTCCCGATGATTAATACCCTCGAATCCACCGAGCTGTGGGACATAGCCCAGGCGCGCGTTTGCGAAGTGGTGGTCGGGATACTGTGCGGCGGTTTTATGATGATGGTGCTGCCCAGCACCTCCGATGGCACCGCGCTGCTGACGGCTCTTAAAAACATGCATGCCCGCCTGCTGGAGCATGCCAGCCTGCTGTGGAAGCCGGAAACCACGGAGGCGATACGCACCGCCCATGAGGGCGTCATCAGCCAGATACTGACGCTGAACCTGCTGCGTATTCAGGCGTTCTGGAGCCACTACCGCTTTCGTCGTCAGAACAATTTACTCAACTACCTTCTGCACCGGCAGTTGCGCCTGACCAGCGTTATTTCGGGCCTGCGCCGCATGTTGTTAAACTGGCCCGATCCGCCGGAGCAGCTCTGGCCGCTGCTTGAAACACTGCTTAAAGCGCTGGCTCGCCCTGACACGCACAAATACAATGTTGCACGCCTTCTGCAGCAGCTTGCCCCTGAGGATCGGAACGATTATCGCCACCGGGCTTTCTGGCTCCGCCTGCGCTATTTCTGCTGGCTGTATCTCGACAGCAGCCGCTGGCTGCGGGAGCTGGAAAACGCCACGCCTGTTTCCATTATCGCACCGCCTGAAGCGCCTTCACTCGCGCGCCACACGGATAACGCCGAAGCAGCCTGGAGCGCGGTGCGCACATTCTGCGTGATTACGGTAACCGGCGCCTGGGGAGTAAGCAGCCAATGGGAATCCGCAGGCGGCGCCCTTTCACTGGCGGCCATAAGCTGCGTGCTTTACTCCTCGGTGGCCTCGCCGCTTGGCTCTTTAACTCTGCTGATGCGCACTTTGCTTTGGCTGTCGTTGTTCAGCTTGCTGGTCAAATTTGGCCTGATGGTGCAGATAACGGATCTGTGGCAGTTCCTGCTCTTCTTATTTCCTCTACTTGCCACACTGCAGCTTATGAAGCTGCAGCAGCCAAAGCTTGCCGGGCTGTGGGGACAGCTAATCGTGTTTATGGGCTCGTTTATTGCCGTGACCAACCCGCCCGTCTATGACTTCGCAGAATTTCTGAACGATAACCTGGCGAAAGTCATCGGCGTGGGATTGTCCTGGGTCGCCTTTTCCGTTCTGCGCCCAAGCTCCGACACGCGCAAAAGCCGCCGTCATATTCGTTCTTTACGCCGCGGGTTTGTCGACCAGCTAAGCAGCAAACCGCTGCGCAGCGAACATCAGTTTGAGTCGCTGGTTTACCACCACATTAGCCAGTTGAGTAACAGCAAGGATGAAACGGCCAGGCGCTGGCTGTTGCGCTGGGGCGTGGTGCTGCTTAACTGTTCCCACGTGGTGTGGCAGCTACGCAGTTGGCAATCGCGTTCTGACCCGCTCGCGAACGTGCGGGATATTTGCATACATACGTTGCGGGATGTGATGAGCGAACGAGGAGTGCAGCAGCGTCCCCTTGGCGAGGCACTGCGCGAATTACAAAGAATATGCGACAGCCTGTCCCATCATCATAATCCGGCGGCACGCGATCTGGCCGGGATCGTCTGGCGACTTTACTGCTCGCTATCGCAACTGGAACAGGCACCGCCTGCCGGTTCGCTGACAGGCGGCCGCTGACTTATTTAATCACGCCGCAGGCGTAGCGCTCGCCTCCACCACCGAGAGGTTTAGGCCGATCGGACATATTATCGCCGCCGACATGCACCATAAGCGCCTTACCCTTCACGTCATCAAGTTTTTTCAGACGCGGCGCGGTAACGGGCAGCGTTGCTTTGCCATCGTTATTCACCTGCAGCACGGGCAGATCCCCAAGATGCCCAACGCCTTCTGGCCCCAGATGTTTACCGGTATGTTCCGGATCGAGGTGCCCACCGGCCGCTTCTGCGGCAGAAGGTTTACCTTCTTTTAATGCGGGTTCACAGGTGCCGTTGGCGTGAACGTGAAAACCGTGTTCGCCCGGCGGAAGGGTTTGCAGATCGGGAACAAATTCCAGGCCTTTGTCCGTTTCGTTGATAGTAACCTCGCCAACCGAGTCGCCAATACCCTGCGCCGTGACGAGGTTCATTTCTACTTTTTCGCTTGCCGCCTGCGCCGCGGCGCAGGTTAGAAGTGCTAACAGAGCCAGACTAAAACGCTTCATGTTACCTCCCGGGTTATCTTTTCGCCTGTTAAGCATAGGCTACAGGCGCCGTTTTCACCGGGAGGCGAGCGTTTTTCAGGATTAAGGCACGTCGTAGCCCAGCGCCGCTTTACGAATGCGGAACCACTGCTGGCGGTTCATATCCAGAGAAAGCGCGTGAATAGCAGAACGCACGCGTTCAATCTTGCCGGAGCCGATAATCGGCAGCGGCTGCGACGGCAGACGCATCACCCACGCATACACCACCTGTTCGATGGTCTGCGCGCCGATTTCATCCGCCACGGCGTGCAGCTCGTCGCGCAGCGGCTGGAAAGCGTCGTCGCTAAACAGGCTGCCGCCGCCGAGGCAAGACCAGGCCATAGGACGAATGCGCAGTTGCTGGCACTGATCCAGAGTGCCGTCCAGTATCGCAGGCTGGTGTACCGACGAAATCTCAACCTGATTCGTTGCCAGCGTAAACGGCAGGCGTGACTGCAGCAGCGCGAACTGAGCGGGGGTGAAGTTGGACACGCCAAAGTGGCGCACTTTCCCGCTCTGGTGCAGCACGGTGAAAGCTTCGGCCACTTCGTCAGCGTCCATTAGCGGGTCCGGGCGATGGATTAACAGCAGATCCAGATAGTCCGTTGCCAGTTTTTGCAGCGAGGATTCCGCGCTGCTGATGATGTGGCTGCGGTCGGTAATGTAGTGGCCCAGAGCGTGATCCGGGTTAGCCGTGGTGGCAATACCGCATTTCGTCACGATCTCCATTTTTTCGCGTAAATGCGGTACCAGACGCATCGCGTCGCCAAAGGCCGCTTCACACAGGTAGCCGCCATAAATATCGGCGTGATCGGCCGTAGTGATCCCAAGGTCAACATGTTCTTCAATAAAGCTCGCGAGCTGGCGTGGCGACATGTTCCACTCCATCAAACGCCAGTACCCCATCACCAGACGTGAAAACTCCGGCCCCTGCGGGGAAATCGTAATGCGCTGTACCATAAAAGCATGACCTCACTGATAGATAAATTCTGCGACGGAGTATAACGAGGTTAAGGGATTAAAAAAGTGAGGGTTGCTGCGGTTCTTCGGGCTCGGCATGGTTGTTTGCTCGTAACTTGCGCAAAAAGCGCTGGCGGCAGAGGCGTAATACGTCCTGCTTCTGCGTATCGCTCATTTTCTGCCAGTTAAATCTTTCGTCCCGGCTGCGCATGCAGCCACGGCAAAAACCGCGCTCATCGGACTGGCAGATGCCACGGCACGGACTCTGGATGGGGAAAAACTCAAGCTGTTCTGGCACTCATTTCCTCCGTTATCAACCTTCCTACAATTGAAGCCCGACAATCGCCGGGTTGCAAGCGGCTAAGAAGGATAATTGCAGCGCCGTGCGCCGTGCAGAAACATTTGCTGAGCCTGGCAAAACTAAGGTTCGCCTAATCTTCGTTTATTACGCTGTGCGCCATCTTCAGAATGATGAACGACGGCTATGACACACATTAAAAAGTTACAGTGTAACGATGCAGGCTTTAATTTTTGCTGCGCAATCTTTTTTACGGCTATTAACGCGCTGTTTATTCGCCGCAGCTGGCAAATTATTACCCCCGACTCCGTGCACAGCTGGCTATTTGCAGCCTCTGTGCCCGTTGTGCTTTTCTGCGCCTGGCTGACAATTTTTAGCGCAATCAATATTCCGTGGCTGCGCAAACCGATGCTGGCCCTGCTTGTGCTGGGCTGCGCGGCAAGCAACTATTTTATGTACACCTACGGCGCCGTCATCGACCAGAACATGATGGTCAACGTATTTGAAACTAACGCCCAGGAGGCCCGGGCGCTTATCACACCGCAAATGTTGATGTGGCTCTCCGTTGCCGGTTTAATTCCCGCCCTTATTCTCACAACGATAAAAATTAAGCCCGCGCGCTGGTGGCACCTGTTTCTGAGCCGTCTGGTGGGCGTTCTGGCCGGGCTGCTGGTGATTATTCTGGTTGCCGCTGTCTTTTATAAGGACTATGCCTCGCTGTTTCGCAACAACAAAAACGTGGTGAAAATGGTGACGCCGGCTAATTACATCAGCGCCATTAGCGGTTACAGCAAAGCGCGTTGGTTTACTGGCAGCCAATCGCTGATTCGCATCGGCGAAGATGCCACAAAAGGCCCGGTTATCAGCCAGCAGAACAAGAAAACGCTTGTGGTGCTGGTCGTTGGAGAAGCCTCCCGCGCGGAAAATTATTCCCTGGGCGGTTACGCTCGCGAAACAAATCCGGAAATGAAGAAGCAAGGCGTGATTTATTTCCCAAACGCTACCTCCTGCGGCACTGAAACCGCCGTTTCTGTACCCTGCATGTTTTCAGGCATGCCCAGAAAACGGTACGACGCCGATCTTGCCCGCCACCAGGAAGGCCTGCTGGATGTGATGGCGCATGCCGGAATAAACCTTCTGTGGCGCGACAACGACGGCGGCTGTAAAGGCGCATGCAGCCGCATTCCGCACACCGATATGACCCAGTGGGGGCTAAGCGGCCTGTGCAAAAATAAATCCTGCGTTGACGATGCGGTGCTGTACCGCCTGGATAACGTGCTGGATGGAATGCAGCAGGATTCGGTGGTTGTACTGCATCTGATGGGCAGCCACGGCCCCGCCTATTATCAGCGTTACCCGGACACATTCCGTCGGTTCACGCCCACCTGCGACAGCAATCAGATTCAGGATTGTGACCGCCAGTCGCTGATAAATACCTACGACAATACTATTTTGTATACCGATGATGTGGTTAGCCGCACCATCGCGATGCTTAAAAAGCATGCTGACAAATTTAACACCGCCCTGGTTTATCTTTCCGATCACGGTGAATCACTTGGAGAAAGCGGCATCTATCTGCACGGCACGCCTTATATGCTGGCACCGGCCCAGCAAACGCATATCCCTTTGCTGTTCTGGCTGTCGAAGGATTATCAGCAAAATTATGCGCTAGACCCGGACTGCCTGACGAAGAGAGCCGCCAGCAGCGACGTATCCCAGGATAATATTTTTTCTACCCTGCTTGGGATGATGGATATTAAAAGTTCCGTATATCAGCCCCATATGGATATTCTCGCCGGCTGCCGCAAAGCGTGATTAACGGGCAAATAGTTCAAATCTTTCGCCCGCGGCTTGCGCTAGACTGATTGGTCTATTACAGTGTTCGCCATGAACAGAAACCCTGCCCACGACACTCGCGAACATCTTCTTGCCACCGGCGAGCAGCTTTGCCTGCAGCGCGGCTTTACCGGCATGGGATTAAGCGAACTGTTGCGCACCGCCGAAGTGCCGAAAGGCTCTTTCTATCACTACTTCCCCTCGAAAGAGGCCTTTGGGGTGGTGATGCTGGAACGCTATTACGAAGGCTTTAACCAGCGGCTGCAGCAGCATTTCTGTCAGGGCAGCGGCAACTATCGTGAAAAGGTGCTGAACTGGTATCAGGAAACCCTTACCTGGTTTTGCCAGCACCACCAGTTGATTAGCTGCCTGACGGTAAAACTCTCGGCGGAGGTCTGCGATCTCTCCGAAGATATGCGCGGCGCGCTGGACAAAGGCGCGGCGCAGATAATCAGCCAGCTGGCCAACGCGCTGGAAAAAGGCCGGGCGGAAAAAAGCCTGGTCATTGACGGTGACACGCTGAGCCTTGCGCAAACCATTTATGCCCTGTGGCTGGGCGCCAGCCTGCAGGCAAAGATTTCCCGTAGCGCAGCGCCGCTGGAAAGCGCGCTTGTCTATGTGAAACGTTTAATCGCGCCGCCTGTTTTGTGAGTGGCGCGAGAAACCGCATTAACACCGCCGGGCTTTAGCAGCAGTCTGGCTTTTTATTTAACTGATTACTAGACGACCGGTCTACTCAAAGGATATGTCATGTCAGCAGATAAGTTATTTACTCCCCTGAAAGTGGGTGCGATTACCACGCCAAACCGTGTATTCATGGCTCCGCTGACGCGCCTGCGCAGCATCGTGCCCGGCGATATCCCAACCGCGCTGATGGCCGAGTACTACCGCCAGCGCGCAAGCTCCGGGCTTATCATCAGCGAAGCGACCCAGATCTCCGCTCAGGCGAAAGGCTACGAAGGCGCGCCTGGCCTGCACAGTGCCGAACAGGTTGAAGCATGGAAAAAAATCACCGCGGGGGTGCATGCTGAGAATGGCCGCATCGCCGTACAGCTTTGGCATACCGGCCGCATTTCCCACTCCAGCATTCAGCCGGACGGCCAGGCGCCTGTGGCGCCATCCGCGATTTCTGCGGGCACGCGTACCTCGCTGCGTGACGAAAATGGCAACGCGATCCGCGTCGATACTTCTATGCCTCGCGCGCTGGAGCTCGAAGAGATCCCGGGCATCGTGAACGATTTCCGTCAGGCGGTGGGCAACGCTCGCGACGCGGGTTTCGACCTTGTTGAACTGCACTCCGCGCACGGCTACCTGCTGCACCAGTTCCTCTCGCCTTCTTCTAACCATCGCACCGATGTGTATGGCGGCAGCCGTGAAAACCGCGCTCGTCTGGTGCTGGAAGTGGTTGATGCCGTGAGCAAAGAATGGAGTGCCGATCGTATTGGTATCCGCGTCTCGCCGGTAGGCTCTTTCCAGAACGTGGATAACGGCCCGGACGAAGAAGCCGATGCGCTTTATCTGATTGAAGAGTTGAGCAAGCGCGGCATCGCTTACCTGCACATGTCCGAGCCTGACTGGGCCGGCGGCAAACCTTATAGCGAAGCATTCCGCCAGAAAGTGCGCGAGCGCTTCAGCGGCGTAATCATCGGCGCTGGCGCCTATTCGCCTGAAAAAGCCGAAGACCTCATCACCAAAGGGTTAATCGACGCGGTAGCCTTTGGCCGTGATTACATCGCAAACCCTGATTTGGTTGAACGCCTGCACCGCAAAGCAGAACTTAACCCGCAGCGTCCTGAGTCCTTCTACGGCGGCGGTGCGGAAGGTTATACCGACTACCCAACTTTATAACCCCTTCCATTGATAGCGGCGCGCAATCGCCGCTATACTTATCGCACATCCTGAATACGCTTCCTGCCGTTAAGGTTTTAATTCTAAGAGGAATTTATGCGCTTACTTCACACCATGCTGCGTGTTGGCGATCTGCAACGCTCCATCGAATTTTACACTAACGTACTGGGCATGACCCTACTGCGTACCAGCGAAAACCCTGAATATAAATACTCCCTGGCCTTCGTCGGCTACGGTCCGGAAACCGAAGAAGCGGTTATCGAACTGACTTACAACTGGGGCGTGGACAGCTATGAGTTGGGCAATGCCTATGGGCATATCGCGCTAAGCGTGGATAACGCGGCCGAAGCCTGCGAACGCATTCGCAACAGCGGGGGAAACATAACCCGCGAAGCCGGTCCGGTAAAAGGCGGCAGCACGGTTATTGCTTTTGTTGAAGATCCAGACGGTTACAAAATCGAACTGATTGAAAACAAAGACGCGGGCAAAGGTCTGGGCAACTAAGCCGGGCCATAACCTGAAGTAGAATGTCTGTAGCGGGCGTGCTTTGCGCCCGTTAGCTTCCCTTCCTGAAATTTGCCATAATGCGCGCTGCATTTTCCCCGTATTAAGAGATTCTGATGTCTGACAACACGCAATTGCCTGGCCTGTGCGACCGTTTTCGCGGTTTTTATCCGGTAGTCATCGACGTTGAAACCGCTGGTTTTAACGCCAAAACAGACGCGTTACTGGAAGTTGCTGCCATCACGCTAAAGATGGATGCAGACGGCTGGTTAACGCCTGATGAAAAGCTGCAATTTCATATCGAACCCTTTGAAGGATCGATCCTTGAGCCGGAAGCGCTGGCCTTCAACGGCATCGACCCGCACAATCCATTGCGTGGCGCGGTCAGCGAATACGACGCCCTGCACGCTATTTTTAAAATGGTGCGCAAAGGTATTAAAGACAGCGGTTGCAACCGGGCGATTATGGTGGCGCATAACGCCACCTTCGATCACAGCTTTATGATGGCCGCCGCCGAGCGCGCATCCTTAAAACGCAATCCCTTCCACCCGTTCGTGACCTTCGATACCGCGGCGCTTAGCGGCCTGGCATTAGGCCAGACCGTGCTGGCTAAAGCCTGTATTGCCGCAGGCATACCTTTTGACAGCAGCCAGGCACACTCTGCGCTATACGACACTGAACAAACCGCCCTGCTGTTCTGCGAAATCGTCAACCGCTGGAAACGCCTGGGCGGCTGGCCGTTGCCGCTGGTTGAGCCCGAAGCGTAAGCCTTTTTGATTCGCAGGGCGGCGCTATCCGCCCTGTAAATCAATTTGCGTGAAGTTTGCCACGCGAATCCAGCGAAATCAGGATCACCGAAGAAATAATAAGCAATGTGCCGAGCCAGTCCGGCAGGGTAAAAGTGATGCCCAGCAGCAATAGCGATAACAGCGCGCTGCTCAGCGGTTCCGCACAGCTCAGAATACTGGCTTTAGGGCCGCCAATCATCTGCGCGCCGGTCAGATAGAGGCTAAAGGTCATCGCCGTTCCCACCACCACAAGATAGAAGAAAGCGAATATCGCCCCGCCGCTTGCGCTAAAGCTGCCGACCTGGTTTGCATAAAAGGGCACTAACATCGCGCCGCCCAGCAGCATACTCCAGCCAACAATCGGCAGCGTACCGTAGCGGGCAATTAACGCGGATGGATAGGTA
This sequence comes from Buttiauxella sp., assembly GCA_032000125.1. GTDB lineage: Bacteria > Pseudomonadota > Gammaproteobacteria > Enterobacterales > Enterobacteriaceae > Dryocola. Next base: position 94,766 of record DAMALH010000005.1, on the reverse strand, counting down.
GTGTAAAACGCGGCGGCAAAAGCTGAAGCAATCCCCCAGCACAGCGCTCCCGTCGAAATGGTAATCGAGGTGGGATCGCCATGCGTTACCAGCAGAAAAGTTCCCGCAAGTGAGGTCGCCACGGCGGCAAAAACCAGCCGTCCCGAGCGCTTTTTTTTCATTAGCGCAAACCAGACGACAATGAGCGTGGGCGAAAGAAACTGCAAAATCGTCGCCGTGGCAGCGTTAGATTTTTCAATAGTAAGCAGGAAGGTAAGCTGCACGGTTAACGCGCCAAATAACGTAAAAGCCAGCAGGGAAATCACATCCTGACGATGTTTAAATACCGCAAATATCTTATCGCCGTGCATAAAAGAGAGGATAAGCAGGATTAAGCCGGAGAACAGCAGGCGCAACATGGTGAGCGATTCAGAAGAAATATGGCTTTGTTCCATAATGTACTGAGCGCACACCCCTGAACTGCCCCACAATACCGCCGCAAACAGCACATACCACATCCCTTTCCGACTGACGCTCATTTCCCCTGCCTTTTAACCGCTGAATTTCAGGGCGATATGATAACGTAAATCCGGCCGGATTAACTGCCGGACATTACAACGCGTTACCTTCGGGGTTAGGCAGATTAACTGCCGTAGACTTTAATGGCGCTGCTTAACCGTACCGAACGCTGATTGAGATCGGTTACCACCGCTGCGGCATCGACGACCATATCGGCATTATTTTGCGTCATAGTGCCGATACGCTCAACGGAGCCGTTGATAAGCGTAAGAGCGCTGGTCTGTTCACGGGTGGCATCGCCGATTTCGCGGATAAGCGCGGTCATGCGCACAATTTCCGCCGCCATTTCGCTGATGTGCTTCTCGGTTTTTTTCACCATGCCAACGCCCGTGCCAACGCTCGCCACGTTATTATCGATGAGAGCTTTTATCTCCTTTGCAGCCGATGCCGAATGCTGCGCCAGGTTACGAACCTCTGCCGCCACTACCGCAAAGCCGCGGCCTGAAACGCCCGCTCGCGCGGCTTCAACCGCTGCGTTAAGCGCCAGAATATTGGTCTGGAAGGCAATGCTATCGATGACGCTGATTATCTCAACGATTTGCTGGCTCGCCTGCGCCATGGTTTCCATCATGGTCAGCGTTTTCTTCATCATCTCCTCGCCTTCAACCGCCCTGGCGCTTGCCTGCACGGCCATGTCCGCGGTTCTTGCTGAAGTATCGGCGGTCTGCTCAACCGCCCCGGAGATTTCTTCGATGGCGGCCGCAGTTTGTTGCAGGTGCGCGTAGGTTTCATCGGTGCGCTCGCTCATTGCTTTACTGCTGGTAGCAAGCTGTTGAGTAATATCGCTGATGCCGCCGATTTGCGTGCCGACGTCATCCACCAGCGAGCGCAAATTCAGGCCCGACTGATTTACCAGACGCATCATCAGGCCGATATCATCCACCCGATTAAGCTGCAGCAGATCCGTTTTCTGGCCGGAGACAATCTTCTGCATCTGGCGCACGATAGTTTTCACCGGCTTCGCTACCTGCTGCTGCAACAGCGCGTTGATGCTGATGAACAACCCCATCGCCAGCAATGCCTGCGCAGCCGGGCTCAGGCCTGAAAACGGCAGCGCAATCATGGCAAGCGTTGGGATCGATAGCGCGCCGGTCAGCCGCTTTGAAAGCGAAAGCCGCTGGATAATGGCAAGTCCGCTCTTCCAGCCGCGGCGAACCACAAGGCCTTTGTAAAACCGCAGATGACCGGCGCGCTTTTCCCTCACCGCTTTGTACAGATCTTCGCTTGCCCGCACCTCTTCTCTGCCCGGCACGGTACGCACGGAGATATAGCCCGTCAGCCTGCCGTCGTGGTACACCGGCGTGACGTTCGCGCGGACCCAGTAGTGATCGCCATTTTTACAGCGATTTTTCACCATTCCCGTCCAACTGTCTCCCTGGCGCAAGGTGGCCCACATATCGGCAAAGGCTTCAGAAGGCATATCCGGATGGCGAATAATATTATGCGGCTCGCCAATTAACTCACCTTCACTAAATCCGGAAGCCTTAATAAAGGCAGAGTTTGCATAGGTAATATGGCTGTGCGTATCGGTGGTCGACATTAACGCCTCTCCTTCTTTAAGGAGTTGCTCATACCCGGATAGCAGGTTATTAATTCTCATACAAATCCCGTGCTGTAAAAGGAGGACGTAAAGCCACCACAGGTGGCAAATAAAATTCTTGATTGTTTTTAACCGGGCCGTGCGGCCGCGTACGGTTTATGTTGTTATAATTTCAGCAAATTGGGAAGAGTTATTTATCAGGGAAGAAACAGAGGTGTAATTGTCATAAGCTTAATAATTATTTGTAAAATAACTGTGATAGTAAATTAAGCCGCAATGATAACATATTCACTTAACACAAATTAAACTGCGCGATTTATTTCATTTTTATTTCACTTCCCGCACCATATAAATACGGGAAGCGATGGCTGCAAAATTACTCTGCCGCTTTGCGTCGCAGTAGTTTGAATGCACAAAACAGGAAGACAATCCACACCGGTAATAACATTGCCGAAAGGCGCATGCCGTCAATACTGCACATCAGCGCCAGAATCATCAGCATGAAGAGGATGCACAGATAGTTGGCAAACGGATACAGCAGCGCCTTAAATTGGGTATCGCGCCCAGCACGCCGCATGGCCGCCCGGAATTTCAGGTGAGCCAGTGAAATCATGATCCAGTTCAGCAGCAAGGTTGCCACAACCAGCGCCATCAGCAGGCCGAAGGCTTCGTGGGGCAATAGATAGTTCAGCAGCACAACAAGGGAGGTAATTGCCCCTGAGAGGATCAGAGAATTAACCGGCACCCCGCCGCGATTGACCCTGGCAAGAAAAGCCGGCGCGTTGCGCTGAAGGGAAAGCCCAAACAGCATACGGCTGTTGGAGTACACGCCGCTGTTATAGACCGAAAGCGAAGCAACCAGAATAACGAAGTTGAGCGCCGAGGCGACAATGGCGCTGTCCAGCTCGTGAAAAATCATCACAAAAGGGCTGCTGCTGGCGTTGATTTCCAGCCATGGATAAAGCGACAGCAGCACAATCAGTGAACCGATATAAAACAGCAGAATGCGGTACACCACCTGATTGATGGCTTTGGGAATCGTTGTTTGCGGTGAACTGGCCTCTGCTGCGGTGATGCCAATAAGCTCAAGGCCGCCGAAGGAGAACATAATTACCGCCAGCGATAAAATAAGCCCGTGCCAGCCGGTTGCCAAAAAACCGCCGTACTGCCACAGGTTAGTCACCGCGGCGCGCTCGCCGCCGTTTCCTGAAGCCAGCAGCCACACGCCAAAGCCTATCATCCCGACGATCGCCAGCACTTTAACGAGGGCAAACCAGAATTCCATTTCACCGTAAAGGCGCACGTTGACAAGGTTTATGGCGTTAATCATGACAAAGAACAGCGCCACCCACGTCCAGCCGGGAATCGCCGGAAACCAGTACTGCATATAAATGCCGGCGGCGGTGAGCTCCGCCATGCCAACCAGCACAAACATCACCCAGTAATTCCAGCCCGACAGGAAACCGGCGAAAGGCCCCCAGTATTTATAGGCAAAGTGGGCGAAAGAACCGGATACCGGCTCCTCCACAACCATCTCACCAAGCTGGCGCATAATCAGAAAGGCAACGATCCCGGCGATGCCGTAGCCCAGCAATACCGCAGGTCCGGCCATCTGAATCGCCGGGCCAATTCCCAGAAACAACCCGGTGCCAATCGCGCCGCCCAGGGCGATGAGTTGAATGTGACGGTTTTGCAAACCCCGTTTTAACGTTTGAGCGCTTTCCGGCGCGGCGGCCATGCTTTGTGTTACGGCCGCGGATGACGTGTTTTTCACGCCCTTCTCCTGTGTCTTACTATCGAGGGGGCACCTTTTAACACCTGGTGAGAGCAGTGGCAAGGAGGGGAAATCCACATAAAAAAAACCAGCCCCTTAACGGGGGCTGGTTTTCAATCAACTCGTGAAGCTTATTCAGCGTCAGGGGTTTCTGACTTGTACTTCTCGGCGGTTTCTTTGATAAGCGTCTGCAGTTCGCCGCGCTGGTACATTTCAATAATGATGTCGCAGCCGCCAACCAGCTCGCCGTCAATCCACAACTGCGGGAAAGTTGGCCAGTTTGCGTATTTTGGCAGTTCCGCACGAATATCCGGGTTCTGCAGGATATCCACATAGGCAAAACGCTCGCCGCACGCAGATAACGCCTGTACCGCCTGGGCGGAGAAACCGCAGCTTGGCAGTTTCGGGGAGCCTTTCATATAGAGAAGGATGGGGTTCTCTGAGATCTGGCGCTGGATTTTTTCGATTGTGCTCATTGTCTTGCTTCCTCAAACCTTTTTACGGCAATAGCCTGCTATTGTAGCGAGTTGCGCGCCCGGCAGAAAACACCAATTTTTACAGGGTTACTCCCCGCCGCGCGGCAACGCTAAACATGCTTTAAGAATAACACTTTTCATAGTATCGCTAATCTGCAAAATACCCCAACTTCGATCAATAAATCGTCTTATAAGAAGATAACTGGTCAATTTTTTTGCGCTCGATAACGAAACCTTATCTCCGCAGGCAAAAGGCTATTAACTTTTTTGCTCCTTATAGATTAGAATCGGCTGGCTTAAAAAAATCACACGCGGGCATGATGGACTTCATCGTGCTTTCATTTTATCAGGGGATTGTCGAGTGGCGCGGATAACAAAAATCTCTATCACGCTCTGTGCTCTGCTTTTTACCTTGCCTTATACACCTTTGACGCAGGCCTCCGGCCACGCGCGTCCCGTTGCCACGCTTAAAGCTCCGGCGGCGAAAAGCCCCACGAAAAGCGCGGCAAAAGCCGGCAAAGGTAAAGAAAAGAGCAGTTCCATCTCTACAAAGCGGTCCAGCAAAAAATCAGCGGCACCCGTTAAAAAGAAAACATCATCGGCCGTTAACAGTAAAAACCTCGCAAAAAACACCAGCAAAAAATCTTCGCTAAAAGCCAACCGGGTTTCTGAAGTTCAAAATACCGCCGCCGTTCAGCACTGCACTAAACCCCGTAAAGGACGCAAAGCAAAATGCGCATCGGTAAAAGCGGATAAAAACCTGACCATTGCTCAGGCACACAAAATCCGTGTGCAAAAAGCGCAAAAGACCGCGATGAATAAGCTAATGGGGCAAATTGGCAAACCGTATCGCTGGGGCGGCACTTCACCGCGAACGGGTTTTGATTGTAGCGGCTTGGTGTATTATGCGTATAAAGACCTGGTCAAATTCCGCATCCCGCGCACGGCAAATGAGATGTACCACCTGCGCGATGCGGCGTCTGTCGAACGTGGTGAACTGGAAAATGGCGATCTGGTGTTCTTCCGCACCCGCGGGCGCGGCACCGCTGACCACGTTGGCGTTTATATAGGCAACGGCAAGTTCATCCAGTCGCCCCGTAGCGGTCGCGATATCCAGATTACCTCGCTGAGCGAAGATTACTGGCAGCGTCATTATGTAGGTGCCAAACGCGTGATGACGCCAAAGACCATCCGCTAATGTTTCCGGCAGCATAAGATAAAGGGGCCACGATAGCGGCCCCTTTTCATTAATGCATTACTGCAGTTAAAGCACCTGCAACTATCAGGCTCAGAACGATAACTGTCGTTATAACGGAAAATTTCAGATCGGTACTCATCGGCAACCTCTTTTTATTACGCTACAAACATTACCCTACAAAGAGTATGTGCGGATGATTTTCCCACAATCGGCAGTAAAAATCCTGTCAGATTTCGGGTGATATTGGTTTTCCCTCTTCCACTTTGCTAAAAGATAAGCCAAAATCCTTCGCTAATTTACTGCGTGCTATCAATTCAATGCCCTCCTCCCGATTTAGGTCGCCTCCCCCGACATGCAGCAGCCTAAAAGGCGCCCAGGAGTCAGGGAACGCAAACGTTTATCAGCCTAATCATCAGGAGCTTAGGATATGGCCTGGAGTGACATCTAATGGCAACAATTAAGGACGTGGCGAAGCGCGCAAACGTTTCCACTACAACCGTGTCACACGTTATTAACAAAACCCGCTTTGTGGCAGAAGAAACCCGTAATGCGGTCTGGGCGGCAATCAAAGAATTACACTATTCGCCAAGCGCCGTCGCGCGCAGCCTGAAAGTTAATCACACTAAAACGATTGGCCTGCTCGCCACCTCCAGCGAAGCGCCCTATTTCGCCGAAATTATCGAAGCGGTGGAAAATAGCTGCTTTGAAAAGGGCTATACCCTTATTCTTGCCAACGCGCATAACAACTTTGACAAGCAGCGGGCCTATTTATCGATGATGGCGCAAAAGCGCGTCGACGGGCTGCTGGTGATGTGTTCTGAATACCCGGACACCCTGTTGACCATGCTGGAAGAGTACCGTCATATACCAATGGTGGTGATGGACTGGGGCGAAGCACGAGCCGACTTCACCGATTCAGTAATAGACAACGCTTTCCGCGGCGGATACCTCGCCGGGCGCTATCTGATTGAGCGCGGGCATCGCGACATCGGCGCCATTCCTGGACAAATGGAACGCAACACCGGCGGCGGCCGTCATGCGGGCTTTATGAAAGCGCTGGAAGAGGCGAAAATCGCCGTGCCGGAAAACTGGATCGTGCAGGGAGATTTCGAGCCGGAATCCGGCTACCGCGCCATGCAGCAGATCCTGAACCAGCCGCACCGCCCAACCGCGGTCTTCTGCGGCGGAGACATCATGGCGATGGGGGCAATTTGCGCGGCGGATGAAATGGGCCTGCGTGTGCCGCAGGATATTTCTATTATCGGGTATGACAACGTGCGCAACGCCCGCTATTTCTCCCCGGCGCTGACCACTATCCATCAGCCGAAAGATTCGCTGGGCGAAACCGCGTTCAGCATGCTGCTTGACCGCATCGTCAATAAGCGTGAAGAGTCGCAGACCATTGAAGTGCATCCGCGCCTGATTGAACGCCGTTCAGTCGCGGACGGTCCGTTCCGCGACTACCGCCGTTAAGGGTTATTCCGGGCCTGAAGCTTTTTCAGGCTCTCTTAACCACTCCTGGTTCATCGTCTCGCTATCTCCCAGATACTCCAGCAGCCAGCTTAACGCCGGCGAGGCGTCGTTTTGCCGCCACGTCAGGCAGCAGGCCGCGTCAGGAAACGGATTTTCCAGCGTCAGCTCATGCCAGGCCCCGCCCTCAAGCCAGGGTTTGGCAATGTGCGAGGGCACCATTCCGATGCACAGCCCCGCGCTCAGGCAATCCGCGGCTGACTGCCAGTCCGGCACCACCACGCGGTGCTGATTATCCAGCAGCCAGGTAATACGTTTTGGCAACGAGCGGGAGGTATCTTCCAGCACCAGCGAAGGCCAGGCGCGTAATTCATCATCGCTAAGCGCCCCGTCACGCTGTGCAAGCGGGTGAGCGGCGGCAACCACGCAGCGCCAGCTCAGCACACCCATATCGCGAAACGCATACCGTCCCCCAACGGGAATAGCCTGCGTGGCCCCAATCGCCACCTCTACCCGCCCGTCCGCCAGCGCGTCCCATACGCCATTAAACACCTCCTGAAAAATGCGCAGTTCGATGTCCGGGAAATGGCGATAGAAATCCAGCACCAGTTGCCGGGTTCGCTCGGGTTTGACTATATTATCGACGGCGATCGCCAGATGCCCACGCCAGCCGTTTGCGATTTGCTGGCACTGTTGCCGTGTCGTCATCATTTTTTTGATAACAGAACGGCCCTCTTTTAAAAAGAAGGCCCCCGCTGGCGTTAACTCCACGTCCCTGTGGCGGCGTTCAAACAGGGGAACCGCCAGCCAGTCCTCAAGCTGCCGCACCGTATAGCTGATGGCGGAAGGAACCCGATGCAGCTCCTGTGCCGCGCCGCTGAAGCTCCCGTTACGCGCCACCGCGTCTATCACTTCCAGCGAATATTCAGACCACATATTTCTGCCTGCAAAAATTTTGAATGCAATCTACAAATATTAGCGTTTCACAAGCCACTTTGCACTCCGTACACTCTCGCCGCTGTAAACCTGCAACCACTTCAAGAGATAACTATGCAACCTTCAAAAGGATTTCTTATCTGGCTTGCCAGCCTGAGCGTGCTGGGCTTTCTGGCCACCGATATGTATCTGCCGGCCTTTGCCGCTATTCAACAGGATTTAAATACCGAGGCCTCCGCCATTAGCGCAAGCCTCAGTCTGTTTCTGGCAGGCTTCGCCTTTGCACAGTTAATGTGGGGGCCGATGTCCGATCGCTTCGGGCGCAAACCCGTGCTGTTGGCCGGGTTAAGCATTTTCGCGGCAGGCTGTATCGGTATGCTGTGGGTTGAAAGCGCGACGGCGCTGCTTGTGCTGCGTTTTATTCAGGCGGTTGGCGTGTGTTCTGCGGCGGTAAGCTGGCAGGCGCTGGTGACGGATTACTACCCTACAAGCCGGGCAAATCGTATCTTTGCAACTATTATGCCGCTGGTTGGCCTTTCTCCGGCGCTGGCTCCGCTGCTGGGTAGCTGGATCCTTATCCATTTCGACTGGCAGGCTATTTTCGTCACGCTTTTTATCATCACCCTGCTGCTGATGGTGCCAACGCTACGTCTGAAACCGCGAACCCAGCACCACCTGCACACCGACGATAACCGGGTAAGCTTCCTGTCTCTGCTATGCTCACGCGTATATAGCGGCAACGTGCTGATTTACGCAGCCTGCTCGGCGAGCTTTTTCGCCTGGCTTACCGGTTCGCCGTTTATTCTCAATGCAATGGGCTACAGCCCGGCCGCCATTGGCCTGAGCTATATGCCGCAAACCATCGCCTTTCTGATTGGCGGCTATGGCTGCCGCAGCGCGCTGCAAAAATGGCAGGGTAAACAGATGCTGCCGTGGCTGCTCATGCTCTATACGCTTAGCATTTTCGGCACCTGGGCTGTTGCGGTTAGCGGACATGCAAACCTGACGCTGCTGCTTATTCCGTTCTGCGTGATGGCGATGGCAAACGGCGCGATTTACCCGATTGTGGTTGCCGCAGCTCTGCTGCCCTTCCCGCAGGCAACCGGTAAAGCCGCTGCGCTGCAAAATACCCTGCAGCTTGGGCTGTGTTTCTGCGCAAGCCTGCTGGTTTCCTGGCTTGTGGCCACGCCGCTGCTCACTACCACCAGCGTGATGCTAGCCACCGTTGTACTGGCAATGCTGGGCTATCTGCTTCAGCGCCGCGGCCGCGCACCGAGCTGGCAGACGGGTCAAACCTCCTCTTCGTCGGCTCAGTAACCCAGGCGATAATGTAAAAAAAACGTAATTAGCTTGCTAACAATAAAGCGTTGAATCATCTGATTCACCGGCTTATACTCAACGGCGGCTCGATGATTACCACTATAATGAATGCGTTACCGGGAGCCTCTGTGCTCCCATTTTTTTCTGGATCGTCATTTTTGCGGGCGCCAGCCTTTTCCTCTGTTCTGCGTCGAATATCAGGCATACGGAATTTTCCGTGTGATTTCTCACATACCGCAAAATAGCGTCTACGCTGTTCTAAGGTTCTGGTCACTCTGTGATGGAGAAGCTATGAGTTCATCGTGTATAGAAGAAGTCAGCATACGAGACAATGAGTGGTATCGTATCGCGAACGAAATGCTCAACCGGGCGGGAATTACCGTAAATGGCCCCCACCCTTTTGATATTCAGGTTAAACACCCCGATTTTTTTAAACGCGTTCTGCAGGAAGGCTCGCTGGGTCTTGGCGAGAGCTTTATGGACGGGTGGTGGGAATGCGAACGTCTGGATATTTTTTTCAACAACGTTATTCGTGCCGGACTGGAAAAGCAGCTCCCGCATCATTTAAAAGACACACTCCGTATCGCCGCCGCCCGGCTCGTTAATCTGCAAAGTAAAAAGCGCGCCTGGATTGTTGGCAAAGAGCATTACGATCTGGGTAACGATCTGTTCAGCCGCATGCTTGACGAGCATATGCAGTATTCGTGCGGCTACTGGAAAGACGCCACCACCCTTAGCGAAGCCCAGAACGCAAAACTGAAAATGATCTGCGATAAGCTGCATATGCAGCCGGGCATGACCCTGCTTGATATCGGCTGCGGCTGGGGCGGGCTTGCTGCCTATGCCGCGCGTAATTATGGCGTATCCGTACACGGCGTCACTATTTCTGCCGAGCAGCAGAAAATGGCCCAGCAACGCTGCACCGGGCTTGACGTTACCATCCTGCTGCAGGATTACCGCGATTTAGATATGCAGTTTGACCGCATCGCTTCGGTTGGCATGTTTGAACACGTCGGCCCCAAAAACTACGCCACCTATTTTGAAGTAGCCGACCGCAACCTGAAGCCCGACGGTATTTTCCTTCTGCACTCTATCGGCTCGAATAAAACCGACAACAACGTGGACCCGTGGATAGATAAATACATCTTCCCCAACGGCTGCCTGCCGTCCATTCGGCAGATCGCCGACGCCAGCGAGAGCCATTTCGTAATGGAGGACTGGCACAATTTTGGTGCCGATTACGACAAAACCCTGATGGCCTGGCACGAACGCTTTCTCGCCTGCTGGCCGGAGATTGCCGATAACTATTCTGAACGGTTCAAACGCATGTTCAGTTATTACCTCAACGCCTGTGCCGGAGCGTTTCGCGCGCGTGATATTCAGCTCTGGCAGGTGGTTTTTAGCCGCGGCGTTGAAAACGGCCTGCGCGTTCCACACTGACTCTGTTACCCCGGCATTGACCGGGGTTACTCTGCCCCGTTGTTTGTCGCCTCCGTCGCATAAAAAGTGATCCTCTTCACATTTCAGACCGACTTCCCGCCGCGATGTTGATCCCGCTAACAGTTATGCATTTTACCGATGGAAACCGGTTTCCATGATGTTTCACAATTGGCTTACTTTTCGGGACAACAGCAAGGATATCGCCATGAGCATATACCAAAAAATGGTCAATGTGATTGAGCAAAAAGTAACGCCAGTAGCGGGCATCATGGGTTCTCAGCGCCACGTTATCGCCATCCGTGACGGGTTTATCGCCGCCCTGCCGTTTATGATTATCGGTTCTTTCATGCTCGTTTTTATTTTCCCGCCGTTTTCACCGGACAGCACCTGGGGCTTTGCCCGCGCGTGGCTCACCTTTTCGCTGAAATACCGTGAACAGTTAATGCTGCCGTTTAACCTCAGCATGGGCGTGATGACGTTCTTTATCTCTGTCGGCATCGGCGCAAGCCTCGGCAAGCATTACAAACTCGATCCTATTATGACCGGCCTGCTGGCCTTTATGGCGTTTTTGCTGGTGGCCGCCCCTTATAAAGACGGGCAAATCTCTACCCAGTATTTCTCCGGCCAGGGCATTTTCACCGCGCTGATTACGGCGATTTACGCCAGCGAAATGTACGCGTTCCTGAAACGCCGCAATATAACCATTCGCCTGCCTAAAGAAGTGCCTACCGGCGTTGCCCGCTCTTTTGAAATCCTGATCCCGGTGGTGGTCATCGTGCTGACGCTCCACCCGCTTAACCTGCTGATTGAGTCCACGACGGGGATGATTCTGCCGGAGGCAATTATGCACCTGCTGGCGCCGCTGGTTTCCGCATCGGATTCGTTGCCGGCCATCCTCATCTCCGTCTTTATCTGCCAGATCTTATGGTTTGCCGGCATTCACGGGGCGCTCATCGTAACCGGCATCATGAACCCCTTCTGGATGGCGAACCTTTCCGCCAACCAGACCGCACTTGCCGCGGGCGCTGCGCTGCCGCATATTTATCTGCAGGGCTTCTGGGATCACTATCTGCTGATTGGCGGCGTGGGCTCCACTCTGCCGCTGGCCTTCCTGCTGCTGCGCAGCCGGGCCGTACATTTACGCACCATTGGCAAAATGGGCGTGGTGCCGAGCTTCTTTAACATCAACGAACCTATTCTGTTCGGTACGCCGATTATCATGAATCCGGTGTTTTTCCTGCCGTTCACGCTTGTGCCGATGATTAACGCAACGCTTGCTTATATTGCCACTAAGCTCGGCTGGATTGCGCAGGTGGTGTCGCTGACGCCGTGGACCACGCCTGCCCCCGTCGGCGCTTCCTGGGCCGCAAACTGGGCGGTAAGTCCCGTCATCATGTGCGTGATTTGTATGGTGATGTCGGCTGTGATGTATTACCCCTTCCTGAAAGCTTACGAGCGCACCTTGCTAAAACAGGACGAAGCGAGCAGCGCCCGGGAAAACGAAAATCCGGTTACCGTAAATTGAATATTTATTGCCTGCCTGCATGGCGGGCACGTCAACCAAGGAAATAGAATGAAATACGCATTCCCTGATAATTTCTGGTGGGGCAGCGCCAGTTCCGCACCGCAAACCGAAGGTGAAACGCTGGCTTTTGGCAAATCCGCCACCATCTGGGACAGGTGGTTTGAAGAGCAGCCAACGCGTTTCCATCATGGCGTCGGCCCGCAGCATACCTCCACCTTTTATCAGAACTGGAAGCAGGACATCGCGTTACTCAAGGAGCTAAACCACAACACCTTCCGCACTTCTATTTCCTGGGCGCGCTTGCTTCCACAGGGCCGCGGTGAGGTCAATCAGGAAGCGGTAAACTTCTACAATCAGGTGTTTGACGAGCTGCACGCTCAGGGAATTACCCCTTTTATCAACCTGTTCCACTTCGATATGCCAATGGTTTTGCAGGAGGCTGGCGGCTGGGAGAGCCGTGACGTTGTCACTGCTTTTGGAGAATACGCCAAAACCTGCTTTGCGCTTTTTGGCGACCGAGTGAAGCACTGGTTTACCTTCAACGAGCCGGTGGTGCCGGTAGAAGGCGGCTATCTGTACGATTTCCACCATCCGAACGTGGTGGATTTCAGGCGTGCGGCTACCGTGGCCTATCACACCATGCTTGCGCACTCGCTGGCGGTGAAGGCTTACCACGAACGTAACGATGGCGGCGAAATCGGGATTATCCTTAACCTCACCCCCTCCTATCCTCGTTCGCAAAATCCCGCCGACGTAAAAGCGGCAAATATTGCAGACCTGATGTTTAACCGCAGCTTCCTTGACCCGGCGTTACGCGGCGAATATCCGCAGGAGCTGGTGGCGCTGCTGGAAGAGCACGGCCAGTTGCCCGCATGCCAGCCAGAAGATAAAGCCCTGCTCGCATCAGGCGTGGTGGATTTACTCGGCATCAATTACTATCAACCGCGTCGGATCAAATGTCGCGACTCGCAGGTGAACCCGGACAGCCCGTTTATGCCGGAGTGGTTCTTTGAGGCCTACGAAATGCCGGGGCGGAAAATGAACCCGTACCGCGGCTGGGAAATTTACGAACAGGGTATTTACGATATCCTCACCAACCTGCGCGAGAACTATAACAACCCACGGTGTTATATTTCTGAGAACGGCATGGGCGTAGAAAATGAACAGCGGTTCGATGAGAACGGGCAAATCCAGGACGATTATCGTATCGATTTCGTCAGCGACCATTTGAAATGGCTGCATAAAGGTATCAGCGAAGGCAGCAACTGCCTTGGCTACCATATGTGGACGTTTATCGATAACTGGTCCTGGTGTAACGCCTATAAAAACCGCTATGGTTTCGTTTCGCTGGATTTAGCCACGCAAAAACGTACCATCAAGAAAAGCGGCGAATGGTTCCGTGAGACGGCAGCAAAAAACGGTTTTGATGACCGGCGTTAAGAAAATCATGCGGGCCATTACGGCCCGCATTGCGTAGTACAGGAAATCACCATGTCGAATATCAATGATGTTGCGCGTCTTGCGCAGGTCTCTAAAGCCACCGTATCCCGGGTGCTGAGCGGTAGCCGCGGCGTCAGGGAAGAAAGTCGCCTGGCCGTTCTGCGCGCCGCCGAAATTCTTAACTACAAGCCCAACGCCATTGCCCAGTCGCTCAGCAGCCAGTCGACAAACTGTATCGGGGTAATCTGCGCCACCGAGCATATTCAGCAGTCCACCGGTTACCTGCAGGCGCTGGAAAAGCAGCTCAGCCGGCACCGTAAGCATTTGCTGCTGCGCTTTGCTAACGATGATAAAAGCCTTATGCACGCCGTGCAGGAGCTATCCAACGGCATGTGCGACGCGCTTGTCGTGGTTGGTGCGCGCTTCCCGTTGCCAGAGCTGCCTGAGGAAATTGTGCTGATTGACTGCCTGAACCCGGCGAGCGTAAACAGCGTGCAGTGCGATCGCGTCTTTGCCGCAGAAACCGCCGTGCATTATCTGTGCTCGCAGCAGCGCAGGAATATCGCGCTGGTTAATTTCCCGGGCGGTGAGGCAGCTACGCTGACGATGGATGGTTACCGCCAGGCGTTACACAATTATGTCGTGCCCTTTAATCGTCAACTGGTCGTTGAGAACGAGCCATCGCTGCGCATTGCGCTGCAGAAGCTGATTAACAGCGGCGTGAAGTTTACCGCCCTGCTGGTTACCGACGACAGCCAGGCGCAGGAGGCGGTGATGATGCTTAATCAGTACCAGCTATCGGTGCCGGAAAAGGTAATGGTGTTCAGCCTGGACGGATCGACTCGCTTGCCGGGCGCCAGTACCATTCCAGCCATTGAATACCCGCTGGAAAACATTGCCCGACGCGCGGTGGAACTGCTGTTAGGCGAACCCCATAACAGCGATTTAGTGCGTGGCAGTTTATTGATTGCCTGATGCATAGGGTGGATAAGCGCTCGCCATCCACCCTTTCGTTATTCCTTCGGCAAAACGGCGGCAAGGGTCGCTTCGCGACTTGCCAGCACGCGCTCCACGGTATCTACTATCGCCTGGGTTTGCGGATCGATTTCGATATTGATGCGGCTCCCGAGCTTTTTGCTGCCAAGGGTGGTGCGCTGCAAGGTTTCCGGAATTAAATACACGCAAAAACGGCTCGCCGTCACCTCGCCTACCGTCAGGCTAATACCGTCGATGCCGATATAGCCCTTGTGCAGAATATATTTCATCAGGGATTTATCCTGGATTTTAAACCAGATCTGACGGTTATTTTCTGAGGTCAGGATCTTTGCTACTTCCGCCGTGGTCATAATATGCCCCGACATTAAATGTCCGCCGATTTCATCATTAAATTTCGCGGCGCGTTCCACATTCACGCTGTCACCGACGGCTAATTCCCCAAGGTTGGTGATGCGCAGCGTCTCTTTCATAAGATCAAAGCTGACGCGATTTCCGTTGATTTCCGTGACCGTAAGGCAGCAGCCGTTGTGCGCTACGGACGCGCCCGTTTCAAGGCCGGGCAGCATAGCCTCCGGCATCTCTATAACATGGGTGCGGAAATTGGGTTTTTCATCAATGGAGACCAGGGTCGCGGTGCCCTGCACAATACCTGTAAACATCCTAAAACTCCTGACGATTTAATAAGCGTAATAGCATGCCCGCCGGGACATGACTGCATCCGTGTGCGGCACTTTAACAGTTGGAAAAAAAGCTTGCCAGTCATCATCACGGCCCCGCTATTATTTGGCTGGCGATTTAATTAACTCTCGCTACAATAGTCTGGCTTATTCCCCTGCAATTTCTTCTTGCTGCCATACATGGCGGCGTCTTTGTAGTGCTTATAACGAATAATAATCAGGTGTACGTATGCAGAAGTATTTTATCGAAGCCCGCCAGCTACTGGCGCTGGCGATACCCGTGATTCTGGCGCAAATCGCCCAAACCGCCATGGGGTTTGTTGACACCGTCATGGCCGGTGGTTACAGCGCCACAGATATGGCGGCGGTGGCCATCGGCACCTCCATCTGGCTTCCGGCCATTTTATTTGGACACGGCCTGCTGCTGGCGCTAACGCCGGTGGTTGCGCAGTTGAACGGCTCAGGACGACGCGAGCGCATCGCCCATCAGATTCGCCAGGGTTTCTGGCTTGCGGGTATGGTGTCGGTGCTGATCATGGTCGTGCTGTGGAACGCGGGCTATATCATTGGTTCCATGCACAATATCGACCCGCTGCTGGCCGAGAAAGCCGTGGGCTACCTGCGCGCGCTGCTGTGGGGGGCGCCGGGCTATCTGTTCTTCCAGGTTGCGCGTAACCAGTGTGAGGGCCTGGCCAAAACCAAGCCCGGTATGGTGATGGGCTTTATCGGCCTGCTGGTGAATATTCCGGTGAACTACATTTTCATCTACGGTCATTTCGGCATGCCGGAACTGGGCGGCGTGGGCTGCGGCGTGGCAACCGCTGCGGTGTACTGGGTGATGTTCCTGAGTATGATTTCATACGTTCGCAAAGCAGGTTCTATGCGCGATATCCGCAGCCCTGCCGGTTTTAACGCGCCGGACTGGAGCGTGGTGACGCGATTAGTGCAGCTTGGCCTGCCGATTGCGCTGGCGCTGTTCTTTGAAGTGACGCTGTTTGCCGTCGTCGCCCTGCTCGTCTCGCCGCTGGGTATCATTGATGTGGCCGGTCACCAGATTGCCCTGAACTTCAGCTCGCTGATGTTTGTGATCCCTCTGTCCGTGGCCGCCGCGGTGACCATCCGCGTGGGGTTCCGTCTGGGACAGGGTTCAACGCTCGATGCACAGGTCGCCGCCCGCACCGGTATCATCGTTGGCGTTTGCATGGCGATGTGCACCGCTTTGTTTACCGTTATGCTTCGCGAGCACATTGCGCTGCTCTACAACGATAGCCCGGCGGTGGTGGCGCTTGCCGCGCACCTGATGTTGCTGGCGGCGGTCTACCAGATTTCTGATTCGGTGCAGGTTATCGGCAGCGGCGTGCTGCGTGGTTATAAAGACACGCGCTCAATTTTCTTTATCACCTTTATTGCCTACTGGGTGCTGGGATTGCCGAGCGGTTATGTGCTGGCGCTCACCGATCTGGTGGTCGAGCGCATGGGGCCTGCGGGATTCTGGATGGGCTTTATCATCGGCCTGACCTCCGCGGCCGTTATGATGATGCTTCGCATGCGCTGGCTGCAGCGTCAGCCTTCGGTGGCTATTTTGCAGCGCGCTGCGCGATAAATCATCGGTAGCCGTCTTCACGGCGGCTACTTTTTCAGCGTACTGCGCAGATGCTCAGCAATTGCGTGAAATCTTAGAGGAAATTGCGGTTTTCCGCTTGCAAGGCTCACGGGCTGCCGCTAATATTCGTCCCCGTTGTCGCCAGACAGCCTGATGCGTTCATAGCTCAGTTGGTTAGAGCACCACCTTGACATGGTGGGGGTCGTTGGTTCGAGTCCAATTGAACGCACCATTTTTTGCTTCATCCAGTGCGTCCGTAGCTCAGTTGGTTAGAGCACCACCTTGACATGGTGGGGGTCGGTGGTTCGAGTCCACTCGGACGCACCATTTCTTATTGCGCAGTTATCCATAGCCTCCTGAAAATTTCTAAAAATATCGCTTTATCTTTTATTAGCTCTCCTGCCAGCCCGCTTTCCCCCTGACTTTAAGCCCGTTTTGAGACTGCATATTGCGGATTCGCATTCCCCCTGGCGCTGGGCTATACCTTAGGCATAGTCATCCATAGAGGAAGCGACGTGATGGGTAAAAAGATTCTGATGCTGGTTGGCGATTACGCCGAAGATTATGAAACTATGGTGCCGTTTCAGGCGCTGCAGATGATTGGCCATCAGGTTGACGCGGTCTGCCCCGACAAGGCCAGCGGCGACTACATCATGACGGCGATCCATGATTTTGACGGCGCCCAGACCTACAGCGAGAAACCCGGCCACCGCTTTATCCTCAACGCCGATTTTGCCACCGCGAAAGAACAGGATTATGACGCCCTGTTGATTCCTGGCGGACGAGCGCCTGAATATCTGCGGTTAAATGACGAGGTGATCAAGCTCGTACAGGCGTTTGACGCCGCGCGTAAACCTATTGCCGCCGTCTGTCACGGCCCGCAACTGCTGGCCGCCGCCGGGATACTGAAAGGCCGCACCTGCAGCGCCTATCCGGCCTGTGCGCCGGAAGTCCGACTCGGCGGCGGGCACTATGCCGATATCGGCATCGACCAGGCGCACGTTGACGGCAATCTGGTAACCGCCCCTGCATGGCCTGCCCATCCGCAGTGGCTGGCGAAATTTGCCGAGGTGTTGCAGCAGTAAGACTTTGAGATAACGTCGGTTAAAAATCCGGGCCGTCTGTCAGACGGTCCAGCGGCTTGCTGTTGTTCAGCACAAGCCACGTCCCGCGCCATTGCGCCCGTTAAGCCCCTTTCCAGCCGCTTTCTGCAAAATTCATCTGCCTGTCGGTAGACACCTCCCTGCCTCCTTATCCCGGCACGTCCAGAACATGCTGTAAAAGGCGCTTCTTTCGGCTAAATGCCAAACCGATCACAAAATAACCAGGTTAAATAACGATCAACATCACATTAATATTTCATTAACATATCTACCATTGGTATTACCACTCCAGACCACTGGTAAATTTTATGCAAATCAGTCGTGAAAAAACGGAAAACATCAGCGGCTACGATCGTGTTGTTAAATTTTTGCGGGAGCAGCTGCTTTCTGGGGAGCTTAAAGCCGGGGACAGTTTGCTGCCGGAACGGGATCTTTCTGCCCGATTAGGGGTCAGCCGCCCCGTATTACGTGAAGCGCTCAGAGCGCTGGCCATGATCGGCGCCGTAGAAATTCGCCATGGCGTCGGCACCGTGGTCACCAGGCCAGACGTCTCGATTTTAGGGGAGTTTTTCACTTTTGTTCTTGCCCATCAGCCAAACGTGGTTGATGACGTGATGCAGGCGCGTATCGCGATTGAACGTCAGGCCATTCGCCTTGCCTGTCGCAGAGCAACGCAGAGCGACTACGATCGGCTGGCCGCCTGCCTGAGCGAGATTGTCGAAACCATCCATTCCCCGGAAGCGGGCGGCCTGGCTGATTTCCGCTTTCATGAAACCATCGTTAACGCCTCGGGTTCACCGACGCTTATCAACATTTATCAGTCCATCAGCGTGCTGATGCACCGCTCACACCTCGACAGGCGCGAACAAATCATTCAGGTCGAAGGCATTGAAGAATTCCTTATCGACCATCACCGCGCCATTTTTGCCGCCATCGTCGAGCGCAACGAAGATAAAGCCGACGAATTGCTGGGCCGCCATTTTGAAATTGGCGCTGATTTTCGTCGTCGCGCCACCATCCGTATGGTGGGCGCAACGCCCTTTTCTAACTAACTCCTGATAAGGAAAAGCAGATGCAGATAGTGATTGGCAGTGACCACGCCGGATTTGATCTCAAGCAAGAGCTGGCGAACTGGCTTCGCCAGAGCGGGTATCAGATTGAAGATATCGGCAGCCATGACCCGGAGCCGGTGGACTTTCCCGATATCGCTTATGCCGTTTGCAGCAAGGTTCGCGAAAGCAGCGGCGTGCGCGGCATCCTGGTTTGCGGCACCGGCGTGGGCGCGGTGATTGCGTCAAATAAAGTGAAGGGCATCCGCGCCGCCGTCTGTCACGACGTGCATTCGGCGCATCAGGCCGTTGAACATGATGACGTCAACGTCATGTGCATCGGCGCGCAAATTATCGGTCCCTGGCTGGCGCGAGATCTGATTGATGCCTTCCTGCAGGCCGAATTCGTGCAGGAGGCCGACTTTGTACGGCGCGTAGAGAAACTGTCGCAGCTTGAGCAACGTGGCTGATCAGCAATAAGGAGAATAATGATGACTACCCCTACTTCCGGCATCGTCGGCTTTCTTGGCCTGGGCGTCATGGGACGCGAGATGGCGCGTAACCTTGCGCAGGCCGGATTTACCGTACGCGCCTATGACATCGTGCCTGCCGCTGGCGACGCGCTACGCCAGTTCGGCGTGGAGATTGTAACCGACATCCCCGCCGCGGTGAGCGATGCAGATATTGTCATTTCCATGCTGCCGGATACGCCGCAGGTTGAAGATATCGTGCGGGGAACGGGAGGATTACTATCCCATCCGCCGCGTGGAAAATTGTTTGTTGATATGAGCACCATCGCCCCGGAGGCCACGCGCAAATTAAGCCAGGAGCTAGCAGCCGTCGGCATCACCATGCTGGATGCGCCGGTTTCAGGCGGCCCGTCAGGTGCCAAAAACGGCACGCTGACCATTATGGTAGGCGGCGAAGCCGGCGGATTTGCGCAGGCAACGCCGTTTCTGCGCGCCATGGGCACCACGCTCAACCACGTCGGCGCATCCGGTGCAGGCCAGACCGTAAAACTCTGTAATCAGCTTATCTGCGGCATCAACATTCAGGCAATTTGTGAAGCGCTGGCCCTGGCTCGCGCCTGGGAAATCGACCTGCCGCAAATGCGCGAAGTGCTGTTAGGCGGATCGGCCGCCTCCTGGATGCTCGATAAGCTGGGCCCCGCCATGATTGAAGGGGATGTCTCCGCAGGTTTTCGCATCGACCTGATGATGAAAGATCTTCGTCTGGTGCTGGAGGCTGCGCAAAAACATCCGGTTCCGCTCCCCGCTACGGCCCTTGTGGCAACGCAGTATCAAAATGCGCAGGCGTATGGCGAAGGCGCAAATGGTAACCAGGCGCTGTTTAAGGTTTATGACCGCATTACCGGCCAGCAGACCGCAGTGACCAAATAACCGGAGTAAAGGTCATGATGCTCGATTTCACAGCAATTCTTTCGCAATGGCAGCTTCTGGTCGATGGCGCAGTGTTAACCGCGAAACTGGCCATGGTGACCACGGTGACGGGCTTTCTTATCGGCACGCTTTGCGCCGTCGCCCGACGCTCTCAATCCGCGTGGTGTGCAAGAGTTGCGGCCGTCTATGTTGAATCGATCCGCAACACGCCGTTTCTGGTGCAGATCTTTTTGGTTTACTTCGGCCTCTCAAGCCTGGGATTTTCCTTTACCGCCTTCACCGTCTCGGTCATTGCCCTGACGATTAACGTGGGGGCTTATACGGCGGAGATCGTACGGGCGGGATTCGAGTCGATACATAAAGGCCAGTGGGAAGCGGCAGAGACGCTGGGATTAACCAAATGGCAGCAGTACTGGCACGTGGCGCTGCGTCCGGCCATTGAACGCGTTTATCCGGCGCTGACCAGCCAGTTTATTCTTTTGATGCTGGCTTCCTCGGTCACCTCGCAAATCTCTGCTGAAGAGCTGACGGCGACCGCCAACTTCATTCAGTCAGAGACCTATCGTCCCTTTGAAACCTTCTTCATTGTGGCGGGCATCTATATTGCGCTTTCCGTGCTGATGCGCCTGATTTTCTGGCTGTTTGGACTGGCAATTTTCCCGCGCCGCCGTCGTCTTGGCACCATGATTTAAAGAGGCTTACGATGAATATTTCCCTCAACTTTGCCCATATTGAATTTTTGCTGCAAGGCACGCTATGGACGGTCATTTTATCGCTGATGGCTTTCGGTGGCGGTGGGTTAATGGGCTTTCTTATCGCGCTTGGGCGTATCGCACCCTTTCGCCCGCTGCGTCTGGCGGTCAGCCTCTGGGTTCAGCTTATCCAGGGCACGCCGCTGCTGATCATTATGTTTATGGTCTATTTCGGCTTACCGCAGATGGGCTTTTCAATTTCACCGCTGCTGGCCGCGGGCGTATCCCTTACCATCTATGCCAGCGCTTATCTCGGCGAAATCTGGCGAGGGTGTATTCAGTCTGTTCCGCGCGCGCAGTGGGAAGCGGCTGAGTGCCTGGCGCTGTCCCGTACCCAGCGCCTGTTTAAGGTCATTCTGCCGCAGGCCATCAAACTGGCAACGCCGCCAACGGTGGGATTTTCGGTACAAATTATCAAAAACACGTCGCTGGCCTCGGTGGTGGGGTTTGTGGAGCTGGCCCGCGCCGGTCAGTTAATCAATAACTCCATTTTTGAGCCATTTATCATCTACCTCATTGTTGCGGTTGTGTATTTCTGTCTCTGTTTCCCGGTATCAGCACTGAGCCGAAGACTTGAGCGGGGCGCACCTGAGAAAAAAGCCAGGCGACTGCAGTCCGTCGCTCCCCGAATCACCTAAGCGCTGAAGGTCATTACCATGTCCATTATTACATTGAGCAATGTGCAAAAGAGTTTCGGCCCGAACCCGGTGCTGAAAGACGTCTCTTTTACTGTTAATCAGGGCCAGGTCGTCGCCCTCATTGGCGCCAGCGGTTCAGGCAAAAGTACCGCGCTTCGCTGTATAGACCGGCTGGAAACCATCAATAGCGGCAGCATCGAGGTATGCGGGCATAAAGTGGAAGATCCGCGCCTTGATTTACGCAAGCTGCGCCAGGACGTCGGCATCGTGTTTCAAAGCTACAACCTGTTTCCTCATCTGACCATCGAGCAAAATATTACGCTGGGTCCGGTATCGGTAAAGAAAATGCCCAGGGGGGAAGCCAGAATGCTGGCGCTTTCGGTGCTTGAGCAGGTCGGCCTTGCTGACAAGGCTGATAGCTACCCGGAACAGCTTTCAGGCGGCCAGCAGCAGCGCGCCGCTATCGCCCGTTCGCTGGCGATGAAACCTAAAGTGATGCTGTTCGATGAGGTGACATCCGCTTTAGATCCGAAGCTTACCGGCGAAGTACTGCGCGTAATTGAACGCCTGGCCGGCAGCGGCATGACCATGATTATGGTGACTCACGAGATGAATTTCGCACGCCGGGTCGCCGATAAAGTGATTTTTATGCATCAGGGAACCGTACATGAAAGCGGCACGGTAGCCATCCTGAAAGCGCCAGCCACCGAGGCGCTACAGGAGTTCGTTTCAACCGATCTTTGACCCAGAAAGGTAGATCACCTCTATACGCCATCAGGAGAATAATAATGAACCCTACAAAAAAAATCGCATTGCTCGCAACGCTACTGTCTGCCGTGTTGTCATTACCTGCCTCGGCAAACGCCTTAGAGGATATTCAAAAACGCGGGGAGCTTCGCGTCGCGACAGACATGTCCCTTCCCCCTTCGGGCATGCTGGATGCGGCCATGAAGCCCGTAGGTTCCGACGTGGAAACCGCAGAGTTGCTGGCTAAAGACTGGGGGTTAAAACTCAAGTTTATAGAGACAACTGGCCCAACGCGCATTCCGAACTTGCAAACGGGTAAGGCAGATATTGTGATATCGACGCTGTCGGTCACGCCGCAGCGCGCACAGGTCATTGACTTCACCAGGGCCTATGCAGGGTTGCGCTCTGTTATCGCCACCCCTGCCGCAACGAAAGTCAGCGACTGGAGCGATCTTAAAGGACATGCCATTACCGTTACACGCGGCACGACCCAGGATTCAATGTTGAGCAAAGACGCGATGAAAAAAGGCTTTACCGTCCAGCGTTACGATGACGATGCCACTCTGGTAACCGCGGCGGTCAGCGGGCAGGCTTATGCCGTTGCAACCTCAGCGACGCTTGTTAACCAGATCAAAAAGCAGAATCCTAAGCTAAATTTTGAGCCAAAGATGACGCTGACGGTGTTCGATCTGGCGATTGGCCTGCAAAAAAATGAGCCTGAGTTAAAAGATAAGCTTAACCAGTGGATTGAAACCAACCTTAAAAACGGCAAGTTAAACGCTATTTATGAAAAGTATCATGGTGAACCCATTCCGCAGGAAATCATCAATCGATAAGCCAATGGCTTAATTTGTCACTCCAGCGCCCATATTCCGGGATGTTCAACACGTTGAGCTATCGCGTTTATGGGCGCGCAACCTTTACGGTTAAGCGGTCCGTAAAAGTAAATTTACCGTTGAGTAGACTGCCTGATCTTAAGTTCAGGCATTATTCCGCTGCTCGCTTTTACCTCCTGCCCGGCTAACACCTCGAACAGGAGCGTCACCGCCTGGCGGGCAACCTCATCGAGATGCATATTCATGGACGTCAACTGCGGCTGGGATTCCCGCGCGCGAATGCCGTCGTAGCGGGTAACCAGCCGCATCCGTTCCGGTATTGCGGTGCTGGTTTCACGAAAAGCGCGCACGGCCCCGCTGGCAAAGGTGTCAACCAGCACCAGCAGGCCATCAACTTCAGGATCGTCCTGCAACAATTGACGGGCGGCGTGATACCCCGCTGTTTCACCCTCGCTTTCGGCAAGGTAATACACTACCGGCGCCTGTCGCCCTTCGCACCAGCGACGATAAGCCGCCTCGGTTTCCAGCGTGGAAGTCCGGCGAATATTACCGACAAACAGCGCGCATTTGCTGGCTCCCGAAGCCTGCAGGTGCGCCAGCAGCAATTCAGCCGTCGCTGCCGAATGCAGATCTACCCAGGGCACCGGTGCACTGGTTCCCGGCGTACGGCCGACGGTGACGCAGGGGATTTCAGCCAGGTCCAGCGCATGTAGCTGCGGATCGTTTTCTGCGGGCTCAATCAAAATCGCCGCATCAAAGCTGACCATATCCAGCGGATTTTCTCCTGGCGGCACCAGTATCAGCGCGTGCTGCTTTTCCAGGGCCATAATCGCCGTGGTTAAGGCAATTTCCATCATAAAGCCAAGCTTTGATGCCCCTGAAGCTATGGTCAGCGGAAGAGAAGAAAGCAGCGCAATAGTATTAGTTTTTCCCGTACGAAGCTGCCTCGCGCGGATATTCGGCGTGTAGTTTAGCGCTTCAATGGCCTCTTCAATGCGTCGACGCGTCTCAGGCTCGACGAAACGAGTGTTGTGTAATGCATTCGATACGGTTCCGGGCGATACGCCGGCATGACGGGCAACATCAACTAACTTCGTGCGCTTTCTGTCTTGAAATGGCATGTGTGTAGCGGCCTCCTGGGTCTGGCTGGGTAATACATGACTAAGTATATTAGTTTTGCCACTAAGTCATAACGAATTCATATTAAAAAGAGGTTATTAACTATAGCCCTCAACCGGCGGTTCATATTACATTTTCAGCCATTAAAACGTTTTAATGGCCTGTTTTTTTCAGGCCCTGCGTCGGAGGTAATATGTCGGACATCATTCAGGAAACTGGTTTTACTCTTGGTCGTCGCGCCAGCGGGCTGACGCTTGCCATCGCTGAGAAAAGCTTCGGTGGTTATACCCTCTTCGCGCCGCAAACCGCTGATGGCCGGGTCTATCTCGTCGATGAGTCAGGAGAAGTGGCGCACCAGTGGCAATTGCCGGTGCGTGCCGGACGGGATGCGGTTCTGCTGCCCAACGGCAACCTGGGGTATAACGGCAGCCACCCTAACTCGGCAAACCTCTATCCGGCCTGGGATCTCTGGCACGGTGGAGATTTTTATGAGGTGACCCCGGATAATGAAATCGTCTGGCACTATGAAGATATTTTCCATCACCATGACGCGCAGTGGCTCGCCAACGGCAATCTGCTGTATACCGCAGCGGCGCCCTTACCTGCAGATATTGCCGCACGCGTGACCGGCGGCGATCCGCGCCGCGACGCGCCGGACGGCGTCATTCAGAGCGATGTCGTAAAAGAAGTTAACCGGGACGGCGAAGTGATATGGGAGTGGCGTGCCTGGGAGCATTTGTTGCCGGAAGACTTCCCCGTTCATGAGATCTTCGATCGTCGCCACTGGCCAATGATTAACGGCCTTTCCGTCACGCATGAGGGTCTGGTTCTGATGAGCCTGCGCACCACTTCAGGGGTGATTGCCGTAGATAAACAAAGTGGCAAGGTCGTCTGGCATGCAGGGCCGGAAGTGGTGGCCCAGCAGCACACGCCGGTTGAGATGGAAAATGGTGCAGTGCTGGTATTCGATAACGGCAACCTGCGCAACGGCGTGACCTCTCCGCACTCAACGGTGCTGGAGTTCGATCCGCACACTAAAGCCATTACCTGGCAGTACCGCGATACTTTCCCGCCGGCCTTTTTCTCACCCTATATGGGGAGCGCGCAGCGTCTGGCTAACGGCAATACCTTTATCTGCGAATCGGCATTTGGCCGTCTGTTTGAAGTGACGGCGCAGGGCGAAACCGTTTGGGAATATATCATCCCTTATTTCAATGAATACCCCGAGCACTTAAGCAAAAGCATTATTCCCGGCAAGCACAACAGCGTCTTCCGCGCCCACCGTTACGCGGCTGATGCCATTGCGTGGCTGAAATAACCCTTCGCCGCCAGGGCTGCTGGCGGTTATTTTCCGACGTCATTTGGGAGGCAAAAATGCCGCAATCTGGCTCCGCAGTGCCGGATAACGAAGCGTTATCCTGGCAAACCAAGCTATTGCTGGCTACCCAGCACGTACTGGTCGTTGCAGCAACGCCTGTGACCGCCGTATTTTTAATCGCCAGAGCCCTGCATTTTTCCGATGCGGTCACCCTCTCGGTATTAAGCGCAACTTTTTTGATGTGCGGGCTGGGAGCCATCGTGCAAAGTCTCGGCGTCGGCACTATCGGAGCACGCCTGCCGTTTATTATGGTGCCGGGCGGCGCGCCCTGTGCGATTTTCATCGCTATCGCTTTGCAGACCAATATCCAGACGGCGGCTGGCGCGGTGATATTAACGTCGCTGTTTTACTTTATTGCCCTGCCCGTTTTTCGTCGCTTTCTGCATCATTTCCCGCCGTTTATCATCGGCATTATGCTGCTGATGGTCGCCATTAACCTGATTCGTCTGTATGGCGGTTTGATTACCGGAAAGCCCGGCAGCGCCGACTTCGCGCAGCCAGGCAGCATTGCGCTGTCGTTGGGCACCATCCTGATTACCCTCGTCTTCGCGCTGGCGTTTACCGGTATCCTGCGCCAGCTATCGGTAATGTTTGGCTTGCTCGGCGGCACCCTGCTGGGGATTTTATCGGGCAGCGCCGACTTTAGCGCCGTCGGCCACGGGCCGCTCTTTAGCGTGCCGCAGCTTTTCCCGTTCGGCTGGCCGGTATTCGACTTTTCAGCGTCGCTGCCGCTGCTGATTTATGCGGTGATTTCCATGGCTGAAGCAACGGGGCAAACGATTGCCACAGCGGAGATCGTTAACTCAACGCAGAACGTTCAGCAGGCTATTCCGCGCACCATCCGTGGCGATGCCTTTATCTCGTTGCTTGGCGGGATTTTCGGGACTTCACTGATAATCACTTCCGGCGAGAACATCGGTGTGGTGCGTACCACTAACGTCAAATCACGCCACGTCACGGCATTAGCGGGACTGCTGTTGATTCTGATAGCGCTGTTTTCTCCCCTGGTGCGCCTTGCGGCCCGGCTGCCCGACCCGGTTGTCTGCGGTACGGCGGTCATCGTCTTCAGTATTATTGGGGTTATCGGTATAGACATGATCGCACGTGAACCGCTTCATACGCCGGGGAAAACCTATGCGTTAGCCGCAGGGCTGGTCATGGGAATGCTGCCCATCCTCGTTCCGGGGCTGTACCAGAATTTCCCTTCGGTGGTACAGATGACGCTGGGCAACGGTATGGCAGCAGGAACCCTGACGGCCATAATGGTGAATTCGTTATTTCTGTTAAGTGAAAAACGCGCGTCTTTACGAGGCAAAGGCTAATTACTCACCGCCACGCGTCTTCCCTCCCCTTTGCACGGCTTACCAGGAGGGAGGCGTCGCATCGCTGAGTTACAGGACCTTGCCGCGAAAAAGCCAGAAAACCCATGAGTGATAGGCAAGCGTGAGAGGAATGATAACCGCGCTGCCGACAAGGATCGCTAGCTGCGTCGTTTTTGACGAGGCCGTATCGGCAAGGCTAAGCAGACTATTAGCCGACAGCCAGTAAAATCCTGTCGCAAGCAAAAGTACCAGTGCCGCCATCAAGGCCAGCGTGATGATCAGTTGCAGCAGGCCCGATCCATATTGAATCACGGTTATCATCGCAAGCGTCAGCAATACCGTCGCCAGTGACAGCGCCTGGCCCACCTCGTAGCGCCACGCCATGCGCCAGGGAAGCGGTTCAAGCAGCACGACGGCGATGCACAGCACACAGCAAAGGATAAAAAAATAAACGCTAAGCCGCCTCGCCTGCTTTTCCACTGGCTCACCAATGCGCCAGCGTAGCCAGCCACAGCCGAGCAACAGGTAAACCGATATTAAGCCCAGACCGCACAGCACCGGAAAAACGCCCGGCTCCCGGGTACCGTTCGGCAGAACATGCTCCACCAGCGTACCCGCACAGAAGCCCTGGCTAAAGGCCGCAAGGCCTGATGCCAGCGGCAAAACAAGGTCCAGATACGCGCGCACGCGCCTGCTGGCTTTATCACGATATTCAAGCGCCATTGCCCGCAAAATAAGGCTTAGCAACAGCAAAAAAACGGGAACATAAAGCAGGCTTAGCGCCCCGGCATAAACATCAGGGAATAGCGCCAGCGTGCCCCCTGCCAGCAGCACCAGCCAGGTTTCGTTCGCATCCCAGATGGGCAACATGGAATGCGCCATACGTCGCCTTGACTCCTCACCCTTAATGCAAAGAAAAAGCAGGCCGACGCCAAGATCCGTGCCATCAAGCATCAGATACATCAGCAGGGAAAAGAGCAGCGTCGCGGCCGATAAAGTCGCTAATCCTTCCATGACGATATTCCTCCCGGCCTGGTGTCGATTTTTGTACTCACCGCTTCCCCGGCCGGTAGCGGTGCGGCAACGTAGCGCAGAAAGTGGCGCATGCCGTAGCTAAAGACCAGGGCATACACCGCAAGCACGCTGCAACAGGAGATAATCAGCAAGCTTAGCGGCATAAGCGAAACGCTTTTAGCGGTGCGTAACAGGCCATGCACCATCCAGGGCTGTCTTCCCATCTCGGTGACCACCCACCCCGCAAGCATCGCCATAAAGCCTGCCGGGGAGAGGATGACCATCAGCCAGAGCAAACGTCGGGACCGGTAAAGCCTGCCGCGAAGATGCTGAATAACGGCAGCAAGCTGGGAAACAAACATCAGCAGGCCCAGCCCGACCATGATGCGAAAAGCAAAAAAGACGGGCAGCACTGGAGGCCGCTCGTCGGCAGGAAATTCACTCAGGCTTTTGATGTGGCCCGTCAAATTATGGCGCAGATAAAGCGAGCCGATATCAGGAATAGCCAGTTCAAAATGATTACGCTGGGCGCGCGCGTCGGGTATAGCAAAGAGACGCAGCGGCTCCCCTTCTCCGGGCGCCGGCCGGTGCCAGGTTGCTTCTATAGCCGCAATCTTTGAAGGCTGATACTGAAGCGTTTTTTCGCCATGGCGGTCGCCCACCACAAACTGTAGCGGCAGCGCCACAACGGCAAACC
>DAMALH010000005.1:0-65748 GCA_032000125.1 Buttiauxella sp. | reverse complement strand
CATGGCACAAACAAACATGCAGCGGGCGGCGCTTTCGTGCGGGCGATGCAGAATACGCCAGGCGGCGACGCCTGCGATCGTTACCGCGACCGCGATATACGCGGCCAGCACCATATGAGCAAAACGTAAGGGAAAAGAAGGCGCAGAAATGAGCGCCTGCCAGCTTAGCGGGGAAAAGACGCCGTTGTCGTCAAGGCTGTAATTAACCGGCGTTTGCATCCATGAATTTGCCGCAAGGATCCAGAAAGCGCTGACCAACGCGCCGACCGCGACCAGACAGGTCACGCAAAAATGTACGCCCGGCCGAACCTTGCCCATGCCAAACAGCATGACGCCGGTCAGTGCCGATTCCATAAAAAAGGCAACCAGCACTTCAAAAAAGAGCAGCGGCCCGATAAACCCGCCCGCTTTTTTTGCAAACGGCGCCCAGTTAGTGCCGAACTGAAACTCCATCACCACGCCCGTCACGGCGCCAATCGCCACCGTAAGCGCGAAAATTTTAAGCCAAAAATGTAGCGCTTCCCGCGCTGCATCCTGCTTTCCCCACAGCCAGAGAGCTTCAAACCAGACCAGAAAGGGAGCCAGCCCAAGCGTCAGGGCGGCAAGGGTAATATGCATCCCCATCGTCAGCGCAAACTGGCCGCGCGAAAGTAGCAGGACCCATTCGGCATCAGTCATTACCCATCCCCATAGCGAATAACCTAAAAACCCGGCATGCAGGGCCGGGCCTGACGCTTATTCGTTGCGATATTTTCATAACAGACGCCGACGGCCCTTAGCTTAACCGCGCTGTTTTTCCGCCTGTCTTTTCTCTTAAAAGTAGCCGAAGTACCGGGTTAAGCGAGCAGGAAGAAAAACTTGCCGCTAAGATATTATGGTTATAAATCATCGGTACAGGCTAATTTGCTGACATTGCTATAAAAACTAGCTCGTCATAATAAGAACCAAAATAAGAAGTTTAATGAGGGACTTAGATGAAAAGCGACTGGTATAAAAATGCGATAATTTATCAAATTGATACGGCACTTTTTTTTGACGCAAACGGTGATGGCTGCGGCGATCTGCAGGGCATCACTCAGCGACTCGATTATATTCGTGGCATCGGCGCTACGTCCGTCTGGCTCAGCCCCTTTTACCTTACCCCTTTTCGCGACGGCGGATATGACGTGAGCGATCATCTGCGCATCGATTCTCGCTTTGGCGATATCGCTGATATGGTTATGTTAATCGAGCGGGCGGAAGAGCTGGGCCTGCACGTGATTATCGAGCTGGTTCTTCAGCATACGTCGAGCGACCATTTCTGGTTCCAGCAGGCCCGCAGCGACAGAAATTCCCCTTATCGCGACTATTATATCTGGGCCGATAAGCCGCCGAAAAAAGACGATGCGCCTATGTTCCCGGGGGTTGAAAAAAGCGTATGGAGCTGGGATGAAGAAGCACAGCAATACTATCGCCATATGTTTTATAGCCACGAGCCAGATTTAAACCTCTCCTGCCCGCAGGTCATCAAAGAAATAGAACGCGTGATCGTTTTCTGGTTAAGGCTGGGCGTTTCCGGTTTTCGTTTTGATGCGGCCTCTCATATGGTCAAACAGGCTGGAGAAGGTAAAGAAGAGCACGGGTTTAGTTTATTGACCCACCTGCGCGATTTTATTTCCCGCCGTCGTCCTGAAACCTTGCTGTTAGGCGAAGTAGACGTGCCGGCCGAGCAATATCGTAATTATTTCGGTGATAACAACCGCCTCTCAATGCTGCTCAGCTTTAACCTGAATAAGAAGTTTTATGTTTCCCTCGCCCGCAAAAACGCTACCGCTCTGTTGCAGGCCATTGAAGAACTGCCCGCTCCGCCGTTCCGGGCCTGCTTTGCCAACTGGCTGCGCAACCACGATGAGCTTGATTTAGACGGCCTGTCGAAAGCGGAAAAACGCGACGTGATGAAGAGCTTTGGCCCCGACAAAAATATGCATGTTTATCAACGCGGGCTGCGGCGCAGGCTCGCCCCGATGCTGAAGGGAAATATAAGACGCCTTGCGATGGCGCACGCGGTTCTCTTCTCTTTACCCGGCACGCCGGTATTACGCTATGGCGATGAAATCGGCATGGGTGACGACCTGCAGCTTGAGGAACGTAACGCCGTCAGGACGCCGATGCAGTGGTCAGACTTAGCGGGGGCGGGCTTTTCTGAGGCTGACCCGGAAAAATTTGTTGCTCCGGTCATCAGCACCGGGCCATACAGCCATCAAAAAGTTAACGTTAACGCCTCGCTGATAAAAGACGATTCTTTATTGCATCGCGTGAGTAAAATGGCCAGGGCGCGGCTGGGCCTGAATGCGATTGGCTCGGGCATTTACCAGGTGGTTAAAATCCAGGACCCGGCAATTTTTGCCGTGAGGTATGACTACGGCAATAAGGGCCTGCTGCTGCTGGCTAATTTTTGCAGCAGAAAAGTCACGGCGGAAATAACCGAGTCTGATATAGCGGGCCTGACGGAATGCCTGGCGGATAAGGAATATAAGGAATCCGGGTCGCTAACGGCGCCCTTTTCTCTGACGCTCAATGGCTATGGCTATCGCTGGTTTTCCATCATTAAAAAGCACGGCTAACATTGCCGACCGCAGGCGAACTGCCTGCGGCCTAATTTTTTCTACGTCGCGCCTGATATTTCCTGAACAAAAACAGCGCGCCTAAGCTCGCCGCCGCAAAAACGACCCGCACCGGCGTGGCCGAATTAAGGCTAATCACGCTTTCTTTTGCCTCCTGGCTGAAGCGCCCCGTGCTCTGATGTAAACCTTCAACGGGCGTGAAAAGATTGTCCTGCTGAGGCATGAGGTATTCGGTACTTTCCATTTGTCCGGACCAGGCCTTGTTGGCCAGCATTTTATCCAGCCATTGCGGAAAAAGGTGATTCCCCAGAATCGACTGCACGGTGGCTTTCCCGACCCACATTTCCCGGGGCGCCTTGCAGGCTGCGTTAAATATGGCTTTGGCTACCGCATCCGGCTGATAAACAGGCGCTACCGGGCGCGCGGGATGACCCAGCCGGTTACGGGCCCAGCTAAATTGCGGAGTGTTGGTGCCCGGAAGGTGAACCATTGTCAGACGTATCGCGCTGCGTTGATGGATAAGCTCGCAGCGCAGCGAGTCCGTGAAGCCCCGGATAGCGGCCTTCGCACCGCAATAGGCCGACTGTAATGGTATGGAGCGATAAGCCAGCGCGGAACCTATCTGAACGATGGTTCCCTCGTTACGTGGTTGCATAATGCGCAGCGCTTCTCTTGTACCGTTAACGGCGCCCAGATAGGTCACATCCGTGACTCGTTTATATTCGCCGGAGGAGATATCCCCAAAGGGCGACATAATGGTGCACATGGCGGCGTTAATCCACACGCTAACCGGGCCAAATTCATCTTCGATGCTGTCTGCTACTCGCGTCATTTGCCGCGCATCGGCCACGTCGGCGCTAAAACCGGCCGCACGGGCGCCCGTTGCCTGTAGCTCCGCCACCGTTTCCCGCAGCCCTTCCTCACCACGTGCAATTACCGCAACGTCATTCCCTTCCTTCGCAAAACGCACTGCGGTAGCCCTGCCGATGCCGGCGGTTCCTCCCGTAATCACCACTACAGCCATAACGCCCCCTGTATGCAATGTGAGTGCCGATAAACCTGCTGCTGAAAAACCGTTCAAATGCAAAAAAGGCCGCATTTGCGGCCTTTAGCTTATTTTTGATCGGGTTTTGGTTGCTTATCACCGGATTCTGGCGCTTCGCTCGGATCGTCTTTTTCAATAAATTGCATAATCTTCTCCCGTCGGGACTTCATTTAGCCAGCTTAAAGCGCATGGAACGCCGCGCCCCGATCTGGCAGGGAGGCCGGAAATCAATAGCCTACTAAAGATGATTTCACTATCGGCCCCGGTTTCGTTTACTGTGCTTTCTCTACAATTTTTAAATGCTTATGTTCTACTTTTAACCAGTCACGCGGGCGGTAAAGTGCCCCACCGTTTTTTAATAATAAACAAACGGTATTTTTGAATAAAAATGGCATAAATAACCCTTTCACATTTCCTTGAGAATGTTTGTACCACACCATAATTACCTCCCGCTTTTTAAAGCACAACAGGATGTAAATATAATAAGTTAAGCGGCCAGAACAAAATAAATCCGGCGCTTTAAGATTATTCTTAGCGCAAGATTTTATAGCGTCATCACCGCGGCCTTTTACTTGCAATAGAAAAGCCCTCTACTACAATTTTTAGTTACGCGACAATACTGTCTCGTAAAGTATTACCATTCATCCCCAAGTGAGGAGTAATTTATGACTCAACATCGTGGCGGTTCAGGTAATTTTGCAGAAGATCGAAATAAAGCATCTGATGCCGGTAAGAAAGGCGGCCAACAGGGCGGCGGGAATTTTAAAGACGATCCCCAACGCGCTTCAGAGGCAGGCCGCAAAGGTGGTGAAAACAGCCACGGAGGCGGTCGTAAATCCCAGTCGTAACCTGACCGGAGCAGGCTGAAACCTCATCAGTATGGGCGGATTTGCGCTGACGAATCTGCTCATGCTCCCCGATATGAAATAAAGAGCGAATTCTGGAGCGATCATGCAGATCAAAACCATTGAAGACCTTTTTGTTCACCTTTTATCAGATACATACAGTGCTGAAAAGCAGCTAACACGGGCACTTCCTAAACTTGCTCGCGCCAGTGAAAACCCCAAGCTCAGCGAAGCTTTCACCAGCCATCTGGAAGAAACGCGGGGACACGTAGAGCGCATCGATCAGGTCGTCGACAGCATTCCTGAGTTCCGTTTAAAACGCATGAAATGCGTGGCGATGGAAGGGCTAATTGAAGAAGGCCAGGAAGTGATTGATAGCGTTGATAAAGGTGCAGTGCGTGACGCGGGCTTAATTGCCGCGGCGCAAAAAGTCGAGCACTATGAAATAGCTTCTTACGGTACATTGTGTACGCTGGCAGAAATGCTGGGATATAAAGAAGCCAAAACGCTGCTTGGCCAAACCCTCGAAGAGGAAAAATCAGCCGACAATAAATTAACTACTCTTGCTGAATCAGGAATTAACCAGAGCGCGAAGAAAAAATGACCCCTGCCCGGCTTATAATGCCGGGCTACTTTTACGGCTGCGTATTCTCCCGGCGTTTTATTATCAACCCTCTGTTTTTTACAGCTTTCATGCCTTTTAAATCCAGCAAATTAAAAAAGTAACGCCGGAATATATTTTGTAAAACTTAGCGACAATCTTTTCAATGCCTTTGGGTGTTGATTCGCAAGGCATTTTATAAAACCATTGGTCTCGTTTCTTTTTAATGCACCTTTCTCCCCGTTTCCTTCATATGCTTTATTATCCTTTCCTGAAGCGACGAAGCGGCATAATGAAAAAATCCTGGTTTTCATTGGTTACCTTAACGGGCGTGGTTATCGGCCTGCTTGGTATTACCTATCTTGTGTTAGGGGGCTGGCTGGCCGCGCTGGGCGGTACGCCGTGGTATATGCTTTTCGGCGTCGGGTTTTTATTCAGCGGTATTTGGCTTGCGCGCTACAGGAGCGCGGGGATAGGGCTTTATCTGCTTACTTTTATCGCCTGTGCGGTCTGGTCGCTCTGCGAGGTCGGGCTTGATGGCTGGCAGCTTATGCCGCGTTTATTTGGCCTTGCCCTGCTCGGCATCTGGGTAAGCACGCCCTGGATCACCCGCCCCCTTATGGCGCAAAGAAATTCGCGGCTCACCGGTTTGCTTACCGGATGTTTTTATCTCGCGGCTATTGCGGGCATTATCTCTTCAGGCTGGCAAATTACTGATTCGCGCTTTGTACAGCATCAGCCGCTTCCGGCGGCAAAAGCCGACGCGGCGTCCGGGCAGGAAACGGACGCTGACGACTGGCGTTTTTACGGCCGCACGGCCGCCGGGCAGCGTTTTTCACCGCTGGAACAGTTGACTCCCGCCAACGTCAGCCAGCTCCAGCCCGCCTGGGAATACCACACGGGAGATACCCTGCGTACAGGAGAAGACAAGGCCGGCAGGGAGTTCAATTTTGAAGTGACGCCCATCAAGGTCGGAAACGTCCTTTATATCTGCACGCCGCACCGCCAGGTAATTGCGCTTGATGCCACGTCCGGCAAGCAACGCTGGCGGTTTGACCCTCATCCGGACACGTCAGCAAATGAATACCTTGCCTGCCGTGGGGTGGCCTACGCTAAGACAATTGAGGATAAAAGCTGCCCGGAAAAAATTATCACCACCACCAGCAACGCGCAGCTGGTCGCGCTCAATGCGCAAACGGGCAGGCCCTGCGCTTCCTTTGGCGAACAGGGATTTGTCAGCCTGACCGATCGCATGGGGAAAGTTCCTCCCGGCTTTCATTTCATTACCTCGCAGCCCCTGGTGATGGATAATAAAGTCGTCCTCGGCGGCTGGATATACGATAACCAGGCGACCGGGGAACCCTCCGGCGTGGTGCGCGCCTATGAGGTCAGCACGGGCAGGCTCGCCTGGAGCTGGGATATGGGCAAAAATCCGCAAAATGCGCAGCTAAAGCCAGGAGAAGAATACACGCGCGGGACGCCCAACGGCTGGGGAACCTATACTGCTGACCCCGAGCTGGGGCTGATTTATATTCCGCTGGGCAATGCCACGCCGGATTACTACGGCGCCAAAAGACGGCCCTTTGATGACAAATACTCCAGCGCGCTGGTGGCGCTGGATATCCACACGGGGCTTGAGCGCTGGCATTTCCAGACCGTCCATCATGATGTGTGGGACTATGATCTTCCCATCGGTCCGACGCTTGTCAATTTGCCAGACGGGCAAGGCCAATCCGTTCCGGCGTTAATTCAGACGACCAAAATGGGGCAGCTTTTTATGCTGGACAGGCGCACGGGGAAACCTCTGGCGCAGGTTAATGAGCGGCGCGTTCCCGTCTCACCTGCTCTGCCCGGTGAGCGTCTCTCCCCCACGCAGCCGGATTCTGTGGGTATGCCCGACCTGGCGCCGCCGGATCTTAAAGAGACGGATATGTGGGGCGCCACTCCCATCGATCAGCTCTGGTGCCGGATCCAGTTCCACCGTTTCCGCTATCAGGGCCGGTTTACGCCCCCCGCTGAAGGTACCTCTATTGCCTACCCGGCGTTTGACGGCGTGATGGACTGGTACGGCGCGTCTGTCGATCCGCGCCGCAATGTGCTCATCGCCAACACCAGCTATATTCCCTTCACCATGCAGATCTTAAAATCCGGTGCAGCGATTAAACAGGGTTTAATGAAAAGCTGGGCGGGATGGGAAAGCAAAGAAGCCTATCCAAAACCGAAAGAGTTTGCTGTCGGGCCGCAGTACGGCACGCCGTGGGCGGCGGTAGTTAAGCCCTGGCTTACGGCTTTAGGCGCACCGTGCAGCGCGCCGCCGTGGGGCAAACTGGTGGCAATAGATCTGACAACGCGCAAAATCGCCTGGGAACGCCCGGCAGGCACCACGCGGGATATGAATATCTTCGGCACGCACGCTAATGCTCCGTTGCCGACCGGCATTTTTATGATCGGGGGCAATATCGTGACGCGCAGCGGTTTGATATTTATGGGCGCTACCGCTGATAACTACCTTCGGGCCTTTGATGAAATGAACGGCAAAGAACTCTGGCGCGCGCGCCTGCCGGCCGGTGGCCAGGCAACACCGATGACCTATATGGGCACTGACGGCAGACAGTTTGTGGTGATTGCCGCAGGCGGGCACGGCGGCCTGGGAACCCGCTCAGGCGATGCCCTTATCGCCTACGCTTTGCCCCCGCGCTAAGCTTTTCCATATAATTACTACCGGAATTAGTAAAATGTGCGACTTCGCCTGGATATAATGTTGCTGATTTGGGTACAGTAGCGGCTGGATTTCAAGCGAGGGTCAGTTATGAAAAACATCATTATCAGCATGATTGCTAAGATTTCGAAAATGGATGCAGAATCAAAATTACTGACCGCCCAGGTGGAGGCCCAGTCGCTGCTGCTAAGCGCTATGCTGCTCGCGGTGGGAAAAGAAGGCGGCCTGGAACCGATTGTCGAGAGCGTGAAAAAAGCCATTAATACGGCGCTTGAAGCTGCAGATAATCATTTAAAAAGCGATACGGAGCTTCTGCTGGCCCAGTTCAACGATCTGCTTACCTTAACGCAGCGCCTGGCAAAAGCTGATGCAGAAATCGACGTTAGAGCGTTACAGGGCTTAGCGACAGGTCTGGGAGCCAAATAGCTTCCGTAAAGAGATACCGTGCAGGTTTCTACCCAGATTGCGCATCTTGTCTATACTTATGATTACATTCGTGTCAAAGGAGTATGAAATGTTTGAGAAAGCAGAAGATAAGGTTAACGAAGCAGCGGGCAAGGCGCAGGAAGTATTTGGTCGCACCACTAACAGCCCTGGCGACACGGTAAAAGGCATGGCGCAAAAATATGCTTCGCAGGCGAGCAGCGCCACCAGGGATGCAACCGACACGCTCAGAGATCAGGTTACCTCGAATCCCATTAGCGGTCTGGCGATAGCCGGTGCCGTTGGTGTTGTTATTGGCTACCTCCTTGGCCGCAAATAACAATCAGCCGGTATAAGCGGTTAAAGAAGTTTTTTCCCCGCTAGCACCTTCAGCGCCCTGCCAGGCTTATTCAGGCAGGGCGCTGCGCTTTCCCCGATTGACACCGGCGGCGTTAGCCTGTAGATTATCCGCATTACAAAAAATTAAATGCTTAATTATCAAAGGGTTAGTTTTTATAAAGCTTTCCCGATGCGTTCATAGCTCAGTTGGTTAGAGCACCACCTTGACATGGTGGGGGTCGTTGGTTCGAGTCCAATTGAACGCACCATTTTTCATCCTTTTCTGCTTGTTATACCTGCTAACATTCTTCTGACGCGCCGATAACAGTCGCTCTAAATCTGCACATTCCGCAGGTTGAAACCCCGTTTTTAATTCCTTTCCCGGCAACTTGCCCTTATAATACGCGCGTTCCTAACTTGAATGGTTTCAGCGCATTGGACTGCCTTTATAATAGACAAATATGCCCTTTTCCCCGGCTGGCCAATCCGCAAGCATACTTTCCTCTGCACGCTTTATCTCTGTCACCTATCCTTACCAGGTGCCACTTTAACAATACCAGCTTTAGTTTCCGCTCCGGCGACAGTATCAGCCGGAACCGAGTTTTAACGATCCTTCTCAACTTACAGATAAGACTGTCATGAAAAAGACTAAAATTGTTTGCACCATCGGTCCAAAAACCGAATCCGAAGAGATGCTGACCAAAATGCTCGACGCGGGCATGAACGTTATGCGTCTGAACTTTTCTCATGGTGATTACGAAGAACACGGCCAGCGCATCCAAAATCTGCGCAACGTCGTCAGCAAAACCGGCAAAAAAGCCGCCATTCTGCTGGACACCAAAGGCCCTGAAATTCGTACCATCAAACTGGAAGGCGGCAACGACGTCTCTTTGAAAGCAGGCCAGACCTTCACCTTCACCACGGACAAATCGGTCGTGGGCAACAGCGACATCGTTGCTGTCACCTACGAAGGCTTCACCAGCGATCTGAGCGTGGGCAACACCGTACTGGTTGACGATGGCCTGATCGGCATGGAAGTTACCGCGATTGAAGGCAAGAACGTTGTCTGTAAAGTGCTGAACAACGGCGACCTGGGCGAGAACAAAGGCGTTAACCTGCCGGGCGTTTCCATCGCGCTGCCCGCGCTTGCTGAGAAAGATAAACAGGACCTGATCTTTGGCTGCGAGCAAGGCGTTGACTTCGTTGCTGCCTCCTTCATCCGCAAGCGCTCGGACGTGGTTGAAATCCGCGAGCACTTAAAAGCCCACGGCGGCGAAAATATCCAGATCATCTCCAAAATCGAAAACCAGGAAGGCCTGAACAACTTCGACGAAATCCTCGAAGCGTCTGACGGCATCATGGTTGCGCGTGGTGACCTGGGCGTTGAAATCCCGGTTGAAGAAGTGATCTTCGCGCAGAAGATGATGATCGAAAAATGTGTTCGCGCGCGTAAAGTGGTTATTACCGCTACGCAGATGCTGGACTCTATGATCAAAAACCCACGCCCAACCCGCGCTGAAGCAGGCGACGTGGCTAACGCCATCCTCGACGGTACCGATGCTGTTATGCTGTCCGGCGAATCCGCAAAAGGGAAATATCCTCTGGAAGCGGTTGGCATTATGGCGACCATCTGTGAACGTACTGACCGCGTGATGACCAGCCGTCTGGACTTCAATAACGACAGCCGCAAGCTGCGCATCACCGAAGCCGTTTGCCGCGGTGCGGTAGAAACTGCTGAGAAACTGGAAGCGCCACTGATTGTGGTTGCGACCCAGGGCGGTAAATCTGCGCGTGCAGTGCGTAAATACTTCCCGGATGCCACTATCCTGGCCCTGACCACCAACGAAACCACCGCGCGTCAGCTGGTGCTGAGCAAAGGCGTCGTTGCACACCTGGTTAAAGAGATTGCCTCTACTGACGATTTCTACATTCAGGGTAAAGCCATGGCTCTGGAAAGCGGTCTGGCACAGAAAGGCGACGTTGTGGTTATGGTTTCTGGTGCGCTGGTACCAAGCGGAACGACCAATACTGCATCCGTTCACGTGCTGTAATAATTCACGAACGAATTAATTTTGATAAAAAGCGCCCAATGGGCGCTTTTTTTATTCCAGTCATTAGCCAAACTCATTCAAAAAGCAAATCGGGTTTTTCTATTTAATTGCGAATTATCTAAGATGAATCCGATGAAAAATGCCTTTTTTTACATAGCTTTTTACTCAAAAAGGGCCGATTCGATGCTTCTTTGAGCGAACGATCAAAAATAGGCGTATTCCCATCAAAAAAATATTCTCAACCCAAAAAACTTTGTGTAATACTTGTAACGCTACATGGAGATTAACTCAATCTAGAGGGTATTAATAATGAATCGTACTAAACTGGTACTGGGCGCGGTAATCCTGGGTTCTACTCTGCTGGCTGGTTGCTCCAGCAACGCTAAAATCGATCAGCTGTCTTCTGACGTTCAGACTCTGAACGCTAAAGTTGACCAGCTGAGCAACGACGTGAACGCAATGCGTTCCGACGTTCAGGCTGCTAAAGACGACGCAGCTCGCGCTAACCAGCGTCTGGACAACCAGGCTCACTCTTACCGTAAGTAAGAGTAACTGGAATAAAATGGCGCACATTGTGCGCCATTTTTTTTGCCTTAATGAAAACCCTGCCTGAATCCCTCCCTAACGCATCACCACGCTATTTTGTCCGCTAACCAGTGTTCCGGTCGCCTCAGTGACTGGCGCAGCTTCAGGAGCCGCTCTGACGCTCTCTATCGGAATATTATTTACCGGCTGCAAAGGCACGCTCTGTGGCCCGTTAATTAATATCGGGTATCCCGCGCGACGGGCTATAGCACTTTCAACCTGCATTTTATCGCTGAGCGGGTCATCAATAAACGAACCAAAGGATGCGGAGATCGCTATGGGAACAGTTTGCGGGTTTTCCCAGTCGTTGCGCGACAGCGGCTGATGCACTTCAACATAACGTTTGCCATCCGGCTCCACGGTGTACTTCACTGGTTCATTGATAATCTCCACCCGGGTGCCCCATGCCGCCTGGCTGAATAACGCTTTAATATCCGGCGCGCGCATCCTCATGCAGCCGGAGCTGACGCGCAGCCCGATGCTGTTGCGCGCGTTGGTGCCGTGAATTAAATATTCGCCGCCCCCTTTCTCCAGGCGAAGCGCATAACGTCCCAGCGGGTTATTTGGCCCGGCGGGAACGACGGCGGGCAAATTAATACCCTGTGCTGCGGAGCGCGCACGAATATTTGCCGTTGGCGTCCAGGTTGGGTTTGGGATTTTCTGGCTGATACGCGTCACCATCACGGGCGTTTCACGCCCGAGTTGCCCAATGCCTAACGGATAGACCTCCACACGATTTTGCCCGGGCGGGTAGTAATACAGCCGCAGCTCGGCCAGATTGATAACAATTCCCTCGCGCGGCGTATCCGGCAGGATCATTTGTGAAGGAATAATTAATTCGCTGCCCGGTTTTGGTAAAAAAGGGTCGACGGTATTGTTCGCCTCAAGCAGTAAAAGCACGCCGGTATTGTATTTAGCGGCTACCGCTTCAAGGTTTTTACCGTCATTCGGGACAATATACGTTTTATTTTCACCAATTATCCGGCTGCCCGGCGGCGGTAATAAATAGTCAACTGCCCACGCCGACTGGCTTGCAGCCAGGGCGCTGATAAAAAGAAGAGTTATTTTATTGAACGCGCATTTCATATTGTATTCCTGTATTCACCGACGGACGTCGGAATGCTGAAAGCCCGGCGAGGTAATAAATTACCTCGCGTTAACAGGATGAAAGCTGTTCTTTTAGTTTAGCTAAGATTGGCGGCTTTGGTGCGGATAGCGCGGATCATTGCTTCAAGACCCTGCGAGCGGGATGGCGTAAGGTGCTGAGCCAGAGCGAGTTTCTCAAACCATGGGCGTACATCGAAGGCAACAATATCCTGCGCGGTCATCTGCTGGTAGAGAATAAAGACTACCGCGATAAGCCCTTTTACAATGGCGGCATCGCTGTCGCCTGCAAAGGTAATCGCGCCGTCCGGCTGCTGGTGCATCACAATCCACACCTGACTCTGGCAGCCCTGAATGACGTTTTCCGGCTTGTGCTCTTGCTCAGGCAACGCAGGTAACCGCCCGCCAAGCTCGATAATATAGAGATACTTCTCTTCCCAGTTGGCGCAGCGGCTGAAATTTTTCAGTAACTTTTCTTTATCTGGCAACGTGGCCATAACCTTCTCCCTGTTAGCCTAAAAGACGGTGAATGCGCTGCAAACCTGTCACCAGGCGGTCCACCTCTTCTTCAGTATTGTACATGGCAAACGAGGCGCGACACATTGCCGGAACCTTGTAGAACGCCATCAGCGGCATGGCGCAGTGGTGGCCCGTGCGCACCGCAATTCCGTAATTATCAAGGAAGCTTCCCACGTCGTAAGCGTGGTGTTTGCCAAGGTTAAACGCAATCACGCCCAGACGATATTGCGGGCCATAGACGGTCAGGCCAGGTACGGCCTGCAAGGCCTGCTGAGCATAGCGCATAAGCGATTGCTCATACTCGCTCACCTCGGCAAGGTTGAGGCTCTCAACGTAACGTAACGCGGCACCCAGCCCGATAATCCCCGCGGTGTTAGGCGTACCGGCTTCAAAACGCCAGGGCGCAGCCGCATAGGTTGTCCCCTCCGTCAGGCTTACGGTGGCGATCATTGACCCGCCCCCTTCCCATGGCGGCATGCTTTGCAAAATATCTTCACGAGCGTAAAGCACGCCGATGCCGGTTGGCCCGTAGATCTTATGCCCGGAAAAAAGATAGAAATCGCAGTCCAGAGCCTGCACGTCAACGGCGTGATGCATGATTGCCTGCGCGCCATCCACAAGCACTTTCACACCCGCCTGATGCGCCGTGGCGATCATCTCCTGCACCGGGTTCTCCGTGCCAAGCACGTTAGAAACCTGAGTGATGGCCAGCAGTTTTGTGCGTTCGTCGATAAGCGTCGGGAAGACGTCAAGTTGCAAAGTGCCGTCTTCGTTTAGCGGTATAACCCGCAGCGTGGCGCCGGTGTGCTCACAAAGGATCTGCCAGGGCACGATATTCGCGTGGTGCTCCATCGCAGAGATAATAATATTATCCCCGGCCTGGATATTGGCGCGCCCCCAACTGTTGGCGACCAGGTTGATACCTTCGGTCGTACCACGCACAAAGACAATTTCTTCCGGCGTACGCGCATTGATAAAACGCGACACCTGGTTACGCACATTTTCCATAAGCTGGGTGGCTTCAGCGCTCAGCGTATGAATGCCCCGGTGCACCGCGGCGTAGCCGTGGCTGTAAAAATCCAGCTCGGCATCGATGACCATTTGCGGTTTTTGTGCGCTGGCGGCGCTGTCGAGATAGACCAGCGGCTGCCCGTTGACTTCCCGACTTAAAATCGGAAAGTCCGCGCGCACCTGTTCGATGGAAAAACTCATGCTTCGCCCCCTGCAAAGCGTTGGCCGATCCTCGCCAGCACCTGCTGTTTTAACCCCTCGTCGCTGATGCTTTCCGTAAGCTCAGCGGCAAAGGCGTAGATAATCATCTGCTGCGCCGCCTGCTCATCGATGCCGCGTGAACGCAGGTAGAACATCTGTTCATCGTCGATACGGCCGATGGTTGCGCCGTGGCTGCATTTCACGTCGTCGGCATAGATTTCGAGCTGAGGCTTGGTGTCCACTTCCGCCAGGCGTCCCAGCAGCAGGTTATTATTGGTCATCTGACCGTCGGTTTTAATCGCGTGCTGCGCCACCTTAATCATGCCGTTAAACACCGCACGGCCTTTATCCCGCACGATGGTTTTATGGAGCTGACGGCTGTTGCAGTAGCCTTTGTTGTGCTCAAGCCAGGTTCGGGTATCGCACACCTCGTTGTTGACCGGCAGCGCAAGACTGTTCATGCGTAAGGTGGTGTTTTCGCCGTTGAGCTGCGTGCTGGTGTTATGGCGCAATACCGCCGCGCCGAGCAGGAAGCTGTTGCTCTCAGCCGTTGCATCCTGGCCTACGATTAAATCGTTATGCGCAAAGTGGTAGCTGCGGGCATTTTCAAAGGCCAGTTTGTAGTGACGTAGCTGGCTATTCGCCGCCACGTCCGCCGTAAAACGAGCGCCCGTAAAATGCGCATGCTCGTCGAAACTGACGAAATGCTCGATTACCGTCGCCCGGGCGCCTTCATCAAGCGTCAGGTGGTGACGATAGTGCGAGGTGTTCATTTCATCCCGCTCGCTGCCGCGGCTCACGTGCAGCAACAGCAGAGGTTTTGCCGGACTATGATTACGCGCCACGCGGATATGCGTAACCGTTTCAGCCAGGCTTTCCGTCAGGTGCAGAAAAACTTCACTCTGCACCGCAGCAGGCAGCGCCTGGCGCTGCTCGTCCACCGACACGTCAAAACCGCTGTCGGCAAGATCGTCGCTCAAGTCGGCGTTAAAACGCCCGTC
This sequence comes from Buttiauxella sp., assembly GCA_032000125.1. Taxonomy (GTDB): domain Bacteria; phylum Pseudomonadota; class Gammaproteobacteria; order Enterobacterales; family Enterobacteriaceae; genus Dryocola. The sequence goes on along the minus strand of DAMALH010000005.1, from coordinate 50,701 downwards.
GACAAATACCAGGCGCCAGGCATCAACGGGTAAAGCTAACGCGTCACGCTGAGCGCCCGTCAGCGCTGCCGGCGCGGGCGTCGAAAACTGGTGGTTCAACAGCCCTTCCAGCGGCGTGTATTTCCAGTTTTCATGTTTACGTGTCGGCAGCCCCAGACGCAGCATCTGCTGCATATGCTCCTGAGCTTCTTTTGTTCGCTGCCTGCCCTGCGCCTCAAACAGGTGGTGCCACTGTTGCAGGGCGTTGCCGTTACTGCTGTTCGGTAAGCCAGCCATAACCCTGCTCCTCCAGTTGTTTCACCAGACTAAAATCACCCGATTTCACAATCTTGCCCTGATACAAAACGTGGACAAAATCGGGCTTGATGTAGTCGAGAATACGCTGGTAGTGCGTCACGATAATAAATGAGCGGTTGCCGTCACGCAGGGCGTTAACCCCTTCGGCCACGATTTTCAGGGCATCGATGTCCAGGCCGGAGTCCGTTTCATCAAGAATGCACAGATCCGGTTCCAGCACCGCCATTTGCAGAATGTCGTTACGCTTTTTCTCACCGCCGGAGAAGCCGACGTTTACCGAGCGGGTCAGCAAATCCTCCGGCATTTTCAGCAGCTTGATTTTCTCTTCCATCAAATCCTGGAAATCGAAGCGGTCGAGCTCTTCCAGCCCGCGATATTCACGCGTCGCGTTAAGGGCGGTTTGCAGGAAAAATTGATTGCTGACGCCGGGGATTTCCACCGGGTACTGAAAAGCCATAAAGATGCCCTCGCCCGCGCGCTCTTCCGGCGATAGCTCCAGCAGATCTTTGCCCTTAAAGTGAACCTCACCGCCGGTGACTTCATAATCGTCACGCCCGGCAAGCGTTGCGGAAAGCGTGCTCTTTCCTGAGCCGTTCGGCCCCATGATGGCATGCACTTCCCCAGGTTTTACCTCCAGGCTCAAGCCACGCAGGATGTCTTTATCCTCAACGCTTACCTGTAAATCTTTAATGCTTAACATAGTTTTCCCTTAATGCTTAACCGACGCTGTGTTCGAGGCTTATCGCTAATAATTTTTGTGCTTCCACCGCGAATTCGAGCGGCAGTTCAGAGAACACATCCTTACAGAAGCCGTTAACGATCATCGAAATGGCGTCGTCCTGGGCAATCCCACGCTGCAGGCAGTAGAAAAGCTGGTCTTCACCAATACGCGAGGTTGTCGCTTCGTGTTCCAGCTGCGCGGTGTTATTGCGGCATTCCACGTATGGGAAGGTATGCGCGCCGCTGTCCGGCCCGATAAGCATTGAGTCACACTGGGTGAAGTTACGGGCGTTGGTCGCGGTCGGCATAATTTTTACCAGCCCGCGATAGCTGTTCTGGCTGTGTCCGGCGGAGATACCTTTCGAGATAATCGTCGATTTGGTGTTTTTGCCGATATGAATCATTTTGGTGCCGGTATCGGCCTGCTGGCTTCCGGCAGTCAACGCCACGGAGAAAAACTCGCCGATGGAATTATCGCCGCGCAAAATCACGCTTGGGTATTTCCAGGTGATCGCCGAGCCGGTTTCCGACTGGGTCCAGGACATCTTGCTGTTTGCCCCTTCGCACAGGGCGCGCTTGGTCACAAAGTTGAGAATCCCGCCGGTATTCCCGTCGCCAGGGAACCAGTTCTGCACCGTGGAATATTTCACTTCTGCATCTTTATGAATGATGACTTCCACCACCGCCGCGTGAAGCTGATAGCTATCGCGTACCGGGGCCGAGCATCCTTCGATATAGCTCACGTAGCTGCCTTCATCGGCCACGAGGATAGTTCGCTCGAACTGGCCGGTTTTTTCCGCATTGATGCGGAAATAGGTGGACAGCTCCATCGGACAACGCACGCCTTTGGGCACATAGATAAAGGTGCCGTCGGAAGCAACGGCGGCATTGAGCGCGGCAAAGAAGTTATCGTTGCTCGGCACAACCGTGCCGAGATACTTTTTCACCAGCTCGGGATATTCGTGTATCGCTTCCCCGAAAGAGCAGAAGATGATGCCCTGTTCTGAAAGCTTTTCACGGTAGGTCGTCGCCACGGAAACCGAGTCAAAAATCGCATCCACCGCCACTTCTGAACCTTCGCGTACCGGTACGCCGAGCTGTTTAAACGCCTCTTCGACTTCACCCGTCAGATAAGCGTTGCTGCCCGGCTGCTGCACGGCGCCCGGCTGGGATTCACAGCTATCGTCACAGCTACCGCAGGACGGCGCGGAGTAATAGCTGTAATCCTGATAGTTGAGCTTTTCGTAGTTCGCCTTCAGCCAGTGCGGCTCTTCCATTTCAAGCCAGGCACGGTAGGCGCTCAGACGGAACTCAAGCATCCACTCCGGCTCGTTGCGCCGCGCAGAAATCGCCCGCACCACGTCTTCGTTAATGCCGTGCGCCATTTCATCGGTTTTGAGCTGGGTGAAGAAGCCTTCTTTATAATGATGGCCGCCAGCCCAGGTTTGTACGTCGTCGGTCGTTTCAGTATTACGTGACATAGTCCCGCCTATACCCCGAAGCTTTCGCCACAGCCGCATTCGTTCTGGGCTTTCGGGTTATTAAATTTGAATAACTGGTTTAAGCCTTCGCGCACGTAGTCCACTTCAGTTCCGTCGATAAACGGCATTGCCTGAAGCGGAACATAAAGCTTCGCGCCGTCCGTCTCAAACAGCAGATCGTCTTTTTCCGGCTCGCTGACGGTATCCAGCACGTAGCCAAATCCGGCGCAGCCAGTCTGCTTAACGCCTAAGCGCACGCCAAGCATACCCGGCTGCTTGCTGACCAGCTCGCGAATATGCGCCGCCGCCGCAGGCGTTAGCGCCAGGCCGCGCCATGCGAAATCCGCTGGATTAAAGGTTTCTGATTGCAATTCCATAGGTCCACCTCGTGTATTGAGCCACCTGGGCATAACACCATGTTAGTGATAACGATTATCACTTCAACCCCCTGATAGCAGGGGCTTTAGGCTTAACCGCCCTTTTTGGCTACTTTTATTAAGCATAGACCCTGTACGTGGAGTAAGGATCGCCGGGTGTATTTATTCAATTTATTGATAAATAATGGATTAAGAAGATATAACCTGCGGAGAAGGTTAAAAAGGAAAAGATGTATCGGTGATACCTATTTTTGAAATAGCCCGCAGAAAAAATAAAGGCCCCGCTGGGCCTGATTATTAAATAGCGTGGAACGATACCGCAAAGCCCTGCTCGCGCCAGTGATCCAGCTGTTCCTGCTGACGAGATGACGGTGTTTTCCCGGTCCAGACAAAGATTTTCTGCCCGGGGAACAGCTCCGGCCTCGGGGAATCAATGGATTCCGCCAGCACGTCAATATGCCAGCCCTGCTGTGCAAGTCGTGCGGCCTCAAGCCACAACCGAGTAAGGTCGTCACAGTCCCAGCCAATCAGCAGCGCATCGTTAGCCGCCTTTTTACGCGATTCCATCAGGCTGGTAACCGCAAACTCGATTAACACGCCATCAAGTAAACTTGCCATATGACGAACCGTATTTTGGTCCAGGTTCATTCGCTGGCGGACGGGGATAATAATACGATCAATAAGCGCCTCCATCGCGTGATCACGGCGGAACTCGGCAATTTTCGCACGCAGCTTTGCGGGACTGGCGTAGCGCAAAACGGTCATCATCTCTTCCTGAAACGATACCCAATTGCCCTGGGTCATGACATCCGTGTTTTCTAGCAGGGCCTTCACCTTGCCAACCGATACGCCGCTTTTCATCAGGCGTTTAATTTCTTCAATACGCAGAATATCTTCATCGTCAAACTGACGATGACCCCCTTCACTGCGATGAGGCTTAAATAATCCATAGCGGCGCTGCCAGGCTCGCAGCGTAACAGGGTTGATACCGCATCGTTCGGCCACTTCGCCGATACTGTAATAGGCCATTAACTCCCTCACGCTTAACACTTCCATACCTAACTTAACTAACCTTATCAGATTGTACAACCGAATTGTATAACTAAGACCCCGATCTGAGACAAGCTCAGGCGACGCAAACCGGTAACTCGTTAACATATTGTTGTACAAATTTTACAAGGCGTACAGTTAAGCGTGAGGCTGACAACGCTAATAACTTAAAATCCGGATTTTTTTTCAGGCCAGGCAATCGCCGGAATTCCACCGGTCACCGGGCTCGCAAAAAGATGCCCCTGGAAGTGCGAAATGCCCGCAGACTCAAGCCACATCCACTCTTCAGGCTGCTCAATCCCCACCGCACAAACCTGGATTTCCAGCGAGGAGCAGCATTTGATGATGGCCTGGACAATTGCCTGCCGCGGACCGCTTTTATGCACGTTGGCCACTAAATCGCGGTTAATCTTAATGCGATCCGGCTGGAACTGCGCCAGCAGCAACAGGCCCGCAAAGCCCGCCCCAAAATGATCGATTGCCACGCTAATGCCCGCGCTTTTTAGCTGCCTTACCGCGCCTTTAAATTCATCGAGGCGTGAGATCACTTCGCTTTCGGTGAACTCCACAACAATCTGCTCGGGGATAAAACCATTGGCTTTGATTTCTCGCAGCAGAATGCTGACGGCGTTCGGGACATTCACCAGGGTCATCGGCAGCAGGTTGAGAGAGAGCGTCTGCTCGTGCAAACCGAGCGTGCTGGCCATCGACAGGGCTACCTGCTTGCTTTGCAGGTCCGACTCATAAAGCGCCTGGCCCGTTAGTTTTTCAAAATAGACGCCCGGTGATTCACCTGACAGCGTGCGCAACAGCGCCTCATATGACACCACCTGTTGGGTAAGAGGGTCGACTATCGGCTGAAACGCAAAGCTGCAATCCCCGCCTTCCAACGCTGCCGCAGGCTGAGCAGACAGCGCGTTTTCTTCGCGCACGAAATCCCAGGTATCACCGGGCGGGATTTCAAAATAGTTTTCTTTTTCAGTGGCTTCAACAAAGGTGCGGAAAAACTGCAGCGCCCGATCGTTATAGGTGAGCTGATACTTAGTGGTGCCCTTATCCAGCACGCGCTGGAACACCTCATCCTTGTCGTAACGCCTTAAATCGAAGAGCTCCATCCCGACGTTGCCAAAACGTCTCGACGGCGCATAGTCGCATAACAGTTCAACCAGATTGTAGTGACGATTGTCCTGGCAAATATGCTGATAAATTGCCGTAACCTCTTCTTCTGGTCCCTCAAGCAACTGAAAAAAGTGGGTCCCGTTGAACAGGAGAATCCCGGTTACGTCTGATTGCCGATTTTTAATGTTTGCAGCAGCTACCATGTTTTCCAGCGCTTTAACCGGAACGGCTTCGCAGATATGACTGCGGTAAATGATGGTTGTGAGCATGCTATTCCTGAGGATTGTAGGATCGGCCGCACGAGGAAATCGTGAGGATATGCGTTGTTATATCACATTAATTGCTTAACAAATAAGTTACAGCTCAATGGGTTAGCACTTTTTTTACCTTAGTGCCTGGCTGTACAATTTAAGGCACCGACCGTCAGGTTGTACAACGCATCCAGAGATGTATCAATAAAAAATATTACATTTAACATCATGATTTATAATAATTATTTTGATGGTATCATAAAAATAAGAAAAAACTGTACATTCAATATGTACAACTTTCAAAAATACGTATACCTTAGTTGTAACTTAATTGATTACGAATATTTACAGGAGCGAAACATGCAACAGAACGGTTATGTCGCAGATTCTGCAACGGCCATCGCGCGATATTTTGAGAAAGCCACCCTGCCCACCCAGCAAGAGACGCTGGGACAGGTTGTCGTCGAAATTCTTAGCGATGGGCGAAACCTGACACGTAAGACCCTGTGCACAAAATTGTTAAGCCGTCTTGAAAAAGCTTCCTGTACGGAAGAGGAACAGCACTACCACATGCTGCTTGGCCTGCTCTTTGACCGATAAGTTTTGGTGTTATGAATAGTAGTGACGTAGATAGCCTGATTGATGAGCTGATTGGTGAAGCCGTGCTTTCTCTTTTGAAAGAGCGGGGGCCGGTTACAACCTCAGCACTCCTTCAGCGGCTACGGAACATGCATGCTCATGAAAAGGATCCCCAGCGGCGGGAAGCTATCGCAAGGGTAATCGCCGATCTCGGTGAAAATAACCTCGCGTTTAAACAGCGTAGAACCGCGCAAGGACGAGCAGCCAGAGAGGGATCTCTACAACATAACAAAGATAACGTTGTGCCTTTATTTAATAATGGAAAACCGACCGACCCCAGGAAAATCCATTAACAGCAACCTGCTTTATAACATTTACGGTGAGAATAAATGAGACAGAATGTTCAGGTTCAGTCCGAGTTAAGTACAGTAATGTTCAATAGCGCTCTGTCGGAATATTTCCGTACTACCGGCGATCGGTTTGCAGAAGAATCAGCGATTTTTTCAACTGCGGTAAGCTGTATTCTCGCGTCTGAAGGGCACATCTCAAACAAGGCTATCATCTTATGGCTCATTGCCGCTCTGGAGTCCACGGACGACGTTGTGCAGGCTGATATTATTCGTAAAACGCTGGAAATCGTCGTGGGTTACACGATGGACGATATCTGATTACCCCGCCTCATATTCATTCTGTATCTTCGTCAGGGACCGCGCATCCCCGGCGGCGCAAAAGCGTAAAACAACGAACGGTCAGAGCCGCAAATGCAGATCTGGCCGTTCGTGCGTTTATAACACCCTAAACAACGGCGGTCGTCAGGCGTGATGAACAGCACAGGCGATCCTGCTCGTCAAAAATTTCAATTTGCCATACCTGGTGACGGCTCCCCGCGTGGAGTGCAGAACACACACCCCGCACGCGCCCGCTGCGTGCCGAACGGATATGGTTAGCGTTAACCTCCAGCCCCACGACCTTCTGTTCGCCTTCGGTACACAGGTAGCCCGCGACCGAACCAAGGGTTTCAGCCAGTACGACGGACGCGCCGCCGTGCAGCAGGCCGAAAGGCTGCTGGGTTCGGTTATCCACCGGCATGGTGGCTTCCAGCTCGTTATCGCCAATGCGGGTAAAGACGATGCCAACATGCTCGACCATATTCCCGGCGCTCATGGCATTGAGCGCTTCAAGCGTGGTTTTGCGTCGCCAGATCATCCCATAATCTCCAGTAGAGCCTGCAGCGGATGACGCACGCCGTTGCCCTCAACGCGTTTGACCTGGCTTCGGCAGGAATAGCCCGTTGCCAGGCAGCGTTGACGCGGCAGGCGCTGCATCGCCTGATGCCATGAAAGCTCATATATGCCGAGCGAGTTGGCGTGATTTTTCACCTCGTGCCCGTAGGTGCCGGCCATGCCGCAGCAGCCGACGTTGACGTTTTCCAGCTTCGCCCCAAAGCGAGCAAAGATTGCAGCCCACTGACCGGGCGCGCCCGGCAGCGCCGTTACTTCGGTACAGTGACCGAATAAGTACCAGGCTTCGCCTCCGGGCTGAGTAATCTCCCTGTCTGCCAGCACGTTCGGCAACCACTCATGCACTAGCTGCACGTGGAAGTCTCCGCGCTCTTCGCCAAGGGTTTGCTTATACTCGTCGCGATAGCAAAGCACCAGCGCCGGGTCGACCCCTACCATTGGCATACCTAATGCCGCAATACGGTTCAGGAATTCGGAAGTTTTACGCGCCGTGCGGGCAAATTTTTGCAGGAAACCTTTAATGTGCTGAGCTTTACCATTCGGTGAGAACGGCAAAACAACAGGCTCAAGACCTAATTTTTCCACCAGCCGCACGAAATCTGCCACCACCTGAGCATCGTAGTAGCTGGTAAACGGATCCTGCACCACCAGCACTGTTTTAGCGCGTCGTTCTGCGCTGTATTTCTCAAGCTGCTCAAGCGTGGTATTCGCCGAACGATGCCCAACCAACTGCTGTTGTAGCGTTGGCGTAGAAAGCGCTGGCAGATCGACCATGCCGATATGTTTTTGCGACAGATTGCGCACCCACGGCTGGCTCATAAAGAAGTTAAACGTCTTTGGCGCACGCGCCATTAGCGGCGCATAGCTTTCGACCGTTGCCACCAGATGGTCGCGCATCGGTCGCAGATAGCGGGTGTGATAAAGCTGTAAGAAACGAGAACGGAATTCCGGCACGTCGATTTTTATCGGGCACTGCGTGGAACACGCTTTACAGGCCAGGCAGCCCGACATCGCCTCTTTTACTTCGTGTGAGAAATCGTATTCGCCTTTACGCGCATGCCAGCTATTACGGCTCCGTTCTATAAGCCCGCGCAGGCTGGCGCGCTGCTCCGGTAACTGCTTCTCTAACGCCTGGGGATCAACGCCGCGATCGGCTAACAGGCGCAGCCATTCCCTGGTAAGGGTCGCACGTCCTTTCGGGGAGTGGATACGGTTGCTGGTAATTTTCATCGACGGGCACATTGGGCTTTTCACGTCGAAGTTAAAGCACAGGCCGTTACCGTTACACTCCATCGCGCCACGCCAGGAAGTACGCACTGCAATGGGGATTTGTCTGTCGAAGGTGCCGCGCTTCACCGCATCCACCTGCATCATCGGGTCATCCACGCCGAGCGGCGGGCAAATTTTTCCGGGGTTCAGGCGGTTATCAGGATCAAACGCAGCTTTAATGCGACGCAGCTCCTCAAAGAGCGTTTCGCCGAAGAATGCCGGGCTGTATTGCGCGCGGAAACCTTTACCGTGTTCGCCCCACAGCAGGCCGCCGTATTTGGCGGTGAGCGCCACCACATCGTCAGAGATACGCTTCATCAGTATTTCCTGATGCGGGTCGCACATATCCAGCGCCGGGCGCACGTGGAGCACGCCCGCGTCCACGTGGCCGAACATGCCGTAGCTCAGATTGTGGCTATCCAGCAGCGCGCGGAACTCAACGATATAGTCAGCCAGATGCTGCGGCGGCACGCAGGTATCTTCAGCAAACGGAATAGGTTTCGCCTGGCCTTTAGCGTTACCCAGCAGGCCTACCGCTTTTTTACGCATGCCGTAAATACGCTCAATGCCTGCCAGATCGCTACAGATCTGCCAGCCGATGACGCCGCCCTCGCCTTGCGCTATCAGCGCATCAAGGCGTTCACACAACGAGGCGACCTGGCTTTCAATGAGCTCTTCATCATCACCGGCAAACTCAACGATATTCAGGCCGAGCATCTCTTTATCCGGCACGTCGGTAATCAGTTCGCTTACCGAATGCCAGACGATATCTTCCCGCGCAAGGTTCAGCACCGTGGAATCTACCGTTTCGACGGAAAGCGCCCTGGCCTCCACCATAAAAGGCGCGTTACGCAGCGCGGAGTCGAAGGAGTCATATTTTACGTTTACCAGCCTGCGCACTTTCGGCAGGCGCGTGATGTCCAGCTTCGCTTCGGTGATAAACGCCAGCGTGCCTTCAGAGCCTGTCAGAATGCGCGTGAGATCGAACCGTGAAAGATCGTCGTTAAAAACGTGCCGCAGATCGTAGCCGGTAAGGAAGCGGTTGAGCTTCGGAAACCTGTCAATAATTAACTGACGCCGTTCAAGACAGCGGTCGTAAACCGTGCGGTAGATGCTGCCGATAGCGCTTTCATCGCGGCCCATATCTTCTGCAAGGGCTGCGGACATAGGATGCGTATCGAGGATATCACCGCCCAGCAGCACGGCACGCACGCCCATAACGTGGTCGGAAGTTTTGCCATACACCAGCGAACCCTGCCCTGAGGCGTCGGTGTTTATCATCCCGCCAAGCGTTGCGCGGTTACTGGTGGAAAGTTCCGGGGCAAAGAAATAGCCGTAAGGCTTCAGATACTGATTAAGCTGGTCTTTAATGACCCCGGCCTCCACCCGCACCCAGCCCTGTTCGGGATTGATTTCAATAATGCGGTTCATGTAGCGGGACATGTCGACGACGATCCCCTGGTTCAGCGCCTGGCCGTTGGTGCCGGTGCCGCCGCCGCGGGGAGTAAAGACCAGAGATTTGAAGCGCTCTTCGCAAGCCAGGCGGGCAAGCAGAGCCACATCTGCCGTCGAGCGGGGAAATAAAACGGCGTCTGGCAACAGTTGATAAATACTGTTATCGGTGGCCATGGTTAACCGGTCAGCGTAGCTGGTTGCGGTATCGCCGGTAAAACCCTGCTGCTCCAGTGCCTGCAAAAAATTGAGCACCAGTTGAACCAGCCCCGGCGCCTGAGAAATTTGTGGGATCATTGACTGTCGACCCTGCCTGACGTTATTTAAGTTGTGAGTTATCGTTTGCCTGTACGGCCTTTTGTTTTTAACACATTTTTTTCAGACAAGCCCGCCTGTTTTGCGGCTGTCAAAAAGCAAATAAATACATCATCATTATGTTATCCGTTCGCGATTTTAACGCAGGCAATCTGCTCGTTATCTTTTATTAGGGTGATTTTTTCTATGGTCAAAGTCAGTTCGCCGAAGGATCTGCTACAGATTCTGCTTTCGGTGCTGTTTATCTCGGTGATGATTATCGCCTGTTTGTGGATAGTGCGGCCCTTTGTACTCGGCTTTGCCTGGGCGGGCACCGTTGTGCTGTCTACCTGGCCCGTCATGCTCAAACTCCAGCGTTTACTGTGGGGAAAACGATCGCTGGCGGTTCTGGTTATGACCTTCCTGCTGCTGATGCTGTTTGTTATTCCCGTGGCGCTGCTGGTTAACAGCCTGGTCGATAGCGGCGGCAGCGCTATTATGGCGAAAATTCGTCCTTATATCGGCACCACCACCACCTGGTTCCTGGGGCAGGCGGTGCATATCGGCCGTTTCCTGATGCACTGCGGTCTGATGCTGCTGTTCAGCGTGCTGCTGTACGCGAAAGGTGAAACCCTTGGTAAGGGTATACGGCATTTTGCCTTCCGGCTGGCGGGTAACCGCGGCGATGCGGCTGTGCTGCTGGCAGCTCAGGCGATTCGCGCCGTTGCGCTGGGCGTGGTGGTTACCGCGCTGGTGCAGTCAGTGCTCGGCGGTCTGGGCCTGGCGGTTGCCGGTATTCCGAATGCGACATTGCTCACCGTCCTTATGATGCTGTGCTGCCTGGTGCAAATCGGCCCGCTGCTGGTGCTTATCCCATCCATTATCTGGCTTTACTGGAGCGGTGATACTACCTGGGGAACCGTGCTGCTGGTCTGGAGCTGCATCGTTGGCACCATAGATAACTTTATCCGCCCGGTGCTTATCCGAATGGGCGCGGATTTGCCGATGATCCTTATCCTCTCGGGCGTTATCGGGGGCTTAATTGCCTTTGGCATGATAGGCCTGTTTATCGGGCCGGTGGTGCTGGCGGTATCCTATCGTCTGATTTCAGTCTGGATGCATGAAACCCCGCCGCCGCAGTATGATGCTGATGAAGTCGTTGAGCTGCTGGAAGAGCACGAAGAAGAGCAGGCAGCGAAGTAGGCCTGTGCTCCCTTGCGCCGCGGGGGAGCCGTCCTAACTCATTGGTTAGCAAACCTAATCAGTTTCCGGCTTTTTATCCCTTATTCCCGCCTTTAATTTCCCCGCTAAGCGGTAATGTGATGTTAAACGTTAACCTGGCGTTAACTATTGAGACGAATCTGAGAGACTCCTCCGGCCAGGATGCCTACTATTATCACACGGTTATGAATCAACACATTGATTTATAAGCATGGAAATCCCCTGAGTGAAACAACGAATTGCTGTGTGTAGTCTTTGCCCATCTCAACGATGGGCTTTTTTTTTGCCTGTTTTCGCGCCCGCTATTTTAAAGCAAAAAAAAGCCCCTCAAGGAGGGGCTGACAGGCATGCTTTCCGTATTAGCTGTTTCGCCCGCTGGAACGACGACCGCCGCCCGTAGCTTGCGTATGCCGCTTAACGGCGCGACGAATCTGGTTCGCCTTCATACGACGACGATCTTTCTCTACCGCCACCTTACTTTCCGTTTCGACAGGCAGTCCTACCAGCGTACGCAGGTAGTTGGTTTGCGCCAGATCCAGTTCGGTATAACCGCCGCGCGGTAAGCCTTTTGGCAACGGAATATCGCCGTAGCGTACGCGAATCAGACGGCTAACCTGCACGCCTACCGCTTCCCAGAGACGACGAACCTCGCGGTTACGCCCTTCGGTCAGCGTCACGTTGTACCACTGGTTGATGCCTTCGCCACCGGTGAATTTGATGGTTTTAAAGGCGGCCGGGCCATCCTCAAGCTGCACGCCACGCGCCAGTTGCTTGACTTTATCGTCTTCAATCTGACCAAACACGCGCACGGCATATTCACGTTCCACTTCACGGCTTGGGTGCATCAGGCGGTTAGCAAGCTCGCCGTCGGTGGTAAACAGCAGCAGACCGCAGGTATTCACGTCCAGACGCCCTACGGCAATCCAGCGCGCGCCGCGCAGCTTCGGCAAACGGTCAAACACCGTTGGACGGCCTTCCGGGTCATTGCGGGTACAGAGTTCACCTTCCGGCTTGTAATAAGCCAGCACGCGACAAATCTGCTCGACGGATTCTTTAATAGAGATCAGGTGACCGTCGATACGAATCTTCAGGGCCTGGGTCACTTCGACACGGTCGCCCAGCGTGGCAACTTTGCCATCGACGCTGACGCGGCCTGCGGAAATAATGGTTTCGATTTCACGGCGTGAACCGTGGCCGGCGCGAGCCAGCACTTTTTGTAACTTTTCGCTCTTATCGCTCATTGAGCTTCCTCGGGTGTCGCCTTCACAGGCGTCGAATTGGAGTAACAGGGTTTGCGCCCCATTTCAGGCCGCACAGTATAGCCGCAGGCAGATTTATAAGAAAGGCTTAACGTCGCCTACGCCTTCACGGACCACGACCGGTGCGTCATCCGTTAAATCAATAACCGTTGTAGGTTGCTGGCCGAGATAGCCGCCGTGAATCACGAGATCCACCACTTTTTCCAGGCGGTCTTTAATTTCTTCCGGGTCTGATTCGGTAAACTCGCTGCCTGGCATCATCAGTGAAGTTGAAAGCATCGGCTGGTCGAGCACTTCCAGCAGCGCCTGCGCAATAGGATTAGACGGCACGCGCAGCCCGATGGTTTTACGCTTTTCCTGCAGCAGGCGGCGCGGAACGTCTTTAGTGCCTTTCAGAATAAAGGTGTAATTACCCGGCGTATTGTTTTTGATTAAGCGGAAGGCCACGTTATCAACAAACGCGTAGGTTGAAAGCTCCGACAGATCACGACACATAAGCGTGAAGTTGTGCCCGTCCGGCAAATGACGGATGCGGCAGATGCGCTCCATTGCCGTTTTGTCTTCAAGCTTGCAGCCCAGCGCGTAGCCGGAATCGGTTGGATAGACGATAACGCCGCCTTTACGGACGATTTCCACGGCCTGATTAATCAGACGTGGCTGCGGATTATCCGGATGAATATAGAAAAACTGACTCATACTGCCCTCTCTTTTGCGATGAGGCTGCTTCCCCACTCCCGCCACACAGGCTCCACGCCCGCTGGCAACCATAGCTTGCGCCCCAGCTCTATCCACGAGCAGGGCTGGTGGAAATCAGAGCCCTGTGAGGCCAGCAGGTTAAACTGCCGTGAATAGCCCGCAAGTACGGTTCTTTCATTGGGGGCCTGCTGACACTGCGCAACTTCCATGGCATCGCCACCACTTTGCGCAAACTGCGCCAGCAATCTTTTCAGCCATTTTGCGGTCAGGTCATAACGGCCTGGATGCGCCAGTACGGCCTGTCCGCCAGAATGATGAATGACTTCAATAGCTTGTTCTATTGTACACCACTGCGGCGGAACGTATCCCGTTTTCCCTTTTGCGAGGTACTTCTTAAAAACGTCTGCCATGGTGTTGGCTTTGCCGCACTCAACCAGAAAACGCGCGAAATGACCACGCGTCACGGCACCCTCGCCAGCAAGGCGCAGCGCACCCTCAAGCGCGCCGGGGATATGTGCTTTGTCGAGCCTTTCAGCAATCAGCTCAGCGCGTTGCTTGCGGCGCACGTTTTGCTCCGCCAGCAGCGTCACCAGCGCCGGATGGTGTTCATCAATGCCCAGGCCAACGATATGGATCTCGTGATTTTCCCAGACGGTTGAAATTTCCACCCCGCTTATCAACTGTAGCGGCAGGTGTTTTTCAGCGATTTCCGCCCTCGCCGCTGGCAGGCCCGCAACGGTATCGTGATCGGTAATGGCAAGAATGCCCACGCGATTATCCACCGCGCGCTGCACCAGCGCCTGGGGGGTTAAAAGGCCATCTGAGGCGGTGGTATGGCTGTGTAAATCGTAAATCACCGCAAGGGAAGGTTGGCTCAAAAGGACTCCGGTACCGTTAAAAAATGAAAAACGCCGTCCATCATAGCGATATTCGGAGCTAACTAAAAATCGCTATTGACTTTATTCCCATGAACCAGTTAACTAGTACGCAAGTTCACACAAGAAAGGTATCTGAAAATGAAAGCGATTCACAATATGCACAGCAGCGGATGGCGCACTTCCTGAAACGGGCAGTGTCATCGCTTTGGCTGTTAATCAGCCCGGATACCAGGCCCGCCATCGAAGCGGGCTTTTTTTTGAACAAAATGACTGAGAGCAAACAATGCAAACACAAAAACCAGCGCTCGAATTACTGACCAAAGACGCGCCGTACCGGGATAATCCCACCGCCGTCTTCCACCAGCTGTGCGGCGCTCGTCCGGCAACGCTTCTGCTTGAGTCTGCGGATATCGACAGCAAAGATGATTTAAAAAGCCTGCTGCTGGTGGATAGCGCGCTGCGCATTACCGCGCTGGGTGACACTGTCACCATTCAGGCGCTGTCGGCTAACGGCGCGTCCCTGCTTACGCTGCTCGATGCTGCATTACCGGCAGGGGTGCAAAATGAACATCTGTCCCAGGGGCGTATCCTTCATTTCCCGGCGGTCAGCCAGTTGCTGGACGAAGATGCACGCCTGTGCTCCCTTTCCGTATTCGACACGTTCCGCCTGATGCAGGAGCTGGTCACCGTGCCGGAAAGCGAGCGTGAAGCCATGTTCTTCGGCGGCCTGTTTGCCTACGATTTAGTGGCGGGTTTTGAAGATTTACCTTCCTTGAAACAGGATAACAGTTGCCCTGACTACTGTTTCTACCTGGCGGAAACCCTGCTGGTGATTGACCATCAGAAAAAGCAAACCCGCATCCAGGCCAGCCTTTTCACTCCCTGCGCGGCAGAAAAAACGCGCCTGCTGCAACGCGCTGAACAGCTGTGCGGCCAGCTGCAGGAAACGCCCGCCGCATTGCCGGTGCAGAAAGTTGAGCAGATGAGCTGCGAATGCAACCAGAGCGATGAAGAGTACGGCGCCGTGGTGCGTCATATGCAAAAGGCGATTCGTGCCGGAGAGATTTTCCAGGTGGTGCCGTCTCGCCGCTTTTCGCTGCCTTGCCCTTCCCCGCTGGCGGCTTATCAGACCCTGAAGAAAAGCAATCCAAGCCCTTATATGTTCTTTATGCAGGACAACGATTTTACGCTGTTCGGCGCATCGCCTGAAAGCTCGCTGAAATACGACGCGACCTCGCGCCAGATAGAAATCTACCCCATCGCCGGCACCCGTCCCCGCGGCCGCCGCGCGGACGGTTCCCTCGATCGCGATCTCGACAGCCGTTTTGAGCTTGAAATGCGCACCGACCATAAAGAGATGTCCGAACATCTGATGCTGGTGGATCTTGCACGTAACGACCTGGCACGAATCTGTACGCCGGGCAGCCGCTATGTTGCGGATCTCACTAAAGTTGACCGCTACTCCTTCGTCATGCATCTGGTTTCACGCGTTGTGGGCGAACTGCGTAGCGACCTGGACGTGCTGCACGCCTACCGGGCCTGCATGAATATGGGCACCCTTAGCGGAGCACCGAAAGTTCGCGCCATGCAGCTGATTGCCAAAGCCGAAGGCGTGCGTCGCGGCAGCTACGGCGGCGCCGTTGGTTACTTCACCGCTCACGGCGATCTTGATACCTGCATCGTGATTCGCTCCGCCTACGTCGAAAACGGCATTGCCACCGTTCAGGCGGGCGCAGGCGTGGTGCTGGATTCGGTGCCCCAGTCCGAGGCCGACGAAACCCGTAATAAAGCCCGCGCTGTTCTGCGCGCTATCGCCACCGCGCATCATGCAAAGGAGATTTTCTGATGGCTGACATTCTGCTGCTCGATAACATCGATTCCTTCACCTATAACCTGGCAGATCAGCTACGTGCCAACGGGCACAACGTGGTCATCTATCGCAACCACGTACCGGCGCAGACCTTAATTGAGCGTCTGGCGACCATGGAGAACCCGGTGCTGATGCTTTCGCCAGGCCCCGGCGCGCCGAGCGAGGCCGGATGCATGCCGGAACTGCTGACTCGCCTGCGCGGCAAGCTGCCGATTATCGGTATCTGCCTGGGCCACCAGGCAATTGTTGAGGCCTACGGGGGCTATGTCGGCCAGGCTGGCGAAATCCTGCATGGCAAAGCGTCGATCATTTCTCACGACGGTGAAGCTATGTTCGCCGGGCTGCCTAACCCGCTGCCGGTGGCTCGTTACCATTCGCTGGTCGGCAGCAATATTCCTGCGGGCTTAACTATCAATGCGCATTTTGATGGCATGGTAATGGCCGTGCGCCACGACGCCGATCGCGTGTGTGGCTTCCAGTTCCATCCGGAATCTATTCTGACAACCCAGGGCGCGCGCCTGCTGGAGCAAACTCTCGACTGGGCGCTGCTGAAGTTGAAGCAGACCAATACGCTGCAGCCGATTCTGGACAAGCTGTATCAGGCGCAGACGCTGAGTCGCGAAGAAAGCCACCAGCTATTTTCTGCCATTGTCCGTGGCGAGCTTAAGCCGGAACAACTGGCTGCCGCGCTGGTAAGCATGAAAGTGCGTGGCGAACATCCGAACGAAATCGCCGGGGCGGCGTCCGCCCTGCTTGAAGCCGCCGCGCCATTCCCAAGCCCGGACTATCAGTTTGCCGATATCGTCGGCACCGGCGGCGACGGCAGCAACAGCATTAATATTTCTACCGCCAGCGCGTTTGTTGCGGCGGCCGTAGGGCTGAAGGTTGCCAAACACGGTAACCGCAGCGTGTCCAGCCGTTCCGGCTCATCAGATTTGCTGGCGGCCTTTGGTATCAATCTGGACATGAGTGCGGAAACCTCTCGTCAGGCGCTTGATGAGTTGGGCGTTTGCTTCCTGTTCGCACCGAAATACCACACGGGTTTCCGTCACGCCATGCCGGTGCGCCAGCAGTTAAAAACCCGTACGCTGTTTAACGTGCTAGGCCCGTTGATTAACCCGGCCCATCCGCCGCTTGCGCTTATTGGCGTTTACAGCGCGGAGCTGGTGTTGCCGATTGCCGAAACGCTGCGCGTGCTGGGCTACAAGCGCGCGGCTGTCGTACACAGCGGCGGAATGGATGAGGTTTCGCTGCATGCGCCAACGCAGGTTGCCGAGCTTAACGACGGCGACATCAAAAGCTACCAGCTAACCGCCGAAGATTTTGGCCTGCCGGCCTATCATCAGGATCAGCTCGCAGGCGGCACGCCGGAAGAAAACCGTGACATTCTTACCCGCCTGCTACAAGGTAAAGGTGAGACGGCCCACGAGTCAGCCGTAGCGGCGAACGTAGCCATGCTTATGCGCCTGCACGGCCAGGAAGATCTCAGGGCAAACGCACAACGGGTGCTGGACGTATTGCGCAGCGGCGCAGCCTACGACCGCGTCACCTCACTGGCAGCAAGAGGATAAGAAATGCAGGACACCGTATTAACGAAAATCGTCGCGGATAAGGCGATTTGGGTTGAAGCGCGTAAAAAGCAGCAGCCCCTGGCGAGTTTTCAGAACGAGATAACCCCTGCCACACGCAACTTTTATCACGCGCTGCAGGGCGCGCGTACCGCGTTTATTCTTGAATGCAAAAAGGCGTCTCCGTCAAAGGGCGTAATTCGTAATGATTTCGACCCGGCGCGCATTGCCGGAGTGTACAAACACTACGCCTCCGCGATTTCCGTGCTGACCGATGAGAAATATTTCCAGGGCAGCTTTGATTTCCTGCCGGTGGTGAGCGAAATCGTTACCCAGCCGGTGCTGTGCAAAGATTTTATCATCGACGCTTACCAGATTTACCTGGCGCGTTTTTATCAGGCCGACGCCTGCCTGTTGATGCTTTCCGTACTGAACGACGAGCAATATCGACAGCTTGCCGCCGTCGCCCACAGCCTGAATATGGGCGTGCTGACAGAAGTCAGTAATGAAGAAGAGCTTGAGCGCGCCATTGCGCTGGAAGCAAAAGTGGTTGGCATTAATAACCGCGACCTGCGAGATCTTTCAATCGATCTCAACCGCACGCGGCAGTTGGCGCCGCGCCTGTCCCATGGCGTAACGGTGATCAGCGAATCCGGTATCAGCACTTACGGCCAGATCCGCGAGCTAAGCCATTTTGCCAACGGTTTCCTGATTGGCTCCGCGCTGATGGGCGAAAATGACCTGAACGCAGCGGTACGTCGCGTAACGCTCGGTGAAAATAAAGTCTGTGGCCTGACGCGCCCGGAGGACGCCCGCGTCGCGCATGAAGCCGGGGCAATTTACGGCGGGCTGATATTTGTGCCTTCCTCGCCTCGTTTTGTCAGCGACGAAAAAGCCTTATCCGTCATGGCCGCGGCTCCGCTACGCTATGTTGGCGTGTTCCGCAATACACCGGTTAACGAAGTATCGCAGAAGGCGGCACGTTTCACCCTTGCCGCGGTGCAGCTACACGGCGACGAAGACCAGGCCTATATCGACACGCTACGCTCGGCCCTGCCGGATAACGTACAGATCTGGAAAGCGCTAAGCGTAAAAGAATCTTTACCCGCACGCGATTTACGCCGCGTCGATAAATACGTCTTCGACAACGGCCAGGGCGGCACGGGTCAGAGCTTCGACTGGTCCTTGCTTGCGAACCAGACGCTGGATAACGTGCTGCTGGCGGGCGGTCTGGGCGCCGATAACTGTGTGGAAGCGGCGAAAGCCGGCTGCGCGGGTCTGGATTTCAATTCTGGCGTCGAAAGCGCGCCGGGCATTAAAGATGCTAACAAGCTGGCAGCCGTGTTTCAGACGCTGCGGGCTTACTAAGGAAAATAATCATGACGTTACTTAATCCCTATTTTGGCGAGTTTGGTGGCATGTATGTGCCGCAAATCCTGATGCCTGCCCTTCGCCAACTGGAAGAGGCATTTGTGTCCGCGCAAAGCGATCCTGAGTTCCAGGCTGAATTTAACGACCTGCTGAAAAACTATGCCGGTCGTCCAACGGCGCTGACAAAATGTAAGAACATCACCAAAGGCACCAACACCACGCTGTATCTGAAGCGTGAAGATCTGCTGCACGGCGGCGCGCATAAAACTAACCAGGTGCTCGGCCAGGCGCTGCTGGCGAAAAAGATGGGTAAAACCGAAATCATCGCCGAAACCGGCGCCGGGCAGCACGGCGTGGCCTCTGCGCTGGCAAGCGCCCTGCTCGGCCTGAAATGTCGTATTTATATGGGCGCGAAGGACGTGGAGCGCCAGTCGCCAAACGTATTCCGTATGCGTCTAATGGGCGCAGAAGTCATTCCCGTTCACAGCGGTTCCGCCACGCTGAAAGATGCCTGCAACGAAGCGCTGCGTGACTGGTCTGGCAGCTATGATACCGCGCACTATATGCTCGGTACGGCGGCGGGTCCTCACCCGTTCCCGACTATCGTGCGCGAGTTTCAGCGCATGATAGGCGAAGAGACGAAAGCGCAGATCCTCGAAAAAGAAGGTCGTCTGCCGGACGCGGTTATCGCCTGCGTCGGCGGAGGCTCAAACGCCATCGGTATGTTTGCAGACTTTATTAACGAAACCAGGGTCGGCCTGATTGGCGTGGAGCCTGCGGGTCACGGTATTGAAAGCGGCGAGCACGGCGCGCCGCTGAAACACGGCCGCGTGGGCATCTACTTTGGCATGAAATCGCCGATGATGCAGACCGATGAAGGTCAGATTGAAGAGTCCTATTCTATCTCCGCCGGTCTGGATTTCCCGTCCGTCGGGCCACAGCATGCGCATCTGAACAGCATCGGTCGTGCGGAATACGTATCGATTACCGATGATGAAGCGCTGGACGCCTTTAAGCTGCTGTGCCGCAAAGAAGGGATTATCCCGGCGCTGGAATCCTCCCACGCGCTGGCTCACGCGCTGAAAATGATGCATGACGATCCTGAAAAAGAACAGCTATTAGTGGTGAACCTCTCTGGCCGCGGCGACAAAGATATCTTCACCGTTCACGACATCCTGAAAGCGCGAGGGGAAATGTAATGGAACGTTATCAGCACGTATTTGAGCAATTACAGGCACGCCGCGAAGGTGCTTTTGTTCCCTTCGTGACGCTTGGCGATCCCTCTCCTGAGCTGTCGCTTAACATTATCGACACTTTGATTGAAGCCGGTGCCGACGCGCTGGAACTGGGCATTCCCTTCTCCGATCCGCTGGCGGATGGCCCAACCATTCAGAACGCGGCGTTACGCGCTTTTGCCGCTGGCGTTACGCCGACGCAGTGTTTTGAGATGCTGGCGGCTATCCGCCAGAAGCACCCGACGATTCCTGTTGGTCTGCTGATGTACGCAAACCTGGTCTATAGCCGCGGTATCGATGAGTTTTATGCGCTGTGCGCCAAAGTGGGCGTGGATTCGGTGCTGATTGCCGATGTCCCGATTGAGGAGTCCGCGCCGTTCCGCCAGGCCGCAATGCGTCATAACGTTGCGCCAATATTTATCTGCCCGCCAAATGCGGATGATGATTTGCTGCGCGAGATAGCGTCCCACGGACGTGGTTATACCTATCTGCTGTCCCGTGCCGGTGTTACCGGTGCGGAGACGCGTGCACAGCTCCCATTGCATCATCTTGTTGAAAAGCTGACCGAATACCACGCTGCACCGTCACTACAGGGCTTTGGTATCTCCGAGCCTGCGCAGGTGCGTGATGCCATTGAAGCCGGTGCCGCAGGCGCTATTTCTGGCTCTGCCATTGTGAAGATTATTGAGAAGAACGTAGATAAGCCGGACGCAATGCTTAGCGAGCTGAAAGCTTTTGTACAGGCGATGAAAGCGGCGACCAGAAATTAGGTTTTTGCCGGGGATAAAGCCGGAGCAGGCTGCCTTTGTCTGGTGGCAAAGTCCTCAGCCGTGAAAAGATGTTTTTGCGGGGCTTTTAAAAAAGAATGCTGTTTCTGCTTTACCCCAGATACCCGAAAACCACGCTTTTCGGGTATCTGTCATCCATGTAAGGCCGGACGCTTCCGGCCTTTCTTATCAGAAACGATAGCCCGCAGAGAACATAAACACCCACGGGTCGATACGGGTCTTGATATTCTGCTGCTCACCGCCCGCTTTGAATTTCACTTCGGTGTCGATATCCATGTACCACACCGACATGTTAAGCAGCCAGTCGTCGTTCACCATATAATCCAGACCGGCCTGTCCCGCCGCCCCCCATGAATCTTTCACGCTCAAATCGCTCAGACCCGCGTCTTTGCCCGTCTGGTTGAAGTCTGTGTCAAAGAAAGTGGTGTAGTTGATGCCAGCGCCGATGTATGGCCGAGCTTTGCTTTTTGCATCGCCAAAGTACCACTGCGCCATCAGCGTGGGCGGGAGCTGCTTAACGGTGGCTAAATTCCCGGTCGCGCCCAGGCCTACCTTATGGCGAAAAGGCGTTGCGGCCAGCAGTTCGATACCGACGTTGTCGGTCACCATATAATCAAAGGTCAGCCCCAGTTGCGTATTGTTGCTGACGTTAAAGCCGCCCATTCCCAGCACGTCGTCTGAACCTTCAGTCGGACGAACCGTGGCCGTACCGGCACGCATAAAGAAGTCGCCCGCTTCGTGTGCTAATGCCTCACCGGATAAGCAACCCAGCGCCAGTAATGCCAAAGATAATCTTTTCATAGCCCTTCCCTTGTTATGGTTTTAACAGCGGGCTGAATATACCTAGTTATGAGTACAATATGATCCAACATCGATCACACTTTACTGGCTAATTTAACATTTAATGATCTGGATTAATTTTTAGCGAAAACCTTAGTTCCTGATTATTGTCCTGACGCAAATTTCACCACGGCGGCGGTTTTTAAAATCTTTACATTCCGTTGTTGGATAAAATATCGCCAATGTGTGGGTTATTTTTATTCATAACGCCGTTCAAAGCGCGATTTAACACGGCGCCTGGGTGCCGCTCTGTTTTTCATTACCGCCTTAGTGGTGCCACAGTTCCTGCTTCCAGGGTACAATTGCGCGCTGAGAGATAACCGGGCAATGTCAAAGGAGAGTGCATGTCTATCACGGCGGGTTCTGTGTACCGTGACACGGGGAATTTTTTACGCAATCAGTTTATTACCATCCTGCTGATCGCATTACTTTGCGCTTTTATTTCGACGATTATCGGGCATGCCTTTTCACCGAGCGATGAACAGATGGGCATCCTGAGCGAAGGCGACAACCTGGCCGGCAGCGTTGGCCTGTTTGACCTTGTGCAAAACATGACGCCTGAGCAGCAGCAGGTGTTGCTTAAAGCTTCTGCGGCATCCACGTTCTCCGGGCTTATCGGCAATGCGATTCTGGCCGGCAGCATGCTGGTGCTGATGCAGATGGTTTCAGCAGGCCATCGCGTAAGCGCGCTACGCGCAATCGGGTCGGCTGCGCCCGTATTACCAAAAATGTTTATTCTGATGTTCCTGACGACCTTTATGGTGCAGATCGGCATTATGCTGGTTGTGGTGCCGGGGGTGCTGTTGGCCATTGTGCTGGCCTTTGCGCCCGTTATGCTGGTGCAGGATAAAGCGGGGATTTTCCAGGCAATGCGCAACAGCATCCGTCTGGTATGGGGCAATATGCGTCTGGTCGCTCCGGCTGTTATCGCCTGGCTGATGGCTAAAACCGCCCTGCTATTGCTCGCATCCTCTTTTGCGGCGCTGTCTCCGCAAATTGGCGCGGTGATAGCCAACACGATAAGCAATCTTATTTCTGGCGTATTGCTCATCTATTTATTCCGTTTGTATATGCTTATTCGCCGGTAATCTTCATTCGCTCCTGACGGCGAGTTATAGTCGGTCAGGAGTCCTCACCTTTTTACGGAACAGACTATGAAGCAGTTTCTCGACTTCCTGCCCCTGATTGTCTTCTTTGCTTTTTATAAGCTGTACGATATTTATGCCGCCAGCGGCGCGCTGATCGTCGCCACCGCGCTGGCGCTGGTTTACAGTTGGTATAAATACCGTAAGCTCGAAAAAATGACCCTTATCACTTTTGTGATGGTGGCGGTGTTTGGCGGCCTCACCCTGTTCTTCCATAACGATGAATTTATCAAATGGAAGGTCACGGTGATTTACGCGCTCTTTGCAATCGCCCTGCTGGTCAGCCAGTTGGTGATGAAGAAGCCGCTTATCCAGCGCATGCTGGGTAAAGAAATCACCCTGCCGGAGCACGTCTGGGCAAAGCTTAACGTGGCCTGGGCCCTGTTCTTTATTATCTGCGGCGTTGCGAATATCTATATCGCCTTCTGGCTGCCGCAGGACGTCTGGGTCAACTTTAAAGTGTTCGGCCTGACCGCCGCCACGCTGGTGTTCACCCTGTTAAGCGGTGTTTATATCTATCGCCATATGCCGCAGGAAGAGAAATAAACGCCCGGTAATAACCTCAGGCACGCTTTGATTTACGTAATAGCAAAGCGTGCTTTTTAGGTGTCTCACCCTTGTCGTATTGTCAGATACTTTGCCCGCCCGATACTTCAATGCGCTGCGCATTTACCCAACGATTATCCTCATCCAGCAGGCTTGCGATCGCAGGCCCTATGTCGTCCGGCCTTCCCACCCGGCCAAGTGCGGTCATCTGCGCAAACTGCTTGTTAAGGTCCGGCATGTCCCGTACCGCTCCCCCCAGGAAATCCGTTTCAATCGCACCCGGCGCGACGGTATTAACCCTTATCCCACGGCTCCCCAATTCCTTAGCCATATAAACGCTCAGGATCTCAACCGCGCCCTTTGCAGCAGAATAAGCCGAGAAGCCGGGGAAGGATATCCGGGTCAGCCCGGATGAAAAGTTAACTATGCGTCCTCCATCGGCAAGCAGCGGCAGCAAGGCCTGCGTCAGGAAAAAAACGCCTTTAACGTGAACGTTAAACAGCGCGTCAAACTGAGCTTGCGTAGTATCGGCAAAGGCCGCCATTTCGCCGTGGCCTGCATTGTTGATCAGGCAATCAAAGTCTTCGCGCCCGAATGTCGATATCAGTTCGTTATTAACGGTCTTAACAAAGGCGGGGAAAGTTTCAGCGTCGCTGAGATCCAGACGCAGGGCCGCGGCCTTACGTCCCATGCCTTTAATCTCCTCAACGACGGCAAGGGCTTCAGCCTCGCCGCTGCGCCAGGTCACGATTACATCGCCGCCACGGCGAGCGATGGCTAAAGCCGTATTTCTGCCCAAACCACGGCTTGCGCCGGTTACAAGATGGATAGTGTTCATAGCAATGTCCTCTGATAGATGATGCTGCGTTGTTAACATCGACTATTTTGCCCGGAATGCGTCGTTGACGATTGTCAGATCTTCCGCTTTACTTGCTCATTCCTGCGAATGTAATCATCAGGCATCGCTTATTCCGCCTTATTGTGTGAAGAATCTTGCCTGAAAATCCGCAAAGAATGGCGACTCCCCGCTTGAAGGTAGGATGAACGCAGCGCGCGCTTAATACATCATCAGAGAAAATATGACGACGACATTGCTGGATAAGGTTCGCCAGTACGCTGACAAGCACGCGGATGCTGCCGGCCTTGCCCGCACGCCGATCCCAGGCTTAAGCGTCCTGCGTGCGACAGCGCCCGGCGGGCTTCAATATGCTATTTCTAACCCTCTGGTAGCGCTGGTTGTTCAGGGCGGCAAACGGGTTAGCCTCGGCAAGGAGACCTTCAGCTTTGGGACGGGCGAATCGCTGATGATAGCCGCGCACGTGCCCACCGTCAGCCAGGTTACCCATGCCAGCGCCAGCACGCCTTATTATTCGCTGGTGCTGGAGCTTGATACGGCCACGATCGAATCCCTGGTGCTGGAGATGAGCATCGTTGAGAAAGGCCAGCGCTATCCGCTGCGGGTCGACCGGACGGAAGCGGAGGTTGCCGATGCGGCTTTGCGCCTGATGCGGCTGCTCGACAGGCCTGAAGCGCTGCCCGTTTTGCAAACGCAGCTGCTGCGCGAAATGCACTACTGGCTGCTCGTCGGTCGCCACGGGGCTTCGATTCGCGCGCCCGGTATTGCCGGAAGCCAGACGCAGCGCATAGGGAAAGCAATCGCCATGATCAGAGCCGGGTTCTCAACGTCTTTGCCCGTGGGCCGGCTGGCCGAAGCGGCGGGCATGAGCCTATCCACCTTTCACCACCATTTCCGGGCCGTCACCTCCCTTTCGCCGCTTCAGTTTCAAAAGCAGCTACGTCTGATTGAAGCCAGAAGGATCATGCTGGCAGAAGGCAAGCTCCCGGGCCAGGCCGCTTATGAAGTGGGGTATGAAAGCGTGCCGCAGTTTACGCGGGAATATGGCCGCATGTTTGGCGCGCCGCCGACGCAGGACATCAGGCAGAGCAAAGAAATATACGGCAGACCTGCGGATGCGTGGTTACCGAAAGACAGGGTGATGTTAAAATAGTGAGAATATCGTTTTTACTCCACCAACAAGGGTTACCCTATGCCTGATTTCAAGCGGCCTAAGCTTGAGCTTCCGATGAACGCAGACAAGCTCCTGCTGCATTCCTGCTGCGCGCCCTGTTCCGGTGAGGTTATGGAAGCCATTCAGGCTTCAGGGATTGAATACACCATCTTCTTCTATAATCCCAATATCCATCCCCAGAAGGAATACCTGATCCGCAAAGATGAAAATATTCGTTTTGCGCAGCAGCATGGTATTCCGTTTATTGATGCGGATTACGACACGGATAACTGGTTTGAGCGCGCAAAAGGAATGGAGTGGGAGCCTGAAAGAGGCATACGCTGCACCATGTGTTTCGACATGCGCTTTGAACGCACCGCGCTCTATGCCTCGGAAAATGGTTTTAGCGCCATCAGCAGTTCGCTGGGCATATCGCGCTGGAAAAACATGCAGCAAATTAACGATTGCGGCCATCGCGCAGCAGCGCATTATCCGGGCATGGTTTACTGGGACTATAACTGGCGCAAGCAAGGCGGCTCCTCGCGCATGATTGAAATCAGTAAGCGAGAAAAGTTTTACCAGCAAGAATACTGCGGCTGCGTTTATTCTCTCAGGGATTCAAACTTGCACCGTAAATCGCAGGGCCGGGCGCTGATCAAAATAGGCACGCTGTATTACGGAGACGAGCAGGAATAAACCGCATCCCGTCGGCGCTTTGCCGTCTGTAAACGCGTTTAATGACGTAGAAAACCAACAATTTTTTTCAGGAAGAACAATGAGTCAGAATACGCCCGCAGGCGAACTGGTGTTGCGAACGCTGGCAATGCCCGCCGATACAAACGCAAACGGGGATATCTTTGGCGGCTGGCTGATGGCGCAAATGGATATCGGCGGCGCTATTCAGGCCCAGGAGATAGCCCATGGACGGGTAGTAACGGTGCGCGTAGACGGCATGACTTTTCTCAAACCCGTGGCGGTAGGCGATGTGGTGTGCTGTTACGCAAGCTGCGTAAAACGAGGCAATACCTCGATTACTGTCAATGTGGAAGTATGGGTGAAAAAGGTGTCTTCAGAGCCGAGCGGGCAACGCTATAAGGCAACGGAAGCTATCTTCATTTACGTGGCTGTAGACAGCGAAGGAAAACCCCGACAGTTACCGCAGACTGCGTAAAAAACCCTCCGTATAGGAGGGTTTTTCTTATTCCATTGTCGCACCGCCATTGATGCGGAACACGATATTCACGATCAACCCCTGCCCTGGCTTGCCGCTTTCGTAACGCCACCGCTTCATGGCCTGCTTCACTTCCCGCTCAAACATATTGGCAGGCTTCGCAGAAAGGATGGTGACGTTGCTGACGCTGCCGTCGGCGGCGACGTCAAACTTCACGCGGACGTTGCCTTCCATGCGTAATGCAAACGCACGAGAGGGGTACTGCGGCTGATTACGACTTAACGCACGCGGGCCTGTCGCAACCGGTGCGACGTTGGCGGTTGGAGCAGGCTTCGCCGTTGGCGCCGGACGCACCGGCGCCGTATTCTGCACGGGCGCTGCCGGACGTGGTTCAACAGGTTTTGCCTCGCGCTTCGGCTGCTCAACCTTTTTCACCGGTTTCGGTTTGGGCTTTGGTTTTGGTTTGGGCTCAGGCTTATGGATAACGACCGGCGCCTCTTTTGGCGGCTCGGGGATCGGTTCAGGCTCTGGCTCAGGCTCTGGTTCAACAACGGGTTCCGGCGGCGGCTGCACAACTTCTGGCTTCGGCGGCTCAAGGTCCACAGGCGCAACCATGGTTACGCTGATAGGCTGTGCGGGCGCAGGCATCTCAACAACCTGATGTACCGAGGTATAGAGTAACCCCGCAACGACAGCGCCATGCAGCACGACAGAGAGCGCGGTCGGCCACGGGAAGCGGCGAGGTAAATCAAGGGTCATTGACGTCATAATAGCTTCGATATCCTAAACAGGCGTCAATTCTAAATGCAAATAGCAATCATATTCAATAACACAATGCCTGTGACCGCAATTTTTCTCCCTGACAGCCGCTTTTTCCAGCATCTACATCAGGGATTTAACATCTTGTTTATGTTTCAATTGCAGTCTGAGCGCCGTTCACTTACGGTATTTTACATCCTCATGTTTAAAAGGAGTCCTGCCCGTGCTGTATGTCATTTATGCGGAAGATAACGCCGATTCGCTTGAAAAGCGCCAGGCCGTGCGCCCGGCCCACCTGGCACGTTTGCAGCTATTACGCGACGAAGGCCGCCTGTTAACCGCCGGTCCCATGCCCGCGGTCGACAGCAACGACCCCGGCGCCGCCGGGTTTACCGGCTCAACGGTGATTGCGGAATTCAATTCACTGGAAGATGCGCAGGCCTGGGCAGAAGCCGACCCTTACATTGCCGCCGGCGTTTACAAACAGGTGGCGGTTAAACCGTATAAGAAAGTGTTCTGATAACTATTTAAAGCGTACCAATAAATTAAATATTTTTCATAACCGCTTCATAAGGCACAACTAAGTACACAGTATTTAGTTGTGCCTTTTTATACTGGCAGTAATTATCCGCTGACGCCTTTGATAACTTTATAGCGCAGCCTGATTTATTCAGGCCCCGGCGGTTGGGCTATAGAATGGATATGTGAAGAATAACAAATGCACACAGTTCAGCATAAAATGGAACAAAACCGCTACCCATAATTTCCCACTCCACATCCATGCCAGTCCATAAATAATTCCAGATAATGCGGCAAAGATAACCAGCAGCAGCCCGCCTGCGTAATGCATGATGCCAAAGGCAAAAGCTGTAATAATGAGTGCTGCTAACGGGTGGACTACTTGAGACAATCGTTGTTGCAGATATCCCCGAAACAACGCCTCCTCAGCCAGAGAAACAAAAAAAATGTTTGCCAGAGCGAACTGGGGAAGCCACTCAGGAAGATGGGGCTCGTATCGTAGACCGCCCAACACAACCGCCAGCATTAATAACGCGGGAACGGATAGAATCAGTATTCCCCAGCCGAGTATGCCCGTCTTACAGGGAGACTCGGTTACGAACAACTTCCCGGTACAAGCCATGAGCACAAAGGGCACAATGGCTTTGTCAAAGTTGTAATACATAGTAAAAGGTGCGCTTTGTGGCCCCACTGGCACCGTATCCAGAACCTTGAGGTTATGGAAACCGGGCAGCAAATGCATGACCAGCATTAACGCTATCAAAACGTAAAAAGCTTCCATGATATATCTTAGGCCGCTATATCTCTCAACCGCATTTCTTAAAGCAAACCAGGTGGCAGCAATAAAAATCATCAATATGATGGCTGTCGTTGCAAGCGTTTGATTAAACCAGCCCAGAATGACGGTGAAGCCAAGCAAGATGTAAGCGAGGGGTTTATTTATCGTCAGAACGGCAAGTGAAGTCGCCAGGAAATACCACATATCAATCCCTGTTTTATGTAAAGGTATATAACGTAGCACGGGATGGCTCAGCATCCTTTTGATTTAATACAATTTTATCTCAGAAAAACCACCACAAGGAATAGCACAAACGTTAGGCTAATCGGTAGCTGCGGCACATAAGCCTTATCTAAATCCATTCAAATTTAGCTATTAAGTAAAGCGTTTTAGACGCTGGGAACATATTTTGGGCACCGGCTGGCGGTGCCCTTTTCTTTATGCCCAACGATCGTGAATGGCAAACAGCAACACGTTACGCTGTTTATTCACCAGGCACTTTCTGATGGCATGAATGCGCATATTACGGCGCGACTGGCCTTCCAGCCAACGTGCTTTACGCCGTTGCGCCTGACGCTGCATTCGCCAGCGCCCGACCTCGGTTCTACTACGCCTCATTTTTACGACTCAACTTTAAAACAGACGGCTCATTATAGAGTCTTTATGCCTGCAGGCTAGCCGTTTTACGACTAGTTTTATTGTTAACGAGTTAAGGTTATGCGTAAACTCGAAACCATGCGATTTCAAAAGGATTTTTAGGGTATGACAACCTTCTACACGGTGGTTAGCTGGCTTATCGTTTTAGGCTACTGGTTTCTAATCGCCGGGGTTACGCTTCGTATTTTGATGAAACGCCGGGCGGTGCCCTCCGCAATGGCCTGGCTTTTGATCATTTACATACTTCCTCTTGTCGGGATTATCGCCTATCTCTCCTTTGGCGAGCTGCATCTGGGCAAGCGCCGCGCCGAGCGTGCCCAGGCCATGTGGCCTTCTACGGCCAAATGGCTGACCGACCTTAAAAGCTGCAAACATATTTTTGCCGAAGAGAACAGCGAAGTGGCGACCTCCCTGTTTCAGCTTTGCGAGCGTCGTCAGGGGATCGGCGGCGTAAAAGGCAACCAGTTGCAGTTGCTGACCTCGTCGGATGAAACCATGCAGGCGCTGATTCGCGATATTCAGCTCGCGCGGCACACCATTGAGATGGTGTTTTATATCTGGCAGCCGGGTGGAATGGCCGACCAGGTGGCGGAATCGCTGATGGCCGCGGCTCGTCGCGGCATTCACTGCCGCCTGATGCTTGATTCCGCGGGCAGCGTGACCTTTTTCCGCAGCCCCTGGGCGAATATGATGCGCAACGCAGGCGTTGAGGTTGTCGAAGCGCTGAAGGTAAATCTGATGCGCGTTTTTCTGCGCCGCATGGATTTACGCCAGCACCGCAAGATGGTGTTGATCGACAATTACATCGCCTATACCGGCAGTATGAACCTGGTTGACCCGCGTTTCTTTAAACAGGATGCGGGCGTTGGCCAGTGGGTCGATTTAATGGCGCGTATGGAGGGACCGGTTGCCACGGCGATGGGTATCGTCTATTCGTGCGACTGGGAAATCGAAACCGGCAAACGTATTTTACCGCCGCCGCCCGATGCCAATATCATGCCGTTCGAAGAAGCCAGCGGCCACACCATTCATACCATCGCTTCCGGGCCGGGTTTCCCTGAGGATTTAATCCACCAGGCGCTGCTCACCTCCGTTTATGCGGCGCGTGAATATTTGATCATGACCACCCCCTACTTCGTGCCCAGCGACGACCTGCTGCATGCCATCTGCACCGCAGCGCAGCGCGGCGTCGATGTCAGCATTATCATTCCGCGTAATAATGATTCGCTGCTGGTCGGCTGGGCAAGCCGCGCGTTCTTTACCGAGCTGCTGGCCGCGGGCGTTAAAATTTATCAGTTCGAAGGCGGCCTGCTGCATACCAAGAGCGTGCTGGTCGATGGCCAGCTAAGCCTTGTAGGCACGGTTAACCTCGACATGCGCAGCCTGTGGCTTAATTTTGAAATAACGATGGTGATTGACGACTCCGGATTCGCAAGCGATCTGGCGGCGGTGCAGGATGATTATATCTCCCGCTCACGGCTGCTGGATGCCCGTCTCTGGGCGAAACGTCCGATGTGGCAGCGCGTGGTTGAGCGACTGTTTTACTTCTTTAGCCCGTTGCTGTAAAACGTGGCGCATCAGCACTTCATATGTGGATGTAAAAATGGAAATGGATCTGAATAACCGCCTGACAGAAGATGAAACGCTGGAACAGGCCTACGACATTTTTCTTGAGCTGGCGGTAGATAATCTCGATCCGGCAGACGTGATTTTGTTTAACCTGCAGTTCGAAGAGCGCGGCGGTGCTGAACTGTTCGATCCGGCAGAAGACTGGCAGGAGCACGTAGATTTCGACCTGAATCCGGACTTCTTTGCCGAGGTGGTCATTGGCCTTGCCGATACCGACGGCGGCGAGCTTAACGATATCTTCGCGCGCGTTTTGCTGTGTCGCGAAAAAGACCACAAGCTCTGCCACATCCTGTGGCGCGAATAGTCAAAAAGGGCAGCTTAAGCTGCCCTTTTTGACTGATGAAACCCCAGCGTGACAAAACTAAAAAGTGCCGTCATTTAAAACCAGGAAAATCAATCCATTGATTCTCGGCTGATAATCACAAAGAAGGAAAAACCACGCTTTTTCCTTTTTTGTCAGTAATCGAAAGGGCAGCCTAAGCTGCCCTTTTCGTTTATAGCCCCACCGGGATTTAAAGCGGGTCAACCTTCAGGCAGGAAACCGCGTGGCGGAAGCTCCCTTCCAGTACCGGACGTGTTTTCGCGCATTCCGGCCCGGCAATGGGACAACGTGTGCGGAACACGCAGCCCGATGGGGGATTGATCGGCGAAGGCAGCTCCCCTTCCAGAAGCTGGATGACTTTGTTTTTCTCCAGATCGGGATCGGGAATCGGCACCGCCGACATCAGCGCTTTGGTGTAAGGATGCAGCGGATTGTGGTAAACCTCGTCGTAAGTTCCCAGCTCTACCGCATGACCAAGGTACATCACCAGCACGCGATCGGAGATGTGCTTCACTACCGCCAGGTCGTGGGCGATAAAAATCAGCGACAGCCCCATCTCACGCTGTAGTTTTTGCAGCAGGTTAACCACCTGAGCCTGAATAGACACATCCAGCGCCGAAACCGGTTCGTCACAGATGATAAGCTTCGGCTCAAGAATTAACGCGCGCGCAATCCCAATGCGCTGACACTGGCCGCCGGAGAATTCGTGCGGATAGCGGTTGATGAGGTTCGGCAGCAGCCCTACTTTCATCATCATTGCTTTTACGCGGTCGCGAACTTCCTGGCGCGGCATTTTCGGATGATAAGTACGCAGCGGCTCGGCGATGATATCGCCGATATTCATACGCGGGTTTAACGAGGCCAGCGGGTCCTGGAAAATCATCTGGATGTCGCTGCGCACGTCGCGCCACTCGTCCTGATTCATCCCCAGCAGGTCTTTGCCCAGCCAGGCTACGCGCCCGTCAGTGGCTTTGACCAGGCCGATAATGGCGCGGGCAAAGGTTGATTTACCGCAGCCGGATTCACCCACCACGCCCAGAGTTTCCCCTTCGTAAAGCCGCAGGGTGACGCCATCGACCGCCTTAAGGGTTTTCGAGGGCTGCCAGAACCACTGCTTGCCGTCTTTAATGTCAAAATGAACCTTGAGATCGGCAATTTCGAGCAGCACTTTTCTTTCTTCTGTCACGGCGTTCATACCAGCTCCTCCACCGGCTTAAAGCAGGCGCGCAGGCGGCCTTCACCAAAAGATTCCAGCGGCGGCATGCTGTTACAAATTTCCATGGCGTACGGACAGCGCGGCTGGAACGGGCAGCCTTTCGGCAGACGCAGCAGGTTCGGCGGGTTACCAGGAATGGTCAACAACGCCTCTCCTTCCGCATCCAGGCGCGGCACCGCGTTTAGCAGGCCTATGGAATAAGGGTGAACGGGGCTGTAAAACACGTCACGCGCTTTGCCGTACTCCATGGTACGCCCGGCGTACATTACCAGCACTTTGTCACAGATGCCGGCAACCACGCCCAGATCGTGGGTGATCATGATAATGGCGGTGTTGAACTCGCGTTTCAGCTCGTTTAACAGCGTCATAATCTGCGCCTGAACCGTCACGTCCAGCGCGGTGGTTGGCTCGTCGGCAATCAGCAGCTTTGGCCGACACAGCAGCGCCATGGCGATCATGACGCGCTGGCGCATACCGCCTGAGAACTCATGCGGGAACATGCGCATGCGCTTGCGGGCCTCCGGCATTTTCACCGCATCGAGCATGCGAACCGACTCTTCAAAGGCTTCTGCCTTGCTCAGCTTTTTGTGCAGCATCAGGACTTCCATCAGCTGCTCCCCCACGCGCATATACGGATTAAGGGAGGTCATCGGGTCCTGGAAAATCATTGAGATCTGCTCCGCGCGCAGGCGGTTCAACTGGTTTTCCGGCAGGTTAAGAATCTCTTTGCCGTTGAATTTCGCCGAGCCACCGATGCGGCCATTAGCCGCCAGCAGCCCCATCAGCGCAAAGGCCGTCTGGGATTTACCCGAACCTGATTCGCCAACGATACCGAGCGTTTCACCGGCGCGCAGGCTAAAGTTCAGATCGTTAACAGCAGTAACATCACCGTCGGGCGTGCCGAAGGTGACGCGCAGATCTTTTACGTCAAGTAACGCAGAAGACTGGCTCAGCGGAGTGACCACCGCAGGATTTTCAATTGTGCTCATCGCGGCACTCCTTAACGATCTTTCGGGTCGAGGGCATCACGCAGGCCATCGCCGATAAAGTTAAAACAGAACAGGGTAATGACCAGGAAGCCCGCAGGGAACAGCAGCAGCCATGGAGACACTTCCATGGAGTTAGCGCCGTCGCTCAATAAGGCGCCCCAACTGCTCAGCGGCTCCTGGGTCCCAAGACCGAGGAAGCTCAGGAAAGATTCGAACAGGATCATGCTCGGCACCAGCAGCGAGGCGTAAACCACCACCACACCCAGCACGTTCGGCACGATATGGCGAACCACGATACTGGCGGTTGAAACTCCGCCCACCTGTGCCGCTTCGATAAACTCTTTACGCTTCAGGCTCAGCGTCTGGCCGCGCACGATACGCGCCATGTCCAGCCAGGAAACCATCCCGATGGCGACGAAGATAAGCAGAATGTTTTGCCCGAAGAAGGTCACCAGCAGGATAACGAAGAACATAAACGGGAAGGAGTTAAGGATTTCCAGCAGACGCATCATCACCGAGTCGGTTTTACCGCCCAGATACCCGGCCATCGAGCCGTACAGCGTCCCAACGACTACCGCAACCAGCGCGGCGGCAACGCCCACCATCAGCGATATGCGCCCGCCGATAGCCACGCGAACCAGCAGATCGCGGCCCGATGAGTCGGTTCCGAAATAGTGGCCGGTTTCGGTTTCTGGCGCGCTCGACATCATGCCCCAGTCGGTATCAAAATAGCTGAACTGCGAAAGCATCGGCGCAAAGGTTACAAAGAGCGCAATCAGCACCAGCACTATCAGGCTGGCAACCGCCGCACGGTTATGCATAAAACGACGACGCGCATCCTGCCACAGGCTGCGGCCTTCAACCTCAAGCTTTTCACTGAAGTTTTCCAGCGCCTCGCTGTTTTTCTTACTCAACATCATGGCGAACTCCAGCCCTAGTAACGGATTTTCGGATCGATAACGGCGTACAGCACGTCAACAATCGCGTTAAAGAGAATAGTCAGCGCGCCCACCAGAATCGTGAGGCTAAGCACCAGCGAATAGTCTCGGTTCAGCGCTCCGTTTACGAATAGCTGGCCGATACCCGGCAGGCCGTAAATGGTTTCAATAACCATTGAGCCTGTAATGATCCCGACGAAAGCTGGGCCAAGGTAAGACAGCACGGGCAACAGCGCGGGCTTCAACGCGTGACGCAAAATAATGCGGCGCATCGGCAAGCCTTTTGCGCGTGCGGTACGGATAAAGTTGGAGTGCAGCACTTCAATCATCGAGCCACGGGTAATACGCGCGATACTCGCGATATAGGCCAGCGATAAAGCGACCATCGGCAGAATCATGTATTGCAATGCCCCGCCGTTCCAGCCCCCGCCTGGCAACCACCTGAGGGTGATGGCAAATATCAGCACCAGTAACGGGGCCACCACGAAGCTTGGGATTACCACCCCGGTCATGGCTATTCCCATTACGGCATAATCCCATTTGGTATTTTGATTCAACGCAGCAATAACCCCTGCCAGCACGCCCAGCACAACGGCGAAAATAAACGCGGCGGCGCCTAATTTGGCCGATACCGGGAAGCTTGAGGCCACCAGATCGTTGACTGAATAATCTTTATATTTGAATGACGGTCCAAAATCCCCGTGCGCCAGTTGTTTCAGATAGCTGAAATACTGGGTGGTGATCGGATCGTTTAAATGATATTTGGCTTCAATGTTCGCCATCACTTCCGGCGGCAGCGCGCGTTCGCTGGTAAAAGGGCTACCCGGCGCAAGACGCATCATGAAGAAGGATATTGTTATAAGAATAAAGAGTGTCGGAATTGCTTCCAGACAACGACGTAGAATAAATTTCAACATTGCCCATACCTTCTGGCCTGTGCCTTTAGAGTGCGATGAAATAAGACACGATGGGGCGGGCTATACAAAGCCCTGCCCCACGAATTGCCATTAATGTTTGATGATATACATATCTTTAGTATAGATATTATCCATTGGGTCTTTGCCGGTATAACCGCCAACCCAAGGTTTCACCAGACGGGCGTTCACATAGTAATACACCGGTACGATCGCAGAATCTTTGCCCAGTTGCTGCTCGGCTTTATCGTAAGCCGCGCTGCGCTGCGCTTCGTCGGTGGCTTTCAGGGATTCGGCCATGATGGCGTCGAACGCCGGGCTCTTATAATGCGCGGTGTTCATCGAGCTTCCGGAAAGCATGGTGTTCAGGAATGAAGTAGGTTCGTTGTAGTCCGCACACCAGCCGGCACGCGCCACGTCGAAGTTACCCTGATGGCGGGTATCAAGGAAGGTCTTCCACTCCTGGTTTACAAGCTTAACGTTCACGCCCAGGTTTTTCTGCCAGATGGAGGCCGCAGCGATAGCCAGTTTCTTATGCAGATCTGAGGTGTTGTAGAGCAGGTTGAAGGTCAGCGGCTTGTCTTTGCTGTAGCCAGCTTCAGCCAGCAGTTTCTTCGCTTCTTCGTTACGTTTTTCCTGGGTCCAGCTGAACCACTCAGGTTTGGTCAGCTTAGCGCCATCGGTATAAGGAGGCGTGTAGCCATAGGCCGGCAAATCGCCCTGCGCTTTGACTTTATTAGTGATGATGTCGCGGTCAAGGCCCAGTTTCAGAGCGGTACGCACGCGCGCATCGGTAAACGGCGCTTTCTGGTTGTTGATTTCGTAATAGTAAGTACACAGATACGGGTCAACATGCACCTCTGCCGGGATCTCTTTTTTCAGCTTCTGGAACAGTTCGATTGGCAGGTTGTTGTAGGTCATGTCGATTTCACCGCTGCGGTAGCGGTTCACATCGGTCACTTCCGATGAAATCGGCAGGAAGGTAATCTGTGAAATAATGGTTTTAGCGTCATTCCAGTAATTGGTGTTACGTTCCATCACGATGCGTTCGTTAACAACCCAGTCTTTCAGTTTATACGCGCCGTTGGAAACGATGTTCGCAGGCTGGGTCCACTTCTCGCCAAACTTCTCAATGGCGGTTTTATTCACCGGAGACATCGCCGGGTTAACCAGCAGCTTGTAGAAGTAAGGCACAGGCTCGCTCAGGGTGACTTCCAGGGTATGGTCGTCGATGGCTTTTACGCCCAGCTCAGAAGGTTTTTTCTTGCCGTCGATGATTTCATCAACGTTAACAATATGGCCGTATTGCGGATAGCTCGCATAAGGAGACGCGGTGTTTGGATCGACCAGGCGCTGCCAGCTATAAACGAAATCTTGTGCGGTAACCGGATCGCCGTTAGACCATTTTGCATCTTTACGCAGATGGAAGGTCCAGACTTTAAACTCTTTATTATCCCAGGATTCCGCCACGCCCGGAATTGGGTGACCGTCCGTAGGGGATGTGATCAGCAGTCCTTCAAAAAGGTCACGGCTGACGTTTGACTCCGGCACGCCTTCAATCTTGTTTGGATCAAGGGATTGCGGTTCAGCGCCGTTGTTACGAATCAGCGTTTGCTTTTCTGCCAGTTGAACACCTGCCGGGACGTCTGCCGCATAAGCGACGTTGCCCGCGAGAAGCGCGGTTAAAATACTTGCTGCTACCAGACTTTTTTTTGTGATGATGGACATTGTGTTGATACTCCACTCATTATAATTACCGGCCCGAAAGCCAGCCTCTTCCCCGTGGGGTTCCTGTACAGCGCGGAGCGTTAAGCGTCTGTAAGGAGTACTGCTTTAGCCTGCTATCACCGACTTTATTTCGGGGACTCTTATGGCGCCCTGGTCCGTCGATGTTTTTCAGCCAGCCCTGTAATAAGGCCGGATCTGAGAGGGTTCATATTCCAGAGAAATATGATTTCCTTCAGAAATCAAACTCATCTGGAAATGAAGCGTTTTCCAGCGAATTGTGTTGACCCGGAAAGTATCAAAAGCACCCTAACCCCGCCAATACAATTTGCAAATTTGTTAACTGTTTCTCTTTTATCAACTGAAGCGTGGATTTAATGAAGGACTGAAACGGACCATATGCCTTAATTTTAACTATTAAAATCAAGAGCATAAAATGAGGGGATCGTTTGAAAGCCTGAAACGTTCTGTACCTGGGCCGCCACCAACAAAAAATTAACAATTGATTATTTTTTAGCACATTCCTCTGCGGGATTGTCTGAATTACTAATATCATCTCAATAAAGCGGCAGCAAGCATCATTGTGTAGTGTGACTTAAATAACAGCGCGACTGTCCCTTTTATGTACAGCGCGCTTAATTATGAAATGGTAACAAGCAGTTTCCAAAGCAATTTCTTATGGATGATTTTCTTATCGCCCATGCCATAAATTTCATTTAAAAAGAGATTTGGTGTTTTTATAACAAAAAAAAGCAGAATTGAGATTCTGCTTTTTCATATGAAAGTTTCAGTAGAATTAACTTAACAGCCCCGGGAAGATAGCCTTGAGGCCGGTGACGATAAATTCGATGCCCAGCGCCATCAGCAACAGGCCCATGATACGGGTAATAACGTTAATGCCGGTCTGGCCCAGCAAACGAACCAGCCACGGCGCAATGCGAAACACCATCCAGCAGCTAAGGGCAAAAAGCGCAATGGCGACAGAAAAGCCAAACAGGTGCCCCCAACTGTGATACTTCGTGCCCCAGACAATAGTGGAGCTGATTGCTCCCGGTCCCGCCATAAGCGGCAGCGCAAGAGGCACCACGCCCACGCTTTCTCGTATCGCGCTTTCTGACTTCTCCTGCTTGTTTTGCTTATCTTCACCCAGCTTGCCGCTGATCATGGACATCGCGATGGTCACCACGAGGATGCCGCCGGCAATGCGGAAAGAGTCTATAGAGATGCCAAATACCTGCAGGATGCCGTCGCCAAGGAATAAAGACGTCCACAAAATAATAGCGACCGAGAGGTTGGCGGTAAGGTTGGTTTTGTTTCTGGCCGCTGCGGTCTGATAGCTCGTCATGCTGATAAAGACGGGAATAATACCCACCGGGTTGACCAGAGCAAACAGACCAATAAAAAATTTAAAATAGGTAGGCAAATCAAACAAGGATTGAGCCACGCGAAACTCCGCAAGTGAAGATAGCAAACGCAGGCGTAATGTAATGGAAAAGCACCCCGGACGCTACGGCATTTCGCCGCTGGAACCGCTTCTGCTACCGGGTATTATAAGATTCAGCAATCTTGTTACCCGTATGTTGGAAATATGATAGTTTGATTTATCTTCGCTGTGACTAAATTTTTAAAGGCTTTTCAGCTACATAAATAAGGCCTGCTGAAAGGAGTCAGCCTTGAAATTATATGATCCAGATCACAAAATCGCTACTCAGAAGTGGTTACTCTTGGCTACACCAGAAGAGCAAGTTTCATCGTCAATGACGCGCTTTTCCACGGTGAGGCTCTTTTAGTAAATCAGCGAGATGCTACTGGACGTTGTTGCAGTGTTGTATCCCGGTTTTACGCAAGCCGTTGCCCGCTGACTATACTGACGAATCGAGCAACTGATTTACTAAAAGAGTTTAACATTATCAGGAGAGCATTATGGCTGTAACTAATGTCGCTGAACTTAACGCACTCGTCGAGCGTGTCAAGAAAGCCCAGCGTGAATATGCCAACTTTACTCAAGAGCAAGTTGATAAAATCTTCCGCGCCGCCGCCCTGGCCGCCGCTGATGCTCGAATCCCTCTCGCAAAACTGGCCGTTGCCGAATCCGGTATGGGTATCGTTGAAGATAAGGTGATTAAAAACCACTTTGCTTCTGAATATATCTATAACGCCTATAAAGATGAAAAAACCTGCGGTGTGCTGTCTGAAGACGACACCTTCGGGACCATCACGATTGCTGAGCCAATCGGCATTATCTGCGGTATCGTGCCAACCACTAACCCAACGTCAACGGCTATCTTCAAATCGCTCATCAGCCTGAAGACCCGTAACGGTATCATTTTCTCTCCGCACCCACGTGCGAAAGACGCCACCAACAAAGCCGCCGATATCGTGCTGCAGGCAGCCATCGCTGCCGGTGCGCCAAAAGATCTGATCGGTTGGATTGACCAGCCTTCTGTTGAACTGTCTAACGCCCTGATGCACCACCCGGATATCAATATGATTCTGGCGACCGGCGGCCCGGGCATGGTTAAAGCAGCATACAGCTCCGGTAAACCGGCCATCGGCGTTGGCGCCGGTAACACCCCTGTAGTGGTTGACGAAACCGCCGACATCAAACGCGTTGTGGCTTCTATTCTGATGTCCAAAACCTTCGATAACGGCGTAATCTGCGCCTCCGAGCAGTCGGTTATCGTTGTTGATTCCGCCTATGATGCGGTACGCGAGCGTTTCGCAAGCCACGGCGGTTACATGCTGCAGGGTCAGGAACTGAAAGCGGTTCAGAATATCATTCTGAAAAACGGCGGGCTGAATGCCGCAATCGTGGGTCAGCCAGCGACCAAAATCGCTGAACTGGCAGGCTTTACCGTACCGGCAGACACCAAGATTCTGATTGGCGAAGTCAGCGTTGTTGACGAATCTGAGCCGTTCGCTCATGAAAAACTGTCCCCGACCCTGGCGATGTATCGCGCTAAGAGCTTCGAAGACGCCGTGTTTAAAGCAGAAAAACTGGTTGAGATGGGCGGCATCGGGCATACCTCTTGCCTGTACACCGACCAGGATAACCAGCCAGAACGCGTTAAGCACTTCGGCGACAAAATGAAGACCGCACGTATTCTGATTAACACCCCTGCTTCTCAGGGCGGTATCGGCGACCTGTACAACTTCAAACTCGCCCCTTCCCTGACGCTGGGTTGTGGTTCATGGGGGGGTAACTCCATCTCTGAGAACGTGGGTCCTAAGCACCTGATCAACAAGAAAACCGTTGCTAAGCGAGCTGAGAACATGTTGTGGCATAAGCTTCCGAAATCTATCTACTTCCGCCGTGGCTCCCTGCCAATCGCGCTGGACGAAGTGATTACCGATGGTCACAAACGTGCGATGATCGTGACCGACCGCTTCCTGTTCAACAACGGTTATGCGGACCAGATCACCTCCGTTCTGAAAGCAGCCGGCGTTGAAACTGAAGTCTTCTTTGAAGTAGAAGCTGACCCAACGCTTAGCGTAGTGCGTAAAGGCGCCGAGCTTGCCAACTCCTTTAAACCAGACGTGATTATCGCGCTGGGCGGCGGCTCCCCAATGGACGCCGCGAAAATCATGTGGGTAATGTACGAACACCCGGAAACCCACTTCGAGGAACTGGCGCTGCGCTTTATGGATATCCGTAAACGTATCTATAAGTTCCCGAAAATGGGCGTGAAAGCGAAAATGATCGCGGTTACCACCACTTCCGGTACCGGTTCAGAAGTTACACCGTTTGC
The DNA here is from genome assembly GCA_032000125.1 of Buttiauxella sp. GTDB lineage: Bacteria > Pseudomonadota > Gammaproteobacteria > Enterobacterales > Enterobacteriaceae > Dryocola. Next base: position 9,779 of record DAMALH010000005.1, on the reverse strand, counting down.
GGTTGTTACCGATGACGCAACAGGTCAGAAATATCCTCTGGCAGACTACGCGCTGACCCCGGATATGGCGATTGTCGATGCCAACCTGGTGATGGATATGCCGAAATCACTGTGTGCATTCGGCGGTCTGGATGCCGTAACCCACGCGCTGGAAGCTTACGTTTCCGTTCTGGCGAGCGAGTTCTCTGACGGTCAGGCTCTGCAGGCGCTGAAACTGCTGAAAGAAAACCTGCCGGCATCCTACAACGAAGGCGCGAAAAACCCGGTAGCACGTGAACGTGTACACAACGCTGCAACCATCGCGGGTATCGCGTTTGCCAACGCCTTCCTGGGCGTGTGCCACTCAATGGCGCACAAACTGGGTTCTCAGTTCCACATTCCTCACGGCCTTGCGAACGCCCTGCTGATTTGCAACGTTATCCGCTACAACGCGAATGACAACCCAACCAAGCAGACTGCGTTCAGCCAGTATGACCGCCCACAGGCGCGTCGTCGTTACGCTGAAATCGCAGACCACTTGGGTCTGAGCGCGCCGGGCGACCGTACCGCGGCTAAGATCGAGAAACTGCTGGCGTGGCTGGAAAGCATTAAGGCGGAACTGGGTATTCCTAAATCTATCCGCGAAGCAGGCGTTCAGGAAGCTGACTTCCTGGCCCACGTTGACAAGCTGTCCGAAGATGCGTTCGATGACCAGTGTACCGGTGCAAACCCACGTTACCCGCTGATCGCCGAGCTGAAACAGATTCTGATGGACACGTTCTACGGCCGTGAGTACACGGAAGGCGAAGTTGCCAAAGAAGCGGCTCCTGTCGTGAAAGCCGACAAAAAAGCGAAGAAAACCGCTTAATTGACCGGCTCTGATAAAAAACCCGCCTCGGCGGGTTTTTTTATGTCTGCAGACAAATAACTCATCTACCGCAAGCTAATCGCCCTGAACGGCCTGCAGAGAGCCTTTATGCAGCGCATCTTTATAATGCTTGCGGCAAACGGAGACGTAACGTTCATTGCCGCCGATAACCACCTGCTCGCCCTGATTATAAGGACGCCCTTCGCTATCCAGGCGCAAAACCATGCTGGCTTTACGACCGCAGAAGCAGATGGTTTTTAGCTCAACGAGTTTATCTGACCACGCGAGCAAATATTGGCTTCCGCCAAAAAGCTCTCCACGGAAATCAGTTCGCAGGCCGTAGCACAATACGGGAATATCCAGTTCATCCACCACGTCGGATAAAGCACGGACCTGTTCACGCGTCAGGAACTGGCTCTCATCAACCAGAACGCAATGTACGGGCGCGCTTTCGTGCTCATTACGGATATCATCAAACAGCGACGTAGAGGGGTTATACAGTTTCGCAGGCGATGAGAGGCCGATACGCGAGCTTACTTTTCCTGAGCCATACCGGGTATCAATTTCTGCGGTATACACCAGTGTGCGCATACCTCTTTCCTGGTAATTGTAGGAAGACTGAAGTAACGCCGTGGATTTTCCGGCATTCATCGCCGAGTAGTAGAAATAGAGTTGCGCCATTCGCAGATAACCTGAGTCAAAGTGTAAATATTGTTAACGAAAAGGATTATACCATAAGCTGTGGCACCAGCCTGTGCCGCAGCGCGCTGTTTGAATCTTTGCTTTATGAACGCCGATATATAAGTAATTCCTAAAATTCACCTCATCATATAAGCCCATCCGCTCGGGGGTAACGCGCCTCTAACACCCAGAGTTTTCAGCCTTTTTAAAGCTGCGGAGCAATTTAATACAACAATATTTAATATTAACCGGTTAAGAATATTCAGCGATTAGCGCAATAATACTCAAGGTGGATATTTAGCCATTGATGCTACATAACCGCATTTTTTCTAAGTTCACCTTCTGCGGTTGCTTCTGCAAACGCTGTTGAAAAAGTGAGTTATGCCTCTTTTTTTGTGAGACTCATCAAGCCAAATTTAAGTTAGCGCACTTTAATAAAATCGGTAAATAACCTGAAATTTTGGATTCCTTACATTCTCCCCTATTGCAGAACTTAATTTAAGGCACTATTATTACCCCAACTAGCCACCCTAATATAAGTTTGAGATTACTAAAATGAGCGAAGCACTTAAAATTCTGAACAACATCCGTACTCTTCGTGCACAGGCAAGAGAATGCACTCTTGAAACCCTGGAAGAAATGCTGGAGAAATTAGAAGTTGTAGTTAACGAACGCCGTGAAGAAGAAAATGCACAGGCTGCAGAAATTGAAGAGCGTACCCGTAAACTGCAGCAATACCGTGAAATGCTGATCGCTGACGGCATCGATCCTAATGAATTACTGAACAGCATGGCTGCTGTTAAATCCGCAGGCAAAGCTAAGCGTGCTGCGCGCCCTGCTAAATATCAGTACATTGATGAGAACGGCGAAACCAAGACCTGGACAGGCCAGGGCCGTACGCCGGCTGTAATCAAAAAAGCCATGGAAGATCAGGGTAAAAAACTGGAAGATTTCCTGATTTCCTGAGCCTTAAGCTTTAAGTGTGCAGCTTATTAAATCCCGCTCCGGCGGGATTTTTTTATGTCCGCAATAAAAAAGGAAGCCGCAGCTCCCTTTTCCTTATTAGCTTACCTTATAAAAGGTTTTATACCATTCAACAAAGCGCGCCACGCCGTCTGCAACAGAGGTTTGCGGCTTAAAGCCTATGGCTTCATATAAGGCGCTGGTATCGGCGCTGGTCTCCAGCACGTCACCCGGCTGCATTGGCAGCATATTCTTTTGCGCCACCTTGCCCAGCGCGGTTTCAAGCGCGGTAATATAATCCATCAGCGTCACCGGATCGCTATTGCCGATGTTATATACGCGATAAGGGGCGGAACTGGTTGCAGGCGAACCTTGTTCTACCGTCCATGATGCATCGGCTTGCGGAACGATATCCTGCAAACGCACAATCGCTTCGGCAATATCATCAATATAAGTAAAATCACGGCGCATTTGTCCGTGGTTGTATACATCAATACTATTACCCTCAACAATTGCGCGGGTGAATTTAAATAACGCCATATCCGGACGACCCCACGGGCCATAAACGGTGAAAAAGCGCAGCCCCGTCGTCGGTAAGCCATATAGGTGTGAGTAGGTGTGCGACATCAATTCGTTGGCTTTTTTGGTCGCCGCATATAAAGAAACCGGATGATCGACGGAATCATCGGTTGAAAATGGCAGCTTACGATTTAATCCATACACGGAACTGGAAGAGGCATACAGCAAATGCCCTACTTTATTATGGCGGCAGCCTTCAAGCACGTTCAGATGACCGATAAGGTTTGAATCGGCATAGGCGTGAGGATTATCGATGGAATAACGCACGCCCGCCTGCGCGGCCAGATGAATGACGCGGTCGAACTGATGGCTGGCAAATAGCTGTGCCATCGCGCTGCGTTCGGCGAGATCGATTTTTTCAAACTGGAAACGAGGGTGAGGTTTTAGTAAATCAAGGCGGGCGAGCTTGAGGTTGACATCATAATAGTCGTTCAGGTTATCGATACCGATAACCTGGTGACCGGCAGCAAGCAGACGCTCGCTAACATGAAACCCAATAAAGCCTGCTGCGCCGGTAACCAGAAATTTCATACAACCCTCATTTATTATGCAATATTGATGGATGCTCCGCGGCCAATTGCATAATAAACAAAGCCGCGCTTGCTGAGTCTCTCAGGATCATACAGGTTACGGCCGTCAAAGATAACTGCTTGCTTCAGGGTTTTCTTGATAACGTCAAAATCAGGCACACGGAAGCTTTGCCACTCGGTGCAAATAACCAGCGCATCCGCGCCCTGAAGCGCCGCTTCTTTAGTGCCCATCAGCTTCAGATCGCTACGGTGCCCGTAGATGCGCTGGGTTTCATCCATAGCTTCTGGATCAAACGCCTGCACCTGAGCCCCGCGTTCCCACAGCGCTTCCAACAGAACGCGGCTGGAGGCTTCACGCATATCATCGGTATTTGGCTTGAAAGAAAGCCCCCACAGCGCGAAGGTTTTCCCCTGCAGGTCTTCACCAAAGTGACGACGGATAAACTCAGGCAGTTTTAGCTTTTGCGCATGGTTAACCTGCTCAACCGCCTGCAGCAGGCGTGGCTGGTAACCAATTTGCTCGGCGGTACGAATCAGCGCCTGCACGTCTTTCGGGAAGCAGGAACCGCCGTAGCCGCAGCCGGGATAGATAAAGTGGTAGCCAATACGCGGATCGGAACCAATGCCCTGACGCACCTTTTCAACGTCGGCGCCTAGCAGCTCTGCGAGGTTTGAAATCTCGTTCATAAAGCTGATTTTGGTCGCCAGCATGCAGTTTGCGGCGTACTTGGTCAGCTCAGCGCTGCGAATATCCATCAGGATCATACGGTCGTGGTTGCGGTTAAACGGCTCGTAGAGTTCACGCAGCAGATCCACCACATCTTCGTTATCCGTACCAATAACGATACGTTCAGGACGCATACAGTCAGAAACTGCAGCACCCTCTTTGAGGAATTCAGGGTTTGAGACGACGTCAAACGGGATGGTTTCGCCGCGCTCTTTCAGCGTTTGCTCCATTACGTTGCGAACTTTATCTGCCGTACCCACGGGAACGGTAGATTTATCCAGCACCACCTTGTGAGAGGTCATGTGCTGCGCGATGGTGCGGGCGACCGCGGTGACGTATTTCAGATCCGCAGAACCGTCTTCGTCCGGCGGGGTCCCCACGGCGATGAACTGCATCTCGCCATGATGAACGCCCGACTCAGCGTCGGTGCTGAATAACAGACGGCCTTCTTCGTAATTTTTCTTCACAAGCGGCGTCAGACCCGGCTCAAAAATCGGGATCACGCCATTTTTCAGGTTTTCTACTTTCTTTGCATCGACATCGATACACATTACTTCATGGCCGACTTCTGCAAGCACTGCGGCCTGTACAAGCCCAACGTAGCCGATACCAAATACGGTAACTTTCATCTTTCTATCCTGCGTTGAATTGAATTACTTCTTCGCGCCAACGGTCTCTTCAAGCCAGGCTTTGAAATCTTCGCCGAGGCTCTGGTGACGGATGCCGTATTCTACAAACGCCTGCATGTAGCCCAGTTTGTTACCGCAGTCATGGCTCACGCCTTTCATGTGGTAGGCTTCAACGGTCTGTTTTTCCATCAGCATCGCGATAGAGTCAGTTAACTGGATTTCATCGCCCGCGCCCGGAGGCGTCTTGGACAGCAGCGGCCAGATGTCGGCGTTCAGGACATAGCGTCCGACAACCGCAAGGTTGGATGGGGCAACGTTGGCTTTAGGTTTCTCAACGATACCAACCATCGGCACGCTGTCGCCTTCTTTTAACTCAACGCCTTTACAGTCAACCACGCCATAGGCGGTAACGTCTTCTACGGGCTCAACCATAATCTGGCTGTAGCCGGTAGCATCAAAACGCTTAATCATCTCCGCCAGGTTGTCCTGGGAAAGATCGGATTCGAATTCGTCGAGGATAACATCCGGCAGAATAACCGCCACGGGCTCGTCGCCAACTACGGGATGCGCGCACAGCACCGCGTGGCCAAGGCCTTTGGCCAGCCCCTGACGGACCTGCATAATAGTAACGTGCGGCGGGCAAATCGCCTGCACTTCATCCAGCAGCTGACGCTTTACGCGTTTTTCCAGCATGGCTTCCAGTTCAAAGCTGGTATCGAAGTGGTTTTCGATGGAGTTTTTCGAAGAGTGGGTCACCAGAACAATTTCAGTAATTCCCGCCGCAATACATTCGTTCACGACATACTGAATTAATGGCTTATCTACCAGCGGCAGCATCTCTTTCGGAATTGCCTTAGTCGCCGGCAACATACGCGTTCCCAATCCCGCAACAGGGATTACTGCTTTTCTAACTTTAGAATTAATGGCAGCCATTGAAAAACCTCCTGGACTGGTCAAGTGTTAACTTGTTCGTCAATTTAAAAACGCGTTCGAGTATATCAGCTTAAAAACTAAATCTGCCGCTGATTACCCGCAGCGCGGGTAATTTAAGACTAATACGAATCGGTATGACGCGATATTACCACCAGCCCAGGCGGGGGAGAAAAGCTAAATGTAATCAGTGATTCAGGTGCTCATTCCGCAGACAACATCAGGCGTAAACGGCCGCCTGCGCCCCACACCTGACACTGCCAGGCCTCGCAGCTCTGGCTGATTTGATTCAGATAAGTATTGCCCAAAGTACCTAATGGCACCCCGTTGCTAACCTGAATTTGATGCTCACCGGTATTTAACGTTGCATTAAGGCCGGCGGATACCAGAATGAGTTTTTTTAAAGCGCTGTGATAATAACCAACGATGAGCGGAAATTGTCCGGTCAGATTTGCCTGGCGCAATAACTGATTCACCTGTTTAAGCAAATTACCTAATTCCGGCAGGCGTTGACGCTGGTGGGAAAGCTGCTCCTGAAGCAGGCCGTTAAACAGCGCGCGCAGCAATAATGCCGCCAGCACGCCGTTATCTCCGGCACGGGTGACATCCAGACAATAAAACGCAAGGTCGTTATCAGACAGCGGCGCAATATCAAGCACAAGGCCTGGCTCATCGGCTGCAACAAGCTGGCGGTAGTTAACCCGGCAGTGGGACATCACCTGCTGCACCGGCGGCTGCAGCTCCTGGAGCAGTTTAGCCGCGGCCTGTGGGTCGCTCACCAGCGCATCCCAGTCCTGGAAGAGACGTTCTTCCTCTTCAACACGAGAGTTAAACATGGTCGGATAGAGGCAGGAGAAGACGGTTTCACGCAGGCGGTTGAGATCTTTAATGGGCTTTAACAGCACATCCTGTACGCCAAGGCGCAGCGCCTTAGCAATATCGGACATGTTTTCCGTTGCGGAAATGACCAGGATTGGCATCTGGTTGCCGTCGTTACGAATATATTCAACCAGCTGCAGGCCGTTCATGCGCGGCATAGCAAGATCGCAAATCAGCAGATCGGGCGACACCTCCTGCATTTTTTCCAGCGCATCAACACCGTCCCGCGCCAGAGAGGTGACGGCACCAAGCGAGGAGAGATAGCTATCCAAAAGGGAGCGGAAAACGGGCTCATCCTCTACGATGAGAATCTGTTTTCCCGCAAGTGGCTGTGTCATGCTCTCTCCTCTGCCCGGTAATCAATAAATAGTGGCATGGTATGGCTCTGAGCGCCCGTCAGAATTACCTGAAGATGTGTAAAATCCCAAAAATTAATCATGGGTACGGACCAGCGGTAGCAGTTCATCCATCTTTTTTTCTACCGCCTGGGCCCCGGCGGTAATGGCTTCCGCCGCGCGATGAAAATCCAGCGTGGAAATTTGCGGGCAGAAAGGCTGCAGTAAAATATCCGGCGGATCGCCCGCCATGCGGTTACGCTTCAGCCGGTTTTCCAGCACCTGAATCGAGGTGGTCATGATTTCCATCGCCGTGGGCGAGGTGAAGGCTTGCCGACTTTTCAATTTTCCCAACTGCTCACGCAGACGGCCATGCCAGGTAGTGGGTTGCCCAACTTCTTCTTTTATCGACCCGGTTACGTTTATCGACAGCAAATCCTGCTGCATCAGGTGGGCGTCGTGCTGCAAATCTACGGCGATAACAATATCCGCCCCCAGCGCACGCGTTAGCGAGACGGGAACGGGATTCACTACCGCGCCATCCACAAGCCAGTAGCCGTTATAGCCCACCGGTGAAAGCAGACCCGGCATACTGCAGGAGGCCCGCACCGCCTGATGCAGGTCGCCATCCGTGAACCAGAGTTCACGACCGGTGCTCAGATTACACGCCACGGCCCCAAAGCGCAGATGACAGTCTTCGATTGTTTCATCGGGGATAATTTTGCGAACGTTGTTAAACACTCTTTCGCCGCGCAGTAATCCCCCGCGGCGCCAGGAAAGGTCCATCAGGCGTAAAACGTCCCAGTAGCCGAACGATCTTACCCAGTGTTCCATTATGGACAACCGATTGCAGGCGTAAGCGGCGCCAACCAGCGCTCCTACCGAACATCCCGCAACGATATCAATCTGAATGCCTGCTCGCTTTAACGCATTGATCACACCAATATGTGCCCAGCCCTTTGCTGCTCCCGACCCTAATGCCAGGCCGATTTTTACCTGTCTCATTCCGCCTCGGTCAATCTCTACGGGATTTGCATCCCATGGCGCCTTCGCCAATGCTCAGTTAACATAGCGCTGCCCGGCGTCATCACGCCGTTTACTATTTTTAAGGAGTTACTGTGTCGCAACTTTGTCCTTGTGGCAGCGGTTTGGAGTATAGCCTATGTTGCCAGCCTTACCTACGCGGTGAAAGCCTGCCTGGGACACCGGCACAGCTTATGCGCTCACGCTATTGTGCATATGTGATGCAGGACGCGGAATATTTGCTTGCGACATGGCATGCGCAAGCGCGTCATGAAACGCTAAAAGCAGATATTACTGCCGGTTTTACCGACACGCGATGGCTCGGCCTGACCGTATTTGCAGAGGCTAACGGCCAGAGCAGCCAGGAAGGCTATGTCAGCTTTGTAGCGCGTTTTGAAGCTCAAGGGCATGAAAGCGCCATTATCGAACGTTCCCGTTTTTTAAAAGAATCTGGTCGGTGGTATTATATCGACGGTACGCGCCCCCAGTTGGGTCGTAACGACCCTTGCCCCTGCGGCGCCGGGAATAAATTTAAAAAATGTTGTGGGCGATAAGCTTTCGGGCCGTAACCACACTCTTCGCAAACACCGTTCACAGGATTTACCAAGCGATGCAATCACCGCAACGAAAAGTACTTCGCACCATCTGCCCTGATGCAAAGGGTCTGATCGCCAAAATCACCAATATTTGTTACAAGCACGAGTTAAACATCGTGCAAAATAATGAATTCGTCGATCACCGCACCGGGCGCTTTTTCATGCGTACCGAACTTGAAGGGATCTTTAACGACTCCACCCTGCTTGCCGACCTGGACGGAGCGCTGCCTGAAGGTTCCGTGCGCGAACTGACGCCAGCCGGCCACCGCCGCATCGTTATCCTGGTCACCAAAGAAGCCCACTGTCTGGGCGACCTGCTGATGAAAGCCACCTACGGCGGCCTGGACGTTGAAATAGCGGCCGTAATCGGCAACCACGACACGCTACGCACGCTGGTTGAACGCTTCGATATCCCGTTCCAGCTTGTCAGCCACGAAGGCATGACCCGCGAGGAACACGATACGCAGATGGCAGATGCCATCGCCGCTTATGAACCAGACTATGTTGTGCTGGCAAAATATATGCGCGTGCTAACCCCTTCTTTCGTCTCGCGCTTCCCGAATCAGATAATCAATATCCACCATTCGTTCCTGCCGGCATTTATCGGCGCGCGCCCTTATCATCAGGCATATGAGCGCGGCGTGAAGATTATCGGTGCCACCGCACACTACGTGAACGATAATCTTGATGAAGGCCCAATCATCATGCAGGACGTGATTCACGTCGATCACACCTACACAGCAGAAGACATGATGCGTGCAGGCCGCGACGTCGAGAAGAACGTTTTAAGCCGCGCCCTGTATCAGGTACTGGCCCAGCGAGTGTTCGTCTACGGCAACCGCACCATCATTCTTTAATCGCTCAGGAAATGAATTGCTTAGCTTTACGACGTTACGAGTAAAAAAACGGCAAACGGTTCATTTTCTTATAGTGAATACTTTACAGCGGCGCTTCATCTGATATGATGCGCCCCGCTTCCCACAAGGAAGCAGGCCAGTAAAGCACTACCCCGTGGTGGGGTTCCCGAGCGGCCAAAGGGAGCAGACTGTAAATCTGCCGT
>DAMALH010000004.1:0-155835 GCA_032000125.1 Buttiauxella sp. | reverse complement strand
GCCAGCCCCAGCAGCGCGGCCGTAAACAGCAGGAACACAAAGTTTGGCATGCCAGGCACCATGCCGAGCAGGCCCAGTACGGCTGCGCTTAGCAGCATCACGCGCGGGTTGTTGAACAGTTGGGTGACCATCTGCTCGCCGACGTCCTGATCGGTCGCCACGCGGGTCACGATAACGCCCGCCGCGGTAGAGATAACCAGCGCCGGAATCTGCGCGACCAGGCCATCGCCGATAGTCAACAGCGTATAGCTTTCCGCCGCCGCGCCCACCGCCATATCATGTTGCAGCACGCCGACCAGCAGGCCGCCGACCACGTTAATCGCCATGATCATCAGCCCCGCGACGGCATCGCCGCGCACGAACTTACTCGCCCCGTCCATCGAGCCGTAGAAATCCGCTTCCTGGGTCACTTCAGAACGGCGTTTTTTTGCTTCTTCTTCGCCAATCAACCCGGCGTTAAGATCCGCGTCAATCGCCATCTGCTTGCCCGGCATCCCGTCGAGCACGAAGCGCGCGCCAACTTCTGCGATACGCCCCGCGCCTTTGGTAATTACCATAAAGTTGATGATAACGAGGATAATAAACACCACGATACCGATGGCGAAGTTACCGCCTACCAGGAAGTGGCCAAAGGCCTCAACCACGTGTCCCGCCGCGCCCGCGCCGGTGTGGCCTTCCATCAGGATGATTCGCGTTGAAGCCACGTTCAGCGCCAGGCGCAGCAGCGTGGTAAACAGCAGAACGGTCGGGAACGCGGCGAACTCCAGCGTTTTCTGGGTGAACATCGCCACCAGCAGCACCATGATCGACAGGGCGATATTAAACGTGAATAGCAAATCAAGCACAAACGCGGGCAGCGGCAGCACCATCATCGACAGGATCAGCAGGATAAGTATCGGTCCGGCAAGAATTTGCCATTGCCCGGATTTCATGCTGGCAGGCAGACGCAATGTCGCGAGCAGATTAGCCATCGGAGTCCTTCTCATTCGCAAAGTCCAGTGCCTCTGGCACCGGTAGATTTTCAGGTTTTTTCGGGATTAAGCCGCCCGCCACGCGCCAGCGACGCAGCTGCCAGACCCAGGCAAGCACTTCCGCCACCGCGGAGTACAGCTGACCCGGAATTTGCTGGCCGATTTCAGCGTGGCGGTAAAGCGCACGGGCAAGCGGCGGCGCTTCAAGCACCGGAATACGGTTTTCGTTGCCGATCTCACGGATGCGCAGCGCAACGAGGCCGGCACCTTTAGCCAGCACTTTTGGCGCGCTCATCTTTTTCTCATCGTACTGAAGCGCCACCGAATAGTGCGTCGGGTTGGTGACGATAACGTCGGCTTTTGGCACATCGGCCATCATGCGGCGGCGGGCAATGGCGCGCTGCTGCTGGCGGATACGCCCTTTAACGTGCGGGTCGCCTTCCTGCTGCTTATACTCGTCGCGGATATCCTGGCGGCTCATGCGTAATTTTTTAAGATTGCTGAAAATCTGGAAAAACACGTCGAATCCCACCATTGGGATCAGGCCCATCACAATCAGTAAACCGCAGGCTGCCACCATATCCAGCGCGTGACGCAGCGCGGAAACGGGGGGCTCGCTCATTAGCCGCATCATATCCGGCCAGTTGTGCCACAAATACCAGGCGGTAACCGACCCTACCAGCGTGGCTTTCAGAAAAGCCTTCAGCAGCTCGGAGCCCGCCTGGGCGGAGAAAAGGCGCTTAAGTCCCGGCAGCGGGTTAAGCTTGCTGAATTTGAAAGCGATGGATTTACCGCTAAACAACAGGCCGCCAAGCAGCATCGGCGCGGCTATCGCCACGATCACCAGCCCGCCCATCAGCGGCAGCAGCGCCCAGACGGCCTGCTTAATCAGCAGGCTTATCTGATTCACAATCAGCCGCGGGTCGTTAATGATGCTGTGATCGAAGTGCAGCCCGGCGGACAGCATGGCGGCAAGCTGGCGCGCCAGCGGCTCGCCACCCATCCAGATGATGCTCAGGCCTGCCAGCACCATCAGTAAAGACGTTAATTCGCGGGATCGGGGAATCTGCCCATCTTCACGCGCTTTCTCAAGTCGGTGGGGTGTGGGGGCTTCTGTTTTGTCCTCGTTACTCTCTTCAGACACCGCATCAGTCTCATGGCCGCAATTTCAACGACAGCATGCCAGAGCGCGGGTGGGCTAATGGGGGGAAAATAGGGGGATTTATGCGTTTGTTTGTGGCGTTGGCCTGCCTGCCCTTTTCTCTTTCTTCTACAGGGATTCATCACCGCTATAAATTATGTGCGATACATATTACAGACCTGCTAAAAAAAATAACGAGGCTAAATAAGCCATGGCGGTGAACAATAGTTATTTTCTATAAAGACAGCAAATAAACAATATAACTAATATTCACCCCATAATTAATAGTTAATGACGTAAAGTGAAATTATAACAATAAGCATTAATAGAGATTGCCGTTGCTTTTCTCAAAATAAAACCATAGAGTTCGACATAGGGTAAATATATTTCACTCAGCCAGCAGGGGATTTAATGAAAAATAACTTCAAAATAGCCATTGCTAATATTGCAGCATTGTCAGCAACCATTTTAATTTCCAGCTTTTCGACCCCAGCCTTCATGAACAAAGGCGCAAACCTGGCTGATATCACTCTGGTAATCTTCACTTTTTGGGGATTTAGATCTTTCGTTTGCCGGGCGCTTAAGTACTAAGAAATATGTGGTGCGCAATAATTATTATTTTTTTTAATTTATGAAGCGTCCACTCTCACCTCTCAGGTATCCCCGGAGAACGGAGCACATCTGAACAGGCGGCCGCAGATGAAGACGCTCAGCGTTTTTAATGGCGGAAGTAATTAACGTATTATCAGCGAAATTAACCGTTGCGTAGTAAATAACGCCTTCCCCTTATGGGCGAAGGCGTTTAAAACTAAAACCCTAAGCTGTCCAGCAAATCATCAACCTGGTCCTGGCTTGCGACCACGCCTGCGGCGGTAGCATCCATTTGCGGGCCGTTGAGCAGGCTTTCGTTGACGCGTTTAGCGCGCGCATCCGGCTCGGGCATATTCTCCAGCAGCACCATCAGTAGCTGGCGCTCAATTTCCTGAATGACGTCCATCATGCGCTTGATAACCTGGCCGGTGAGATCCTGGAAGTCCTGCGCCATCATAATTTCCAGCAGCTGCGCGTTGGTAAAGCTTGTGTGTTCCGGCACGCCCGAAAGGTAATTACGGGTATCGGTCACCAGCTCTTTCGCATCGCTCAGCTCGATAGGATTTTCGAACCAGGCATCCCAGCGCCCGGTTAATGCTTTCGCGCCGGACTCCAGCTTGTTCTGGTGCGGCTGAGAAAGCTCAACGCAGTTCAGCGCGCGCTCGGCGGCCTGAGCGGTCATCTGAACCACGTAATCCAGGCGGTCGCGGGCGTCAGGAATCGCTTCCGCCGCTTCGGCAATCGCCTGATCCAGACCGAGCTCGCGCAGGCTGTCGCGCAGCATGCGAGTCAGGCTGCCAATGCGCGCGATAATATCGTTAGGCGTTGGATGAAGCTCCATCGCCGGGTTTGTCGATGAGTGCATATGCCCCTCCTTACATGCCAAGCTTTTCGAAGATCTTATTCAGCTTCTCTTCCAGGGTCGCGGCGGTAAATGGCTTCACAACGTAACCGCTGGCCCCGGCCTGTGCTGCCGCGATGATGTTCTCTTTTTTCGCTTCCGCCGTCACCATCAGCACCGGCATGGCCGCCATGGCGCCGTTGGCACGAATAGTTTTCAGCAGCTCCAGGCCGTCCATGTTAGGCATGTTCCAGTCAGAGATAACAAAACCAAAACCGCCAGCCTGCAGCTTGTTCAGCGCATCCACGCCATCTTCCGCTTCTTCTACGTTGTTAAAACCCAGCTCTTTAAGCAGGTTACGCACGATGCGACGCATGGTAGAAAAATCGTCTACCACCAGAAACTTAAGCTCTTTGTCTGCCATAAAATCCGGGCTCCTTTGTTAAATACGTATTGCCTGTCCGGCACTAATTTTCGCCAGCATCTGCTGGCTTACCTGGCTTAAATCGACCACTTCGCTGACGCCACCGCTATTGATGGCCTCACGCGGCATGCCGAACACCACACAACTTGCTTCGTTTTGGGCCAGAGTCCATGCTCCGGCCTGGTGCATCGCCAGCATACCGGCGGCACCGTCATTACCCATTCCGGTGAGGATAACCCCCACGGCATTGCGTCCGGCAAATTTCGCCACCGAATGGAACAGCACGTCCACGGCCGGGCGATGCCGGTTCACGGGCGGGCCATCATGTAATTTGATTTGATAGTTTGCGCCGCTGCGCGACAGCTCCATGTGCTTATCACCGGGAGCAATATAGGCGTGTCCGGGCAATACGCGTTCGCCATCTTCTGCTTCTTTCACCGCAATCTGGCACAGCTTATTCAGACGCTCGGCAAAAGAGCGGGTAAAGCCGGGCGGCATATGCTGAGTAATCAACACCGCCGGGCTTGACAGCGGCAGCGGTTGCAGCACGTGACGAATCGCCTCCGTCCCGCCGGTAGAAGCGCCGATAGCAATCAGCTTTTCGGAACTCAGCAGCGGGCCGGCCTTAAGCTGCGCGGGCGCCGCTGCAGGCGCTCGTGCGGCCAGTTTCGCTTTCGCCGCGGTACGGACTTTTTCGGCGATCGTTTCGCTGTAGGCGAGCATGCCTTCACGAATGCCCAACTGCGGCTTGGTGACGAAATCTATCGCCCCCAGTTCGAGCGCGCGCAACGTCACCTCCGAGCCTTTCCCGGTTAGCGATGAAACCATAACCACCGGCATCGGGCGCAGGCGCATCAGTTTTTCAAGAAAATCCAGGCCGTCCATACGCGGCATTTCCACATCCAGCGTCAGCACGTCCGGGTTAAACTTTTTGATCAAATCTCTGGCCACCAGCGGGTCTGGTGCCGTAGCGACCATTTCCATGTCGCTGTGACTGTTAATAATTTCTGTCATGATCTGGCGCATCAGGGCGGAGTCATCAACGGACAGCACTCTTATTTTTGTCATGATCTTTCCTTACTCAGACCGTAAACCGTCTGACCACGCAGCCAGAACTCACGACTGAGGTTACTGAAATTCTCTGAATGCCCGGCAAACAATAAGCCGCCTGGTTTTAACAGCGGGACAAAGCGGCTTAAAATGTCTTGCTGTGTCGTTTTGTCGAAATAAATCATGACATTGCGACAAAAAATGGCATCAAAAGGTCCCGGAAGCGACGCCTGTTTATCCAGCAGGTTAATCGTCCCGAATTCAACGTGATGAGCCAGATCGCTTCTGACCCGTACCAGCCCTTCGTGCGGCCCGGTTCCACGCATGAAATAGCGCTGCATCTGCTGGGGAGAGAGCGTTTTAAGCTCTTCCTGGCGATAAACCCCGCTTTGCGCCTTTTCCAGCACCTGGGTGTCGATATCGCTGGCAAACACCTTCCAGCGGCCCGGCGCCATGCCCAGCACATCCGCGAGCGTAATAGCGATAGAGTACGGCTCCTCACCCGTGGATGCCGCGGCGCTCCATACGCGGTACTCGCCGTTGCGCTTACGGGCATGATCGGCGAGCACCGGGAAGTGGTGGCCTTCGCGGAAAAACGCCGTCAGGTTCGTGGTCAGCGAATTCACAAACGCCTGCCACTCTGCGCTGTTGGCATTTGACTCCAGCATGCCAAGGTAGCGCCCAAAATCATCCAGGCCTAATGTACGCAGGCGGCGAACCAGGCGGTTGTAAACCATATCCCGCTTGTGGTCTGCCAGCACAATCCCTGCGCGTTGGTATATCAATTGACATATCCGACGAAAATGCGTGTCGGACAGCGGTAGACGCTGTGTCATCTGTAACATTAATGACGTTTGTCCGTTGGACAGGGGTGATGTCATAGCGCCTTCTCAGTCACAATCAGGGGGTGGCCAGCACCCCGGAGGTTTCGATTTCCCCGGTTTCACGTTGATCTTCAACGCTTGCCAGATTAAACACAGAGACTACGCCGGTTAAATGTTCAGCCTGGTTGGCCAGGGCATCGGTCGCGCTCGCGGCCTCTTCTACTAAGGCGGCGTTTTGCTGCGTTACCTGATCCATCTGGCTTACCGCCTGAGCAACCTGCTCAATTCCCCGGCGCTGCTCATCCGACGCCGAAGCAATTTCTCCCATGATGTCGTTCACCTGCGTTACGGAACGCACAATTTCGGCCATCGTGGTGGCGGCGGTGTCCACCAACTGCGAGCCCTGCTGTACGCGATCAATAGACTCTTCGATCAGCACTTTAATCTCTTTCGCCGCCTGGGCGCTGCGGCTTGCCAGGTTACGCACTTCGCCCGCCACCACCGCAAATCCACGCCCCTGTTCGCCTGCGCGAGCGGCCTCAACCGCGGCGTTCAGCGCCAGGATATTGGTCTGGAAGGCGATACCGTCGATAACGCTTGTGATATCGCCAATCTTTTGCGAGCTTCCGGCAATATCATGCATGGTGCGGGCTACGTTTGCCGCCTGCTGCCCGCCCTGCTTCGCCGTATCCGCGGCGCTTCGGGAAAGCTGGGCGGCCTGACGAGCGTTATCGGCGTTCTGGCCGACTGTCGCCGTCAACTGCTCCATGCTGGCGGCGGTTTCAGCCAGCGAAGCCGCCTGTTGTTCGGTACGCGCGGAAAGGTCGTTGTTGCCAGCCGCAATTTCAGCGATGCCGGTATGCATGGCGCTACTGCCGGCACGCACTTCGCTCACCGTCTCTTTGAGCGAGTCCTGCATATTTTTCAGGCTGCGGAAAATCTCGGAGATCTCGTTACGCCCGAAGACCGCAATCGGCTTAGCCAGATCGCCTGCGGCGATGCGGTCAAAGTGATTACGCACAATCGCCAGCGGCTGCACGATCATCATGCGCGACCAGGCGAGCGAGCCAAGCAGCATCACGACGGCAACTATCGCCATGGTGATAAAAATGACCGCCGAGATATGATAATTTTTCTCGCTGTCACCGCTTGCCGCCGCCACGATATCGTTGATGCTTTGCTGCCAGGCATTGAAGTTGGCGTCAAAAACATCCTGCGATTTCTGTATCGGCGCGCTCAGGAAATCCGAAAGCTGGTTGCTCTCAAGCCAGGTGGCCTGATGTTGCAGATCGTCGCGATAGGTGGCGTAACTTTTCTGGGTTGACGCCAGCATCTCCTCGCCCTCTTTGCCAGCAGTCGGGATCTCAAGGAACTGGTTAAACAGCATGTCTGCCTGTTTCAGGCTGCCCCGCGCGCTCGCCATCAGCCGCTTAATGTCCTCCGGCGGGTAGCTGAGCGCCGTAAGCGTACCGGCACGGCTTAAGGCGGTGCTGGCCTGTAACAGGGCCGCACGGCTTTGGGTTAACGTATCGCGCTGTTGATTACTCGCCTCGACCATTTTCAGGTTCTGGAAATCGTCACGAAAAGCCCAGAAGGACAAACCATTACTACCAATCTGCAGCAGGCCGCAGAGAATCAATATCAGGAACAGGCTGGTCGAAATTCGGATACGGTTTAACATCAAAGCTTCCCTCGACCGGCACGTCTGCCGGCGTTTATAGGTGGTCAGAAATGGTGATTAGAATGTTTCCCAGTTCTCATCCCCGCCGGCGACTGCCGGTTTGCGCGGAGATAAAGCCACAGCGCTGGCTGTCGCAACAGCAGCAGGCGTTGTGGTAATGCGTTGAGCCGCCCCTTCGCTTTTCAGGCGGAAAGCCGCAACGGATTGCGTCAGCAGGCTGGCCTGCTCTTCCAGCGCCGCCGCCGCTGAAGCGGATTCTTCAACCAGCGAGGCGTTCTGCTGGGTAACCCGGTCCATCTCTGAAACCGCAAGCGCAACCTGGTCGATACCGCGGCTTTGCTCGTCGGAAGCAGAAGCGATTTCACCCATGATGTCGGTCACCCGCGTCACGGCGCTAACGATATCGCTCATGGTTTCCCCGGCGCTTTCCACCAGTACGGAACCGGTATCTACGCGGGAAACGGAATCTTCAATCAGGGATTTGATTTCTTTGGCGGCCTGCGCGCTGCGGCTTGCCAGGTTACGTACCTCGCCTGCCACCACCGCAAACCCACGTCCCTGCTCTCCGGCACGCGCGGCTTCTACCGCGGCGTTAAGGGCAAGGATGTTAGTCTGGAAGGCGATGCCGTCGATAACGCTTGTGATGTCGGCGATCTTTTTCGAAGAGCCGGCAATTTCGTGCATGGTTTTCACCACGCCGTCGACAACTTTTCCGCCGCGTGAAGCCGTTTCGGAGGCGCTTAGCGCCAGCTGCGAAGCCTGACGGGCGTTATCCGCATTCTGCTTCACGGTGGCGGTAAGCTGCTCCATGCTGGCGGCGGTTTCTTCGAGCGAAGCGGCCTGCTGCTCGGTGCGCGATGAGAGATCGTTATTACCGGCGGCAATTTCCGTAGCGCCGCTGTAAATGGCGTCTGAACCTTCACGCACGCTGCCCACGGTAACGATCAGCTCCTGCTGCATATGCTGGACGCTCGCCGTCAGCTCGCTTATCTCGTTGCGGCCTTTGGCAACAATGCTTTCCGTGAGGTTGCCGTTGGCAATTTCACGAATATGGCCGATGACGACGGCTAACGGCTTCAGGAGGATATTGCGCATGCCAAACCATACCAGCACGATTACCGCGGCAAGGGCTAAAGCAAGGCCCCCGATCTGCCATTTGGCAAAGTTGTAATCGTTGCTGCTGGTGAGGTAAGTCTGCTCGTACAGACGCTCATTAAGCGCAAGGTACTGCTCGAAGGCTTTCTCCAGCGCGGTTTGCATGCCCTGTGTAGGCTGGGCGAAATAGGCATCCAGATTTCCGTTTTCCAGAAAGCCGATAAGCTCGCTCAGCGCCCGATGGTAATTTTGATAGTCATCATCAATACCCTTCACCACCGTTTCCATTTCCGCAGAAACCGGCGGCACTTGCCTAAAGGCGGCGTAATGTTTGCCTGATTCAGCAAGCGTCGCTTTGGCGCTGTTAAGCAAATCGGTTTTAGCCGCGCTTTGGCCGTTGCTGGCGTCCAGTAACGAACGGGCCGAAGAACGGCTGAGGTTAATGCGCGTTTGCAGCATTAAGTCCCAGGCGTAATGCAGCTCGGATTGTTGAACGCGTAGCTCACGGGTAACGCCGGAGTTATCGTTATTATCTTTTAAAGCGCTAAAAAACATTCCGCCTGAGACGAGCTGCAGCAGCGCAAACACTACCAGCACCATCATCAGCATGGTGACAACGCGAATACGGTTCAACATATAACACCCTATGAATGACTTGTTATCGATGTTATCGGCATCCGCCAGGGGAACTTTACGTGAAATTAGGATGAGTCTTAAATGAGGTTTACTGGCAGAAGTGTCGGCGGCAGAAGAATAGATTGTGGCTTGATTTACAACAGAAAAAGCGGTGGCGAGCAAAGCGCCCGCCGCCGCTAAATGACATTCAGGCTACGCGGCTGGTCGCCACATCCACCAGCGCCATTTCTTCGCTGTTCAGCAGCTTCTCGATATTCACCAGAATCAGCATGCGTTCGCCGAGCGCGCCAAGGCCGGTCAGGTATTCGGTAGAGAGCGTGACGGCAAACTCCGGCGCCGGGCGGATCTGTTCGGCGGTCAGAGACAGCACGTCAGAAACGCCGTCCACCACGATGCCAACCACGCGCTGGCCGAGGTTCAGAACGATAACCACGGTGTTTTCGTTGTACTCAACGTCTCCCTGGTCGAACTTCACGCGCAGGTCGAGAATCGGCACGATCACGCCGCGCAGGTTGGTTACGCCTTTGATAAATGCTGGCGTATTGGCGATGCGGGTCACCTGGTCGTAGCCGCGAATTTCCTGCACCTTCAGGATATCGATGCCGTACTCTTCGTCACCGAGAGTAAACACCAGGAACTCCTGCCCTGATGGCTCCCCGGTCAATTTTGTCACATTCGTTAATCCGTTCATTTGGGTACCCATTTTAATCTTCAGGAAAGGACGGCAAGGCCGGCCAGACGTTGTTCACGGTTTAAGTTTTGCAGCGCGGAAACATCGACAATCAGCGCAACGCTGCCGTCCCCAAGGATGGTGGCAGCAGAAATTCCCGGCACTTTGCGGTAGTTGCTCTCAAGGTTTTTCACCACCACCTGATGCTGACCAATCAGCTGATCTACCAGCAGCGCGTAGCGACGGCCCGCGCTTTGCAGGATAACGACGATGCCCTGGGTCGCCTCGGTTTTTGCCCCTTCCACATCAAAGAGTTTCCACAACTCGACCAGCGGCAGGTATTCCCCGCGCACCTCAAGCACGCGCTCGCCGCCCGCCAGCGGATGCAGATCGTCATCTTTCGGCTGCAGCGATTCCATTACCGCATTCAGCGGCAGAATGAAGACCTCACCCGCGACCTTAACGGACATGCCGTCAAGGATGGCAAGCGTCAGCGGCAGCAAAATTCGGATGGTGGTGCCGGTGCCTGCTTTGGACTGGATCTCAACGTGGCCGCCCATCTCCTGGATGTTTCGTTTCACCACGTCCATGCCCACGCCGCGGCCCGATACGTCAGTGACCTGCTCGGCGGTAGAGAAGCCCGGCGCGAAGATAAGCATGCCGACCTCATCGTCAGACATGTTTTCGCTAACCGCCATGCCCTGGGAAAGCGCTTTGGCCAGGATGCGTTCGCGGTTAAGGCCGGCGCCGTCATCAATCACTTCGATGCAGATATTTCCGCCCTGATGTTCTGCGGATAGCGTCAGGTTGCCCACTTCGGGCTTGCCGGCGGCGCGGCGTTTATCCGGCGACTCAATGCCGTGGTCAAGGCTGTTACGCACCAGGTGCGTTAACGGATCGATAATGCGTTCAATCAGGCTCTTATCGAGTTCGGTAGAGCTGCCCAGCAAGGTCAGTTCTACCTGTTTATTAAGCTTGCCGGCAAGGTCGCGCACCAGACGCGGGAAGCGGCTGAAGACATATTCCATCGGCATCATACGAATCGACATCACCGATTCCTGCAGGTCACGCGCGTTTCGCTCCAGTTGCCCCATGCTGGTAATCAGCTCGCCGTGGTTTACCGGGTCCAGCTCGTTGGAGCGCTGGGCCAGCATCGACTGGGTGATCACCAGTTCGCCAACCAGGTTAATCAACTGGTCGACTTTTTCCACCGCCACGCGAATGCTGGTTGATTCCGCTACGCGCGGCGCTGCTTTTTCAGCGCGGGCGACGGGTTTTGCCGCAGGCGCTGCGACTTCCGCCAGCGCAGCGGGAGCTGCGGCAACCACCGCCGGCACCGTCTCTTCCACTACTTCTACCACGGCTGCGCTCGCCGCCAGCGGCAGGAATGCAATCTGCTCAGGCTCGATGACAAAACACAGCACGGCGGTGATGTCGTCAGCGCTTACGCTTGTTTCAAGCGTTGCGGTCACCGAGCTTTCACTTTTTTCAATGTCGCTAAGCGTGCCGAGGTTTGCCAGCTCTTCAAGCAGCAGATCGCGCTCGCTCTCTTTCAGGCCGCTGATGGCAACGCGCAGTTTGCCATCAGCATCAGCAGGGGCGGCCCCGGCTTTGGACGGCGCTTCATTTTCGACGACGGTCAGTTTAGCGGGCGCGGTCGCCGCCTCACCTTTGGCTTCAAGGGCCAACTGGCGCAGCGCTTTGCAGATATAGTCAAAGCTCTGGGCATCGGGCTCCGTGGAGCTTTTATAGGCATCCAGCTGTTCTTGCATAATATCTTTGGTTTCCAAAAACAGGTTGATAATGTCGGTATTGAGCTGCATTTCACCGCGCCGGGCCTCGTCGAGCAGGTTCTCCATTAAATGGGTGGTCTCCTGCAATATGGAGAAGCCAAACGTACCGGCGCCTCCTTTTATCGAGTGGGCCGCACGGAATATGGCGTTAAGCTGTTCTGAATCTGGCGCCTCAGGCACCAGGTCCAGCAGGTGCTGTTCCATATCGGCCAACAGCTCGTCGGCCTCGTCAAAAAATGTCTGGTAAAAATCGCTGATATCCATGCTCACGTTATCACCTCGTGCCTGGTTGTGGCGGTAAAGTGGACTGCTCCGGAGCCACAGCAGCAGGTTCTTTCAGAGTGCTTAACGGAAGGTTTGCGCTCTCTGCGTTTTCATGCACGATGGCTTGTTCGGCTTGTTTGTTTAGCACCAGCAAACTGATGCGGCGGTTAATGGCGTCTTCCGGGCCCCGGTCGGTCACGCGCATCGAAGAGGCCATGCCTACCACGCGCAGCACTTTTCCATCGGTTAACCCACCGTACATCAGCTCGCGACGGGAAGCGTTCGCGCGGTCAGCGGAAAGCTCCCAGTTGCTGTAGCCAAGCTCGCCACTGGCGTACGGCAGATCGTCTGTGTGGCCGGAAAGACTAATTTTATTTGGAATGTCGTTAAGCAGCGGCGCGATGCTGCGCAGGATGTCGCGCATGTAAGGCTCAACTTCGGCGCTGCCGTTTTTAAACATTGGACGATTCTGGCTATCGATAATCTGAATGCGCAGCCCTTCCTGGACCAGGTCGATTTGCAAATGCGGACGCAGCGCCCGCAGCTTCGGATCGGCCTCGATAAGCTGGTCGAGCTGGACGCGCAGGCGCTTAAGGCGGTTGGTTTCCATGCGCTTTTTCAGCTCGTCAATGTCCGGGCTTTTTTTCATTTCCCCCTGCTGCTGGGTCACATCGTCGCCGCCGCCGGGAATCGGGCTTTCGCTATCGGCAATGCGCTGTCCGCCGGTTATCGCAGCGGAGAGCGGGGTTTTAAAGTAGTCGGCAATTTGCGCCAGCTCTCTGGGGCTGGAGATGGAAATCAGCCACATCACCAGGAAGAAGGCCATCATGGCGGTCATAAAATCCGCGTAGGCAATTTTCCAGGAGCCGCCGTGGTGCGCTCCGTGGCCTTTGTGTTTGCGTCGTCTTACAACAACGATGGGATGGGCCTGATTCTTCATACTTCTTCTTCCGTGGCGCGCGCCTGGGCATTTGGCGAGCGGACGGCACGAACGTGTTCTTCAAGCTCGACAAACGACGGGCGCTCGCTGGAGTAGAGCGTTTTACGACCAAATTCTACGGCGATTGGCGGCGCATAGCCGTTGAGGCTTGAAAGCAGCGTGACCTTAACGCACTGCATCATCTTGGTGGTTTCATCGCTTTTCTGACGCAGAACGGATGCCAGCGGCGAGATAAATCCGTAGGCCAGCAGGATGCCGAGGAATGTGCCTACCATGGCATGGGCAATCAGCCCGCCAAGCTCAGCCGCAGGCCTGTCGGCCGATGCCAGCGCGTGAACCACCCCCATTACCGCAGCAACGATACCGAATGCCGGCAGCGAGTCGCCCATTAGCGCGAGGCTGTTTGCCGGAATTTCCGTTTCGCTTTCGTAGGTTTCAATTTCTTCATCCATCAGGGCTTCAATTTCGAAGGTATTCATATTTCCGCTGATAATCAGACGCAAATAGTCAACGATAAAATCAAGCATGGTGGCATCGGCTAAAATACGCGGGTAGCTGGCAAATATTTCGCTTTCTTTAGGATTTTCAATGTCGCGCTCAAGGGAAAACATGCCTTGCTGGCGAGATTTCGCCATCAGGCGATAAAGTAACGCCATGAGATCCATATACATGCTTTTGGTGTATTTCGAGCGGCGAAACAGCAGCGGCAGCGCTTTAAGCGTGCCTCTGATGGCCTTGCCATTGTTGCCAACGATAAATGCACCGATGCCTGCGCCACCTATGATGACAAATTCAGCGGGCTGATAGAGCGCCCCCAGGTGACCACCGGTCATCATATAGCCGCCGAAAACTGTCCCGAGTACAACCAGGTAACCTATTAATATCAGCACGAGTCAGTCCTTCTGCTGTGGAGTGTGGCAAGGACTTACAGGGGAGCGGCGTTTAAACCCAAAGTACCGGGCAAAAAAAAGCAGCGGTAATTGCTTACCGCTGCTGGAATTGCTCGTACACGAGGCCTGTTACATGGCCTGTTCTACCTGTTCATCCAGCAGTTGTGGAATAATATCGGCAGCGTTGGTGGAAAGTTTACGTCTTTTTACCGCTCGTGATGGCGGCTGGCACAAACTGCAGGCGAAGCTGCCCACAGGCTGGTGAGCATGGGTGATAAAGTTTCCGTTACAGCAGTTGCAGCGGCTTAACTCAAGCATCCCACTTTCAACAAATCTCACCAGCGTCCAGGCACGGGTCAACGCCAGCAGCGGGCCGTCAGCCTGTGAAGGACACTGCTCCAGATACAGGCGATAAGCTTTAATCACCGCATCTACGCCGCTACATTGTCCACTGCGTAACAGAAATTGCCATGCGTTACAGAACATCGAGGCGTGAATGTTTTGCTCCCACGTCATAAACCAGTCGGTTGAAAAAGGCAGCATGCCTTTCGGCGGCGGACTGCCGCGCAGCTCTTTATAAAGCTTAATCAAACGGCCACGGCTTAGCTGCGTTTCGCTTTCCAGCATCTGCAGCCTGGCGCCCAGAGTAATAAGCTCCATTGCAAGTTGTATGTCGTGTGCTTCCTGGACAATGCTTTTTACGCTCATTTTGTTACGCCCTTTTTTTCTTCGGTGCCTCGTCGCTGGCTGACACCTCATTTAATAAGCGGGTGGATAACAAAATACCCGTATGAATTTGTTGTAGATCATCCACACGCGATTCTTGCGTTAAGCGATTGATAGTCTGGTTATCGTTAAAACGGAACTGGCAAATCAGTTGATTGGTCTCCGCTAGTTTTACCATCTGCGGCAGCGTTAATTCTCTTAGGGTGGTCGCCATATCTTCGGCGATCCCTAAACGAAACATCGCCGACGCTTTATCCTGACTAATAAGTCTTTGAGCAAGCAATAAATAGGACAAATTAATGTCGTAAATATGTTTTAGTAACTCGGATGTATGCATTTTCCCCATCCCGAATAACCAATTATTGTATGCGGTTGAACCGCACCCCGTGATGTCCCCGGGCAAACCCGGTAAAAAAAGTGAAGCAATCGTTACGGCCAAAAATGCATTAGTTGATGTCGTATTCCGGCTGCGGCCCCTGGTCTGGTTAAAGCAAAGCAACAGCGTTGTCAGAATGCGTAACGTCTTTCTTAATTCTCTTACAAAAAACTAAGATTTTTCCTAATTCGCGCAAACTCTACTCGCTGCCTATAGCACATACAATGCAGTCAGCCGCGATTTTAGAATTTATGTGATCCAGATCACATAAATTTACCATATATTTTAATCTAAACCATCAGCCAGGCTTTTCATTTGAGCATTTTTTAACCAAATTGGTGCTTTTTGCACGCCTGAGCAGGGAATAGGTTTACTTTTGAACAACAACTTTATGACTTTTCAAGTATTTCCTTTACCTCTGACCCTCATAACCTGTTAAGCGGATCACACTTTACGCAGAAATAAGCCTGTAATGTGATTATTATCATGTGGTTATATTGAATAGCTTTTGAATTTTCACGGTAACCGATCGTTTCATATGGGCTAATCCCAGGCTGTGATTATCCATTTTCGGTCTAAAAAATAATTCTATGGTTTGATTGTTTTTTCGTCATTTTCTGCTACCGATAAATGTTACGAATTCATTACTTAAGAATAACTAAAGTATTTTCATGAGCAGCCTCACATTTCTCACCGCCGCTGTCGTTGCGCCAGTGTGAAAAACGGCGTATGAGGTTTGTAAGCAGGCGCGCATTGCGCTACAGGAGGAAGGCATGAGTTATGCACATGTATTAGTTGCTGTTGCCGTCACGCCGGAAAGCCATCAATTGATACAGAAGGCCGTTTCCATCGTAAAACCGGTTAGCGGACGCATCTCGTTGATAACGCTGGCTTCTGACCCGGAAATCTATAATCAGCTCGCCGCGCCGATGATGGAGAATTTACGCGAGCTGCTGCTCGAAGAAACGCAGCTTTTTCTGGATGAACTGGTAAATAAGGCGGGATATCCCATAGAGAACGCGACGATCGCAACGGGTGAACTCAGCGAACATATTCTTGCGGTATGCGAAAAGCAAAATGTGGATTTAGTGGTTTGCGGCAACCACAATCAGACCTTTTTCAGCAAAGCGATTTGTTCTGCAAAAACGGTAGTTGCATCGAGTAAAGTAGATGTGCTGTTAGTGCCGCTTCTTTAAGAAAGGAAGGGAAGATTGGCGCTTTTCTTCCCTCTGATAGAGGAGTAAGGCGGCAGCAAGCGCGCTAACCGCCTTTTATAATATCAGGCCAGTTTTGGGAAAGTCGCCACTTTATTCTGTAGATGAGATGCATCGCTACGCGGCGTTACCTGCTTTAGATCGCCCACGAAGTTCTCCTGCCAGCGGTGAATATCGTTATGGCAAATTACCTCCATCATTTCGCTGTGGCGTGAAATTCGCTCGGCTAAAGGCATGGTTAACGCCCTGTTGAGCGCGCTCGCCACGTCGTCCCGATCGTAAGGATTAACAATCAGCGCCGAGGTCAATTCATTAGCCGCACCGGCGAATTTAGACAGTACCAGCACCCCCGGGTTTGCCGGGTCCTGAGCCGCCACGTACTCTTTCGCCACCAGATTCATACCGTCACGCAGCGGCGTAACCAGCCCGACTTCGGCGTAACGAAAGACCTTCATCAGCAGCTTACGGTCAAAATGCTGGTTGAGATAATAAAGCGGCGTCCAGCCCAGCTGGCCGTATTTACCGTTGATGCGCCCCGCTTCGGTCTCAAGCTGATGGCGAATATCCTGATAGGCCTGCACGTCTCCCCTGGAGGTCGGCGCAATCTGGGTGTAACGAATTTTACCGTGGTGCTGCGGATAATTTTCCAGCAGCGCCTCAAAGGCGAGGAATCGCTCCGGCAGCCCTTTAGAATAATCAAGGCGCTCAACGGAAAAGATGTTCTTAATACTGCCCAGCTCGTTTTTGAGCTGCGCAAGCTTCGGCGGCAGCGGCCCTTGGGCGTTCTGCGCAATCTCTTCGGGCTCAATGCCAATGGGATAAACTTCGGTGCGGAACGTTTTGCCAAATGCCCGGTGCTGATGCTTACCTTTACTCTCAAGGCGCGTCTGGCTCGCAACGCAGTCGAGGAACGCCAGGCGATCGTTCTCAGTCTGGAAGCCCAGCAGATCGTAATCGCACAGCGCTTCAATCAGCTCCTCATGCGGCGGCAGCGCGTTAAATACTTCCGGCGTCGGAAAAGGAATATGCAAGAAAAAGCCGATGCGATTATGCAGCCCCTGCTTGCGACAAGCGGCGGCAAAAGGCAGCAGATGGTAATCATGGATCCACAGAATGTCGTCTTCTTCCACCAGCGGCTTGAGCTTGTTTGCCAGAAGCTCATTCACGCGCTCGTACCCTTCCCAGGCTTCGCGCTGGAAATTGACTAAATCAAGACGATAGTGGAAAGCAGGCCACAGGACCGCGTTAGAAAACTGCAGGTAATATTGTTCGTAATCTTCTTCACTAAGGTTAAATGAAGCCCATGTGATGTTGCCATGGGTAACCTTTTTTATTGGCGCATCAGGATCGCCAATCTCCCCGCTCCAGCCAAACCATAGCCCGCCCGCAGCCTTCAGGGCGCCTAAAATACCGACCGCAAGGCCGCCTGCGCCCGCCTTCTTGTCATCTGGTGGTGCGATGCGATTAGAGACTACTACTAAGCGACTCATAATCTTCTCCCCGTAAAGTTTCTGTCTTTTGTTGTTGTTCTATGTGATGCGTAAGTTTGCCCAACCAGTGATAAACCATCCTGACATTGGCCAGGCGATAAGTTGCCAGCGTCTCACCCGCGCCGACTTTGACAGTCACGCCTCCCATAGCGTTAACCTGCTTAAACCCGGCTTCATCGGTAAGGTCGTCACCGATAAAGACCGGCGTGCGGCCAGCGAACGGCGCTTCCTGCATAAAGGCGCGAATAGCGGCGCCCTTGTTGATGCCCAGCGGCTTTAGTTCCACAACGCATTTCCCCGGCTGTAAGGCCAGCTCCGGGAAACGTTTAGTCAACTTTTGCGCAAGCCACATAATGGCCTCTTCGGCTTCCGGCGCCTGCCGATAGTGAAGCGCAAACGCCATCCCTTTAGCTTCAAGCTCGGTGCCCGGCAGCAGCGCCAGGGCTTCAGAGAGTTCCTGCTGCAGCGTTTTAACTAGCGGTGCAGGCAGCGTCACAACGTGGGTTTTATCATTGATATCGCGGCGCTCCGCTCCGTGAACTCCCGCAAGCGGGAAATGGAACGGCGTGGCGAGTTTATCAAGCTCTGCCATGGAACGCCCTGAGATCAACGCCAGTGCCCCATCATTCATAACGGACATTTTCTGCAGCAACGTGCGCACCGCGGCTGGGATATAGACCTGATCCGGGTGCGGTTTGATTTCAGCCAGAGTGCCATCGAGGTCAAAGAAAAAAGCAAGATTGCCGGACAGTAAAGGCGGTACAGATACGACTTCAGCCACCTGTGGCTCCTCCTTAAATGGATAAAAATTGTCACCGAACCGGTAACTTAAAATTAATATTAGCCATGTAAGTATAGACAGGGTGACCAGTGTCGCAATTTTATCTGAGAAATCGCCAGCCCTTGTGGGGGCTGGCGTTGCGATTGGGAATAGTCTGAAGTGAACGCGGAGAAAAAGCTTAAACCGTGCGTTTGGCCTTCTGTTTGTAGCGGTCGAAAATCACCGCCGCCAGCAGGATCATACCGCGCACCACGTACTGCGAGAACGGGGAAATATTCAGCAGGTTCATGGCGTTTTCCACCGTCCCCAGAATGAGGATACCCGCCACCACGTAGGAGATTTTGCCGATTCCGCCTTTTAGCGATACGCCGCCCAGCACGCAGGCGGAAATAACAATCAGCTCATAGCCAATCGAGGTCATCGGCTGGCCGCTGGTCATGCGTGAGGCCAGGATAATGCCCGCCGCGGCGGAGACAAAACCCGACAGCACGAAGATAATGATCTTGGTCCGCACCACGGGCACGCCCGCAAGCCGCGCGGCTTCTTCATTGCCCCCGATAGCCAGGGTATTGCGCCCAAAAGTCGTTTTATTTAGCAGGAAACCAAAGATCAGCAGGCAGCCTATCGTCAGCCAGATTGGCGCCGGCAGGCCGAACCAGTTGGCGTAGCCGAGCGTAAAGAAGCGTTCGTCTTCGATGCCCACCGCTTTACCGTCGGAGATGATGTAAGCCAGGCCGCGTACGATTTGCATGGTGGCAAGGGTTGTGATCAGCGCGTTGATTTTAAGCCGGGCGATAACAAAGCCGTTTACCAGGCCGCTTAGCACGCCAAGCAGCAAACCTGCCGCTACGCCAATCCACAGGCTTTCGGTCATGTTAATGACCACGGCGGTGGTCACGCCCGCGCAGGCGATAACTGACGCCACGGACAGGTCGAAATCACCGGAAGCGAGGCAGAACAGCATGCCGCAGGCCACCATCCCGGACATGGAAATCGCAAGCCCCAGCCCCTTCATGTTAATAAAGGAAGAAAAATTCGGCACGAAAATGGCGCAGCCGATAAACAGCACCGCAAACACCACCAGCATGCCGTAGTTATCCCAGATGCGGCCGAGACTTAGCGACGATTTGCCCGCGCCGCCGGATGCCGTGCCCGTACCGCCGGATTTAGTTAATGAAGACATTTTGTTCCCCTTACTCATGCTGCACTCGCACTGGTTTTAGGCATTGCAAGGCTCAGCGCCTGCTGCTCGCTAGCCTCGCCATGCAACAACTCGCCGGCAATTTCCCCTTCGCGCATTACGATAATGCGGTCCGCAAGGCCCAACACCTCAGGTAAATCGCTCGACGCAAATAGCACCGCCACGCCCTGGGCTGCCAGGGCATAAATGACGTTGTAGATTTCATGCTTTGCGCCAACGTCAATGCCGCGCGTCGGTTCATCAAGCAGGATCACCTTCATCTCTTCGGACAGCCAGCGGCCCAGAATGGCCTTTTGCTGGTTGCCGCCGGAAAGGTTCATGATGAGCTGATCCGCTGACGGCGTTTTAATGTTCAGCGAACGAATGTGTGAGGCGGCGTTTTCGCTTTCCCACTGGTTATTAATAAGGCAGCCCGCGCTGATGTGTTTTCGGCGCGCGCTGATATTGATATTGTCCCGCACCGAGTGGACGGGAATGATGCCGTCCGCCTTGCGATCTTCCGGGCAGAGCATCATCCCGGCGCGAATGGCATCGCCCGGTTTACCGATGGCGATAGCTTTGCCGTCGATCCACACCTGCCCGCCGGTGATACGCGTTCCGCCAAATAGCCCTTTCATCAGCTCGCTCCGTCCGGCGCCTACCAGACCAAACAGCCCGACAATTTCGCCGCTGCGCACGTGAAGGGAAATCGGCGTGCGCACGCCCGGCGCTTTCACCTCGTCCAGCCGCAGCCGTTCCGGGCCGTGCTCACGAGGCTGCCAGCCGTAGATATCCCCAAGGTTGCGCCCTACCATTGCCTGCACCAGGGAATCGTGGTTCACCTGTTGCATATCATCGAAGGTGCAGACGTAGCGCCCGTCTTTGAACACGGTAATCGCATCGCTCAGGGCAAAAATCTCTTCCATGCGGTGCGAAACATAAATAATCACCCGTCCTTCCGCGCGCAGCTCGCGGATGACGCGGAAAAGGTTGTCAATTTCACGGCGTGAAAGGGAGCTTGTTGGTTCATCGAAAGCGATAACTTTCGCGTTGCGCGCAAGCGCCTTGGCTATCTCCACCATCTGCCATTGGCCGATGGAAAGATACTTAAGCGGCGTCTGCGGATCGATATCCAGCCCGAGATGCTCAAGCTGAAGCCGCGCTTCGTAATTGAGCAATGAGCGGTTCACAAATCCGGCCTTGTGCGGGATCTGCCCAAGATAAATGTTCTCGGCCACCGTCATTTCCGGCACCAGATGCAGTTCCTGATAAATAATCGCCACGCCGGCGTTAAGCGCCGCCGTGGTATCGCTAAAAACGATCTCTTCACCGCGCAAAACAATGCTGCCCTGGCTTGGGGAGTAGTTTCCGCTGAGGATCTTCAGCAGCGTAGATTTACCCGCGCCATTTTCCCCCATCAGCGCGTGCACCTGCCCTGCGTAACAGTCAAAGCTGATATCCTGGAGCGCCTTCACGCCGGGAAAGGTTTTGCCGATACCGCGAAAAGAGAGATACGGTGTCTGTTGTTGCATGGTTTACCTCCGAAGAACCCTGGGATTTCGGGCGCGTTGCGCGCCCGGGATCCGTTACTTACCGCCCAGACCTTTTTTAGCCAGTTCCTCTTTAAAGTTATCGCGGGTGATCAGCACCACGTCGGTGACTTCGGTGAATTTCGGCGGCTGCGCGTCTTTGGTCACCCAGTTGTAGAGCATTTCGCTGCTCTTATAACCGTGCACGTCCGGGCTTGGCAGCAGGGAGCCGTAGAATCCGGTAGCCTGCGCTTTCGACAGTTCGCTCACCGCATCCACACCGTTGATGCCCACGCCAATCACGTCCGGCGCCTTAAAGCCCTGTCCTTCGGTGGCGCGCACGCCGCCCAGCACGGTGTTGTCGTTCATGCCGACGATCAGCCAGTGTTTTACTTCAGGATGCTGCACCAGCATAGAGTTGGCGGCGTCAAACGCGCCGGGGATATCGTTAGATTTGGTTGGGACTTTATAGATTTGTTTTTCCGGGAAGCCCGCGGCTTTCAGCGCGTCCATTGAGCCGGAAGTGCGGCGGCGGGCGGTATCGAGCTCGTCGGCGGTAATCGCCATAACGGCCGAGTCTTTTACGTCCCAGCCGCGTTTCTGCATCTCTTTATACAGTTCCTGGCCCTGACGTTCGCCGATTTTAGTCGCCGCCATCATCACCAGCGGAACGGTTTCCATCGGTTTGCCCTTCGCGGTAACGAACTGGTCATCAACCGCAATCACCTTCATGTCGTAGCTTTTTGCCTTCGCGATAATGGCCGAGCCCAGTTTTGGGTCCGGGGTGCAAATCACAAAACCTTTGGCGCCGCTTGCGGCCAGGCTATCGATGGCGTTAAGCGTTTTTTCACCGTCCGGCACGGCAATTTTAATCACTTCAAAGCCCAGATCTTTCCCGGCTTTATCGGCAAATTTCCACTCTGTCTGGAACCAGGGTTCTTCGGGCTGCTTTACCAGAAAACCTAATTTCATGGTCTCAGCGATAGCGGATTGTGACATAACCGCTGCAAAGCCGATGGCCGCCAGCGTTTTAGTAAATTTGTGCATGCGTACTCCAGATCGATTTTTTTATTCGTAAGGTAAGGTCGATTTAAAACAAGCTTTTAGCATCAGCGGTTTTTACAACCCGAGCTGGAGTAAGTTTTAGCGGGAAATTAATAATCCATAGGAGAGCAAAATCACACCGCAGAATTACAGTAAAGTCGTGCATGGATTTAGCAAATTTAGCCATAAAGCGCGGCAGATATGTATGATGAATTCAACACTAATTAGCAGGATTATCCATAAGGTCAGCCAGCGCGTCCCTGCGGTCTGGCTGCGGCTACCACAGCGAATTTATTCCTTCTGCGCTTCCCGTTACCGGGTCCTTATCCGGTTCAGGCACTTTCGCGATATTTTCCTTCACTTCCGCAAGCTGCCCTGGCTGGTCAAGGTACTTATCCGGCGAGAAACCGTCTGGGTAGGCCCCCACGCACATGAAATCTTCTGAAGCCTCGATTTGCTTGTGCCCGACGCCCGCCGGTATCAGCACGGCATCGCCGCGAGCGATCTCAACCACCGGGCCGCTTTCGCCGCCAAACTGAATTTTCGCCCTGCCCGCGAAAACGCCCAGCACCTCGTGCGTATTGGAATGAAAATGCGTGTAGGTAAAGACGGGATAGCGCCAGCGCGGAGGCCAGCCGTTGCTGGCAAACAGGCCTTCGAAAGCCTCGGCGAGATCTCCTTCTTGCAAGACATGATGATAGAGCACAAGCGGCAGCGCGCTGTTTGGCACGCCGCCGCTCGCCTGGTTCAGAGCCAGCGTTTTCAGTTCAGCCGCCATTTCTTTCTCCTCGTTAAAAGAGTAAGTATAGAAACGACTGCCCCGGCCGGGCTATCCGTCACCATGGATAATAAATATGCTCCGCGTGATCCCGCGCGGGAGCCTCATCCCCTTCAAGACGCGCGGCAAGGGTGAAGGCAAAATCAAAGATTTTCCCAAGCCCTTTTCCGCTAATCAGGTTACCGTCCTCAACGACATCGGCATCGACATACACCCCGTCCGTGACCTGCTGCCACAAATCACCGGAACAGACGTAGCGACGCCCTTTAAGCAGGCCGTTACCGCCCAGCACGCGAGCGGCGGCGGAGCAGACCGGGCAGATAAATTTCCCCCGTTCGTCGTGGCGGCGCACAAACTCAATCACGTTCGCGCTTTTGGCGAGGAACAGGCTGCCTTCGGGCCCTCCCGGTAGAACAACGGCGTCAAAGGTGGTATCAAAGCTTTCGCTCAGGGTGGTATCTGCCATCACAGAGATTGCGTGATAGCTCACCACCTCGCGCGTTTCCACGCAGGAAATGGTCTGAACGTTAATCTCCAGCCTGCGTAAAATATCAATGGTGATAATGGCTTCCCCCTCTTCAAAACCGGGGGCCAGCAGTACGGCGACGCTTTTCATGCGGCTCTCCTTTGCGCAAAAAATTACCAGTAGGGATACCAGACCTGGCGTAAACGCGCCAGCGCTTCAAGGTAGAAGTAGTCGCCCCAGCTACAGCACTGATCGACCCCTTTTCCGCTCGCCATGTGATAAACCGAGTGTTTGAGTAACCCTTCGGTTGGTTCCTCGTCCCCTGCCAGATAGTTTTCGGTTAGCGATAGCACAATACGCAGCGCCATCTCTTCATAGTGCGCACGGTGCTCATCAAGCGTCGGCAGAATTTTTACCAGCTCCAGCAGGCCGCAGGCCGCAATCGCTGCCGCCGAACTGTCACGAACCGCATCGGTGCCCAGCAGCGCCAGATCCCAGTGGCAAACGTCATCTTCCGGCAGGCGGTTAATAAAGTAATGCGCGAGGCTGCGCGACAGTTCCACCATACTTTTATCGCCGGTATGCAAATAGCTGAGCAGGAAACCATAAATCCCCCACGCCTGCCCGCGCGACCAGCAGGAGGTATCGCTGTAGCCCTGGTGCGTATTGCCAAAGCGAGGTTCGCCGGTTTTCACATCCATATAAAAGGTGTGATACGTCGATGCATCCTCGCGAACGATGTGCTTCGCCGCCTGTTCCGCATGCGCGGTCGCCGCCTGCGCATAGCGCTCGTCGCCGGTTTGCTCGCTGGCCCAGTACAGCAGCGGCAGGTTCATATTGCAGTCGATGATCATTCTTCCCCGCTGCTCCGGATCGTTTAAATCCCCCCAGGCCTGGATAATTTTCGCCACGGGATTGAAGCGTTCCATCAGGATATCCGCCGCCTGTAGCGCCGATTTCCGGGCGGCTTCGTTGCCGGTCAGCCGCCATGCGCTCACGCAGGAGAGCGAATATAAAAAGCCAAGGTCGTGCGTGGCGGTATCAATGCGTTTCTCGATACGTTCGGCAAACGAAGGCAGATAGCGCTCGGCCGCTGCGCGGTATTTCTCCTCACCCGTCATTTCCCAGGCGAGCCATAGCTGGCCCGGCCAGAAGCTGGTGGTCCATTCCACATTTTCAGTGCGCGGCCAGACTCCCTTTTCGCAGGCTTCACCGGGAAATTTATCGCCAAAGGCAACGATGTTTTTATCAAGCTTGTGCGTGACGCGGGCCAGCGCCTCGTCGAGCCTGTGGCGAAGCCGTAGCCTGTCGACCTGATACAGCTCAACGGGGCGCAGGGCTTCGGTAGTGACTATCTTGGTCATAACAACTCCTGAATCAGTGTTTGGCGGGTTCAACCGGGGCGGCGTCCAGCGCCGGGGAAAAAGATCGCGACTCGTCGCGTTTCGACCGGCAGCGCGAAAGCGTGAAGGCGGAAATGAAGGTAAACAGCAGCGCGCAACAGCCCATCAGCAGGTAGGTGTGCTCAAAGCCGATTTTGTCGTACAGGTAGCCTGCCGGAGGCGCAATCACCACCGAGCCGACATAAATCATCGCCTGATAGCCCAGCAGATACATGGTGGCGTTAATCTTCTTATGGAAATGCTCGGCGATATATTTGAAAACCGAGATCAGCAGCAGCGAGATCTCAATGCCGTAAAGCGGCTTGATAACGGAGATAACCACCGGGTCGGTCGTCAGCCCTGAGGCAATCAGGCGCGCGCCCACCACGCATCCGCACAGCAGCAGTCCGCGCTTCGCGCCGTAGTAGTTAACCAACAGCGGGATAAACATCATCATCACAAACTCGGTACCGGACTGTATGGTGCTCAGGTAGCCGTACCAGGCGTTGCCCTGTTCTTTGGTATCGAAAAAAGAAACGAAGTAACGCGGGAACTGCTGCTCGGCGACGAACATCATCCACGCTACCCCCGCAACATACAGGCTGAACATCCAGAACTTGCGGTTTTTCAGCAGCGTCAGCACGTCGGCAAAGACAATTTTGTTCGCCGAAATGACGCTGTTATTACGCAGTTGCTCATCGCCGATTTTCAGGCTGATTAGCACCAGCAGCATCAGTACCGAGGTTGTGCTGCTGACGAGGAAGTTCGCCAGCGGGGTGAAATTAAACAGCAAGCCGGAAACCGAGGCGGCCACCGCCCAGCCGAGCGATCCCCACATACGAATGCGGCCAAACTCCAGCCCGTACAGGCGGCTAAAACGGTCGGCGTAGGATTCGGAAGCGGCAACGCCCGCGTACCAGCCGAGGCTGAGATAAAGCGCCCCGATAATTATCCCTGCCGTGGTGTGACTTAGCAGCAGCGGTTGATAAACGCCGACGAAGAACGGCGCCATCAGGGCCGAGATGATGCAGACAAAATAGAGCAGCCATTTGCTCATACCGATTTTGTCCAGGATATAGCCATAAACCGGCTTTAAGATAACGGCGAATACGCCGTTGATGGCGAAAACGCTGCCGATGGTGATGCTGTCCAGGCCAACCTTCTGGCTCAGCCACAGGGCATAAAGCCCAAAGCTTGACGACCAGGTGAAGAAGTAGAGAAAGATAAAACCGCTCATTTTAAACTGCGCGCTGCGCACAGGCGTGGTAGTCGTCATAGGGATATCTCCGGCAAAGCGGTCAGGGACAGACGTTTTTCATAATCAGCCGTCACGAGGCGCACAACGTCATCGCGGATGATGGCCTGCGGGCAAAGCCTTGCGCTGAAGTCCGCCGGGTTACCCGCCCAGACTGCGCTTATCAGCAAACTTTTCCCTGCCGTCAGCTCGCCGCACAGCAGCGGAACGGCCGCCCGTTCGGCAAATAAAAGGTTGCTGTTTGGCGGCGTTAAGACCTGTTCGCCGCGACGAGGATCGGCACTGAGGCAGAAAATCGCGCTGGTATCCGTTGACGTGGTGAGTCGGCAGCGGGCCTGCCCGCTTTCAGCCAACGGCTGCGGACGGTTCGGCAGGCTAAAGCCCCCCTCCGCCGTATCGAGGCTGCGCGCTGAATTGATGTGATGCACGCGTACCTGCCAGTCACCTAACGGCAGCAGCCAGGTATCGATAGTCACGTCATGCCAGGGCTGCCAGCGGCTGTAAATCATCTCGTCCGCCGTCCTGACGGACGTGCAGTCTCGCCGCCCGCGCCAGTAGTTATCTTTTTCGGCCAGCAGCAGCATTGAATCCGCAGCGGCATGCGCCAGCCCGTAACGGCCTCGCTCAACGGTAAATCCGTAGCGGGTTGAATAGGCAAACTTGCAGTATTTGGCTTCGGTATTAACAAAGTTGTTCAGCTCAAGCTGGCCGGAGGTGAGCATCCATAAGTGATCGGCCTGATGGACCAGGATCTGATCGGCCTGCGGAACGCTGTGTATGGCCGCAAGCTCCGGCAGCGGTAATTCCTGCGCCTGCCAGAAGGCATCTTCCTCGCCCAGCGCCAGCACCAGCATGGTTTTCAGCGCCCAGTAAGGAGAGCCCGGCGCGTTGTAATCCTCTGCCATAATAAGGTTCGGATAGCTGAACCCCACGCTCAGTACGCCATCCCTGTCGAACAGCGGCTGTTTGAGCCACCAGCGTAAATGCCGCAGGACGATCCCCTTAATGACGCCCGGCGAATAGACCTCCAGCCCGGCAAAAGCCGCGGCGCTCCAGAATGCGGCCTGGGCAAAGCGGTACGTCAGGCTGCGGCCAAACGGAATAGCCGCTCCGTCCGGGGCAAAAAAATGAATAAAGTCGGCGGCAAACAGCGTTGCACGGCGCCGTAACTCGGCGCTGCGCTGCGGATCGATTTCCGCCATCAGCTTCGCGTAGATCAGTCCATAGAAGTGAAAGCCCATGGAGATGTAGTAATCGCGCGGCCGACCCGGCCCGTCGGAATACCAGCCTTCGCCCAGGTAATATTGCTCCATAGCGGCGAAATGCTTTTCCAGCGCCTGCGGATTGGTTTGCATCCCTGCCCGCCCGAAACCGACCTGCACCAGAATCGGGAAGAAGTGCCAGTTATTGTCCGGGATTGCCTGCTCTTCGCTCTGTTTCAGCCAGCGCCAGAGATTCGCTTTTTCCTGCTCGTTAAAATGCGCCAGCACCTTCTCGTGGGCCAGCGCCAGCAGCAAGCCATAGGCGGCCATCTCCACAATACGCTGATCAAAGGGCGCTGCTTCTCCCCAGTAGTCCGCATGCTGTGGGCTGGTGCCGTTTTTAATGGCCTGAATATAGAAGGAGAACTGTTCCGGCTCGCTGCCGCCGGCGAGTAAAGGCGTGACGCCCCACAGCAGCCGTGAAAAAGTTTCCATATTCGCCACCCGCTGCCCGTAATGCGCCGTAAAATTGGCGAGATCCACGCGGCTGGCATCTTTTTTAAAATATGGCGTTACGGCATTCAGTAATTCATTAACCCACTGCCGGACAGCATTTCGCGAATGCAGGGGATTTGTCAGGGTAATATTTTCAGGTTGCAAGATGTCCTCCCGTCAATAACGAGAATCAGGTAAGTTATTGTTATTGGGCTCTTCTACAGAGATGGCGTTGACGTCGGAACAAAGAGTAGTTCCTTTTAAATCCCGCGCCGAGTGAGCACGCTCACAAAATTAAACCGCCATTTCATTTTTGCTGGATTTTTTGTTGCGCGGCGGTAATTAATTGCAAACCGTGGCGTAAAAACTTAAATCTGTTGCCCTGAGGAAAAATGAGCGAATCCCAATTGCTTGAGCGTATCACCCTCGACAGCCGGGTGATTTCCTTTCACCGCATGTGGTCGTCGAGCGCGGCTTATTACCACTGGCACCAGTGCGTTGAGCTGCTTTATATCTCAAAGGGGTACGGCATCGTGGTGGTGGATAATCAGCATTACACCGCCCGCCCCGGTCGCCTGTTTATTTTCCCGCCGTTTCGCCTGCACAAAGTGCACGTTGATGACAGCGAGAAAAATCATTACCACCGCACCACTATGCATATTGAACAATCCGTAGTGGAAGGCGCGCTGAAGGATTTTCCGCGCCAGCAGGCCCAGTTTTCCGCGCTGGCGGCAAGCAACGTTCCCGCGCAGATTTACGATTTAAGCGAACGGGCGGAATTTATGGAAACGATCCTGGCCCGCTTCGATACGCTGGAGGCCAGCAGCCAGACGCCGGCCTGCGAGGTGGCTTTTCTGGTGATGCAGATTATGGCTTTTCTGCCCGCTCAGCCGCAGCCTCTGGCGCCAAAGCCACAGACGGCCGCCTCGCGCATGATGAGCTGGGTCGAAGCTAACTATTCCAGGAAGTTTTCGCTCGCCGAGCTGGCTGGGGCGATGGGGCTGTCGCGCAGCTATACCTCAAGGGTATTCCACCAGCAGACCGGCGGCAGCCTTCATGAATATTTGCTGACGAGAAGAATAAAGCGCAGTTGCGATTTGTTGCGCACCACGGCAAACAGCATCGACGAAATTGCGCTGGCGGTGGGATTCAGCGAAGTGACGTACTTTATTACCTGTTTTAAAAAGATGATGGGCCAGACGCCGTTGCAGTACAGAAAGGCGAGCCGCCAGCGTTTCCCTTTTACTCTCTGAACCGGTATGTCTATAAAGCTCCGGCCAGCGCAACGTCCTTCATGATATGAAAAACCCGGCTCGCGCCGGGCTTTAAGGGTGCTTAAAGGCGGAACTGGTTTACCGCAGCGGCAAGCTCGCTTGCCCGATCGGTAAGGGCCGCTGAAGCAGTGGTGGATTCCTCCACCAGCGCGGCGTTCTGTTGCACCATGGTGTCCAGTTGCGCCACCGCCGCATTTATCTCGGCAATGCCTTTCATCTGTTCGTCCGCCGCCTGATTAATTTCCGCCATCAGGGTGGTGACCGAGGAGACGCTGCCGACGATTTCCTGCATCGTATCACCGGTGTTATGTACCTGTTTCGCCCCCGACGACACGCTGGTTACCGTGGTATTCACCAGCATTCTTATCTCCTTAGCGGCCTCTGCGCTGCGGCTTGCTAAATTACGCACTTCGTTTGCAACAACCGCAAAACCTCTGCCCTGTTCACCTGCGCGAGCAGCTTCCACCGAGGCGTTGAGCGCAAGGATATTGGTCTGAAACGCGATGCCGTCAATCACGCCGATGATGTTGCCGATTTTCTCAGAGGCCGCTTCGATGCTATTCATGGTCTGAATCACCTCGCGTACGGATTCTCCACCGCGTCGCGCAACCTGCGCGGCCGACAGCACCGCCGTATTCGCCTCACGAGACGAGCTGGCAAAGAGCGCCACGGTTGAAGAAATCTGCTCAAGCGCCGCGGAAGTTTGCTGCAAACTTGCCGAAGCCGAGTCGGTGCGTGAGGAAAGATCGACATTGCCAGCGGCAATGTCCTGTGACGAAACGCGCACGGCCTCGCTGCTACCGCGAATCGATTTCATCACTACGGCAAGCTTATCCACAAAGCGGTTAAACGCGTTGGCAATCTGCGCCACCTCGTCCTTACCGTCGACCTCAAGCCTTTGAGTTAAATCTTCCGTGCCCTGAGCAATGGAGTCCATCGCTTCACGCACGCGAATCAGGGGACCGATGCTGCGTCTTGTCATCACAGTGACAATACCTGCCGTAAGCGCGATCAGCACAAACAACGAGGCGATTGATATCATTAGTAGCCAGCGCATGCTGGCGGTAACTTCCGCTTTATCCATAGCGACAACGATAAACCACGAGGTGCCCTTCACCGGCATCGCGACCATATAGGTTGAACGCCCTAAAATATCGACCTCAAGGGGAGTTTTAGCCTCCAGCAATTGCGCAAGGTTAAGCGTTTTTGCGATGTCAGAAATGGGTTTAAGCGTTAAAGCCTGGTCGCGGTGTGCGATGATCGTGCCATCCGCATCCAGCAGCATGCCAAAACTGTCTTCCGTGGGGTGAATGGCGCGCACGCTGGCAATCACCTCATCCATGCTGATATCCCCCTCCACTACGCCTGTCACCTGCCCGTTATCAATGTGGGGAGCCGCAGTGGTGACAATGAGTTTATTCGTAATGACGTCAATAAATGGATTTGTCACTATCGGTTTTTTAGCCTGTACGGCCTGGATATACCAGGGTCTTGATGTTGGATCGAACCCTTCCGGCAGCCCTGCTGGATCGGACGAAATAATTCGTTTATCCGGATAGCCAATATTCACACTCATAAAGTTGCCGGCAGCAGCAATCTGCGTTAGCAGCGGAACAGGATCGGCGTCCGCTACATGCGGCGTAAGAGAATTAATTTGCGCAACTTTGGTTTCAATCCACTGATTCAGTGTTGCTGTGTGGCTTGCTGCCAGTGAGGTCAGCGTGCTGTTGATAGCTTTTATGTTAGCGGAACGACTGATTGAATAATTGATAAGGGTATTTATCGTTAATGCCCCAATGACAATTAACACGGTGACAGCTAAAATTCTGGTACGAAGAGAGTTAAACACGGCGTAATATTCCAGGCTAATGATTAATTACCATTACTATCGGTTAACCAGGAAATAACTAAAATAATTTACACAAATAAAAACAACCAATAAAATATTATATTTCATACGGTTAGAGCGGCAACTTCCGTAAAAAACTTCAACGAACAATAAACACAGTGGCTTTTTATTCTGTTGTTTTTTAATACAGTTATTGTATTAAAATTAATCTTGCTGATTGCTGCACGAAGTAAGAATTATAATGATTTATAGTCGATAAGCAATATTACGGGCAAAGTGTTCATCAATAACAATCGGTTTATTAACGGCAGATAATGCCTTTTTAGCGCAGCATTAACGGCGGATGAATTGTCCGCATCCGCCTTAATGCTGCGTATTAATGTGCTTCTTTTTGCGGTGTGAATTTCAGCTCAATAAGTGCGATCGCCTTCTCAATCGCACGGCGAGTCACCGGATCCGCCGCCGCAGGATGGGTGGCGAAATCAATCGTCTTAAGCTGGTTGGCCATTTTGTCGCGCACTTCAACCGGGGCGATGACGTCAATCACGTCCAGAATTTGTTTAATCACCAACTGGCAGGCGACCACATCGGAGACCAGTTCGCGATCGGCGGATAATTGTTCTGACATTTCTCTCTCCTGTTTCATCAAGCGCCATAGTACATGCGCCATGAAGCACGAGGCAACCATCCATTGCGGACATAAAAAAACCTGCCTCGGCAGGTTTTTTTATCATCAACATTCTCAGAACATCGCGCCCGGCGGTACGTCTTTGAAGGTTTTGCAGTAGTTTTCGAACATGCTTTTCAGGATTTTGCGCAGTTTCATTACGTACTCCGGTTTTTATATATACAGGTGTTGCTCGTTATGCGACCTATAATATGACTTCCATCACATAAATCAATGATTTTGTGATATCAGTCACAAAACGAGACCGTGATTTTCACCCGCCGTTCTTATAAAACCGATTGCAAATCCAGCACTTACCTGATTATCTGTTTCTATGAGTTTTTAAAACATTATTTTAATTTCGAGCGGCAACCATGTCTGACAACCTTCCTTCTGCACAAAAACGCGGCGTCTCTCTGACCGCGCTGCTGGTCGCTGGCGCTTTTTTTATGGAGTTTCTCGACGGAACGGTCATCGCCACCGCGCTGCCGGAGATGGCGCGTACCTTCGGCGTGGATGCCGTGGACCTGAACACGGGCATGAGCGCCTATCTCCTTACCCTTGCGGTACTGATTCCCGCCAGCGGCTGGATAGCCGACCGCTTCGGCGCACGTAAAGTCTTTACCCTGGCGCTGGGCATCTTCACCGTCGCCTCGGTGCTGTGCGGCCTTGCCAATAGCCTTGAGCAGTTTGTCGCGATGCGGATTGTGCAGGGCATCGGCGGTGCGTTAATGGTGCCGGTAGGCCGCCTTGCGGTATTAAGGACCACGCCGAAAAACCAACTGATAGCCGCCATAGCAACGTTAACCTGGCCTGCCCTGGTTGCCCCTATTATCGGGCCGCCGCTGGGCGGATTTATCACCAGCTATGCCACATGGCGCTGGATTTTTTATATCAACCTTCCTCTTGGGCTTGCTGCAATGGCGCTGGCCTGGCGGCTGATACCAGACGTGCACGATGACGAACGCCGCCCGTTTGACGGCACCGGTTTTATCAGCACCGCGATGGCCATGATCTGCCTGGTGTACGGTCTGGAAATGCTGGGCGAAGCCAGCGTCAACATCGTCGCTACGGTAGCTTTACTGGCGGTGGGAGCGGCAGCGCTGTGGTTTTCGCTGCGCCATTTCAAACGCGCGCCGCACCCTATGATTCGCCTGGACGCCCTCAGGGTGCAGACTTTCGGCGTCACAATGTACGGCGGCTCGCTGTTCCGCACCTCAATCAGCGCCGTGCCGTTTTTACTGCCGCTGCTGTTTCAGGTTGGCTTTGGCATGGATGCGTTTCATTCAGGCCTGCTGGTGCTGGCGGTATTTGCAGGTAACCTGACGATGAAGCCCGGCACCACGCCGCTTATTCGTGCGCTTGGTTTTAAAAAGCTGCTTATCATTAACGGCATGCTGAACGTGGCCGCCCTGCTCGCCTGCGCGTTTCTGACGCCGCACACCGCAACGTGGGTGACAATCGTCATCCTGTTTCTTGGCGGGCTGTTTCGTTCGATGCAGTTCACCGGCATCAGCACCCTGGCTTTTGCAGATATTCCCGCGCAGCAGATGAGCTACGCCAATACGCTGTTCAGCACGGCAACCCAGCTTTCCGTAGGGCTGGGCATCACGCTTGGCGCCATCGGGATCAGGCTGGGAGAGAAAATCAGCGCGTGGCTGGGTCTGAGCGACCAGCCCGGCATCAGCATTAAAATCTCGTTTATGTTGATTACGCTTATCTGCCTGATTGGGCTTTTTGATTTGCTGCGTCTGCCGCGCACGGCGGGCAGTGCAGTTTCTAATAAGAGATAATACGAAGGGGATAGCGCGATAAAACGGCCAGCTTTCGCCGACCGTTATTGGCTTAATTAAGCAAGGAGTTCGCGAACGAACGCTTCAATCTCTTTATTCTGACAGTTTTCAAAGAAACACTTCTGGAAACGCTCGCCGGAAACGGCCGTTTTTACCAGCTCCGGGTCAATAGCACGCAGCGTGTCGAGATAGTTCTCTTTTACCACGGCCGCTTTAACCTGGCTGAGAATACCGGCGTTACGAACCTGCGGCTCTTTACGTTCAACCGGATAACCTTCGCCTTTACGGCCGGTGAACGCTTTTTCAAAGATATACCGCACGTTCAGCTCGGCGCCCCAGCCGAAGCCTTTCGCGAACGGCAGCGCCAGCGCGTTGCCGTTGTTAATCTGCGAGAACAGGAAGGCGTCCGCCGGGTCGATGCAGTAGCCGCACATAACGCCCGGATGGATATTCAGCGACATCAGCGCACCCTGGCCCGTACCGCAACCCGTAACTACAAAATCAACCGCTTTCGCGTTCAGCAGAATACTTGCCATGATGCCAAGATGGATATAGGTCAGGTGGTGATCCTGCTCGTCGCTCATGCCGACGTTATAAACCGGATACTCTTTCTCGGCCGCAACCGCCTGTAGCTCTTTTAAGATGATGGCGTTTTTGCCAGCCTGACTGTTTTCCATCATCAGCGCAATTTTCATTGTTTCGTCTCCTGATTGGGTCACGGGCCTTTCCGGGTGAAAAGCCGGGGTGAAGGGTCATGATGAACCGCATGGATGTACTAACCATACTATCTGGCAAACATACTTTCAAATTTAATGAAAAATAGTTTTAAAAACCAACGTACGCTCACATCTCCGCTACGCGCCGGGGAGATTACCGAACATGGCAGGCCGATCGACCGTTGCGTGAGGCTTAGAGGCTTCGCGCTTAAAGCGCACGATAGGCCCCTTTGCGTTAAAGAATAAATTTTCTTTAGGGATGCATTTTACGCTGTCTTTAAAT
This sequence comes from Buttiauxella sp., assembly GCA_032000125.1. Classification (GTDB taxonomy): domain Bacteria; phylum Pseudomonadota; class Gammaproteobacteria; order Enterobacterales; family Enterobacteriaceae; genus Dryocola. The sequence goes on along the minus strand of DAMALH010000004.1, from coordinate 121,524 downwards.
AAACTTTTTCAGCTTTATGCCGCCGACGGTTCCCGCTATTCAAGACGTGCTACGCTGTAAGAAAGTGCCAACCGAGGCTTCATACCATGCATCGTTTTTCCGTATTTTTGGTCATCTTTTTATTAAGCGGCTGCACCTTCAATAAAACCCCGGAGCCGGTCAAAGGCAGCGAAGTGGCGGGGGTCGTTCGCCTTGGATTCGATCTCCCCATACTGCAAACGGGAAAGGTTGATACCTTTGAGGCGCAAACCACCGCCAGCCATCAATGCCAGCAGCAGGGGTATATCGCCGCTTTCCCTTACGGCGAGCCAATAAAAACCTGTAGCCTGAGCAGCGGCGCGGTATGCCTGAATCAGAAAGTAACCCTTGAGTACCAGTGCCGCGGTGTCGGCATGGAAAAATATCTGCGGGATGAGCTGATCGTGCAGTAGCGCTCTTCATAATGATATTGATAATCCGTCGCGCTGCGCAAAGTTATCGATTCCGCGGCGCCCGTCCTGCCTGAAAGTTATATATTTTAAAAAAGAATAATTATTATTAACGCTATTTAATATTAATGATAAAAAAGAATAATATTAGCAACCATTCTCATTACGATAAATTAATTAACAATTCATTTGCATTATTGAAATTAAAAAAATAGAGTAGCGCCACTCTCGCATCGCAATTATATGGAGCTCGCTATGCTGAAAACAGAAATGGTCGAAAAACTTAACGAACAGATGAATCTTGAACTGTATTCTTCATTGCTTTATCAGCAGATGAGCGCATGGTGCAGCTACCATAGCTTTGAGGGTGCCGCAGCCTTCCTGCGTCGCCACGCGCAGGAAGAAATGGAACATATGCAGCGCCTGTTTGCCTATGTGGCCGATACCGGCAATATGCCGCGCATCAATGCCGTGCCGTCACCATTTAGCGAATACGAATCGCTGGATGCTTTATTTAAAGCGACCTATGAACACGAACAGTTAATTACCAGCAAGATTAATGAACTGGCCCACGCGGCGATGACTTCGCAGGATTATCCGACCTTTAATTTCCTGCAATGGTACGTTGCTGAACAGCATGAAGAAGAGAAGCTGTTTAAATCCGTGCTGGATAAACTAAGCCTGGTCGGTAAAAGCGGTGAAGGTCTTTATTTCGTGGATAAAGAACTTTCCACCCTTGATGCCCAGGCCTGATATGCAGCATTAAGCAGGCCGGGCGCCGTTGCGCTTTGGCCTGTTTATTTTAGTGCAGGCGGCCGTGCCGCTTATTCTGCCAGTAAGCAAATACGCTCAGCGCGGCAGGTTTGATCTCCTCAATGCTGTCGATAAACGCTTCATGCGACAGACTATCAAGCTCATCAAACTTCTCTTCCAGCCCGTGCAGGGCTATCGGCCCCAGCATGGCGAGCAGCGCTTCCGGCATGGGCTCCACGTCCCACAGCATCACGCCGCGCATATAGCCAAAGCACCACTCTTCGACGATGGTAAACTCCTGCTCTTCAACGATGCTGGTGCCAAACAGCGGTTCGTATTGCTCCGGGTAGCCGCTCAGGCGTTCCGCAATATCGTTAACGTGTTTGAAGGTGAGCTCAACGAATCTTTTTAGTTCGTCCTCCGACTCCCAGAGCGGCTGGTCGCCTTCACCCCCCCAGAATGCGGCAAACGTCGCTTCCGGCCCTACTTCTTTAGGCCCGGAGAGAATGGCGGTCAGCATACCGTCCATTTCGGCGACATCCATAATGGAACGCTCGGTAGCATGCTTTAGCAGCACCTCGTCAAGCCATTCAATCTCTTCTTCTGTTAATGGTCCCTGGTTCATCATCCGGGCTCCTGTAGTGAATGGATTTTTCACACGCGCTGGCGGTGAGTATAAAATATCAGGCAAGATAGCTGGAAAGGGATATTGCAGGCAATAAAAAACCACCCGAAGGTGGTTTGCACGACACTGCTTATCATTGATTTTATTCTTGTGTTCCCATGGTGCCCGGGGCGGGACTTGAACCCGCACAGCCATACAGCCGAGGGATTTTAAATCCCTTGTGTCTACCGATTTCACCACCCGGGCGCGGGAAGAAAGTGGAGGCGCGTTCCGGAGTCGAACCGGACTAGACGGATTTGCAATCCGCTACATAACCGCTTTGCTAACGCGCCGTAAAACTTTTCTAACTGACACCCGCTACTGCGCATGTCTTTAATCTGGAGCGGGAAACGAGACTCGAACTCGCGACCCCGACCTTGGCAAGGTCGTGCTCTACCAACTGAGCTATTCCCGCAAATCTGTACAAGTGAGGTTGGTTAATCACTTGATTTTATTATCTTCCGGCAAGCTAAGCTGCCGTTCGATGCGTTGCATTCTACTTAGATGACGCAATGAGTCAATGAAATTTTCCTGCACCGCGTTTCGTTTGCTGAATTTTGCGCCGCTTAGATCACGGTTCGAGCAAATCACCGCGCGCGGCGGCCAGATACTGGAACATAGACCAGAAGGTTAATACCGCGGCAATGAAGAAAAGGCCGATACCGGCATACTCAATCCACATGTTCGGACGCCACAGCATGCCAATCAGCGCCAGCATCTGCGCCATGGTTTTGGTTTTACCAATCCACGATACGGCAACGCTGCTGCGCTTGCCGATTTCCGCCATCCACTCTCGCAGCGCAGAGATAATAATTTCACGGGCGATCATGGTCGCAGCCGGCAGCGTGACCCACCAGGCGTGATAATGTTCGGCCACAAGGACGAGGGCCACGACGACCATCACCTTATCCGCTACGGGATCGAGGAACGCCCCAAAGCGGGTGCTTTGGTTCCAGCGGCGTGCGAGAAATCCGTCAAACCAGTCTGTTATGGCCGCCAGCCAGAAAATAAAAGCGCAAAGGAATGGCGCCCAGGTGAACGGCAGATAAAAAGCCAGCACAAAGAACGGGATGAGAAAGACACGAAACAGAGTAAGCAACGTTGGGATATTAAATTGCATAGTGCCGGATAACTGTCTGTCGTAAGTGGGAATTGTCCCTATGTTGCTACAGCGGCCTCAATGTTTCAACGAGTAGTAGATCTTTTCTGCAAGCTGCTGCGAGATACCCGGCACTTTTGCGATTTCTTCTACGGATGCGTTCATTAACGGTTGCAATCCGCCCATATACTTCAACAACATCTGGCGACGTTTTGGCCCGACGCCTTCGATGGTTTCCAGCGAGCTGGTATTTTTCACCTTTGCGCGTTTTTTCCGGTGCCCGCCGATGGCGTGATTGTGTGAATCATCGCGGATATGCTGAATCACGTGCAGCGCGGGCGAATCCGGCGGTAAAGAAAAACCTTCCCCTTCCGGTTCAAAGAAAAGCGTCTCAAGGCCAGCCTTGCGGTCCGTACCTTTGGCCACGCCCAGCAGCAGCGGGTGATACTTATCCCAGCACACGTCAAGTTCGGCAAATACCGTTTTAGCCTGGCCTAACTGCCCTTTCCCGCCGTCTATTAAAATAACGTCCGGAATTTTGCTCTCTTCGATGGCCTTGCCGTAGCGACGGCGCAGCACCTGGTTCATGGCCGCATAGTCATCGCCCGGCGTGATGCCGGAAATATTGTAGCGGCGATATTCCGCACGCAGCGGGCCGTTGGCGTCAAACACAACGCAGGAGGCCACCGTTTGCTCGCCCATGGTGTGGCTGATGTCGAAGCACTCCATACGCTTAATTTCCGGCAGCTTCAGCACCTGCGCCAGCGCCAGCAGGCGTTGATGAATGGTGGATTGCTGAGAAAGACGGGTGACCAGCGCGGTGGCAGCATTGGTGCGCGCAAGCTTCAGGTAGCGAGCGCGATCGCCGCGCGGCTTAGTCTGCACGTTAATACGGCGCCCGGCCATCTCTGAAAGCGAATCCGCCAGCAGCGTTTTGTCCGGCAGCGTAAAATCGAGCAGAATTTCTCCCGGCAGGGTTCGCATCTGGCTGCCCTGCAGATAGAACTGGCCGACAAAGGTTTCAACCACTTCCGCAAGCTCGGTGCCGCCGGGCACTTTCGGGAAATAGCTGCGGCTGCCGAGGACTTTACCCTGGCGGATGAACAGCACGTGCACGCAGGCCATACCGTTATCGAACGCCACGCCGATAACGTCCAGGTCGTCGCCCATATTGGACACGAACTGTTTTTCAGTAATGCGTCGCACCGCCTGAATCTGATCGCGGATACGCGCCGCGGCTTCAAAATCCAGGTTTTTACTCGCCTGCTCCATGCGCCCGATAAGCTGCGTCAGCACCTGGTCGTCTTTACCTGAAAGGAAAAGACGAACGTATTCCACCTGCTGTGCGTAGTCGTCTTCGCTCACTAAGCCCGCCACGCAGGGGCCAAGGCAGCGCCCAATCTGGTATTGCAGGCATGGGCGGGAGCGGTTGCGATAAACGTTGTTCTCGCACTGGCGGATGGGAAAGACTTTTTGCAGCAGCGCAAGCGTTTCTCTTACGGCATAACCGTTGGGAAACGGGCCGAAGTATTCGCCTTTAGCGTGTTTGGCACCGCGGTGCAGGGCAAGGCGCGGATGCGTGTCGCCGCTAAGAAAGATAAACGGGTAGGACTTATCGTCGCGCAGCAGCACGTTATAGCGCGGCTGATACAGCTTGATATAGTTGTGCTCAAGCAGCAGCGCTTCCGTTTCGGTATGGGTAACGGTGACATCAATATGATGAATAAGCGCCACCAGCGCTTCGGTTTTCCGGCTCGACAGATTGCTTCTGAAGTAGCTCGCCAGGCGTTTTTTTAAATCTTTGGCTTTACCGACATAAATAACCGTACTGCTGGCGTCATACATTCGGTAGACGCCGGGTTTGCTGGTAACGGTCTTAAGGAAGGCTTGCGAATCGAATGTCTCACTCACTACTGATTAACGTCTCCGCGCTGAATAAACCGTGGCGAATAGCCAGATGCGTTAGCTCAACATCGCCGCTGATATTCAGTTTACTGAACATGCGGTAACGGTAACTGTTGACCGTTTTCGGGCTAAGATTAAGCTGCTCAGAGATCTCATTGACCTTCTGACCTTTGGTAATCATCAGCATAATCTGTAATTCGCGCTCAGACAAACTGGCAAACGGGGTTTCCGTTTTTTCCGGTTCTATCAGGCTTTGCGCCATCTGCTGGGCAATATCCGAAGCGATATAGCGCTGGCCGGCATTTACCGAACGAATAGCGTTGACCACGTCACCTGGCGCTGCGCCTTTGCTCAGATAGCCGGCGGCCCCCGCCTGCATCACTTTCGCCGGCAGCGGATTTTCCGTGTGAATGGTCAGCATAATAACTTTGATATCTGAAGAGTAACGTACGATTTTGCGCGTGGCCTCAAGGCCGCCGATGCCGGGCATGTTCATGTCCATTAAAACCACATCGACCGGGTGCGTGCGACACCATTTCACGGCATCCTCACCGCAATTAGCTTCACCTGATATCTTGATCCCTTTGATATCTTCAAGAATGCGTCGTATCCCTGCGCGCACCAGTTCGTGGTCATCAACAAGAAGAACGTTGATCAAAGGATAACTCTCCAGAAAGGGGATAACGCTGCTAAAAGCTTAGGTGCTTATATTAACGGGTTTTCCGGGAACTTTAAAATGCAAAGAATGGGAAAGCGGGATTACTCGCAGTTTTCGGAAATTTAATTTTACAGCGTTCAGCAAAAACAACGCCCGGCGAAAAACCGGTTCAGCACCGGTAGTAAAAATGCGCGACGCTTTAAAAAAGCTAATAAATCAGCGTGATAAAAGTCTTGCCCATTCCATTAAACACACCATCCATTAACGTTTAATAAACGAATCATAAACATTTTTACGGTAGCAGCCGGGATTCGGTTTATTATTGCGTTACAACCGGGCGGTAAAAAGAATGTGCAGGCGGGCGTAAATACGCCTTGCGCTCGTAACCACTAATAAAATGATCGAGCTGTGTGTTATACTCCGCCGCCTTACAAAAACCGTTGCGCCGAATGACGGTGTACTAACCGAGACTTGAGGAAAATAAATGAGCACTCCTGATTTTTCCACCGCTGACAACAATAGCGAACTGGCTATTGAAGTCACCTGCCTGAAAGCCATGTTAACCCAGATGCTGAAAGCGATGGGCCAGGCTGACGCGGGTAAAGTTATCATTAAAATGGAAAAGCAAATCGCTCAGATGGATGACACGGCGCACGCTGAAGTGTTTGGTAATACCGTGAAGCAAATTAAACAAGCTTATCGCCAGTAGTCAGTCGGTGGGTGACGGCGGAATGAATTTACTCTCATCCGCCGTTTTGTCGTCTGGCACGCAGAACGGGAAGTCGCTCAGATAATCCCGGTAGCCGCCGCGTAACAGGCGATTTGCGTTTTATTAGGCGCGTTAAATTTTTTCTGCATATTCTTCTGATGAAAATTAACGGTATTTTCGGATATCGATAAAATCATGGCGATCTCCGCCGAGGTTTTCCCCTCTCCCGTCCACTGTAAAATTTCCAGCTCGCGTTTACTGAGTTTCATCGTCATCCCCTCAATGCTGGGATCGGCAAGGCGTGTCAGCGTCATCAGGCTTAGTTCGGCAATATATTGCAGCCGGGCGTTTAGCTCATCATCGGGCAATAGTTTTCCCTTCAGCGATGACCGCGATACCGAAAGCAGCCCGGCGACCCTTGACGGCGACATGACGCATTGCGTAATCCCCCTTCGCAAACCATGATTCTGGGCGGAGTCCCAAAACTCTGGCGTATCGGCAAAGAGTTCGTCATTCCATGGCAGAAAGCCACGCGTGAAATTCACCGGTTTTAGCACCGGATCGATAGCAAAATAATTTTCTGCCTGATACTGCTCAAGCCAGGCCCGTGGGTAGGACGAAAACAACGCTATTTTTGGGCGGGTAAAGGGCACAGGGTGGCGAACACAGAAGGAAAAATAATCAAATTCTAACGACTGAGTGTATCGGTGAACTGTTGTGGTTACTTCGCAGGCTTCGGTAATAGACTGGAAAGCATCAAGCGTTTTCCGTCGCCAGCTAAAAAAGTCGCAATCCGGCATTATGTCTGGTGTTTCTCCTGAAACGATGGGCCTTCAAGGCATAAATATGTAACGCATGGCGCTAAAGAAACATATTTATATGAGTTATCGACCAGTCGCTCTGATTCTTTAAAATAAAAACGCTGGTTCAAATTAATATCACTTTTCCCCTCTCCCACCGGGAGAGGGTTTCCGCTACTGCGTAAGGAATTTCTCCAGGAACTGCCTGGTACGCGGCTGCTGCGGGTTAGCAAACAGCTCGCGGGCTGGCCCCTGTTCCACAATGCGCCCCTGATCCATAAAGATTGCCCGGTCCGCAACGTCGCGCGCAAAGCTCATTTCATGGGTCACAATAACCATAGTACGTTTTTCCTGGGCTAACTGGCGGATGGTGCTCAATACTTCGCCCACCAGCTCCGGATCCAGCGCCGAGGTTGGCTCATCAAAGAGAATGACCTCCGGGCGCATCGCCAGCGCGCGGGCAATCGCCACACGCTGCTGTTGCCCGCCGGAGAGCCGTCGCGGATAGCTGGTTTCTTTACCGGTCAGCCCGACTTTTGCCAGCAGCTCACGCGCGCGCGCCGTCGCCTCTTCCTTTGGCTCACCTTTGACGATGACCGGCCCTTCAATAATATTTTCCAGCACCGTGCGGTGTGGGAACAGATTAAAGCTCTGGAACACAAAGCCCACGTGCTGGCGCAGCTCGCGCACCCGGTTTTTCTGTTTGCTCATGGACACTGCGGCATCAATAGTAATATTACCCACCTGAATGGTGCCGGACTCGGGCTGCTCCAGCAAATTGATGCAGCGCAGCAGCGTGGTTTTACCCGAGCCGCTGGGCCCGATGATCGCCACGACTTCGCCGGGTTTTACTTCCAGATCGATACCGTGCAGCACCGCCTGACCGTGGAATTTTTTCACCAGTTGTTTTACGTCGATAGCGCTCATTTTGGCTCCCTGTCCTGGCGGTTTAGCTGATTTTCAAAGTGGTTTTGCAGGGCAGAGAGCACCGTTGCCATTACCCAGTAAATCAGCGAGGCCGCAAGATACATGGTGAAGACTTCAAGCGTGCGCGACGTGATCAGCTGCGCCTGGCGGAAAAGTTCCGGCACCTGAATGGTCGCCGCAAGTGAGGTGTCTTTCACGAGGCTGATGAAACTGTTGCTAAGCGGAGGTAACGCCACACGTGCCGCCTGCGGCAGGATAGCGCGACGCAGCGTTTGCCATGGCGTCATACCGATACTTGCCGCCGCTTCCCACTGCCCTTTGTCAATAGAAGAGATAGCCGCACGCAGCGTTTCAGACGCGTAGGCCGCGGTATTAAGCGACAGCCCAATCATTGCCGCCGGGATAGGGTCCAGCTCGATACCAAACTGCGGCAGGCCGTAGTAGATCATAAAGAGCTGGGCTATCAGCGGCGTGCCGCGAAAGATCGACACGTAAAAACGTGACAGCAGCGAAAACGGCAGAAACGGCGACAGGCGCATCAGCGCCAGCAAAAATCCGAGGATCAACCCAAAGAACATGCCGCCAATACTAAGCTGCAGCGTGAACACGGCGCCCCTGAGCAGATACGGCGCCGAATCCAGCACCAGTTGAAGACTTTCTTGCATACTTAAATCACACCCTGTCTGTTTCTTATTATGAGTTACACATGCGGATGGTACGCGAACAGCGCAGGCGCTCCGCCGGTGTGCACAAAAATTATCGGTCCTTCATCTTTAAAGCGTTTTTGCGCCACGCCGTCAATCAATCCCGCCATCGCTTTGCCGGTATAAACCGGGTCGAGCAGAATACCCTCCAGCCGCGCCAGCAGCTTGATGGCCTCAAGCCCTTCTTCATTGGGCTTGCCGTAGCCCGGCGCAAAATAGTCATCCCAAAGCCTGATGGGCGCGGAAGCGGTTAAAGCTAAAGCGTGCGCCACCGCCTGCTGCAAAGCCTCCACCTTTGGCTGCTGCTGGGCAACGGTACGGGACACCGTTACGCCGATAAGATCGACATCCGGCATCACCTGCTCAAGCCCAACGGCCAGCCCCGCGTGCGTACCTGCGCTACCGGATGCCACTACAACAGATGAAACGCTTACCGCCCCTTCGCACTGCTGGGCGATTTCCAGCGCGCTTTCCACATAGCCGAGCGCGCCAAGCGCGTTAGAGCCGCCAACCGGGATTACGTAAGGACGGAAGCCCTGGGCTTCAAGACGCGTGGCGATCTCCTCAAGCTGCTGGTCGGGCGCGTGCAGCGCATCGCACATTTCAACTTCAGCATCAAAAAGATCGAGCAGCAGGCGGTTGCCGTTGCTGAGGTAGTTATCCGCGCGGAACGCGCCAGGGTTTTCAAGCAGCGCGACGCATTTAAGCCCAAGCTTTGCCGCAACGGCCGCCGTCTGGCGAACATGGTTCGACTGAATAGCGCCGGCGGTCACCAGCGTATCGGCACCTTCGCGCAGCGCGTCGGCGGCGAGGAACTCCAGCTTGCGCAGCTTGTTGCCGCCCATTGCCAGAGGCGTGGTGTCATCACGTTTAATATAAATTTCGCGACCGAGATAATCAGAAAAACGCGACAGGTACTCAAGCGGCGTAGGGCCGCCGATAAACTCCAGCCGCGGGAAACGTGTCAGGTTATGCAGTGACATGAGCTACTCCAGTAAGGCGGAACGAAACTCCCCATCCCTTCATTATGTACCAGCGCGGATAACTCCCGGCAAATACAAATAAAAAAAGGTGCTGTTATCAGCACCTTTCAGATTTCTATCGGGATTATTTGGTAACGTCAGCGCCAAACCATTTTTCGGACAGTTTTGCCAGTGAACCGTCTTTTTGCATCTCAGCAATGGCGTTGTTCACCGCATCAACCAAATCTTCGTTGCCTTTACGGATCGCCACGCCCGCTTCCTGACGGGAGAACGCATCGCCCGCTACGGCCAGGGTATCTTTTGTTTTCTTCACCAGATCGAGCGCGGCAAGACGGTCAACCAGAATGGCATCGATACGGCCAACGCGCAGATCCTGGTATTTCGTTGGGTCATCATCATAAGTACGGATGTCTACGCCCTGCACGTTTTCACGCAGCCACTGTTCGTAGTTGGTGCCCAGACCCACGCCAACTTTTTTACCCTTCAGGTCGGCCGCAGTTTTAATGCTGCCTTCGTTGCCTTTTTTCACCAGCGCCTGGATACCGGAAACGGTATACGGCGTGGAGAAGTCATATTTTTTCTTACGCTCATCGGAGATGGTGACCTGGTTAATCACCACGTCAATACGTTTGGAGTCCAGCGAGGCCAGCATGCCGTCCCATTTAGTCGGTTTCAGCGATGCTTTCACGCCCAGGTGCTGAGCAAGCTGCTCGGCAAACTCGACTTCAAAACCGGTTAGCTTACCGTCGTCGCCCTGGAAGCTAAAAGGAGGATAAGTTCCTTCGAGGCCGACCAGCAGCGTACCGCGCTCTTTGACTTTATTAAGCAAATTCTCTGCCGCAAACGTCTTCACGCTTGCGCCCGCAACCAGCGCCACCGCCAGTACGCCCATCAATGCCTGACGTCCCACCATTGCTAATTTCATCGTTACCCCTGCTATCAATAATTTTGTTGTAGTGTAGCGAGCTGGCGTTTGCCGTCAAAACCAGTCAGCTACAACTTATTCCATATTAATATATATCCGAAGTTATATGATTTTCCCGGCAAACGGCGGGCGTATTTGTGAGCTGTAGCTGAAACTGCCAGTATTTACGCAGCGCAATACGGTAATTGTTGGTGCTGGTTTGCGGAAGCCAGGCATCCAGCGTGTCGTCATGCAGGTTTTGCCATAAAGAAGGCGCGGAAATATTCTGCTCTGAAAGGTGATTTCCCAGGCGGCGCAGGCGGACAACGTATTCACGAATGGTGCCGTGGCTCATCTCGGTTTGCTCAAACAGATACTGTTTAAACCCGATGATATCGAAGTAGTTTCCCTGCTCTTTACAATGCAGATCGCCGCAAAAACGGCACAGCGCCGTCCACGCCTCTTTTTCCACCTGCCAGGCGGCCTCATCAATCAGCGTATCAAGCTGTGCAATGGTCATTTTATTGACGATTTCACCACGGCAGGTAAGCGTAATGCGATCCAGTTGCTTACCGCAATGCGCGCAGTGGGTCTGTGTGTGCTTAAAATCTTTAAGGTAGCGGCTTAATGGCCGTCTTTTTGGTTGCTGCACCGTCATGATAAATTCCAGTGGTGAGATAATCGTGCGGCACTCCCTACAACTTACCTAATTTAGTGCGTAAGCGTTTAATGGCCTGGCTGTGCAACTGGCTCACGCGCGACTCCCCTACTTCCAGCACGGCGCCGATCTCCTTGAGATTCAGCTCCTCCTGGTAGTAAAGCGTCAACACCAGCTGTTCGCGTTCCGGCAGCGCTTCAATCGCGTCCATCACACGGCTACGTAAATTGCTCTCCAGCAAATGCTGCAGAGGATTCGCCTGCTGATGCTCTTCGGTGACCAGTTCAATACTGTCGCCATGCTCTTCACGCCACTCGTCATAAGAGAAGAGCTGGCTGTTGTTTGTATCGAGCAACATCTGGCGATATTCGTCGAGCGGGATATCCAGCTTCGCGGCCACCTCGGTTTCGGTGGCGTTGCGTCCCAGCTCTTGCTCCAGTTGACCAATAGCTTGCGCGACACCGCGTGCGTTACGCCTGACGCTGCGCGGCACCCAGTCACGGCTGCGCAATTCATCAAGCATCGCCCCACGGATACGCTGCACCGCGTAGGTAGTAAATGCCGTTCCTTGCAGGGCATCGTAACGTTCCACTGCATTTAACAAACCGATGCCACCCGCCTGTAGCAGATCGTCAAGTTCCACACTCGCCGGCAATCGCACCTGCAGGCGCAATGCTTCGTGACGCACCAGCGGGACATAACGCTGCCACAGCGAGTGTTTATCCATTACACCTTCAGCGGTATAGAGTGAATTCACGATAAACAGCCCTGCGTTAGTTGAGTTATCGGCATGATTATCCGTTTCTGGAGGGGTTTTAATCGCAAGAATAGTGGGTGAAAGGGGGGGTTATTTGGGGGGTTACTGTTTAACTGTTCGATCGAAGGCTGGCCAGGCGATGCGCTTAGCCAGTCAAATCAAAACAGTTGGTAGCGGGTTAAATAGTCACGAATGCTTTCAGGAGAGCAGTGCATTAACACATCAATTATCGATAACCCAGGCTGAAAAACGCTATTTCCCTGGGGGTACACGACTTCATCCATTTTGATAAATGATAACGCAAGGCCGTGGGAAACAAATTCATCATGGTGATACAGATGCTTACCGCCGATGCTGTTAAGGTAGCGTTGCCCATGCAAAGCGCGGCAGATGCTTATCACCTTACCACTGGCGCTCGCCTCACGCTGATAATCTAACCGGCTGGAAAAAATCAGCTTTTTATCGATATCAAGCCAGTTAAATATTTCCTTAAATGCGGACTCACAGATGTGTGCGATACCACGAGATTCAGATCTCATCACCCGTTCCACAAGGGGATAAATTTCATAAAAATAAGGCTTTTTTCGATAGGCTTGCTGCAAGGTTTTTAACAGCTTATCAACGTCTTCGCTAAAGCTTAGATCGCGGATTTTGAGAAAAGACGACGCTCCCGGCACCGCAACCGTAAAACGCTGCACGCGATCGCCCATCAGTATACTATTGCGATTGATATAGCCCTGCTTGATATAATTAGCATCGTCATAAATTACAAATTTATCAACAGCATTTATTAACTGAAAATAACCCAGGTAGGGAAACAAATAGGGCTGCATGATACCTATTTTCATAAATTCTCCCAAACTTATTCAGTGACCGGAACAAAATAATACACAGACTCCAGTAAACCTTCGGTATAGTGACGAAGATAAACTTTGTAGTCATTGCGATAACTCAGAATCTGTTCTGGCAGACGCCAGAGATCGTCCACTTTGTGGTAGCAGCAGACCGTTAATAAAGGATGCTGTGTCTTAATAATATTTTTCGCACCGGCAAGCGCCTGGGATTCATATCCTTCTACATCCATTTTTATCCAGGAAATCTTTCCTTTTAAAAGTGAATCCAGACTCCTCGCCTCAATCTCCAGATCACCGTCTGTTGCAATATGCGATGCCGAGCCAGAGGTTGAAAAGCGCAGTGTTTGTTGCATATCGGAAACAGCAAAAGGATAGAAAGAAATGCCCCTGACACTCTGTAGATTCTCTTTAACGCATGCAAACTGCTTAGGTTCAGGCTCAAATACATGAATTTCCTGATAGTCTGGATAATAGTGAGAGTAAAGAAGGCTGGTTGCTCCGTCAAAACTGCCGCAGTCAACAAAGTGTGATGTATAATTCTCGGCTAAAGGCAGGTCAAAATATTGTTCGTTTAATTTAACAGAGAACCCTCTTAATTCGTCCAGATCGTTATTTAAACGAAAATTTATTAACTTATCAAAAGTAGCCACTGAAAGCCGATCGGATAAAAGCGATCTTACCCATTGATATTTTTCAATATATATCTCATAGTCCACGTTAAATTTTTCATTATGAAGAAAAGCTGGCTTAGTTAAAAGAGCAGCAAACCGGGCATAAAATGAAAAATAATCGAGACTGCGCACGCCCTTCTCAGCGAGTCTATTTTGCGCCGTTAGCGGACGGGCATCCACCACACCAGAAACCACTAACGCATCGTCAGGCACCTGATTTAGCTTTATTACCGGAACGCCATTTACTGAACTGACAGAAGTTTGATCATCAATGAACCCAGCTAAAGGAAATACTCGTGCAATATCCTTCCCATAATCGGTTACGCCGAAAACATAACGCTGTTTTTTTTCGTCACTAAACGCCTGACAAAAATCTTGAATCTCTTTTTGAGTAAACATCATTATTACTATAAGTCCCTTTTTTAACGTAAGAAAAACTCAACGGCGTCGGTGTCAATTACCACCACATCAGGAAGAAGGCTAACGTCCTGGCGCTCGGGGAAATAATTATCGATAAATAATGAATACGGGGTGACAAACTCAGATTTTTTCTCCCCGGCGGTTAAATGAATAATTTCCTCAAATAACGAACAGGATACTGCCGCGCTGGCTAACGTTTCACGCGGGAGCGCAGCATGACGGGTCAGGAGTACCAATGGAATACCCTGTCTTCGACACTGATATAAAAATGCGATAACCGTCGGTACGGCCTCGCCGTCAATAATCAATGTTTCATCGAGGTCAACATACACACGCTCAAATTGCACGTTGCTACGGGCCCGAGTAATAATACAGCGATCCACTATGTGGACTGACCCGATAGGCAAGGCGCTAAGATCCCTTCCCATAAAATCATGAAGCGCCATCAAGGGTAAATTAATGCCTCTCGCCCGCTGGAATACCATAGCGCCCGCTACCCGGCATGACACCTCCAACAACTTCCATTTCCCAACCCCATCACGTTTCAGTTGCACAAACCATGGACCGCGTAGCACCAGACGTCGGTTGATAATATTTATTATTTCAAGGATGCTGGTATCCATCTCAATTGAACGCGAACGCATGCTTATTCCTGCCCTCACCCGCTCGCGCGAGCGTGGACCTGCCCAGATTAGCTTTTGGTTACGGTCCGTGAAGCAGTCCACGGTAATCTCATCGCCGGGAAGATATTCCACAATTATAGCGTCGGTTAGGCGTTGCAATGCGCTCGTGAGAGTAACTTCATTATCCACAAGCTGAACGCCGTTTCCTCCTTGCCCACAGTCAGGTTTTACAATAACCGGCCAGCTAATCACGTCTGCCGCATTACGATAGCGTGCAGGAGCCCAGTCGCAATCAGCAAACAGCTCATAGGTAGCGCTTTTATAACGTAATATTCTTGCGGTATGTGCGTTACTATTCACTAAAAAGTAAGCGCTATCATCGTTAAGCTCACCTAATCTGAGCGCAACGGAATCATGCGTGGCAAAAACTACATCGATAGCAAACTCGCTAACGATCTGATTAAATCGCTCCGCAAAATGCGCCTCATCAATATTTGGCACGTCACCAACGTATTTATCGAAGCGGAATTCACCGTGATCGCTCACGCTCGAAGCACCCAGCAATAACCCGATATGTGGCGAATAACGTAATGCCTGGTAAATTTCCCCGGCATTTTCAGATCCGCAGGGGAAAATAAGAACGTTAATTTTTTTCATAATTACTTCCTTCAGGCGGTAACAACCAGCGCTCGGACATGTTTCGCCAGACGGTTCATGTCCTTTTCTCCATAGTTTTGGGCAACCGGTAGCGGCAAAAGATAATGTAGAAAATCATATTCAGTTGAACCCGGTAATAGTCGTGCAGCGGCATCCTGCCAGTAGGTTGAGATATAGACCCTCTTTGATTGCAGACGCTCGCGCAGGCCTGGTTTTCGTACCAGAAGCGGGTAGCAAAGCGGGCCATGGGAAACTTGAGCCGGTAAATTCAGCTCGTTGATATCGCCCAGAAGTGAATGTAGCCGTCGAAAATTGGCCAGCCGACGCTGTTCGCACACCGCAAAATCAATGCTGTTCAGTAAACGTTCCGTCAGTGGCGAAAGAGCCGTACCAGGCAGTGTTGCAAGCGTCTTTTCGGCATCCTGGTAAGCGGAAAAACCTGCCTCGGCCCCCTCCGCCAGTCGCCGTAAAAGATGTTCCATCCTGTTCAGTGAACCATCGGGATCGGGTTCTGGCTCGATGACTTTAATGGTGCTATGCAATAGCCCTCCATCCGGTACGCCAAAGAATTTGCGTGGAGAATAGATCGCAGCTAACTCGTGCTGCGGCGGCGAAAAAAAAGCCTGTGAGCGATCGAAGATCAGCTGCTGGGGTTTAATCCGCTGGCGCAGCTCCTCTTCCTGACGATGGCAAAGTCCAAAATAGTTCACATAAAGCAGCCACTCGCCCTGCTCCGGCGCCACGCTATGACTGGGGGTAAAGTCGACATCAATATCGTAAAAGCGAACCGGTATTTGCAGGGCGTATAACGGAGCCAGCATCGCATCGCAAATCCAGTTGGGCATCCAGACTGCGCTGGGTTTCCCTGCCTGAAGCAGCCCATAAAAAGCGGCCCGCGCCGAGTTAAAGCCCTGCGCCATTGGATAAAACGCATTTCGCTTCAGCGGAAGCTCTAAGGGAAAATAACCACCGATCGCCTCACTCACACGACTGCACTCACTCTAACGTCATCTGGCAGTTGCTTAGGCGAATGCGCGCTGTAGCAGCGAATAATCGCCACTATACGCTCCACGTCTGTAAGGCTCAGATCGGGAAAGATAGGCAGACAGAGAATTTTTTGTGCTATTGCATTCGCTACCGGCAGGTTTTGCGGGCCGGATAATGGCAAATGTCGGTACATTGAGAAGGAGCTAATTAAAGGATAAAAATAACGGCGCGCGAAAATGCCTTCTTCTTTTAATTTCTCATATAAAACATCCCGCGTCAGCGGAAAACTTTCATCCACCAGCAGGGGATAATAGGCATAATTCCATTCAAATTCCTGCGCCACCTGATAAAGCGCGATTCCCGTAATATCAGCAAGGCCTTCACAATAGCACTCATAAATTACTTTACGCTTTGCCAGCGCGTTATCGATATGCTGTAACTGTAGTAATCCAAAGGCAGCCTGCACCTCATTCATTTTGGCATTAATACCGGGCGCGATTACCGTGGTTTCATCCGCAAAGCCGAAGTTTTTCAGATAATCAATACGCTGCTTGGTGCGCAGGTCGGGGCAAATAATAGCCCCGCCTTCAACGGTATTAAACACTTTGGTGGCGTGGAAACTTAATATTGAGAGATCGCCACAGTTAAGAATACTGCTGTCATTTTGCTTAACGCCAAACGCATGGGCGGCATCATAAATAACCTTCAGACCGTAAGTATCGGCGATGCGCTGAATTTTATCCACCTCGCAAGGGATACCATAGCAGTGAACGGGTAAGATAGCGCTGGTACGTTCGGTTATTAACGGCTCAATAGCGTCG
This sequence comes from Buttiauxella sp., assembly GCA_032000125.1. GTDB lineage: Bacteria > Pseudomonadota > Gammaproteobacteria > Enterobacterales > Enterobacteriaceae > Dryocola. The sequence continues at coordinate 104,542 of DAMALH010000004.1, read as the reverse complement.
GGGTTAATATTAAAGGTCTGCGGATCGATATCAGCAAAGACCGGTGTCAGACCATTCCACAGCAAACTGTGTGAGGTGGCGACAAATGAATAAGGTGTTGTTATTACCTCACCCGTTAAACGCAAAGCCTGAAAGGCTGTCAGCAGTGCCAGAGTACCGTTGGCAAATAAAGAAAGATGCTTAACGCCGAGATAGTCGGCTAATGCATGCTCCAGCTGTTGATGAAAAGGCCCGGCATTAGTTAAGTGTTTATTTTGCCAAATTTGCTGCAGATAGGGGATAAACTCTTCCAGCGGCGGCAGCAGCGGACTGGTCACATAAATAGCTTTTTTCACAGCAGCTCCAGAGAGTACCGCCATGCGATAAATTAATTATTATCGCTCAGCGAAACCACAGCTTTAAATTACAAAATAACGTGTCATGCAGTTTTCTTTTCGCCCGCAACATATTTTTCAGCGCTGAAGCTGGTGACGGCATCACCACGACAGTAGCGCCGCCACGCTTCACGCAAGGCGGCTTCCAGATACACTGCTGGGTTACCATCATCTTTACTGCTCTGACGGGCAATTCGGTCTCTTAGCGTCAGGCGAATGGCGTTCAGCGCCTGTGCATCTCCGGCAATCTCTACCGCGCGTGAAATATATTCCTCGCGTGAATAGGCCACGAACTCATCAAGGCCGAACTGGCGCATACCCGCCGCTCCCTGGCAGGTTATCGGCGTTTCTCCGGCAAGCGTCAGTGTAGGAACGCCCATTTGTAAACCATAATTAGCGGTTGTGCCTGACGGATACGGGAAGGTATCAAGTAATAAATCCACTTCGGCATGCATCTGCATATATTCCAGCATATTCGATCGCTTGCGCATAATAAGCCGTGAGTCGGCAATACCCAGCTCGGCAAAACGGGCGGTATATTTCTCGATGACTTCATCATTCAGTCCACCGATTAGCATGCGCGAATTTTCACAGCGTCTGAGAACCTCAGCCCAACAGGTTAATACCGCGTCGTTAATTTTGTTCGGGCGATTAAAACTGCCAAACGTAAAGATCTGATTGCTGATAGCTGGCGCGGCATTCACCTCTGGTACATCATAAAAAAGCGAAAACTGCTGGTTAAAAGGTAAATAGATAAGCGCTTCGGTGAACTGATTATCCATTTCTCCCGGCTTTGCCAACTTATCGTGTAACAGGTAGTAATCCATTTCCGTCAGGCCGGTGGTGCCAAGGTAGCCGATAAAAGACATAGTGATGGGCGCAGGCTTCAACCCAAAAGCTGGCAGCCTGTTATAGGCGGTGTGTCCCGACAGGTCGATAAGGATATCGATTTCATCCTGGTGAATACGCTTTGCCAGCTCGGGTGAGCCCAGGCTTTCCGCCTCGCACCAGACGGCGGCTTTTTCCCGAAGCTGATGCATGACAGGGTCATTGCTGATTTTGGTGGCATAGGCATACAGCATAAATTGCTCAGGATCCAAAGCATTCCAGATCGGCTGTATAAAATTAGAGACCGCATGTAGCCCAAGGTCGCCGGAAACAAAACCCACCCGCAGGCGTCGAAAATGGTCTTTGTCATTTGCAAGCTTAAATATTCCGCCCTGCTGTTCTGCCCAGCGCGTTACCATACGCCCATAGCGTTGATGCTCGGCAAAGACAAACTCTGCGCTTACCGTTGGTGAATGTAGCAACTCAAATAAATAATTAGTAAAACAGACAAAATCGTTTGGTGAGCTTTCACAGGCTTTGCGCAGCCAGGAAATAGCCTCTTCCGGATTCGATCGATTGCTGAGCACAATGCCAAGGTTTGACAAAACGGTGGTATGCATTGGATTAATCGCCAACGCTTTTCGCGCACACTTCTCCGCAAGGTCCAGATTGGCTCTGTCCTTATTTAATGAGCAAAGCAGTGACCACAACTCGGCGCTTTTGCTATTAAAACGCAGGCAATAGCGGGCGATTTTTTCGGCAAACCACGGATGTCGTATTTTCCAGAGCCGACAAGCATACTCAGAATAAAATTCCCACTGTGTCGATTCAAGAGAGATAGCTTTAGCAAGATCGCGTAATGCCTCACCATCGCGATGTTGCTGGGAAAGAATAAGCGCATGGTTATACCAGGCATGCGGATTCTCCGGCTGCTCATTGCGAAACTTTGCGGCAAGCTCTAGGGCGATCGCCGTATTACCTTGTGCGACCAGATGGTAAATTTTTTTACTGAACCGCTTATGTGGCTTTTTATATGCCGAGGTACCGGGGTAGTTCTTGTGGACACAGGCGCCCTTATTTATCGCATCAGGGATGCGAAATGCCTCTTCCATACCAAAATACGTAAAGAACATCAGGCTGTTAATAAAGTGCATGCTATCTGCATCGGGTTGTAAAGCGATAACCTGCTGCAGATGGTTACGCCATGCGTGCGTTGAGCCTGTGATGCATCCTTTACGATGCAGGATATCCATTATCTTCAGGTTATTAACGTCGCAGTGTAGCACCCCACGAGCAATAAGCTGATGTTCCTCCTCGGTCAGCGCAACGGCCTGATGCCAGTAGTTAAATCCCAGACGCGGCGACTGCCGCGGCTCGCTCAACGCAGCCAATCCCGGCAGAGGAAGGAGAACCTTGTTGGTGCTCTGGCTATAAGGACAGGCTCCCAGACAGTAAAACAGCGCCTTTGAGCCTTTAAGAAATAGCGACCACAGGACGTTCAGGACATTATCAGCGTGGTTATCGTTCTTCTCTTCCGGCAGTGCGGTATGAAACACCAGTTGAGTAAAGGAGAGACTTAGCGGCCAGGCCTCCGCTAGCGTATCCAGAACGCGCAGCGTTAACGGATGATCGGTACTCATCACCTCCCCGCCCGGCGTGATAACCGCATTTAACGGTTTTTGTTGCGGATCGAATAACCGCTTGAAATTGCTCGCCCAGCTTAAGGCTTTTAGCCTTTGTTTTTCAGGCAATGGCAGCACAGAGGCTTTATGCTGTTCCCCCACCAGCAGGCTGAAGCGCTGCTGACGGTTTACAGCAAAATCAAGATACTGCTGGTGAAGCACTTTATTAGCATGGGGGCAAATAACCTGGTGAAGCTGCGCCACGGTCGTCCCGTAGAAGGAAGAAACCTCCGTCCATGGCTCAGCGTCCCCAAGGTAAGTTAGCCCAGTGCGCTCAGCCAGAGCATTAAAATCAACCAGCCAGGAAGCTTCATTCAGTCCCGACAGGTATCTCAACGCCACAAGCGTGTCGCTTTGTTTATCCATTCCCTGAAGCAGGGGCTGAAGGCTTGCGTGCAGTGGATTATTTTCCGACATGCCCAGCTTGAGCCAGGTGGCCGCTGCTCTGGCGCTGCTTATTTTCTCTTCTTCGCTCGTTACCAGGCTGCTGTGTAACAGCATGGCGTCCCGCAGGCTTTCTTCATTACGCGCCCCCGGATAGCAGGGCCACTGCAGGGCAATGACCCCGTTCTCGCTCAAATGCTGACGGCACCAGGCCAGTACGGCCTCGCGCGTGGCATTATCCAGCAGCGTAAACACGCCCTGTAAAATAATGTAGTCCTGCTTGCCGGGTGAAACGCCCAGCAGTTCATCCAGCTGTACACAATAAAGCTGCAGATTAGCGATTCCGCCGCGCTCAATGAACCCTTGTCCCTGAGCAATAGCCTGCATATCAATATCTATGCCTATGGCGCTTGCGCCGGGCCAGGCAGCACAGAACGGTATCAGATTGGCCCCCGTGTCACATCCCAGTACTAATACCCGAGCCGTTTCAAGAACAGGAGCGTCCATGCCATACATTTGCGCCACCGCGCGTAAATGCTGGGGAGAGGCGTGGCCATTAAGCGGCAGCACGGCGTCTTCAGCCGTTGCCACAGGCGTTGCCTCCGGTTCTTTTACGTCAGTTGTCACTGAAATGTCCTGTATTCATCAAGAAGTAAATCAGATTTACGATAACACAGGAGCACTTCTGCCAAATTTGGAATAACCCTTCACTCGCGAAGCCAATTCCAGCAATGCCTTAAGTGCCGGGGCCCGGAGGCAGAATTGGTAATACGACTTATGCCGACCCGGCACAGATAAAAAAAAACCAACCCCTGAGGGTTGGTTTGCATAAACAGGCTGCTGACGATTATGGTCAGGCAGAAGGCGATTAGCCCTGCAGCAGAGACAGAACCTGCTGTGGAACCTGGTTTGCTTTGGACAGCACTGAGTTACCGGCCTGCTGAATGATCTGCGCTTTAGACATGTTGGACACTTCGGTCGCATAGTCGGCATCCTGAATACGGGACTGCGCTTCAGACAGGTTGGTAGTGGTGTTGTTCAGGTTAGTTACCGCAGAATCCAGCTGGTTCTGTACCGCACCCAGGGAAGAACGGAATTTGTCTACCTGAGCGATAGCGTCATCCAGTGCCGCCAGCGGTTTAGAGTTATCAGCTACAGATTTAACCGTATTGGTTTTATCAGAAAGGTCTTTACCACTCAGATCGGATGCTTTGTAGTTCTTGCCGTCAACGGTTACCAGGCCGGTTTTACCGTCGGAACCGCCCAGCTTAACAGCGGCACCAGTTACTGCAGTACCTGAAGCATCGGTATAATCGATGGTTGTTGCAGTGGCAGTAGCCGCGTCAGCGCCATCATAATCCGTTGCGTAAATGTCGCCTTTCGCATTCTGCAAGCCATAACCAGCGTCTGTAATTTTACCGTCAGAATCAGTTGAGGACAGCTTAACCAGCTTAAGGTCGGTTGTATCAACGCCTGCGGCAGTAAGAGTAGTTTTAGCTGCAGTAACATCAACAGCGGTGCCAGGAGTAGTGGTGGTGGTTGCAGTTTGTACTTTACCAGATGCGAGTGCGGAAGCAGTTCCAGGCAACGCACCGGCTTGCTTATCAGCAGCAGCAGCGGTAACTGCACCAGCGGCATCCACATGGATTTCATAGTTACCATCAAGGGTGTTATCAGCAGCACTTGTAATTGCCGCGTAATATTTCCCAGTTGTGTTATCAAACGAAACGGCACCTACCGTAGCATCAGCGGCAATACCTGCAACTTTAGTTGTAGTATCAATATCAATTGCACTGTCAGCATAAGTAGTGGTTGTGGTCCCACCAGCAGTTACCGCTGCAGTAGAAATATTTGCTTTAGTAGAAACGTCAAAGCCAGACAGGCCCAGGGTAGAAGAATCGATTTTCTGCAGGTCGATGGTGATAGTCTGGCCGTCGTTCGCGCCAACCTGGATGTTCATTTTGCCGTCTTTTGCCAGCACGTTCACGCCGTTAAACTGGGTCTGGCCGGATACGCGGTCAATTTCAGACAGACGGGATTTGATTTCGTCCTGGATAGAAGACAGGTCGGAATCGGAGTTAGTACCGGTAGTCGCCTGCACGGTCAGTTCACGAACACGCTGTAAGTTGTTGTTGATTTCTGACAGCGCGCCTTCAGTGGTCTGCGCCAGAGAGATACCGTCGTTAGCGTTACGTGCAGCCTGAGTCAGACCTTTGATGTTAGACGTGAAGCGGTTAGCGATAGCCTGGCCCGCAGCATCATCTTTAGCGCTGTTGATACGCAGACCAGAAGACAGACGCTCGATAGAAGAAGACAGAGCAGACTGGTTCTTGTTGATGTTGTTCTGAGTGATCAGCGAGAGGCTGTTGGTATTAATGACTTGTGCCATGATTTAGTTTCCTGTGTTCAAATCTACGGTTTACGTGATTGGGCTTCCACCCCTCGGCTTCGTCGCCGTTAAACCTGTTATCGTCTGGTCACTCGCAACCTTTAGCATTTTTTTCGCCGGCACGAATAATTTTTAGCGCCGGAAATACTCTTTCCCCTTGCCGCTATTCTCGCCATTAAAAAAAAGAAATTAACCGTAAACTTTGCCCTATTCAGGCCGATAATCCCGGTATTCATTTTACGCGTCGATACAATAAGGAATTTATATGGCTAGTATTTCAACGCTGGGAGTCGGGTCGGGCCTGGATCTGAGCAGCATCCTGGACAGCCTGGAAGCGGCGGAAAAGTCCACGCTAAAACCCATTTCGGCCCAGCAGACTTCCTTTACCGCCAAACTGAGCGCTTACGGCACCCTGAAAAGCGCGCTGGAAACCTTCCAGACCGCCAACACCGCTCTGAATAAAGCCGACTTATTTACCGCCACGTCAACAACCAGCAGCAGCACGGCTTTCAGCGCCACCACTACCGGCAGCGCCATTGCCGGGAAATATACTATTAGCGTTTCTCAGCTAGCGCAGGCGCAGACGCTGACCACCAAAAACACGCAGACCGACAGCAAAGCGGCTATCGCCACCGGCGACAGCGTGCTAACCATCCAGCAGGGCGGCGATAAAAAACCGGTAACCATTAATATCAGCGCGGCCAACTCATCCCTGACCGGCATACGCGACGCCATCAATAACGCCAAAGCTGGCGTCAGCGCCAGTATTATCAACGTCGGTAACGGCGAGTACCGTCTGTCCGTTACCGCTAACGATACCGGCAGCGATAATGCTATGTCCCTGAGCTTTAGCGCCGACAGCGACAGCGCCCTGCAGGCCTTTATGGGCTATAACGGCACCAGCGGTGACGCAAGCAACGGCATGGAAGAGAGCGTTACCGCGCAGAATGCCAAATTAAAAGTTAACAACGTTGATATCGAAAACAGCAGCAACACCATCAGCAATGCGCTGGAAGACATCACCCTTAATCTGAACGATGTCACTACCGGCAACCAGACGCTGACCATCACTAAAGACACCTCAAAAGCTGAAAAAGCCGTTAAAGCCTGGGTCGACGCCTATAACGCATTGCAGGATACCTTCAGCAGCTTAACCAAATACACCGCCGTAGATGCCGGCGCAGAAAACCAGGATTCCAGCAATGGCGCATTGCTTGGTGATACCACCCTGCGCACTATCCAGACGCAGTTAAAAGGTCTCCTCAGCAATACCTCGGGCAGCGCGTCATTCAAGACGCTGGCGCAGATTGGCGTCACTTCGGATCCGGCTACCGGAAAATTAGAAGTGGAGGACGATAAGCTGTCAGCCGCGCTTAAAAAAGATGCTTCCGGGGTTAAAGATATGATCGTCGGCGACGGTAAAGCCACCGGTATTACTACCGTTATCGGCAAGAACCTGACCAGTTGGCTTTCCTCCACCGGCATTATTCAGGCGGCAAAAGACGGCGTAAGTAAGACGCTGAACAACCTGACCAAACAGTACAACGCTGCCAGCGACCGCATCGACACGTTGATGGCACGTTACAAAGCGCAATTTACCCAACTGGACGTGCTGATGAACTCGCTGAACTCCACCAGCAGCTACCTGACGCAGCAGTTCGAATCCACCAGCTCCAGTAACAAATAATTAATTCAGGAGAAGACATGTACGGCGCAAAAGGCACTCAGGCCTACGCAAAAATCGGGGTTGAAAGCGCGGTCATGAGCGCCAGCCAGCAGCAACTGGTCACCATGTTGTTTGATGGCGCGCTCAGCGCATTAGTACGCGCTCGTCTTTTTTTGCAGGACGGTAATCTGGAAGGGAAAGGGCTTTCACTCTCTAAAGCCATAAACATCATTGAGAACGGGCTAAAAAACGGGATCGATGAAGAGAGCGGCGATGAACTGACTCAGAATCTGTACTCGCTTTATGCCTATATGGTACGACGCCTCCTCCAGGCCAATTTACGTAATGACGTCAGCGCGATCGAAGAGGTCGAGAACCTGCTGAAAAACATTGCGGACGCCTGGAAAGAGGTCGCACAGGCACCTAACCACACTCGGGACGCAGTCTAATGATCCATGCACCGCAACTGTATACCCTCTATCAGCAACTACTGGATAAAAGTAAGATGATGCTGCACCTCGCCCGCGAAGAACTGTGGGACGAATTAATCGCCAGTGAAATGGATTACGTTAATGCGGTGCATAAACTGACTCAACTCATGCAGGATACTCAGCCCTCGACGCAAACGCAGGAGCAGCTTCGCCCAATGCTGCGAGCTATCCTGCATAATGAAAGCGAGGTTAAGCTTTTGCTGCAGGCGCGCATGGACGAACTTGCCAGGCTGGTGGGGCAATCTTCCATCCAAAAATCGGTATTAACCGCCTACGGCAAACAGGGTGGTCACATTCTGGCGCCGCAGGACAAGCTGGACACCCTCCCCTGATCCTCTAAGGTGCGGCAAAGACGGAGCTTTTTCGCACCAGGCATTTTCAGACATATCATCCATAATTGAGATCCCTGCCTTATGGAACCTGAATATGCGTAACCCAACTTTGTTGCAATGCTTTCACTGGTACTCGCCCGGCGGCGGTGAGCTGTGGTCTGAAGTTGAAGCGCTGGCCCCCAATCTTAATGAAATCGGTATTAATATGGTCTGGTTACCCCCTGCTTATAAAGGCAGCTCGGGGGGCCATTCCGTAGGATATGACGTGTACGATCTGTTCGACCTTGGAGAGTTCGATCAAAAAGGCAGCGTCGCCACCAAATACGGCGACAAAACACAGCTTCTGGCCGCCATCAGGGCCCTTAAAGATAACGGCATTGCGGTGTTGCTGGATGTCGTGGTGAACCACAAAATGGGCGCGGATGAGAAAGAACGCATTCGCGTTAACCGCGTCAACGCGGAAAACCGCAACGAAATCGACGACGAGGCCATTGAGTGCGAGGCCTGGACGCGCTACACCTTCCCTGTGCGAGACGGCAAATACTCCCGCTTTATCTGGGACTACAAATGCTTTAGTGGCGTAGACCATATCGAAAATCCCAATGAAGAAGGCGTGTTTAAAATCATCAATGATTACACCGGCGAGGGCTGGAACGATCAGGTGGATGACGAGCTGGGAAACTTCGATTACCTGATGGGGAACAATATCGACTTCCGCAACCACGCGGTGACGGAAGAGATTAAATACTGGGCGCGCTGGGTCATGCAGGAAACCGACTGCGACGGTTTTCGGCTTGACGCCGTCAAACATATTCCCGCCTGGTTCTATAAAGAATGGATAGAGCACGTCCAGGAAGTGGCCGAAACGCCGTTGTTTATCGTGGCGGAATACTGGTCGCACAGCGTGGAAAAACTTCAGGAATACATCGCTCAGGTGGAGGGCAAAACGCTGCTGTTTGATGCGCCGCTACAGATGAATTTCCACCAGGCATCAAAGCAGGGCCGCGATTACGATATGAGCCAAATCTTCACCGGCACGCTGGTGGAGGCCGATCCTTTCCACGCCGTGACGCTGGTAGCCAATCACGACACCCAGCCGCTGCAGGCACTTGAGGCCCCTGTCGAATCCTGGTTTAAACCCCTCGCCTACGCTTTAATTTTACTGCGCGAGAATGGCGTCCCTTCCGTGTTTTATCCCGATCTTTTCGGCGCAAGCTACGACGATGAAGGCGGCGACGGCGAAACCTATCACATTGACATGCCGATAGTGGAGCAGCTCGACGAGCTGATTCACGCCCGCGAGCGCTTCGCCCACGGCGTGCAAACGCTCTGGTTCGATCACCCAAACTGCATCGCGTTCAGCCGCAGCGGCACGGATGAATATCCAGGCTGCGTGGTCGTGCTCTCGAACGGCGATGAAGGCGAAAAAACCCTTGAGCTTGGTGAAAATTACGGGAACAAAAGCTGGCGGGACTATCTGGGCAACCGGGAAGAAACCATCGCCACCGATGAAAACGGCAGCGCAACATTCACCTGCAATGGGGGAAGCGTGAGCGTGTGGGTGCTGGAAGACGTGCTTTAACGGTTTGTCCTCTCCTTGTTGCCGGGAGAGGACAGTTTCACCCGCCCCGACGAAGCCACAAAATTTATCCTAAGCTTAATCTCACCAATAAAGCCTTTTGGCTACTGAAAAGTAGTTTGCGAGAAACCTGTAGATGAATTTTGTAACCTGGACCGCCGCGTCTGGTGCTTTGCTGTTAGTGATGTCCTTAAGCTATGGCTGGATCAACCGTAGCGTCGTTCCTCTTTTTGGTCTTTATCTGCTGGTTGGCATCGTCTGCGGCCCCTGGGTGCTGGGCCTGCTCAATATAGATATCGTCAAATACTCCACCATTATCGCCCACGTTTCCGAAGTGGCAATGGCGGCCTCGCTGTTTATGACCGGGCTTAAAATCCGCATACCTTTCAGATCGGCAGGCTGGAAAATGGGCATGTTGCTGGCGGGACCCGCCATGTTACTGACCGTAGGCGGCATTATGCTTGCCGCGCATTATCTGCTGGGCATGAGCTGGCCCATTTCGCTTGCTTTCGCGGCTATCATCGCCCCAACCGACCCGGTTCTGGCCAGCCTGATTGCCATTAACGACGCACGTGATGACGACAGCCTGCGCCTGTCGCTTTCCACCGAGGCGGGGATGAATGACGGCACCGCCCTGCCTCTGCTGTTGCTGGCGCTGATGCTTTTTGAAAGCCACGGCGGCATAACCACGGCTGCGCTTGCCCACTGGTTTACGGTAGAAGTGATATGGGCGCTGGTCGCAGGCGTCTTCATTGGCTACCTGCTGGGGTACGCCGTGGGGCTGCTGGCTACCCATTTTCGCTATACCCAGCGCGAATTTGCTCCGAGTGATTTTATTGCGCTGTCGCTGATAGCGCTTAGCTACGCTATTGCGCTGTCGCTTGGCGCTTCGGGCTTCCTCGCCGCTTTTGCCGCAGGCGTTGGCTTAAGAAACGCGGAGATTAAAGTTCAGCGCTATTTCCCCGACGAGCGCGATGAAGAAAACGGTGCGGCGTTACCGGCTGAAATCATGGTTAACCCGCACCAGAGACACGAATTTGCAGAAACCACCCGCGTAAAAGCAATGGGGCTTGTGATTGGTGACGCCCTGTCGTTTGGCGATACCGTCGAGCGCCTTTTTGCCGCTGCGCTGATCATCATCCTGGGCATTACCCTTGCGCAGCACTGGCAGCCCAACGGGCTGCTGATGGCGGCGCTGCTCTTTGTCATCATTCGTCCGCTGGCGGTGTATGCGGTGACATGGGGAGTTTCAGCGCCTGCGTATCAGCGTATAACTATTAGCTGGCTTGGTATACGCGGTATCGGAAGCCTGAACTACATCGCTTTCGCCTGGATGCACGGCATGCGCGGCGACGAGGCTAACTATATGATGGACTGCGCGCTGACGCTGGTGGTGGCAAGCGTAATAGTGCATGGCATCTCCGTTAACCCTCTCCTGGCGTTACGGCGCAGGCGAATGCAGTAGGCTGCGGGAAGCATGGGAGCATATCCCCTGAGCACATGTGCTGGCTCAGGGGAAGCCGAAGGTTAGCGAAGCGGTGTGGTAAGGGGATTTTTTTCGAGGTAGTCCGCACATTCCTGGGTTGGGCGCTCCACGCGTTTAAGCGTCATACCGGCGTACTCCAGCGTATCGCCTTCAAGCTCTACGTCATAAATCTCACGCTTTGCTGTGACGTTATACAGTGAATCAGAACGCAGCATCAGTTTGCCCGGCACAGCAATGACACGCTGCCACTGACGGCAGTCGAGCGTATCCCCTTTCGGCGTGACCACAAGCGTGGCAATCGCCTCCGGGCTAACCATCTCGCTTTGCGGCCCTTCGGACTGCCAGTAACCCGCAAGCCCGGCGGGCGCCGGAGCCTTCACCACTTTCCGATAATCATCAACCTGCACACAACCACTTAAGGCCAACAGCGCTGCTAAAACTGCAATCTTCTTCATCGTCTATCCTGACTGCGGAGAAAAAATAATTTTGGCATTAAAGCATTTAGCCTGCCAGTGTTGCAAAGGAAACAGAAACAATAATGGCCGCCCGTCGTACTCCGTAATGGCTAAGCCCAACCGCCTGCTTGTTTGACGAAAATCATTAAAAAATGAAGTTTTCCCAATGTGCTGGCTCGGTCATTTGGCAGGGCTTGAAAAAATGATTTAATAGCCGTCTTCTTTCACCCCCTTCTGAGTTCAGAGGCGGCACATGTCCTGGCAACATTTTAAACAGCACTATCTCATCAAATTCTGGGCGCCGATGCCTGCGGTTATCGCAGCCGGCATTCTTTCTACCTACTATTTCGGCATTACCGGCACCTTCTGGGCCGTAACGGGAGAATTTACCCGCTGGGGCGGGCAACTGCTGCAGCTTATGGGCGTACACGCCGAAGAGTGGGGATATTACAAACTCATCCATCTGGACGGCAGCCCGCTGACGCGTATCGACGGCATGATGATTATCGGCATGTTTGGCGGCTGCTTTGCCGCAGCGCTCTGGGCCAATAACGTTAAGCTGCGCATGCCGCAGCACCGCATCCGTATCATTCAGGCGGTAGCGGGCGGGATTATCGCCGGCTTCGGCGCGCGTCTGGCGATGGGCTGCAACCTGGCAGCATTTTTCACCGGTATTCCGCAGTTCTCGCTTCATGCCTGGTTCTTTGCGCTGGCAACGGCGCTGGGCTCATGGTTTGGCGCACGCTTTACGCTGTTACCGATGTTCCGCATTCCGGTTAAGCTGCAGAAAGTCTCCGCCGCGTCGCCGTTAACGCAAAAGCCTGCTCAGGCAAAACGCCGTTTCCGCATCGGCATGCTGGTGTTTTTCGGCATGATCGGCTGGGCCGCGCTGACCGCCATGAACCAGCCAAAGCTTGGGCTGGCGATGCTGTTTGGCGTAGGTTTTGGCCTGCTGATTGAACGCGCGCAAATCTGCTTTACCTCGGCTTTTCGCGATATGTGGATAACCGGCCGCACCCATATGGCAAAAGCTATTATTCTCGGTATGGCCGTAAGCGCCATCGGCATCTTCAGCTATGTGCAGCTCGGCGTTGAAGCAAAAATCATGTGGGCCGGCCCGAATGCGGTATTGGGCGGCCTGCTGTTTGGCTTTGGCATTGTATTAGCCGGCGGCTGCGAAACCGGCTGGATGTACCGCGCCGTTGAAGGCCAGGTGCACTACTGGTGGGTCGGGCTTGGGAATGTTATCGGCTCGACTATCCTTGCCTGGTACTGGGACGATCTCTCCCCTGCGCTCGCCACCAGTTGGGATAAAATTAACCTGTTAAACACCTTTGGTCCGCTGGGCGGATTGCTGGTCACTTATTTAATGCTGCTGGCCGCCTTCGTGCTACTCGTGGGTTGGGAAAAGCGCTTTTTCAGCCGCAAGAGTAATGCCCCGCGTCGGGCCATTGAGGAGAACGTATGAGTCAGCAAATCGTACCGGATTTTCGTCTGGATATGGTTGGGGAGCCCTGCCCTTACCCGGCGGTCGCCACGCTTGAAGCCATGCCGCAGTTAAAGAAAGGGCAGATCCTTGAGGTGGTCAGCGACTGCCCTCAGTCCATCAACAACATCCCGCTTGATGCCAGAAACCACGGTTATACCGTGCTGGATATTCAGCAGGATGGCCCGACGATTCGCTATTTAATTCAGCGCTAGCGAATTAACCCTGCGGGTCGCTCCCGCAGGGTTTTGCGATGTTTAAGGCTTGCGCCCATCCACCTCAAGGCCGGATTTTATGAACAAGCTGAGCAATAAGCAGATAGAAAAGATTCGGGTCTGGCTCAGGCAAGAGGCGCATCCACTGCGTGAAACAGCCGCCGGAGTGCATCTTACCCACTGTGACCAGGCGCTGGGCGAACTGTTAATGGCGCGGCAAAAAATCGAAGCTTTAGAAAAGCGGTTATCCACGCCTGTCCGCCTTCCGCCGTGCGGCTCAAGTCCGGTCTGCGAAATTGATGCGGCTTACGGCAACGGCGTTAACGACAGCAAAGAGGCCATCCGCCGGGCAGGCTTCCCGGTTGAGGGGGATGACTAAGACGCTGATTGCATCTCGCAAGCATAATAAGGGAAGCCCATAAGAAGCTTATGCGCTCTACACGGCAGGGTAAGGCTAATCCAGCCGCGGGATCGGAAAACCTTTTATAGAAATAATAAAGAAATTATCTTCTCTTTTGATCTTGGCACCGGCGTCGCACCATCCTTCCGCCAGGCTAAAAAACTCGTCCGCACCAATATTCCACGCCAGACGAACCGATTTCACATAACCGGCCCGCAGTAGCTCACAGGCTTCTTCATAAGAAGTAGCGACGGCTTCAGGGTGCTGTTTCATTTTTTTCTTTTCAACAGTTTGCGCAGCATGTTGATCTCTTTCGCGCTGAGCGGCTGCGTCTCTTCCTTAGTGTTCTGGCTATCAATGGCTTTGGCAGAGAGCGCATCGGGCTTTTCGGCCGACTCAAGCGCTGCGAGCAGCAGGCTTTCGGTTGCCGCGCTGATCGTCAGGCTATTGGCTTCAGCGTACTGCTGGAGGGTGGACTTTAGTTCTGGCGTTATTCTGGTATTAAGAGAAACGGTAGTCATAATTAACCCCTTTTATTAATTTGCAGGAAATATACAATGCGAAAATAGTAAAATCCAGATGTATTTAACGCTCTTAAATTGAAATAAAAGTGAAATGAAAACGAAACAAAAATGTCATAAATAATATGTAAACTGGTGCGTGATTAGCGTTAAACCTTACTGCCACAAATGACATTAGCGAATACAGTCTCGCTACCACGTTAAATAATTAATTGCCTTCCGAAATTATATGACATTACAAAAAAACACGGTACACAAGGTTGTTACACCAGCAGGGGATGCCCTAATGACGCAGGAAAGTATGTATATTGAAAAAGAGTTAAGCTGGCTGTCCTTTAATGCTCGTGTGCTGCAGGAAGCGGCGGACAAAAGCAACCCGCTGATCGAACGCATGCGTTTCCTGGGCATTTATTCCAGCAACCTTGATGAATTTTATAAGGTACGGGTCGCAGAATTAAAGCGCCGCATACTCATTAAGGAAGAGCAGCTTTCTGACTCCTCGTCCCGTAAGCTTCTAAAAAAGATACAGGACCAGGTGCTTCAGACCGGCAACGACTTTGACACGCTATACAATGAAATATTATTTGAGCTGGCCCGTAAGCAAATATTTTTAATTAATGAAAGACAGCTTTCAGCGCACCAGCAGGTATGGCTAAACAATTACTTTGAAAGAGATCTGCGAAGGTATATTACGCCGACCATCATTAACCAGGACACCGATCTGGTGCAGTTTATGAAGGATGATTATACCTACCTGGTGGTTGAAATCATTCATGGTGAAAACATCACCTACTCGCTGCTGGAAATTCCATCGGACAAAATCCCCCGCTTTATTAACCTGCCGCCGGAAAAACCACGGCGCATAAAGCCGATAATCCTCTTTGATAACGTCTTACGGTTTTGTTTAGCCAATATTTTTGACGGTTTTTTTGAATACGACAGCCTTAACGCGTATTCCATGAAGATGACCCGTGATGCAGAGTATGACCTTATCCAGGAGATGGAATCCAGTCTGCTGGAGTTAATGTCCTCAAGCTTAAAACAAAGGTTAACCGCAGAGCCGGTGCGTTTTGTCTATCAGCGCGATATGCCGGATGCGATGGTCGATATGCTGTGTAAAGCGCTTTCTATCTCCCACTATGACTCTATTATTCCGGGCGGGCGCTACCATAACTTTAAAGATTTTATCAGCTTCCCAAGCGTAGGCCGCAGCGCGCTGGTCAATAAGCCTTTACCCAGCATAAGGCACACCGGGTTTGATAAATTCCGTAATGGTTTCGAAGCTATTCGCGCGCGGGACATCCTGCTTTATTACCCTTACCATACCTTTGAGCACGTTCTGGAACTTTTGCGTCAGGCCTCATTTGACCCATGCGTGCTGTCCATTCGCATCAACATTTACCGGGTTGCCAAAAACTCGCGCATTATCGATGCCATGATCCACGCGGCGCACAACGGCAAAAAAGTCTCCGTGGTGGTGGAACTGCAGGCGCGTTTTGATGAAGAAGCTAATATTCACTGGGCAAAGCGCCTGACGGAAGCCGGCGTGCACGTTATTTTCTCCGTGCCGGGGCTGAAAATTCATTCAAAGCTATTTTTGATTTCACGGCTTGAAGACGGAAAGATTGTGCGTTACGCCCATATTGGCACCGGTAACTTTAATGAAAAGACGGCCAGAATATATACCGACTATTCCTTGTTAACCGCTGATGAACGCATCACCAATGAAGTGCGTGAGGTCTTTAACTTTATTGAAAACCCCTATCGCCCGGTACGTTTCAATTACCTGATGGTTTCACCACAAAATTCACGCCAGCTATTATATAAAGCCATCGATCGGGAAATCGCGAATGCGCAAAAAGGCTTAGCCTGCGGTATTACGCTTAAATTAAATAACCTGGTTGACGCTGGTTTAATCGAGCGGCTTTACGCTGCCTCGCAGGGCGGCGTGCCCGTTAATATTCTGGTGCGCGGCATGTGCTCGCTCATCCCCCAGCAGCCGGGAATAAGCGATAATATTCATGTAATCAGCATCGTCGACCGTTTCCTGGAACATGACCGCATCTACATCTTTAAAAACGCTGGCGATGACAATATCTGGATATCCTCCGCAGACTGGATGACCCGTAATATTGATTTCCGCATTGAAGTTGCCGCACCGCTGCTGGACCCGCGTCTGAAAAAATACATGCTAGATATTATCGATATATTATTTAGCGACACGGTAAAAGCCCGCACCATTGATAAAGAACAGCATAACCACTATGTCCCACGAGGCAATCGCCGCAAAGTTCGTGCGCAGCTGGCGATTTATGATTACATCAAATCATCAGAACAAGCAGAATAAAATATGCCAATAAAAATGAAAACGTCCCGGCCAGCTGAATATGCGGCAATTGACCTGGGATCTAACAGCTTCCATATGGTCATCGCTCGCGTCGTCGACGGTGCCTTACAGCCTATTGGCCGGATTAAACAGCGCATCCATCTGGCCGACGGGCTGGATGAAAATAACCACCTGTCTGATGAAGCCATGGAGCGCGGCCTCTCCTGCCTGGCTCTATTTGCCGAGCGCCTGCAGGGGTTTACGGCGGCCAATATTCGCATCGTCGGCACCCATACTTTGCGCCAGGCCGTTAACGCGCTTGATTTTTTAAAACGCGCCAGCAAAGTTATTCCTTACCCTATTGAGATTATTTCCGGGCAGGAAGAAGCCCGCCTCATTTTTATGGGCGTTGAGCATACGCAGCCCGAAAGAGGCCGTAAGCTGGTGGTTGATATTGGCGGCGGCTCCACGGAAATGGTGATTGGCGAGAATTTTGAACCCACGCTTGTGGAAAGCCGCCGCATGGGATGCGTCAGTTTTGCGAAAACGTTTTTCCCCGACGGGGAAATCAGCGCGTCGCAATTTAACCGGGCCAGCATTGCGGCGTTGCAAAAGCTTGAGAGCCTGGCCCCGCAGTATCGTACCCACGGCTGGGACGTAGCCCTGGGCACCTCCGGCAGCATTAAAGCTATTCACGAAGTGCTAATGGCGATGGGCGAAAAAGACGGCATTATTACTCTGCCACGCCTGCATATGCTGCGCGATAAGGTGCTGGAATATAAAAAGGTTAGCAGCCTCAGCCTGCCCGGCCTCAGCGAAGATCGTGTTCCCGTTTTTATTCCCGGTCTGGCTATCCTAATCGGCGTTTTTACCGCGCTGTCGATTAAGGCATTACGCTATTCTGATTGCGCCCTGCGTGAAGGCGTGCTGTATGAAATGGAGGGCCGTTTCCGGCACAGGGATATTCGCAGCCGTACCGCCGAAAGCCTGGCCAATCAGTACAACGTTGACCGCGACCAGGCCACGAGGGTGTTAAACACAAGCATCAGTCTGTATCAGCAATGGCAACAGCAAAACCCTAAATACGCCTCTGCCCCCTTAGCCGACCTGTTACGCTGGAGCGCGCTGCTGCATGAGGTAGGGCTGAACATTAGCCACAGCGGCTGCCATCGCCACTCGGCCTATATTCTGCATAACAGTAACCTGCCGGGGTTTAACCAGGAACAGCAACAGGCCATGGCAACGCTGGTTCGCTTCCATCGCAAGGCGCTTAAGCTTGAAGAAATCCCGGATTTTACGCTGTATAAGAAAAAGCAGCTTTTGCCGCTTATCCAGCTTCTTCGCCTGGGGATCTTGCTCAATAACCAGCGCCAGGCGACAACCACGCCCGCGTCGCTGATTCTGGAAACGGATTATAACCACTGGACGCTGCGCTTCCCTGAGGACTGGTTTAGTGAAAACGCGCTTGTTCTTTTGGATCTGGAGCGAGAGAAGCAATACTGGAATACGGTAACCGGTTGGGATCTGTTTATGACAGATTCAGCCCTCCCTGGCTAACAAAGCCCGTTACGCCGCCCTGCCCGCTCCCGTGCATAAGCCATCTGATAGTTGTTTATCAAATGGCTTACCCCGCTAAACCTGCATGTTCATGATGTCCTGATAGGCAGAAACCAGCTTGTTGCGCACCTGAATCCCCATCTGCAATGACACTGAAGATTTTTGCAGATCGACCATCACATCGTTTAGCGCCACGCCCGGCGTGCCGAGGGCGAATTTTTCAGCCTGCGTACGCGCCGCGTTTTGCGTATCGCTGATGCGGCCTAACGCCGACTGTAACTCGCCGGCAAAGCTCACTTTTGCATCGTTATTCTGCACCTGGTTGCCCGCGGTAAGCGCGGTAGCCTGCAGCTGTTGAATAACCCCTTCAATCCCCTGAATTGCCATTTTCCTGCCCCGGTTTTATTGAACGCGGCAAGATTATCACCTTGTCAATAGGATAAAGGCGTTAAATAGGTGCAAAAAATAGAGCTAATTCGGCCATCGAAAATTCCTGAAAAGAAAATAATGACTGCGCCATCTATCTGGAACTTTTGTCGTGTTTGTCGACCCGGGAGCTCGTTTTGTTCACTCTTTATACGAATTATTCTCTCTATGCCAGGCCGCGAGGTGCGCAATGACTGTTGCTGCAGCCCAGGCACAAACATCGCCAAATAAAGCTCAGGAATGGCTCACCCGCATTCGCGCAAACCCTAAAATCCCTTTAATCATCGCGGGCGCGGCGGCGATAGCCATTATTGTGGCCTTAACTTTATGGGCTAAACAGCCTGACTATAAAGTGCTGTACAGCAACCTTGCCGATCAGGATGGGGGCGCGATCGTCACCCAGCTGACGCAGATGAATATTCCCTATCGCTACTCCGACAACGGCAGCGCGATAGAAGTCCCCGCCGATAAAGTCTATGATCTGCGCCTGCGCCTTGCGCAGCAGGGGTTGCCGAAAGGCGGCGCGGTGGGTTTTGAGCTGCTGGACAAAGAAAAGTTTGGTATCAGCCAGTTTAGCGAGCAGGTGAACTACCAGCGCGCGCTTGAAGGCGAGCTGGCGCGCACCATCGAAACGCTCGGCCCGGTGAAAAGCGCTCGTGTGCACCTCGCCATGCCAAAACCTTCTTTATTCGTCCGTGAACAAAAATCCCCTTCCGCCTCCGTTACGCTGAGCCTGCAACCAGGACGCGCGCTTGACGAAGGGCAGATCAGCGCCGTTGTGCATATGGTTTCCAGCGCCGTGGCGGGCCTGCCGCCGGGTAACGTTACGCTTGTGGATCAGGGCGGCCATTTACTGACGCAGTCCAACACCGCCGGACGCGACCTGAACGACGCGCAGCTTAAATATTCCGCCGACGTGGAAAACCGCTACCAGCGTCGGATCGAATCTATCCTTGGCCCTATTGTTGGCAACGGCAACGTGCATGCCCAGGTGACCGCGCAGATTGATTTCGCCAATAAAGAACAAACCGAAGAGCAGTATCGCCCGAATAGCGATCCGTCGCAGTCCGCGATTCGTTCACGTCAGCTGAACCAAAGCGAGCAGGTTAACGGCCGCAACCCAGGCGGCGTGCCGGGCGCGCTGACTAACCAGCCTGCTCCGCCAAACAATGCGCCAATCACCACGCCGGCGCAGCCGAACCAGACTAATCAGACAAACCAGGCAAACGCCGGTCAGACCCAGTCTACTTCAACGTCTTCGCAAACCGGCTCCAGCAATACCCAGCGAGACGAAACAACCAACTACGAAGTTGACCGTACCATCCGCCATACCAAGCTGAACGTGGGCGATATTGAACGCCTGTCCGTTGCGGTAGTAGTGAACTACCGCCAGCTGGCCGACGGCAAGCCGCTGCCGCTGACTAACGATCAGCTCAAGCAAATCGAAGACCTGACGCGTGAAGCAATGGGGTATTCAGAAAAGCGTGGCGATACGCTCAACGTGGTGAATTCACCGTTTACCGCAAGCGAAGAAACCAGCGGCGAGCTGCCGTTCTGGCAACAGCAGTCGTTCTTCGACCTGCTGCTCTCGGCGGGCCGTTGGTTGCTGGTGCTGATTGTCGCCTGGCTGCTGTGGCGTAAAGCTATTCGCCCACAGCTACAGCGCAAAACTGAAATTCTCAAGGCCCAGGTTGAAGCCCAGCGCGTGCGTGAAGAAGAAGACGAAGCCGTGTCCGTCCGCCTCAGCAAAGACGAACAGCAGCAACAGCGTAAAGCTAATCAGCGTCTGAGCGCCGAAGTCATGAGCCAGCGTATCCGCGATATGTCTGATAACGATCCGCGCGTCGTTGCGCTGGTTATTCGCCAATGGATGAGTAACGAACTATGAGTATTACCGGCACCGAAAAGAGCGCCATTCTGTTGATGACCATCGGCGAAGACCGCGCGGCCGAGGTATTCAAGCATCTCAGCCCGCGAGAAGTGCAGCACGTGAGTGCGGCAATGGCGAACATTCGCCAGATCTCCAATAAGCAGTTGACCGACGTGCTGGCCGAATTTGAGCAGGAAGCGGAGCAGTTCGCGGCCCTCTCCATCAACGCCAACGATTATCTGCGTTCGGTGCTGGTCAAAGCGCTGGGCGAAGAACGTGCCTCAAGCCTGCTGGAAGATATTCTCGAAACGCGCGAAACCACCTCGGGCATGGAAACGCTCAACTTTATGGAACCGCAGAGCGCGGCAGACCTTATCCGCGACGAGCACCCGCAGATCATCGCCACCATTCTTGTGCACCTCAAACGTGCTCAGGCAGCCGATATCCTGGCGCTGTTCGACGAGCGCCTGCGCCACGACGTCATGCTGCGTATCGCTACCTTTGGCGGCGTGCAGCCAGCGGCGCTGGCGGAACTGACAGAAGTGCTCAACAACCTGCTCGACGGCCAGAACCTCAAGCGCAGCAAAATGGGCGGCGTGAGAACCGCTGCGGAAATTATCAACCTGATGAAAACGCAGCAGGAAGAAGCGGTTATTACCGCGGTTCGCGACTTCGACGGCGAGCTGGCACAGAAAATCATCGACGAGATGTTCCTGTTCGAAAACCTTGTCGAAGTGGACGATCGCAGCATCCAGCGCCTGCTGCAGGAAGTGGAATCCGAGTCGCTGCTGATCGCGCTCAAAGGGGCAGAACAGCCGCTGCGCGAGAAGTTCCTGCGCAATATGTCGCAGCGTGCAGCCGATATCCTGCGCGACGACCTCTCCAACCGTGGCCCGGTTCGCCTGTCTCAGGTGGAGAACGAACAGAAAGCCATCCTGCTTGTTGTTCGTCGTCTGGCCGAAACCGGCGAGATGGTAATTGGCACCAGCGAGGATACCTATGTCTAACTCGCTGCCCTGGAAAATCTGGACGCCGGACGATCTGGCACCGGCCTCAGGCGCGGTGTTTGAAAGCCTGATGCCGCAGGAGATCGCCGCAGAAGAGCCTGCCGTAGAAAGCGAGCCGGATTTACAGCAAAAGCTGGCGATGATGCAGATGCAGGCGCACGAGCAGGGCCACGCAGAGGGCTACGCTGCAGGCCACGCCAAAGGCGTTGAAGAAGGCCGCAAGGCTGGCTTTCAGCAGGGGATTGAACAGGGCATCAACGAGGCTAAGCAGCAGCAGGCCCCCGTTCATGCCCGCATGCAGCAGCTCGTCAGCGAATTCCAGCACACGCTCGACGCGCTCGACAGCGTTATCGCCTCACGCCTGATGCAAATGGCGCTTGAGGCGGCCCGCCAGGTCATCGGCCATACGCAGGGCATCGATAACGCCGCGCTCATTAAACAAATTCAGGGGCTGTTGCAGCAGGAACCGCTGTTCAGCGGCAAGCCGCAGCTGCGCGTGCACCCGGACGATCTGCAGCGCGTTGAAGATATGCTGGGCGCGACGCTAAGCCTGCACGGCTGGCGTTTACGCGGCGATCCGAGCCTGCATCAGGGAGGCTGTAAAGTCTCCGCCGATGAGGGCGATCTGGACGCGAGCGTCGCCACGCGCTGGCAGGAACTCTGCCGCCTTGCCGCACCGGGAGTTCTGTAATGACCGCCCGGTTAACGCGCTGGCTTAATACGCTGGACAGCTTTGAAGAACGCATGGCGAAATTACCCGCCGTGCGCCGCTATGGCCGCCTGACCCGCGCCACGGGCCTGGTGCTGGAAGCCACCGGTTTACAGCTTCCGCTCGGCGCAACCTGCATTATTGAGCAGCACAGCCGTGAAGTGGAAGCCGAAGTCGTTGGCTTTAACGGCCAGAAACTGTTTTTGATGCCGCTTGAAGAAGTGGAAGGTATTTTGCCCGGCGCACGGGTTTACGCGCGCTCATCAGGTGAAGACGGCGCAAACAACGGCAAGCAGTTGCCGCTCGGCCCGGCTCTGCTTGGCCGCGTGCTGGACGGCAGCGGTCGCCCGCTCGACAGCCTGCCTGCGCCAGAAACAACCTCCTGGGGCACGCTGGGCGCCGCTCCGTTTAACCCATTGCAGCGTACCGCCATCGAACATGTGCTCGACGTCGGCGTGCGCCCAATCAATGCGCTGCTGACCGTCGGACGCGGACAGCGTATGGGGCTCTTCGCGGGCTCCGGCGTTGGTAAAAGCGTGCTGCTGGGCATGATGGCGCGTTACACCCAGGCCGACGTGATTGTGGTGGGGCTGATTGGCGAGCGCGGCCGTGAAGTAAAAGATTTTATCGAGAACATTCTTGGCCCGGAAGGCCGCGCGCGTTCGGTAGTGATTGCCGCACCTGCGGATGTTTCACCGCTGCTGCGTATGCAGGGCGCAGCCTATGCCACGCGCATCGCCGAGGACTTCCGCGATCGTGGCCAGCACGTACTGCTGATTATGGACTCCCTCACCCGCTATGCCATGGCGCAGCGTGAAATCGCGCTGGCCATCGGCGAGCCGCCGGCAACCAAGGGCTACCCGCCTTCCGTGTTCGCCAAGCTGCCGGCGCTGGTGGAACGTGCCGGTAACGGTATTCACGGCGGCGGCTCGATCACCGCATTTTATACCGTGCTGACCGAAGGGGACGATCAGCAGGACCCGATTGCGGATTCAGCGCGCGCCATTCTTGACGGGCACATCGTGCTCTCGCGTCGTCTCGCCGAGGCGGGCCATTACCCGGCGATTGATATCGAAGCCTCGATTAGCCGTGCCATGACCTCGCTGATAACCGATGGGCACTATGCGCGAGTGCGCAATTTTAAACAGCTGTTATCCAGCTTCCAGCGTAACCGCGACCTGGTAAGCGTTGGCGCCTATGCCAAAGGCAGCGATCCGATGCTCGACAAAGCCATTGTGCTCTGGCCGCATCTGGAAGCTTTTTTACAGCAGGGGATTTTTGAACGCAGCGGCTGGGAAGACGCCTGCGCGGCGCTGGAACTTATCTTCCCAACGGTTTGATGAGAGGTAACTATGGGCCAAAGCACAGCACTGGAAACGCTACACGATCTCGCCGAGAAAGAGGTGGAGAACGCGGCGCTACGGTTAGGCGAAATGCGCAAAGGATTTCAACAGGCGGAAGAGCAGCTCAACATGCTGATTAACTATCAGTTTGAGTACAGCACTAACCTGAACAATACCATGAGCCAGGGGATTGCAAGCACCCGCTGGCAAAACTACCAGCAGTTTATCCAGACGCTCGAAAAAGCCATAGATCAGCACCGTCAGCAGCTCAGTGCGTGGACCAGCAAGGTCGACCAGGCGCTGAACTTCTGGCAGGAAAAACAGAAAAGATTGCAGGCCTGGCAGACCTTGCGCGACCGTAAAGCCACCGAGATGCTGCTTGCGGAAAACCGGCTCGATCAGAAACAGATGGATGAATATGCCCAGCGGGCGACACTGAGGAAAGGCGAATGATCAAACTGCCCCTGTTAAACGTAACCGCCGATACCGACGGTGGCCTGACTAACGCCGCAGCGGCCTCGGACGAAAAAGGCCTCGGCGAAGGTTTTCTGGATTTATTCAGCAAGGCGCTGCCGGGCCTGGTCGCTCCTGAAGACGGTAAAACGCTGTCGCTGAGTGCCACGCTTAACAAAACAACGGGCCAGAAGCTTAGCGCGCAGGATCTCGCCGCGGGCAAAACAAAGCTCGCAGATTTGCTTAATAAACTGGATATGGACGAGCCTGAAGCGCTTTCCACCCTGCTGGCAAACGTGGGTAAAGCCGCCGCAGCGGACAAAACCGGACAGCGCGTTGGGGGGCAAGAGAGCACACGCGAGCTGAACGCCGCTGATATGCAGGCGCTGAGCGCGCTCTTCGCCATGCTGCCACAGCAGAATACCGCAACGCCTGGCGCAACGCTTGCCTCCTCAGCAGCAGGTAAAGATACTGCTGAAACCTCGCCGCTCGGCACGTTACTGGCGAGCGGCGTGCAGCAAAAAACCACGGCTGTCCGCAGCGATGACAGCCTGAGCGTTGCTGGAAAAGCCCAGACGGCCGACTCAACCTTTGCTGCTAAATCCGGGGCACCGGTAGCAAATCAGCTAGCCGATGACGGCGTCCTTCCGACCGTTGCCGTTGATAAAGACAGCCGCGAAAGCGCTATCAGCAATAACACCACGCCGACGGTCAGTACGCCAACCATCAGCAGCGCAACGGTCAGCACGCCGTTAAGTACGCATATCGCAACGCCGGTGGCGCCGCAAATCAGCGCTCAACTGGGAAGCCAGGAGTGGCAGCAGGCGGTGAGCCAGCACGTTACGCTGTTCACCCGTCAAGGCCAGCAAAGCGCCGAGCTGCGTCTGCACCCGGAAGACCTGGGTCAAATCCAGATTAGCCTCAAGCTTGACGATAACCAGGCCCAGCTACAGATGACCTCTCCGCACAGCCACGTGCGAGCGGCACTCGAAGCGACGCTGCCTGCGTTACGCACGGCCCTTGCGGAAAGCGGAATTCAGCTCGGTCAAAGCAGCATCAGCAGCGAAAGTTTTGCTCAGCAACAGCAGCAGTCGGGCCAGCAGCAACAGCCGTCGCAACGCTCCGCGGACAGCTTCCCCTCTTTAGGCGGCGAGGCTGAAACCCTCGCCGTTCCTGCCAGCGTACAGCGCCTTGCCTCAGGCAATAACGCTGTCGATATCTTCGCCTGACGATTGTCATAAGGCGTAAACGGCAGAGGTAACAACAAATATCCCGTGTTTTCCAGGCTTTGATGCCGGGGCGACGCGGGATAATCGCTCCATAAAGCAGTATCGATACAGGAATAAAGCGTTATATGACTGACATCGCTCAGACCAAAGGCCGCAAGCGCTCCATCTGGATGCCTTTACTGGTCCTGATAACACTCGCCGCATGCGCCACCGCAGGCTACAGCTACTGGCGGATGCAGCAACACCCCGTCAGCGCCCAGGCTGATAAGCCAGAGCCGCCGCCCGCCCCGGTCTTTTTTGCGCTGGATACCTTTACCGTCAATCTTGGCGATGCGGATCGCGTGCTGTATGTCGGCATCACCCTGCGCCTGAAAGATGACGCGACTCGCCAGCGCCTGAGCGAGTTCCTGCCGGAAGTGCGCAGCCGCCTGCTGCTGCTGTTTTCCCGCCAGGATGCGACTGCCCTTGCCACCGATGAAGGTAAGCAGAAGCTGGTAGAGGCAATTAAAAATACGCTGGCGCCGCCTCTGGTTGCCGGTCAACCTCAACAGGTGGTCAGCGACGTGCTGTATACCGCCTTTATTTTGCGGTAGATCATGGGCGACAGTATTCTTTCACAGGCTGAAATCGATGCGCTGCTAAACGGCGACGCCGACAGCAGCGACGAACCGACTGCCGGGGCAGTTAGTGAAACCGACATTCGCCCCTACGATCCTAATACCCAGCGCCGCGTGGTGCGTGAACGCCTGCAGGCGCTGGAAATTATCAACGAACGTTTTGCTCGTCAGTTCCGTATGGGGCTGTTTAACCTGCTGCGTCGTAGCCCGGATATTACCGTCGGCGCGATCCGCATTCAGCCCTATCATGAGTTTGCGCGTAACCTTCCGGTGCCAACCAACCTCAACCTGATGCACTTAAAACCGCTGCGCGGCACCGGCCTGTTCGTCTTCTCGCCAAGCCTTGTGTTTATTGCGGTGGATAACCTGTTTGGTGGCGACGGCCGCTTCCCGACGAAAGTTGAAGGCCGCGAGTTTACCCATACTGAACAGCGCGTCATCAACCGCATGCTGAAGCTGGCGCTGGAAGCATACAGCGACGCCTGGAAGGCCATTTATCCGCTTGATGTGGAATACGTGCGTTCCGAAATGCAGGTGAAATTTACCAACATCACGACGTCGCCAAACGACATCGTGGTGAACACGCCTTTCCATGTGGAAATTGGCAACCTGACCGGCGAATTTAATATTTGTCTGCCGTTCAGCATGATTGAACCGCTGCGCGAACTGCTGGTGAACCCGCCGCTGGAAAACTCCCGTCAGGAAGACCAAAGCTGGCGCGATACCCTGGTGCGCCAGGTGCAGCATTCTGAGCTGGAACTGGTGGCGAACTTCGCCGATATCCCGCTCAGGCTGTCACAAATACTAAAACTAAAACCTGGCGACGTGCTGCCTGTCGACAAGCCGGATCGCATTCTCGCGCATGTCGATGGTGTACCGGTGCTGACCAGTCAATACGGCACGCTAAACGGCCAGTACGCCTTGCGCGTCGAACACTTGATCAACCCGATACTGAATTCGCTGAATGAGGAACAGCCCAAATGAGTGATACTAATCAACCGTCCGACGACAATGCAGGCTCCGTGGACGATCTGTGGGCTGATGCGTTGAACGAACAAAAAGTCTCCAGCAAAAGCAGCGCCGATAGCGTGTTCCGCGCGCTTGAAGGCAGCGACGTAGTCGGTTCGATGCAGGACATCGATTTAATTATGGATATCCCGGTCAAGCTGACCGTGGAGCTGGGCCGTACCCGCATGACCATCAAAGAGCTGCTGCGCCTGTCGCAGGGGTCGGTGGTGGCGCTTGAAGGCCTGGCCGGCGAGCCGCTGGATATTCTGATCAACGGCTATCTGATTGCCCAGGGTGAAGTCGTGGTGGTGGCCGATAAATACGGCGTGCGTATCACCGATATCATTACGCCATCGGAACGTATGCGCCGCCTGAGCCGTTAACAGCATGAAAACCCAGACCACCGTACAGCAACCCGCCGTCAGTACCGGCTCGCCTTTAGTGCAGGTGAGCGGCGCATTAACGGCAATCATTTTGTTTATTTTGCTGGCGGCATGGCTGGCTAAACGCTTTGGCCTGTCCGGCAGAACCGGTGGCGCAAAGGGGCTTAAGATCAGCGCCAGCTGTAACCTTGGCCCACGCGAACGCGTTGTGGTTGTGGATGTGGAAGACGCCCGCCTTGTGCTGGGCGTTACCGCTACGCAAATCACCCATTTACATACTCTCCCTCCCGCGCCGGCAAGCGTCGATCCCGAGCCTGCTGCCCAGGCGGATTTCCAGAGCCTGATGAAAAATTTGCTTAAACGTAACGGGAAAGCCTGATGAAACGTTTTCTCTCCTTCTCGTTAATGGGCCTTCTGGTCAGCCTGCTGTTTGTCACGCCGCAGGCGCTGGCGCAGCTGCCGGGCCTTGTCAGCCAGCCGATGGCAAACGGCGGCCAGAGCTGGTCGCTGCCGGTGCAGACGCTGGTGTTTATCACCTCGCTGACCTTCCTGCCCGCTATTTTGCTGATGATGACCAGCTTCACGCGCATCATCATCGTATTCGGCCTGCTGCGAAACGCGCTTGGAACGCCTTCCGCACCGCCAAACCAGGTGCTGCTGGGCCTGGCGCTGTTCCTGACCTTCTTTATTATGTCGCCGGTGTTCGACAAGATTTATACCGACGCATACCAGCCGTTTAGTGAAAACAAAATTGATATGCCGCAGGCGCTTGAAAAGGGCGCCCAGCCGCTGCGCGAGTTTATGCTGCGGCAGACGCGTCAGGCGGATCTGGCCCTGTTTGCCAGGCTTGCTAACACGCCGGAAATGGAAGGCCCGGAAGCGGTGCCAATGCGCATACTGCTGCCTTCTTATGTCACAAGCGAGCTGAAGACGGCTTTCCAGATTGGCTTCACCGTATTTATTCCGTTCCTGATAATCGACCTGGTGGTGGCAAGCGTGCTGATGGCGCTGGGGATGATGATGGTGCCGCCGGCAACCATTGCCCTGCCCTTCAAGCTTATGCTCTTCGTGCTGGTTGACGGCTGGCAGCTGCTGGTCGGCTCGCTTGCGCAAAGCTTCTACAGTTAAGGCAAAAAGATGACTCCTGAATCGGTCATGATGATGGGCACCGAGGCGATGAAAGTCGCCCTGGCGCTCGCGGCACCGCTGCTGCTGGTCGCGCTGGTGACCGGCCTGATTATCTCCATGCTGCAGGCGGCTACGCAGATTAACGAAATGACCCTGTCGTTCATTCCAAAAATCCTCGCCGTGTTTGTCACCATGATTGTGGCGGGTCCGTGGATGCTCAATCTGCTGCTCGATTATATGCGCACGCTGCTCACCAATTTGCCGACGATGATTGGATGATCCACGTTGACAGCGACCAGTGGCTGCATTTACTGAGCATGGGCTTCTGGCCCTTTATACGCATCCTGGCGCTCATTAGCACAGCCCCTATTCTCAGCGAACGTTCTATTTCGAAAAAGGTAAAAATCGGCCTTGCGCTAATGATTACCTGGATAGTCGCCCCCACGCTTCCCATGAGCGGCGTAACTATTTTTTCCGCCGCGGGATTCTGGCTTGCGGCGCAGCAAATTTTAATCGGCATTATGCTGGGCTTCACTATGCAGTTCGCCTTTGCCGTGATTCGTACCGCAGGAGAGCTTATCGGGCTGCAAATGGGGCTGTCCTTCGCCACCTTCTTCGATCCCGGCAGCCGCCTGAACATGCCCGTGCTGGCGCGCTTTATGGATATGCTGGCGATGCTGCTGTTCCTGACGTTTAACGGCCATCTATGGCTGATTTCAATGCTGGTGGATACGTTTCACACCCTGCCGATTGGCGGCGAGGTGATTAACAGCAACGTATTTATGGCGCTTACCCGCGCGGGCGGGCTGATTTTCCTTAATGGGCTGATGCTTGCCCTGCCCTTAATCACCCTTCTTTTGACGCTGAATATCGCGCTGGGTTTGCTAAACCGTATGGCGCCGCAGCTTTCCGTATTTGTGATTGGTTTCCCGGTCACCCTCTCCATTGGCATGCTGGTTATGGCCGCGCTGATGCCGCTGATTGCCCCCTTCGCTGAACATTTATTTAGTGAGATTTTTGATTTGCTGGCGGATATAGTGAGTGAAATTCCGGGGAATTAACCGCTTTCTCTGTAGGGCCTCTTTGAGGATATTCCTAAAAAGTATTTCAAATAACATCCACCAGGATAACGCTGCCGCA
The DNA here is from genome assembly GCA_032000125.1 of Buttiauxella sp. Classification (GTDB taxonomy): domain Bacteria; phylum Pseudomonadota; class Gammaproteobacteria; order Enterobacterales; family Enterobacteriaceae; genus Dryocola. The sequence goes on along the minus strand of DAMALH010000004.1, from coordinate 75,058 downwards.
GGATATAAGTTTTTACTTATCTCACAGTTCGCAACATTTACTTTACTTTGAGAACATTCCTGGCAAATTATACATAACTTTACGGGATAGTAATCCCGCCTGAAAATACTTCCGTAGCATCGTTTATCCGCGCCTTTTGCCAATGGCAGGAAAGCATTTTCCCCCGCCATTTTTAGCTTGCTGGCAGGAGGTGTGCGGAAGTGCTGGCAGGGATAGTTTCGTCATGGGAGGCGCGCAACGCAGCGGCCTGCTCAATCGTAGCTGTTCGGAGAATACACTTAGTGAGGGTTTGCTATGTCAACGATTATAATGGACTTATGCAGTTACACTCGACTGGGGTTGACCGGCTATCTGGCTAGCCGCGGGATAAGAAAACGACAAATTACCGATGTGCAAAGTGTAGAAGAGCTGGCTCAGGCATGTCAGTCACAGGCCCCAAGCGTGGTGTTTATTAATGAAGACTGCTTTATTCACGACCCGCAAAGCAGTCAGCGTATTAAGCAGATCATTAATCAGCATCCCGGCACCCTGTTTCTGGTATTCATGGCTATCGCTAATATTCATTTTGATGAGTATCTGCTGGTCAGAAATAATCTTCTTATCAGTTCAAAATCCATTAAACCTGAATCGCTGGACGATATTCTCGAAGAATATCTGGCAAAAAACGCGCAGTGCATCGGCCATATTAATTTACCTACGCTTTCATTGAGTCGCACCGAATCGAGCATGCTGAAAATGTGGATGTCCGGCCAGGGTACAATCCAGATATCCGATCAAATGAATATTAAGGCCAAAACGGTATCGTCACATAAAGGTAATATTAAGCGCAAAATAAAAACGCATAATAAGCAGGTGATATATCATGTGGTACGGCTGACCGATAATGTCACCAACGGCATCTTTGTAAACCTGCGTTAACTCCAGCGATTGGCTTCTGCTCTTTTGTCGCAGGGCGGATAAGCGGCAGCGCCATCCACCGGATGATGTCGGGTGGCGCTACGCTTACCCGACCTGCAAAACTTACTGCTCCAGTTGCTCAACAAAAATCCCGTCCGGATGCCCCATCTCATTAAAGAACCAGATTCCCAGCGGATAATCCTCAAGGGAAACCAGGTACATCGTCCCCTCGCTGAACTGCTCCACGGCCAGTACCACGCCAGAACGACGAGGGCCGCCATCGGTCTTGACGGTAACGCGATCGTTGATATTCATACCAAAATCCTCCAGATTCTTTGTGCCAGTGTAGATCAAAAACGACGCATTCGCATCGGGCACAAGCCCGGCCAAAGCATTTTGTTAAGCCGTCTATACTTAAGGCTGGCGATTTGCAGGAGGGTGAGGCATGAAGACCGCAAAAGCGTTTAGCGAAACGGCGCATCGGGAGGAGAAGATTGACGTCGATGCCCTGCTGGCGGCGATCAATGAAATCAGTGAGAGCGAGGTGAAGCGTGCGGATAATGAAGAAGATCCGCATCGGGTCAGCGTCGATGGACGAACGTGGCACACCTACACTGAGCTTGCGGAAGCCTTTGAGCTGGATATCCATGATTTCAGCGTCGGTGAAGTGAACAGATAAAAAAGCATCCCGGCCGGGGAGCCGGGATGTAAAAGCATGATTCATGCAAGAAGCATTTGAAATTCGCTACATCAGGAAATCTGACGTCGGTAACCACATTACGGCAAAATTTTTGTAAGACAAGAATATATTTTCTGGGTGAATAATTTGCATTCAATATATTCATCACAACTTTCTTGCATCCACCCCCGGCGGCATCAGCATTCCGGTAACGATACCCACTTACCGAAGCGATGATCGCCGGCTTGCAATTAAGATTAATCCTAACGAGGGCTCCCGATGCCACATTTGCACGACTCGCTGCTTATTGTTTCTGACCTTGACGGTACGCTGCTGGACTATCACACCTATCGCTGGGAAGCCGCGAGCGGCTGGCTCGGTGTGCTCCGGCAGCGGGACATTCCCCTGGTGCTGTGCAGCAATAAAAGCGCCGCAGAGATTATTGAATGGCAAAAAGAACTGGGCATTGTCGGGCAAGCGTTTATCGCTGAAGGCGGCGCGGTCGTACAACTGGACGCACGCTGGAAGGAAAGCGACAGCTTTCCGCGACGAATTGCAGGCATTCATCACGATGAACTTATGGTGATGCTTAATAATCTGCGCGACGGGTACGGCTTTAAGTTCACCTGCTTTGCGGATGTGGATGAAAACACCCTGAGCGAATGGACGGGGTTAACGCATAAACAGGCCGCTCTGGCGCGGCTGCGCGAGGCCTCCGAAGCCTTTATCTGGCGCGACTCCCAGGAGATGTTCAGCGTTTTTGCCGAACGCCTCGCTGAACTGGGCCTGATGCTGGTGCAGGGCGGACGCTTCTGGCATGTCTCGGGCGTACAGGGCGATAAAGGCGAGGCTTTGCGCTGGCTGTATCAGCGCTACCAGCAAAACGAGGGTAAAACCTATACGACAATCGGCCTTGGCGACGGCCCGCATGCCGCCCTGCTGCTTGATAACGTCGACTACGCCGTGGTGGTAAAAGGTTATAGCCGTGAGCCCGTTGTTTTGCGTAATGACGATCCCGCCCGGGTTTATCATAGCCTTCACTATGGTCCGGAGGGCTGGAAGGAAGGACTGGACTACTTTATTCCGTCCCGCTAACCGGCCTTAGTTCGCACAGCCGATATAAAAATACCCGGCAGTTGCCGGGTATTTTCACCTTCATCCTTGTAGCGGCCCCCTCTCCTCCCGGGTATGCGCCAGGTCATCCTCACGGAAAGCCTCGCGCTGTACGCCATAACCGTCATACCAACGACACTCCACCATGCCGCTGGAAAATCCGGTAACGATCATCCTTGGGCCACCATTCTTAGGCTGAACTTCATCGCTGACCACATAGACCATAACTGCCTCCGGTATCAGGGGTGAAAACTTTTACAGTTATAGTCAAAAAGCAGCATTTCTGCGCGGCCCCTGGCGCAAATTTATGCAAATTCTTAATGTACAGCCCTGCCACGCAGATGGTTTATTCCGTTTACAGCCGCTAAAACTACCGCGCCGACAATAAAGCCGAGCACCATATTAACAAGCGTCGGTGCAAGCAAATGAACCACTCCGCCAGCCTTTTCCGCCCAGTGCTCAATCGCGTGGTGTAAAGCAGGAATGCCGTGAACCAGGATCCCACCGCCAACAAGGAACATCGCCAGCGTGCCGGCAATAGAAAGAAACTTCATCAGCCAGGGCGCAAGCACCAGCAGCGTTTTACCCAGCCCCTGCGCAATCTGCGAGCGTTTCTCAGCCAGCCAGTAGCCTAAATCGTCAATCTTTACGATCACCCCCACCAGGCCATATACGCCCACGGTGACTAAAATAGCGATACCTGCAAGCACCACAATCTGATTCAGCAGCGGCGCATCCGCCACGATACCCAGCGTAATAGCGACAATTTCCGCCGAGAGGATAAAGTCGGTACGTATGGCGCCCTTAACTTTATCCTTTTCATAAATCATCGGATCCTGCGAGGCGATGGCATCCAGGCGAGCCTTCTTTTCTTCCGGCGTTTCCTTGTGTTTACGGGCCTGAAAACTGTGAACCACCTTCTCGACGCCTTCAAAACATAAGAACGCGCCGCCAACCATTAATAGCGGCGTGATAGCCCAGGGCGCAAAAGCGCTAATGGCAAGCGCAAGCGGCACCAGGATAAGTTTGTTGAGAAAAGATCCCTTTGCGACTCCCCATACCACCGGCAGTTCGCGGTTAGCGCGCACCCCCGAAACCTGTTGAGCATTGAGCGATAAATCATCCCCTAACACGCCAGCGGTTTTTTTTGCCGCTACCTTGCCCATCATTGAGATATCGTCCAGCAGCGTGGCAATATCATCAAGGAGCGTTAATAAGCTACTTCCGGCCAAAATCGTTATCCTTTTTCGTTACGTTGCTTTTTAGTATGGAGCAAAACCCGGCGCGCGAAAATTAAAGTCATATGTCAACGCAAATTAACAAAACAATAACAATTAAAATACTCGCCAGGCTGATAGTTTTAACGTTAACTATTAAGCCTGTCGCCGTCAGGTCGTGAGGAAGTATGCGCGTTCGTTCAGGTCAACTCTTACCGCTGATAGCAGCGCTTTTTGCTCTGTATATCATCTGGGGATCCACTTATTTTGCTATCGCTATCGGGGTGAAAAGCTGGCCGCCGTTTATGATGGCAGGCGTGCGTTTTACCAGCGCCGGCGTGCTTTTGCTGAGCGTATTGCTTTTGCGGGGCCATAAACTGCCGGCAATAAAGCCGCTGCTGAATGCCGCCCTGATTGGCGTGCTGCTGCTCGCCGTGGGCAATGGCTTTGTGACCGTTGCGGAACACCAGCACGTTCCTTCCGGTATTGCGGCGGTGATGGTTGCCACCGTGCCGCTGTTTACCCTGTGCTTTAGCCGCCTGTTCGGCATCCCGACGCGCAAGCTTGAATGGCTGGGTATCGCCATTGGCCTGGCGGGGATAGTGCTGCTTAATAGCGGCGGAAACCTGAGCGGCAACCCCTGGGGCGCAGGACTTATTCTGATTGGTTCTCTGAGCTGGGCTTTTGGCTCGGTCTATGGCTCGCGTATCGAGCTGCCGAGCGGGCTGATGGCCGGTGCGATTGAAATGCTTGCCGCCGGTATCGTGCTGCTTTGCGCCTCTGCGGTCACGGGCGAGCGCCTGAGCGCCATGCCCACGGCCGCGGGCCTGCTGGCGGTAGGCTATCTGGCGCTGTTCGGCTCGATTATTGCCATCAGTGCTTATATGTACCTCATCCGCAACGTCGCGCCTGCGGTAGCCACGAGCTACGCCTACGTTAACCCCGTAGTGGCCGTGCTGCTGGGGACGGGATTTGCCGGCGAAAGCCTCTCTTCAATCGAATGGCTGGCGCTGGGCGTGATTATCTTCGCGGTGGTGCTGGTGACGCTTGGGAAATACCTGCTGCCCCCAAAGCCGGTGGTAAGAGCGTGTGAAACAGAGAAGTAATCAGCCAGCGGGTGGCGTTTGCCACCCGTCGTCATTAAGCTCATGGATACCGAGCGTATCAATCTGCGCATGATGCCCCCCGCTGCAAATCCACTCTTCCAGCCTTTCCGTTAACGCCCCATCGCTGAGCTTCTCACGCCCTCTTAGCGCGCACTCCCAGACCAGCAGCACGCGCCAGCCTTTCCCTAGCAAACGCCGGATATCGCGTTTATCGCGCTCAACGTTCTTGCCGATTTTCTCAAGCCAGAATTCAGTGCGCGTGGCGGGCACTTTGAACAAGTAGCAGTTGTGATGATGCCAGAAGCAGCCGTGGGTAAAGATAATGCAGCGGTGATTATCGATAACAAAGTCGGGGCGGCCGGCGAGCTGCTCGTCCTGCGCGCGGAACTCAAATCCGCATTCAGTAAGCAATCCCGCCAGACGCTTTTCGATGGCCGTATCTCGTGTGGCAATGGCGCGCATATTTTTGCTGCGCACGGCTTTACTGTGTACGTCAGCCATCTTTCTCTCCGTTTAGCGTTTTTTCACCGCCTGCCCAATCTTCTCTTCCAGCAGTTTCGCTACGGCACCAAAGGCAGGAACCACTACCGAATTGCCAAACTGGCGATAGGCCTGAGTGTCCGAAACCGGAATGCGGAAAGGTTTTCCCCCTGCCGTCTCAAACCCCATCAGGCGGGCGCATTCTCGCGGCGTTAAACGACGTGGGCGGCATACCTGGTTTTCCGCATCATTAAAATCCCGTTCGCCAAGCGCTTTATCCCAGCCGCGATCGATAAGAATTTCGGCGCCATCTTTGTAATAACGAGCCGAAAGCGTTCTTGCCACGCTTGCCGGATTGGTTGGGTCTACCAGGCCATAGCCAAAGCCGTTGCCTTTTGCCTGATGTTTTTTAGCGTAATTATAAAGGTATTTCCAGAGCGTGGGCGTGAGGATGTATTTGGCGTCAACCGTTGGCTCAAGCAGTTCGCCAAATGTCGGGCGGCGCCGCGGGTATAAAGCATCCAGCGCACGCAGCGTGAAACCCTGATGCAGGTTAAGATCGCGGCGGAAGCCCACCAGCACAATACGTTCGCGGTGCTGCGGTAAAAAATGTTTCCCGTCGATAATCTTAGGGTCGTTTGCGCCCGTAGCGGCCGCATCGGCAACCTCATAGCCCAGGCTATCAAGCGTTTCCATAATGATGCGGAAGGTGTTGCCCTTGTCGTGGCTTTTAAGGTTCTTGACGTTTTCCAGCACAAAAATTGCCGGCCGCTTTGCCTCTATAATGCGGGCCACGTCGAAAAACAGCGTACCCTGCGTTTCACAGGCAAAACCGTGGGCGCGGCCCAGCGCGTTCTTTTTAGAGACGCCCGCCAGGGAGAACGGCTGGCACGGAAATCCCGCCAGCAAAACATCATGATCCGGCAGCGTCGCCCGGATATGCGCCGCGGCTGCCTCATCGCTAAGATCGGTACGACCGCTTTGCGTAATTTCGCGAATATCTTCGTTAAACTGATGCTGCGCGGGGTCGCAATACCAGTTAGCTTTATAAGTCCTCACCGCGTGCTTATTCCACTCGCTGGTAAATACGCACTGCCCGCCAATCGCTTCAAACCCGCTGCGGATACCGCCAATACCGGCAAATAAATCGATAAAACGAAACGCGTATTTCCCGTGATGAACGGGTGGAGAAGGCAGCATGCTTTGCAGCATTTTCATTTCAACATCCACCAGCCGCTTGTTTGCCAGTTTGCCATTTACCCAGCGATTAATGGTTTCACGCGTCCAGTGGCTGCCGCTGACGGCGCGTAATACCTCTGCCACAACCTTTTGGTCATAGATTTCCAGAACTTTTTTCAGCAGATCCAGTTCTTGCTTATGTTTATCTGCGTCCCGTGATTGTTCAATAAGCTCATCAATAACTGGCTGTAACGCTTGCATGCTCGCTCCATCTGGGTTGAATGTGTGATGATTAATCACGCATTCAACCCTAACATAGCGTTCTGTTTATGTATACAGCACTTATATATTGCAGAGCATGGTTATTAAATGCGCGCGTACAATAATTGCGCGATGAAAATTTCAAAGTCGCAGATTTTATTTTTAATAAGAATACTATTTTTTACCGGATACTTTTTTGTACAAATTATAAGGAAAGCTTTTATATATTGCTGCCGCCACTGTTAATAGCCTGCGCTGAATAGCTTATTTTTAATTCGAACCACAGGCCATTTTCTTTCTCAATAATGCCGGCCAGATGGCAGCCCAGTCAGAGCCGTGTGTCATAGCTGGCAGCGTCTCAATCTGCGCGCATCGCGTGCCTACCGCGCGTTGAAAACGTTCGGCCACCGCAGGAGGCACGATATTATCCGCGCCGCCGCTGAAATGAATCTGCGGAATAGCGGCAAGCTGCGGGGCCATGTTGATGGCATTTGCGGCTTCAGGCATTGCTGAAACCCGATGCAGTTTATTGACATACTCAACGTCCAGATTGCCTGCAACCGTGCGCAGCGAGAGTACATCGTTTCGGCGGGCCGCCAGCAGCGCAGCAATATTCCCACCGCCTGAATAGCCTATCAGCTCTATTTTCGCACCGGGATAGCGCTGCATCATCTGGCTGAGCGCGTCGTTCATCGACTCGATGACCGGCGGTGAGAAACGCTTATTGGTCCACCAGGTCGGCTTACAGACGGCGGGCAATCGCGTAGCGGTAAACTGACAGGGGCGAGCCAGATAAAGCACGTTATCAGAGGGATCGGCTGCCGCCAGCATCAGGCCAACGGGGTTATGCGGCGTGGGATCGTCTGATGGACGCGTGCGGCTTTTCCAGGCAAACCCGTCGCCCTCAATATAGACCCGCAATAGCTCAACCGGCGGAACGATTCGCTGCCATGTGGCGAGCGTGAACCTTCCGGCGTGTAAAATTTCACCGTTCAGCCCCTTTTTTTTCGCAAATGTGCTAGCGCGCACAAACGGATCCTGACTCGCGCAGCCGCTAAGCAAAAAAATTATAGCAATCAATAACCAGCCGAATGCTGGTTTCATGAGCTCCCGCATTAAAGCGCCTCAAATTGTGATGCGTATCGCTACACGCTTAAAAATTTAATGGTTTTACGCAGAAATAATTAAACAGAGCTTATTGTTTTTTGCAACCAAATGTATATCCTGCGCCTGAACGGCATCAGATTAATCTGAATCCGCTACAAACACGCACACTCATTGATTTAAGCGACATCGCGACGGTACCCTATGAAGAAATCACGTATCAGCCAGCATGGCCCATTGCTGGTGGCATTAACCTCTGCGCAGGGATTGCTGGCAATACCGGCCCTCGCGGTGAACAACCCGACCTTAACCATCAACGACGCTCAATCTGATGTATCGATCGCCAGCCCTTATGACACCGTTAACATAACCGACCAGGGTACCCTTACCGCTGCGCAGAGGCCCGCGCTGTCCGTGATTCAGAACGTGCTCGTCGGCACGCTGGAAAACGCAGGTATTATTACCAGCACCGACTATTACGCGCTGAGCGTTGATGGAAGCATTAACAATCTTAATAACTCGGGTGTAATCGCAAGCAGCGGCAATGCCGTTGATACCATTCACCTCAGTGCCACAAGTCAGGTTGGCAACCTGCTGAACAGCGGGTCAATCACGGGTACAACAAACACTCTCTATCAGGGTACAGGTAGCGCGACAATTAATAACGCCGGGGTGATTAATAATCTGACAAATACCCGGGACGGTATAATTAGCGGCTACACGGCGATCGGCAATACCGGTCAGATCGACGTACTTAATAACGCTGGCACTATTCGTATGGATAATACAGGTGCCAATTATTATCACTACAACGCCGCCGTTTTAAACCAGGGAACTATCGGAACCTTTAACAATACCGGTGTGATTAGCAGCAGCGGCTCAACCAACGGCAACAGCGAATCAGCCGTCTTTAACCAGGGCACTATCACTACCCTTACCAACGATGGCACTATCAGCGGCAATTATATCGGGGTACAAAACCAGGGCACCATTGGCGCGCTCACCAACAACGGTGAAATCAGCGGTTCTACCGTCGCCGTTTATAATGAGAATTATAATAACAATAATGCCAGCAACGGTAACATTGTTAATAATGGGATCATTAGCAGTAATGCCTTTGGCATTTACAATATTATGAACGGTAATACTAGTACGCAGTTTACTATCGTTAATACCGGCACCATCAGCGGCAATAGTTACGCTATTCTCAATAGTGATTATAATAATAACACCACCGTCCCGATGACCATCGTCAACAGCGGGATCATTGAAGGTAATATTTTCAATTCCAGCGCTTCGCCATTGATTGTTGAAGGCGGCAGCGGAAATACCGGTATGCTTACCGGCATTAACGGGATTGGGCAAATCAACAGCCCGAACGGTGACGTTGTTTTCAGCACTGGCCGGATGCTGCTTGATGACAACATCTCGACCGGCGGAACCGTTGATAACGCCGCGGCATCGCTGCAAATCAACAACACGATAACAATTAACGGTAACTATCATCAGGGCAGCAATGCGGGACTGCTTATCGGCGTTGCTGATACGGCGGTTGCTAACGCATCTTCTGCCGATACCGGCTATGGCCGTCTGATCGTGCAAGGTGCTGCGACCGTTGACGCCGGTTCAGGCATTAGCCTTGCCCGTACCGGCAACACTTACCAGTTCGCAGCCGGCCAGCGCTATGTGGTCATCGATGCCAACAGCACCGACACCAATTATAATGCGGATCGCCTGAATTATGAGGCTGCGGGCTATAGCGGCGCAGCTACCGGCGCAATCTACGACGATAACGGCCGTAGCGCGCTGGTTGTTACGCTGCAAGAGCCCGTCACGCCGCCGCCAACGACGACGCCAACCGAGCCGACAACGCCGGTGACGCCGACTCAGCCGAACCCGGACCCGACGGCGCCGACTACACCAACAACGCCAGTCACCCCCGATCCGGAACCGACTACGCCGACGACGCCCGTGAAACCAGATCCGGTCCCGACGGCGCCAACCACACCGACAACGCCGGTGAAGCCAGACCCGGTCCCGACGGCGCCAACCACGCCGACAACGCCGGTGAAGCCGGATCCGGTTCCAACGATACCAACTACGCCGGTGACGCCTGAGCCAGCCACTAAGCCAGGCTGGGCAACCATTCCAAACGCTACGGCAGCGCTGGGCGGTCTGGGCCACTATTCGGGCATTTCCCCGCAGTTGCTTGAGCTGTATAACGCCTCGCTGGCGATTGCCGATCGGAAAGAAGCGAACCGCGTGGGCGAGCGCCTCTCTGCGAGCCAGAATATAAACACCAGCACCGCGACAAACGTTGCCACCCTGACGGCCATGTCTGTTGTTAGCACCCACATGGACACCGCTCGCAACCCGCAAACGGCAGGCGTGAGCGGCGTATCAACGGGGGATGCCTACAGCGACTGGGTTCTCTGGGGTCAGCCTTTCGGCGGCTATGCCCGTCAGGACAGCACCAGCAGTGTCAGCGGCTATAGCGCGAAATTCGGCGGCCTGATAATCGGCGCTGACCGTACGCTGGGCGACGACTGGCGCGTAGGCGGCGCGGTGAACTACAGCAATACTTCGGTTCACGGTAAGGATAACCTGAGCGGCAATACCTCGACCGCCGATAACTACGGCGTGATTGGCTATGCAGGCTACACCGGCAATCCGTGGTATGTGAATTTGTCTGCCGGGGTCAACCGTCAGAACTATGATTCTACCCGTCGCGCGGACTTCACCGGCTTCTCCGGTAGGGCACAGGGTAAATTCAACGGTCAGTCTGTCACGCTGCAAAGTGAATTTGGTTATCCGCTGACGCTGCCAGCCCAGGTGATTGTCACCCCGCTGGCTTCCCTGGCTTACGGCTATCAGCACGTTGACGGCTACAAGGAAAGCGGTGGCAACGGCATGGCGCTGAACGTTAGCTCAAGCCATACGCAGTCTGTAACGAGCAATATCGGCACGCGCCTGGAAAAAGCTTTCGACACCGGTCTGGGTAATCTGACCCCCTTCGCTCAGGTCTCCTGGATCCACCAGTACGACAATGACGAAACCAGCAGCACCGCAACCTATGCAGCCGACACCATTGGCGAAACGAGTTTCACCTCCAAAGGCGTCGCGCCGGTGAAGGATATGGCAGGAGTGGCTATCGGTAGCACGCTGTATAACGCTAGTGATTTAAGCCTTGATGCACGTTACGACCTGCAGGCGGGCGAGCGTTACCAGGCACATACCTTCAGCCTACGCTTACGCAAGCTGTTCTAGAACACCGACTCAAGTCCTACACAACGGGGCCATTAAGGCCCCGTTCTGATTGCTGGCAAAGAAGGAAAAAGCGTGGTTTTCCCTTCTTTGTGACGATTAGCCGAAAATCAATGGATTGATTTTCCTTGTTTTTAAATGGCGCAACCTTTTAGCTTTGTCACGCTGGCAGGTTTGTCATTAGTCTCAACGGGGCCATTAAGGCCCCGTTGAGACTGCTGGCAAAGAAGGAAAAAGCGTGGTTTTTCCTTCTTTGTGATGATTAGCCGAAAATCAATGGATTGATTTTCCTTGTTTTTAAATGGCACAACCTTTTAGTTTTGTCACGCTGGCAGGTTTGTCATTAGTCTCAACGGGGCCATTAAGGCCCCGTTTTTTATGCAAATTTGAATTTTTGACCTATCCGGCAGATAGTGAGCGTTTTGGCAACATGTGAAAACCCCATGACCTCAACCCTTTTAAAAAGCGCAGCGCTGGTTTTGCTGATGATTCTCGCGTGGACCGGCATCAATGCCGGGGACAAAACGACCTGGCTGATGGAAGTCACGCCGGTGCTTATCGTCGTACCTTTGCTGTGGGCCACCTATACGCGCTATCCGCTAACCCCTCTGCTTTATACGCTGATCTTTTTTCACGCCATTATTCTGATGATTGGCGGTCAATACACCTATGCCAAAGTGCCGATCGGTTTTGACGTGCAGGCCTGGTTCGGGCTGAGCCGCAATCCATACGACAAGCTAGGGCACTTTTTCCAGGGGCTGGTCCCGGCGCTGGCAGCCAGAGAAATTCTTGTTCGGGGCCAGTACGTGCACGGGCGTAAAATGCTCGGATTCGTGGTGTGCTGTATTGCGCTGGCGATCAGCGCCGTTTATGAACTCATTGAATGGTGGGCGGCGCTGGCAATGGGCCAGGGCGCCGATCTTTTCCTCGGTACCCAGGGCGATCCCTGGGATACCCAGTCAGACATGTTTTGCGCCCTGCTGGGCGCGCTTACCACGACAGTCTTTCTGACCGGGTATCATCAACGCCAGCTTGTTAGCCGCTTACGATAACGCCGTTAACGCAGGGGGGAAAACTGCTCAATCACCTCGTTGTCGAGGTGATGGTATTCCCCCTTAAGTTCGGCACACAGCTTTGCCATGTAATGCACGAGGAAATCGGCGTTGTGGCGCGCCAGTTCCCGCCCCGCCTCGGTTTGCATCGTCTGCGGTAGCTTTAGCAGCTTTTGCTGAAAATGGTCGAGCGCATAGCTGGCATCGTCTAACGCACGCTCCCCGGCAAGCGGATCTTCGCTATCAAACAGCGGGCGCCCCAGCGCACCGGAAGTGTAAAACACGCGAGCAAGACCAATTGCGCCCAGCGATTCAAGCCGATCGGCATCCTGAACGATTTTCGCCTCCAGCGTCTGCGGCTCCACGCCCGCGCTAAAGCTATGGGCATGTACCGCGTGGGCCACCGCGTCATACTTTTCATGCGGGAAATCAGGAAAGTGGACATCAAGGATACGCAAGGTTTCGCACGCGGCCTGAGCGGAAGCCAGGTGCCGCTCAGGATGGTTTTTGGGAAGATTGACAATGTCATGAAAATAACAGGCGGCCAGCACGGCTAAACGATCGGCTTCCGTGCCTGCCATAATCCGCTGAGCGGTTTTCCAGACGCGACGAAAATGCGCAACATCATGAGCTTTATCATCCTGCAGCCAGTTGTCGTGCAGGTACTGTTCAAAACGCGCTTGCCAGCGGGCTATCGGCATATCTACTCCTCGTTTCGTTATGACTCTGCGCCTGTACAGATGCGGGCCCGGCGGCTGATTTTATTCGCGATGAAAATCATCGCGCGGACGCGTGTACCAGGCGACCCAGCCAAGCACAGCGGCCACCGATCCCAGCACCAGCAATCCCATCAACGCACCCAGCAATTTACCGCCTGGCGAGCCCATTTCCCCGTCCGTCACGCCGCTGATGACCCAAAAATAACGAGCCAGCGCCCAGACGGTATATAAACAAAAGCCATAAAACAGCCACAGCGCTATTTTTCCACCCGGCGTGCGGGTTGGTTTCGCATCCTTAACGTTCGACATAGTCATCTCAGCTCAAAAACAGGGGATGACGGCGGTATTACCGTCCTTAATATGTGATTTTTATCACATCTTTATGGCAAATCAACAGCCAGAAAGATGATTTATGGCTGAAACATATAAACAGTGAATGTAATTGGATTAAAAACAGCCAATGTAAATAATTGTACGGGCTCGGCCCACTGTGACCCCTGTCGTTGAAGTGATTTTCATTAAGTGCTTGAATAATGGTTCGGCAGTCTCTCCCCGGTATATTCAGTTTTGTTCAAACGATGACTTTGCGAGCAAGAAACATGATTAAGTGGCCCTGGAAAGTAAGCGGTTCATCCACCGTCTCAGCCTTACCGTGGGAGCAGGCCTTAGCTATTCCCGTACTGGCAGCGCTCACCCCCGTTGAACAACAAAAGCTGATCCGCCTCGCCGATCGTTTTTTACAGCAAAAACGACTGGTTGCGCTGCAGGGCTTTGAACTCGACGAGCTGAAAAGCGCCCGCATCGCGCTGCTGTTTTGCCTCCCTGTAATGGAGCTTGGCCTGGAATGGCTGGATGGTTTCCATGAAATCCTTATCTACCCTGCTCCTTTTGTCGTGGACGATGAGTGGCTTGATGACATTGGACTCGTGCACAACCAGCGCGTCATTCAGTCGGGGCAAAGCTGGCAGCAAGGGCCTGTGGTGCTGAACTGGCTGGATGTACAAGATTCCTTTGACGCCTCGGGTTTCAACCTGATTATCCATGAGGTGGCCCATAAGCTTGATATGCGCAATGGCGATCGCGCAAGCGGCGTGCCGCTGATTGCCCTGCGGGACGTGGCAGCATGGGAGCACGATCTTCATGCGGCCATGAACATCATTCAGGACGAAATCGATCTGGTGGGCGAAAACGCCGCCAGCATTGACGCTTACGCGGCGACCGAACCTGCGGAATGCTTTGCGGTGCTTTCTGAATATTTCTTCAGCGCGCCTGAGCTGTTTGCGCCGCGCTTCCCCTCACTTTACCAGCGGTTTCGCCTGTTTTACGGCCAGGATCCGCTCCAGCGTCTGCGCAGAAGCGAAAACGTGGAAGTCAGAGGCTAAAACGGTGCATTAATTCGGCAAGTTGTTTTTAATTTGCTCATTTGAATCAACGCGTTATTTTAAGCATTGACTCTTTTAAAGCGCGAGGCTACTATTCGCCTCGTTCACACGATTCCTCTGTAGTTCAGTCGGTAGAACGGCGGACTGTTAATCCGTATGTCACTGGTTCGAGTCCAGTCAGAGGAGCCAAATTTAAGAAGCTCGCTTAAGGAAACTTAAGCGGGCTTTTTGCTTTAATTTCACTGTCTCTGTTTAAGCCTATGATCTTGAGCCATTGAACAATAAGGCGCTTTTGGTGCCGTCCCGGACGCTATAAAATATAGCGGTTGTCGTTTTTTGGCACCTGGCTCCATAAGGCAATATAACTTCCATGCTGCACCTCTCCATCAATCCCCATTTCCGCCATCAGAAAAGCACTTCCCAGCTCCGCCACTAATTCCTCCTCCGCGTAATCTGCACTGCCAAACTTCCCTTTCATTTCACGGTTCAGGCGTTTTTTACCCCCACTCCAGTGAAACAGCTCATGCAGCCCAGTAGCGTAGAAGTTAGCCACATCCGAAAACAGATGGCGCTCCGGTAGCCATACTTCATCAGTTGAGGGTCGGAAAAAGGCATTATGTCCTTTCTCGATGATGTTTGCACCGCTCTTCCTGAACAGGTTTTCAGCCTGCGGCAACGGGTCAAAGGTTGCTTCCGGGCTGACTGTTTCAGTTGTCAGGGCCAGGTCGTCGATTTGCTGAATGTTAAACACGGTGAAGGTTTTCAGCATCGGGATATGTTCAACTTCTCCGGCGTCGTTTTCCTTTTCCAGGGTCGTATAGAAAATGGCTGTTGTGCCATGTCCATCCTTGCGAACCTGTCCACCTGCTGCCTGTGCCTGTTTGTAAATCATCCAGCGGGAATCGCTGAAACCCTGTTTTGATGCGCTGCACCACAGCAACATGATATTCATGCCACTATAAGCCGCACCAGTAGCGTAATTGGAAGGTAGACCAGACATGCCATCTACACGCTGCCACGGGCAGGACCACGGTTTTACATCGGCTTCCAGCGCTGCAATGATGTTGTCGGTAACGGTCTGATAAATATCCTTTCTGTTTTTTGAAAATTTCGTTTTTGAGGAGCCTGACGGGTCCAGCGGGGATACGCTGGTCGCCGCTGCGGTGTTAGGGGCGCTTGTCCGGGGGTTATGCAGGGAAATTGTCATGGTTTTTCTCCGTCAGTGTGTGATTTTCGTCTTCGTATCGCCTGACGGTTCGCTTTCCCGACATCGTTCTGTCCTGCAAGGGCGCAGCATGCGTGCCATTTACCCTTACGGGACGGGTTGTGTTGGGAAACGATTAACAGGAAGCCGATACAGGAACGAAAAGCGCACAGGAGAAAAACTGCCCTGCATAGCCGGGCGTAGCGCCCCTTACTTCGCAGTGGTGAAATTAGGTTGGTGGTGTTGAGTCTGGTACCGGTACTGACAGGGACCCCATGTTGGTGTTAGCATGCTTTCCTGCCGGACGAGACGATCCTGCTAACCGGGGGCGGGTCACAACCGACATTACTAACTGAAGGTTGTATATAATACTGGGCGCAGGTCAAAATCAAAGTAAAATATTGTGAATTTAAAATAAATTAGATTTAAAAAATAAAGAAGCAGCCCTACCATCAAAGCAGGGCTGATATAGGAAAACTAACTTCGCTTTCTAATTTTCCCTTCGAGCTCAGTGAGAAAATCAAGGAATGAATTTAAATCACCTTCCACTTCATCAATAGTAGGGTTAGGGCCTCCAACTGCAGCAGCACTATCATGTCCTGTAAAATAAGTGCTGCATTTTGACATAGCATCGTCCACTCTATCTATATCAGTTTGAGAAATATCCATAAGTTTAGATAACCGCTGAGTAGCAATGCCACGTTCAAAACGTGTAACCACCTTGTTAAGTAATTTCTCTTCTACTAATCTCTCCCACGCCTCGCGCAAATAACTGTAAAACTGATAGCAAGCATTGCGAAATTCAGATGTTGTGGTTGTATCATTTTTCTCTAGCCTCTTTAATTCTTGCAGCTTAACTTTTAATACGCCGAATCTAGCGCGCGTCGTCATTGCCTCCCAAGGGGCAGAGTCTCTGACAATCCCTGCAAATTTACGTGAACGTTCTAATGCTATACTGGAACATACAGCATCTATTTTTTCAGCAACCTCAAGTAATAATTTATAAAAAACGATGTTATGAGTTAGCACTATAACCTGACGATTCTTCGACTCTAATACCAATCTCTGAGCCACCCGTCCACTCCATTCATGGCTAAGGGAGTTGACTGGATCATCAAATATTACGGCCGATTTTCTCGAATCAGCTTTCATTTCCGCTAAGAAACTGGCGATTGCAATACAGCGCTGTTCCCCCTCACTAGCAACGCCCAGAGTACCAATAACATTATCACTTTCATCAGCCAACGATAATTTAAATTGTTGGACGCCAGATTTATTCCGGGACTCAACCTTAACTCTAAATCGTTCAAATCCAAAACTTTTCAATTCATCATCAAATGCAGAAACAAGTGGCTGTACTACTCCATGCCGATAGATTCCCGATGACAAAGTTGAAATGGATGTGGTTCCACACTGAGATTGAATGGCTTCAAGTTTCTTTATTATTTTATGTCGTTTCAAATTAGAAGCTATATCATCATAATGGCTAGAAAAATATTTCATATCTTCAAGGTGTGTTAAGTCCGTTTCTTTTTTTGAAATAAACTCCAAAAGTTCTTCATCGGATCCAATTGCTAACAAGCTCGCATCAATATCTTCAATAATTTTTTTTAGTTTTTCAAAACAATCAATATCCAAATGGAGAGTGGGCAGGTTTAGAACACCTATTAGTATTTCTCTTCTACTCTCGAGTTTCGAAATTAAATCAATAATTTCATTGCCTATTAAATCATATTCATTGTTCAATAGAGAAATAGCTGCTGGATAGGGCGATAGATCTAATGAAAGAGAATTTAAAGATTTTATCGCATTATCATAGTCGTCTTTTGCAAATTTCGCATCTTGAGCAGTTTGATCCTTTAAATATCTTGAAAGCATGTCCATTCTGCTTTCACTCTCCTTACAAACTTCTTGCAAACAAACAGGACAATACTCCCCTTCAATCAGCGGGAAATGTTGGTGTTTCACATCGTGCTCAATGAACAGTTGAGTTGCTTGCCATAATTTCTGCCAATTTAAGCCTGCAACATTTTTCAATGGTAAATTTATAAATGTTTCCTTGCGAAGTTCTTCAGATACCCCCTCAGCTCTATCCTTTTTTATTCTAAGTGTACTCAGTGCATCAACAGCTTTTCCGTCCAGTAGCTTTATTGCCCTTTCGCAAAAGATCTTTAACGGTTCTATTACTGATTTTCTTTGTCGAAGATTATTTCTTAAAGCTTCTGCCGTCTGAGATTTGTATCGCAGGATCTCTCTTTTAAGGGGTTCTATTTTTTCAATGCCTTGCGGTGTTATACAATGATTTTTTATTTCAATTTCAGCTGTTTCAGCTGAAAGATTACGCAAAAAGTTAGCTGTAACACTAGATGAACTTAATCCTTCTAGTTTTACGAATCCATTACCAGGCATTAGGTCCTCTTCAATGCGAGACTTAATGCTATTTACAGCATTTACAAGCTCTGCAAGTAAATTCAAGCCGATTGGTTTAAAACCTAGAGCATCTTCTTTATTAACATAATGGCTTGCAGATGAACTATCAAATACCCTTATGGACTTTAATGCTTCGATACTAGGCGTACTGCTATTCCACGAAATAACCTCATCTTCACCGTTGAGAGATACACCAATCTTAGCCTGAGGAGGGACCTGTTGCTTCGAGAATATATCCCCCATTATTTGCGGACAGTCCCCGCGCGTCAAACATGTATTTTTTAAAATACTTGAATAACTTGACTTTCCTGCACCGTTATCGCCATAAATAATAAACAACCCTTCATTAGGGAAGCTTATAGTCTGATTTTCTGCTAATAAACCGACACCTTTTATATCAGAAAGTGATTTTAATGAAACTTCATATTGCTCAGATGTATAGCCAGAGAAATCCAATTGCTTTGATGATTCCTCAAATATATCATCAGGTTCAAGAAGACCATGTTCCATATGTGCAATCTTCAATATGTCATTTAAATCATCTTGCTCTAGAGTTCCATGCATTAATATTAACTTTAAAGCATGCCTCCACCAAACAGGTTTTTTTTTGGACCAATCGGCAATACTCTCGATAGGTGTCATACAAGTTCCTTTAGTAATCTAATTGAGTAGCCAAGAACCGTTATTAGGCAGAAACTATAAAACAAATACCCATAATTTTGAATGGTTTTCATCACAAAAAAATGACCTTTGCAAATCATTTAACTACTATTTTTACGTAATATGTTAATAATAAATTAAGGGTTATGTGAGCATTCATAGACACCATCCACTTCTGAAACAAAAAATAAATATCAATAATATCAATTAGTTAATAACAACATCATTAACCTTTCAGTTGTCTGTGTATCCGCTTGATTGAATCCTAACAACCGATGTGCTGGATATCGAACCTCGGTGTTGCAGCAGCCCGAAAGCCTCAAACCATTACCCTTCTTGCTCGGTCATTTTTTAACCTTATTAATAGGGTGGACTGCAGCGACCCTTGTTGCCTGACGATTACATTAGCGAAAAATCTGACCACGATATTTCCCAGCGACTATCGGCATGCTGATATCTATACCTGCTCTTATGTTTTCCGTTCTTCGTTAACGCTTTATTGAGTCAATCGGGCATATCATACAAGTCGTATAACTTCTTTCTGGAGAATATATGAATGTACTCACCCGCTACATGCTACTCCCCTTACTGTGGCTCTGTGTTACGCAGGAGTACGCCTTCCAAAACACACCGCCAGAACAGTCCTTTTCTACAAGGCAATCCGTAAATTCGGAGCAACACATTCAGGAATATAGTTACTCTGACAAACATGAACCGTTGCAAACGACACCTTTAGGAGGCTGTAATGCTAGCCCGATTCCGGGATGTAATTATCCTACGCAATCGGATTACGATTTTCACCAGAAGGAATGAGGCCCATGTTTACTAAAACAAGCTATCTTTTTTTATCAACCAACATAAAAACCGGGTGATAGCGCCTTGATAAAACTATTTATCAAGTCAGGCAAGTCAGATTTATCCGCATTTTGGAAAATAGCTTTCCAATCTGCCATCATGGATTTTTGATTGCTTGGCGATAATTTCACCAACCAAAAAAAAGCTATTTTCATAAATTTTGAAGGAAGGGATGGTAACAATTTAATCAGTAGTTTTGACATTTTATTTTTGTCAACTTCTCCTCCAATACTTATCGACAATGATGCTAATTTACGTAAAATCTCAGTATTTCTATCCAATTTTATATTATCTAAAAATTCATTTACCCTATCCAGAATACTACCTACCGTCCGCTCATCACGCAATCGACTTATATTAGATTCACATATTTTATCTAATAATTCAATCTGAGCCTTTGTTGAAAAATCGAGGTTATTTAAAATAGTTAGTATTATTTCGGTAAATTCAGTGTTTGTAGTATTTGACAGCTGAGCATTACCATGTGTTATACAATTGATTAGTGCTAAAGTTTCAGAGAAAGGATATCCATTAAGTTTTAACCATTCAAAATGAAGAACAACTGCTTGCCGCTGAAGCACTTCTCGTCCTCGTGTATGTTCACTAATCCAGCGCATAAATTTGCTTCGACCAAAAAAAATCTCGTTTTTAGAAAAGACTTTTGAAACTACGGCAAATGTTATTTCTACATCTTCTTGAGTATCAGCTAAGTAAACTACAGCATCATGACCTGTTCGTACGCGTTCTGACGTGCAGACGCTTTGCAAATTTAGACTAGTTACATTTAGATTATGTGCCTCCATATTTATCGCGGCATCTATAATTTTTTTACAACGGACAATATCCAGATAATCACCGACCTCAACTATAGTCTCGGAAAATTCTATAAGAGGATGTGTAAAATATTTCAGTTCAGGAGCTTGTTTTTCCAGTCCATTCTGCAACAATCCCAATCCAAAACGTCGTTCATCAATATCTCTGGCATCAATATGCTTTAACAAAGATATTTTCAAAGTCATGATGTCAGGTTTTACACATTCTAAAATACTGGTTGAAAGTTTCGCATGTCCAGATCTAAACCGACGATTTACTTCATCAAAAACTAAGTGTTCTTTTTTAGCCTCTGCCCAAAAACTAACAGATGGTTCAATACGCATTAGCAGACTTTTGGGTACTGATTGATCATAAGTACCACACACACAAAGACTGAGAAAAAGGTCGTACGCTTTATTACCATGTTGTTTAGCTTTCTGTATAGTTCGCTCAGCTATTATTATTAGACTTGATCCCATTAATAGCAAGGAAAGGGAAAAAATCTCCCCAGATTGCATTAAAGATAGTAATTTTCTTTTATTATCTGAACTTACTTTTCTATCAAGAACATTAGCTAGTTCAGCTATTTCATTTTCTGATACCGAAGTAAGAGTATGGATGCATAGAGACGCAGGGTAATTTTTGGGGATGCAATTCGCCGACCTGTCACTTGCTATGATGACTATATTACTATAGGTATGACGCTGAAGATCTTCAAAAATTTGCGAGTAGTTTGAAATATCATCAATGACAATTAGAGCGGGTTTGCCAGCTAACTTAGCAAGACGTGCAATTTCATCCCATGCCTGCTCAATTAATTTTGATGGATTTGTCATCTCGAAAACAAGGGCTTGACCTGAACGATGTATATCCCAAGCAACACGACGGATAAGCGTTGATTTACCGGTTCCTGATGCTCCCGAAATTAGGATCATCGATAAAGATTTACCCATATTTTTAAAGTCTTGATAAACTTTATCAGATTGGTCACGAATAACATCCATACCATAATGAACAACTTCCCATGACCCTCTGCCACTCTCCCTAAACTCTTCAGCGGCATGTTCTTTTGCTGTAAATTGATTGTCGCCGGGAAGAATATTAAATGGAGAATCATTATGTAATGGGTGGTAAGGAGCAAGGCCTGTTAGGCATTGAGATATATCATATGCAAATAACGAGCAAGGTTTTATAAATAATTCTTTAATTCTTGAAATAGAATCATTGATTCGTTCAATTGGGACGCCAAATAAAACCAATCTAGCTATTGCCAACAACTCTAAATCTTTCTTAATTTCCTGTTTTTGATCAAGGCTAACTTGCACATGATTAAGAACATATTCAGCAACTTCTTTGTACTCATTTTTTGTAGAAAGCGGGTTTTTCTCGTAAGTAAATCCTTTTGAGAGTGTGTTTGCAAGTGTATTGGTTGATGTGTTTCTAATTAATTTCATCATCTCGGGACCGACAAAGACTCCCGTAGAGACAAACAAAAAACTCAGTTGTAGAGTATCAAGATGCTTAGTATTAGCTGGATGTCCACATGCATCTATAGTATCACGCATGAATCCATGCAAAATATCACGCATTTCAGTGAATGTGTACTCTGTCCCAGCAGTTTCTTTATATTGTATATAGAGCTGTTTTCCATCCCCAAACATAATATCTACATCTTGAGCACCCTCATATCTTAGCTGCACTAAGCCATCATCGCATGTCAATAATTTTATAACATAATTTAACGCATGTGCCTCCTGATATCCAAATCCTTTTAATGCAATCATTCCACCTTGTCTGTGCTTTGTTTTTAAATCATCACCATCGACAACCCAGATATGTTTATTCTCGCGCATAGGTGCTCCTGTATGCAAAAACGATTATCCTAACGATTCTTCTGAAAAATATCGATATCAATCAAGAACGACCATGTTTCTTGACTATCTTTTCTCTTGATATTTATAATAAAATTATCATTTTTACAACGATGGCTTTCATGTTTGTTTTGTTCTGTCTTATAACGGTCCATAGACAATTGTTAGCCAGTAAACTCAGTGTTCTTATCTAAATAGCCGCACCAAATAGTAAATCACTTTGAAGGAACGCAGCCCCGATTGTGCGATTAGATCAATCGCCAAACCTACCAAAATCGCCAACTGGACGGTACGATGCCGATCACAACATCTACATACTCAACTTGCCGTTTTCTTTCCACCTAATTCTCACTTCAGTATGTTGTAACTAACTACATATTTTCATACAGAGAAGGACATATGGCCCCGGTTAAATTTTCCACGCCTGTGGTATTCTGTTGTGATTAATTTCAGGGAGTTGAGCTAAGTAAGGCTCTATCAGAATAATGAATAATTCGTCGAAACATATCCTCTCCGCATGGCTGGATTATCTGAAATTCAGCGGTGCGGAAAAGAGTAAAATACCGGCCAGCCAGGCGCATGAACACCATCAGCTCATGCTCGGTAAAGACAACTGTGAAGAAAACCAGAACGGAGTAGTGCTCAGCGTTACGCCAGAAATGCGCGAAAACTGGCGCAGGCGTTTCGTCAAATATGGCGAAAAAGGTGAGATTACCCATATTGAACCTGTCAATCTGCTGTTTCCTGTGTTGCGCTGTATCGAAAATGAGCGTGGAAAAGCCAACGTAAAATACCTGCCGCTGTTCTCTTTTCCACTCCCAAAATCATTCTTTGAACAGGGCAGTACCTCGCTGTTAGTGCCCGTAAAAGACGGACAACTGGTCAGCGCCTTCCCCTTCGCTTTTCGCGAGATGTTTGGCATCAAGTTGGATGAACTGGGTGAGAACCGCCATATGATGAGTATCGTTAGCGCGCTCACCGGGTGTAAATATGACACCTTCCTTGAAGCGTTTGAGGCTCTTCAGGTATGGGTTTCTCTGCAACCAAACCGTAAATACCAGGGACTGGAAACTGCGTTTAACGCCCTGGTGACTCCGCTGCATAATGAAGATTACAACCTCAAGCGTGATGTGGAAGATTTTACCTGGCTGTGCGATAACGCGACTGATGACTTCCCTCTGCTGGAGCAGTATCTCAACCATATTCACAATGACGGGAATTCCCCGGATATATACGAAGTGGTGACCGGCGGTTTGTTTGAAACACAATACCCGCTGGGTCATGGACAGATGGCGGCAATACAGGCCATTAATCAGGATGAGCGCCTGATTGCCGTACAGGGAGCGCCGGGTACGGGTAAAACAACTCTGTTCAAATCACTCATCGCACAACAGCTGGTTGCCAGAGCACTGGCAATCGCTGATGGAAAGGACCAGAACTTCGGCATGCTGATAACGTCCACGGCAATAAAAGCGGTGGAGAATATCATTGACGATCTGCGCAGTGACCCTGCAACCCAAGATCTTGATTGGTTATGGTTTCATAGCGGCTCAAACGAACAGGTTCAGCATGAACTTAACCGGCTTGAGCAACTGCTCAGCCGCTGGCGGCAGGAAAGCTATGACGAACAACACCAGCGCATTTTTTTAGCCGTTCTGCTCAGGCATCGCGAAGAGTTAAACGCCTGTTACCGGGCGTATCTGAATGAAAAGGCCACCGCGATACAGTCTGTTGTGGATTGTGGGCTGGACACCACCAACGCAGAAGAGCTCCCGGCTCGTTTCATGGCAAAAATCCCCGCGGTAGCCGCTCAGGCACAGCAACTGGGGATTGACGTTTCACGGCATCATCCTGACGGCCTGGACAACTTAACCAGCCAACTGGAGCAACGCCTGCAGGAACTTCGCGGGATAAAAGCGCAGCGTTTGCAGGCCAGCAGAATTTACCAGACATTGCAGGCGACATGGCCACAGCGACATGATCTGGCGCAGATACTGCGCTGGATAGGTTCACCACTTCGCCCCGCCCTGGAACTGCATTACCGCGACTATCCGCGTAAAGGGATAAAGCGCCATCTGGCCCGCCTGTTCGAGGGAAAATATCCGGCACGGCTGCAACAAATGAATCTTGCTGCACCGGAGGACTTTCAGCATTTCAGTCTTTCTTCCCTGCCCCATCGCCAGTTAGCAGCTCTTGCTGATGCAGGAGAAATGCTGTCGCATCAGACAGACAATCTGGCCCTTCTGGAACTACTCATGCAGGACGAACCCAATAAGCAGCAGGAAGAAAATCTGATGAACCTTTGCGCTGATATCGCAACGCTCCGGCAACAATGGCAGCGGGTCATCCGGGCACAACAGGTTACAGCGCAGTATCAACAACATTATCCTGAAGGTAACTGGTGTGACATTTTGCGCAAACGCTTCATCAGTCAACACCGGGAAATGTTTGAAGCTGCTATCGGCTATCTCTGGCAGGAACAACTGAAGCGAAAAATTGAGCTGGAAGAAGTACTGACACACTGGCGGGCACTGATGAGTAATCGCCGCAGCGCGGGATACTATCGCTGGCTGGATAAGCTGGATGAATTCTATCGCGCACTGTCACTGGTATATCCAGTAATGGCAACCACGCTGGTCTCCGCGTGGAAAGTGGCAGGTTATCGTAAACTTAATGAACTCAAGGGGAACAAACCCTGGCACTTGGCACTATGCGATGAAGCAGGCATGATTTCGCTTGAATCTCTGGTGCCGCTACTGAGTCGCAGTGAGAAAGCGATGATTGTTGGCGATCCCCTACAAATAGAACCCATTAGAAACCTGTCAGAAAATCTGCAAACACAACTACGTGAACGTCATTTTGCCGACGATAATACGTTATATGAGCGGGTTTCACCTGCAAGCGTTACAGGCTGGCACCGCGCGGCAGGTACGCTTTCCGGACGAGTAGATGATACCGGCAACGGTATTATTCTTGATGAGCATCGCCGGTGCCAAAAACCCATTGCCGATCTCTTTATCCGGCTGGCGGGCTATCATGGTGTCAGCGTAGAAACGGCCTCCCCTTCCGACCGCATTGCCAGCGCCTTTGAGAAATCTGGCGGGCATCATTTGATGTTCTACAGCGTCGAGGGCCAGAAAGGCGATATGGTTAACACCAATCTGGATGAAGTCGATGCTATTGAGCAACTGCTGAATAAGCTGGAAGAAGCCGGTTACGATCTGACTGCCGATGTGGGCATCGTCACTCCCTATAGCAATCAGAAGTCATTACTGATCAAGCGCCTTGCCCAGCGTATGAACCACTGGCAGAAAAACTGTATTGGTACGGTGCATCAGTTCCAGGGCGTGGGCTTTGAGGTCATCATTTACAGCCCGGTAATTTTTCATCCTCTTGATAACCCTAATTTTCAGAACGATGCGCCTAACATGCTGAATGTCGTGGTTTCGCGCGCAAAACAGCAGTTTATCGTGGTAGGAAACCACCACCGGTTGCGGCAGGCAGGCGGATACCTGAAAGTTCTTGCGGACACTGTTGCTGAAGATTTCCTTCTTGAACAGGGTAGCCAGCATCCAAATTTCGACAGCCTGAGCCAGACACCGCGCCTACAGCGTTATTACCGTGACTGTGAACATATCGCCGCATTCAGTGCACTGGCGAGCCTGTGTGAACAGGAACTGGTTATTATCACTCCATGGATCCGTCGGGGCGGTAAACAATATCAAAGGCCGGAACTGGCACAACTGGTGGCAACACAGCGGCGTGGTGTCAGCGTTAAAGTCTACTACGGTTACTACCATCAACGTCTGGACCGTGCAGAGGATAATGATGAGATGCTGGTTGCTGAATACCGCGAACAACTGGGAAGAGACAATGTTATCCGCCTGACTGAAGGTACTCATGAGAAGGTGCTGATGATCGATGGCCGCTATATTGTTCTCGGGAGCTGGAACTGGCTGTCTCATGGTTATCATGATGGTTGTGAGCGTAGCGAGCAGTTCAGTAATGCTATTCGTCATGAGATTAGCGCGGAGCTGGATGATGTTTCGCTGGTGAAGGAACTTAGGGAGAGGTTGAGGCTGGAATAGCGTTTCGGTTTCAAATCAAGAGAATGCTGTTAACAGAGCAAAAACTCAACCAAGACATTGGCTTTCATATTTATACTGGTTAATCAGTACAAACCAACATTTTTTGATGCAAAGATAGATAAATAACATGAATAAGTTCGGCAAACATATAGAACCAAATAGATCTATTTTCGCCAGCGATCCCTTCGGGTACAGTGCATTCGCTCGCCAAATGTTAGGAATGGCTACCACTAGTGCAGGATTTCCTGTTGATATAACAAAACCAGCGACAGGTGATGAGTTAAAGAACCCAATTCTTTGGCTATCACAGGCTCATGCACTTTCTGAAGCTGCGGTTGCTGTTTTAAGAAAAAACCAGGACTTTGAAAGCATGCCTGTATTGATTCGCGGAGTTTGTGACAGCCAATACTGCGCTGTGGGGTTAATGCTTGTTGGCTATAGCTTAGAAATATGCCTGAAATCAATGATGATTATGAAGGAAGGTATAGAAGGATACAAAGCTATGGAGACTCGAAACCGGCATCATAGATTACATCAGTTGGCCACTTTCATCCCTGATTTAAGTGAAAAAGAGTTGGCGATTCTTCGCGGGCTGACACACTTTGTTTATTGGGCTGGCCGATACCCCGATCCCGGTTCTGGTAAAGAAGATGATGCAGAAGAAATTTTTAACATTTCAGAAAAATATAAAATTTCAGCACACGATGTTTTCAAATTGTCAGGAAAAATAATGAAACATACCGTTGAAATAACAAACAATATTTAAATGATTATATTCATAAGTGCTAAAGGATATCGATTGTCCGGTGCCAACTATGAAACCAGTTCACTGCGCTACCAACATGTAGCCTAACTGACATAAGGATGATGCTCAATGTCTGACAGCCTGCTTGTTCGCACCAGTAGAGATGGGGATCAGTTTCACTATCTCTGGGCTGCCCGTCGCGCCCTTCGGCTACTGGAACCTAAGTCGTCTCTTGTTACCCTAACTATTGAAGGAGCATCAACAAGAGAAATGGGTTCTCAACCATTGGTTGAAGATGGGGAAGAGCTGATTGATATTGCTGAATATTACGGCAGTAATGAGCTTGCAACAGCAACAACTGTTCGTTACATGCAGCTAAAGCATTCAACGTTGCACTCAGATACTCCATTTCCCCCGAGTGGGTTACAAAAGACCATAGAAGGTTTTGCCACTCGTTATAAGGCACTTATACAAAAAATACCGGTAGAAGTGTTGCGCACTAAACTGGAGTTCTGGTTTGTAACGAACCGTCCAGTCAGTAGCAGCTTCAGTGAAGCGATCAATGATGCCGCGAGTCAACACGTTACACGTCATCCACATGATCTGGAGAAACTTGAAAAATTTACCGGGCTTCAAGGTGCTGAGTTATCGATATTCTGCCAGCTTTTACATATAGAAGGTCAGCAGGACGATTTATGGAGTCAGCGGAATATTCTGATAAGAGAATCATCGGGATACCTCCCCGAACTGGATACTGAGGCTCCGCTGAAATTAAAAGAACTCGTTAACAGAAAAGCGTTATCTGAAAGCGCCTCGAATCCTTCGATTACAAGAATGGATGTGCTGCGTGCTCTGGGGGTTGATGAAACAGATCTTTTTCCAGCGCCCTGCCGTATTGAAAGAATAGAAAATACCGTTTCAAGAAAACAGGAAGCTGAGCTGGTTCAACAAATTATTGAAGCATCCGGAGCACCAGTAATTATTCATGCGGATGCCGGAGTGGGAAAATCTATTCTCTCTACCCATATACAAGAACATCTTCCAGCAGGCTCAGTTAGTATCTTATATGATTGTTTCGGACAGGGTCAGTATCGTAATGCTTCGTCATACCGCCATCATCATCGTACAGCATTGGTTCAGATGGCTAATGAAATGGCATCTCATGGTCTCTGTCATCCATTGATCCCAAATGTAGGTACAGGTATATCTCAGTACATGCGCGCATTTCTGCATCGCCTTTCTCAGAGCATTTCAATACTCCGGGCCTCTGAGCCCCTCGCCGTATTGTGTATTATTATTGATGCTGCGGACAATGCACAGATGGCGGCGGAAGAAATCGGTGAAACGCGTTCTTTTATCAAAGATTTAATTAGAGAAAAACTTCCTGATGGAGTCTGCCTTGTCGTACTTTGCCGACCTTATAGAAGGGAATTGCTTGATCCACCTCCTGAAGCACTCACATTATCCCTACAAGCTTTTGATCGCGATGAGACAGCCGCTCATCTTCACCAAAAGTTTCCAGATGCCAGCGAAAGTGATGTTGACGAGTTCCATCGTCTAAGCTCTTGCAATCCCCGGGTTCAGGCTCTGTCATTATCTCAAAATCTTCCACTGAACGACACACTGAGACTTTTGGGGCCAAATCCCAAAACGGTAGAAGATACTATTGGTGAAGTACTGGAAAAATCCATTGCACGCTTACGTGATACAGCTGGAATAACTGGACGTGTTCAAATTGATACGATTTGTTCCGCACTGGCAATATTACGTCCATTAATTCCATTATCTGTACTATCTGCCATTTCCGGAGTAGCTAGTTCTGCTATTAAAAGTTTCGCACTTGATCTGGGACGTCCATTAATCGTTAGTGGCGAGACTATTCAGTTCTTTGATGAACCAGCCGAAACATGGTTTCAGAGGCGCTTTCAGCCATCGACCGCTGCTCTGCATCAATTTATAACTAAACTGAAACCACTAACAAAAGATAGTTCCTATGCAGCATCTGTTTTACCTGCATTGATGCTTGAAGGAAACCAGCTTTCTGAACTGATCGAGCTAGCGATATCCTCACAAGCCCTGCCTGAAACCAGCCCAGTTGAACGCAGAGACATAGAACTTCAAAGATTGCAGTTTGCGTTAAAAGCAGCCTTACGCACAGGTCGATACCAGGATGCAGCTAAACTGGCGCTGAAAGCAGGTGGAGAATGCGCGGGAGACAGCAGGCAAAGAGTCCTGCTAAGGGACAATATCGATCTGGCAGCAAAATTTGTGGAAAGCAACGGCGTTCAGGAACTGGTTTCCCGTAACACATTCCCAGATACTAGCTGGCCAGGCTCCAGAAATGCTTATTATGCCGCAATACTTTCCGAATACCCTGAACTCTCAGGAGAGGCCCGCAGCCGCCTTCGACTCGCCATGGAGTGGTTAACAAACTGGAGTCAACTACCAGATGGTGAGCGAAGCAGACAAAATGTTACCGATCAGGACAGAGCAGCAATGCTCATTGCCTGCCTGAATATTCATGGCGCGGAAGCGGCAGCAAGAGATCTCAGAAGGTGGCGACCTCGAGAACTATCTTTTGAAGCCGGAAAAATTGTCGCCACGCAGTTACTGGCTCATGCCCGTTACGATGAACTTGATCAGTTGGCTATTGCGGCAGGAAACGATATCAGTCTGGTTATGGGAATTGTACTGGAAGCAAGAAAACTTCACCGTCCAGTCGCTGAACAGGCAATCAGAAGAACCTGGCGCTTGTTAAAAAGCCCGCGAGTCAATATTAAAGGCAGAGACCACGCTAATAGCCAGACAATAGCGGCAATCACTGGCATGGTTGAAATGGCACTTATGCAATCTATTTGTACTGAGTCAGAAAGCATCCAGTTGTTGGATCGTTATTTACCAAAGGTTCCCCCTTATGCTCTGACTTCTGAGTATAGTAAAGAAAGAGTTGCTTACGTCCGAGCATATGCTCTTCAGGCAAACCTGATGGGTTCTCAATTAGCACTTAGCGATTTAGCCTCCCCTGAGGTTAAAAAAGAACTAATTGCTGAAAAACGGCATAGTGAATCTGATGACCTGCGTCAGTTGAAGCAGTACAGTGGGGTATTAATCCCCTGGTATAATTTACGGGCCAAAGTAATTCTTGGTAAAACAGGGAAAGCAGAATTAGAAAGTGAGCTAAGTGATACTCAAAAAGAATCGACGGCTATTAAGGGTTATTCTTACTCTGAGCATTCTTTATCATCAAATGAGATCGCAAATGCATGGTTTGATATTCTGATTGAAGCAGGTAATGCCTCAAAAGACGATGTGGAAAGCATCATCAAATGGAGTCAGCATAAAGGGAACAGAGTATTCACACCAACGTTTCACCGTTTCAGTTCTGTATGTGCAGAGATTTCAGGGCTTGAAGGGCTTTCATATCACTTCGCCGAACTCGCCTTATCCTTATGGAGCGATGAGCACTCTGATGCGCAGGTCAAAGCTGATGGCTATATAGACCTTTCCCGTTCACTCATTTCACTTGATGAGTCAGAAGCTAAAGAATACTTTAACCAAGCGATTGAAGTTACAAATAAGCTGGGTGATGAAAATTTAAGTCGATGGGAAGCGATACTTGATCTTGCTGAATATGTTGCTGGCAAAACGCAAGTTCCCCCTGCAATTGTCTATAAACTAGCCCGGTGTGCTGAGCTAACCAGAGAATATGTTGATCGGGATAAACATTTTGCGTGGAGTGATACTGTTGAGATTTTGGCTGAGTTATGTCCATCTTCAGCCATGGCAATAATAAGTCGTTGGCGTGACCGTACATTTGGTAATCACAGAAGTATACTGGCATGGACCATTGAGCATCTTGTAAAGAAAAATAAAATGAATGCACTCGATGCACTGCCTTTAATTACATTTGAGAACGGTTGGCATAAATGCGACTTGCTTGACTCAGTTTTATCCTCGTGTACTGATGACGAAGATAAGATTGCGGCATTCGAAGTGGTTTACCACTATACGAAATTTGACGTACAAAATATCCAAAGTCTTAAAAAGCTGGATGCTATTGCTACATCATTAACTATTGAACACTCAGAACTGAAAGAAAGAATCGCACATCTACAACGTACTGAAGCGGTTTCAAAAAAATCCAGTCACTCATCAAGTGATAGTCAGCAAGATCACGCCCAAGAGTGGGAGTCCGTTTTTAAGGATTGTGATTTATCGTCTATTGATGGTATTAGTACAGCATACGAAAAATTTCGTAGTGTTCCTGAGCTCTATTCCAAAGAAACCTTCATCAAAAAAGCAATAAGCCGAGTTAAGACGGGGAAAGAATATAGTTTTATCGCTGCTGTTAGTACCATGTCTCACTGGGGGCTTTATGATGTCAAATATATTTTTGAATCTATACCTGATGAATGGGCATCTCGTTTAAGCATTAAAACTGCCCTAGCAGGTTTAATAAAAGAGTATTGCCAACGTTTCTGTATGCGGATAGGGATAAGTCGTTTTTACGAGATTTTTCCCTTCGGTCTGGCCAGTAGGCTTTCTGATATAAGTGAAAAAGAGATTTTCGGTATTGTCCTAGAGGCCATTGCAGAATCACCAGATCCTGCAAATGCTGATCGTTTGTTTAGCCTTCCAGGCCTTCTTGTTAGTAAACTGGAGCATAACGAAGCGTTAAATGTATTATCTTATGCCCTAGATATATTCGATGGTGTGCTAAAAGATGAGGATGGTGACGGCCCATGGAACGAGAAATTATCTCCGCCAACTCATGTAGAAGATTCACTTGCAGGATATATTTGGGCACGTTTGGGTTCTCCAGAAGCAGAAATGCGCTGGCAAGCAGCGCATGCGGTTCTGGCACTATGTCGAATGAATCGTACAAGCGTTATACAAGGAATTTTTCAGCACGCGATAAACGCTACCACTTTACCTTTTTGTGATCGCAATCTGCCCTTTTATACTCTTCATGCTCAATTGTGGTTGATGATCGCTGCTGCAAGGGTTGCGCTGAATGATGGAAATTCGCTGATTTCCAATATTGGTTATTTCTACCGTTATGCCACTACTGATCAGCCACATGTATTAATCCGTCTTTTTGCTGCCAGAACTTTACTTGCGCTTCATGATAGCGGCCTGATCTCTATCCCAGCACAAGAAGAGCATAAACTCCGAAATATAAACCAGTCTACGGCTCTCCCGGTCCTTGATGAAATTGAAGATCGTAGAGATGAAGATTCATATACTTTTGGTATCGACTTCGGCCCTTACTGGCTAAAACCTCTGGGACATTGTTTCGGTGTATCTCAAAAACAGTTAGAACCTGAAATGCTTCGCATTATTCGTAATGTTCTTGGTTTTAAAGGTAGCCACAACTGGGATGAGGATGAGCGTAGTAAACGACGCTATTATCAAGATAGAGATAATCATCACAGTCATGGTTCGTATCCACGGGTCGATGACTACCATTTTTACTTGTCATACCATGCAATGTTTATGACCGCTGGGCAGTTATTAGCGTCAAAACCATTAGTTGCAAGTGACTACGACGATGTCGAGGATGTTTTTCTAGACTGGTTAAGAAGGCATGATATTTCTCGAAACGATCATCGTTGGCTCGCCGATCGGAGAGATATTCCCCCCAAAGAGCGCTCCAGTTGGCTTAATAGCAGTTCTGACAATAGGGATGAATGGCTGGCGTCAATCTCTGAAAATGTATTTAACGAAACACTATGTCCCAGCCCCGGAATATTAACGCTATGGGGACGTTGGTCTGACGTTTGTTCAGATCGAAAAGAATCTATTGTTGTCCATTCTGCGTTAGTATCGCCGGAGCGATCTTTATCGCTCCTCAGAGCATTACAAACAACTAAAAACGTATATGACTATAAAATCCCTGATGCTGGAGATAATCTTGAAATAAATCACGCACACTATCAGCTAAAAGGATTGATTAAAGATATTGCTGAATACTGTGGAATTGATGAGTTTGATCCCTGGGCGGGTGATGTAAGGTTTCCAATCCCAGAACCAGCCTCATTTATTATTGATGCGATGAAATTAACTACTGATAAAGATCATCGGGTATGGTATTCACCTTCTAGTGTTGAACCGGCGATGGTTTCCAGTATCTGGGGCCATCTATCAGGTAAAAATGAGGAGGAAAAATCACATGGTTATAAGCTATGTGCTTCAATACACTTCATAAAATCAGCATTAGAAACATTCAACATGGATCTCATTTTAGAGGTTGATGTTGATCGCTATTCACGAAACAGCAGATATGAACGGAATAATGAAAATGAGCTCGACAATATCCCTTCAAGCACTCGACTCTTCCTCTTCCGACATGACGGAACCATCCACACGCTATACGGCAATTATCGAGTTGGGGAAGAAGTTAGTTGATGAGCTTAAACTGAATGACTCTGTTGATACGTTGGGCCGGTGGATGGCCCACTATATTGCAGAACTCCTTTACGATGCGGAACATAGCCCGGATGAAATTATTCGTGCAACTAAACATGCGGAGCTCAGGGACTCTATTTGGGCATTCTGGGTTAATCGCTACGAATTGCCAATTGGCAATAAACCTTTTCAGGAACCGGAACCTATTCTGAGAGCCTTACAAAGCCTTGATCCTGAAAACGAGCAGCGAAGATATTTTTCCCCCGCACAAGAACTGATAGATACCGAAAAAGAACCAGACGACGTTAAAAAATGGCTCTCAATCGCTAATCATATTGATTCTACGGCGAAAATGCTGATTGATTACTGCCTCTCTTTAGCTGCAGAAAATGCTATTGATAAATCTAAAGAATGGGTTGAATTGGCGCAACAGGCCGGACTTAACGAAGACATCGATATGATTGAATTGCGGATTTTTCGATTTCTGGATAATCCTGTCAATAAAGATGATCCGACGATTGTACAAAGAAGAGTACTGGAGAAACGGCAGAAAAAACTCGCCGCGTTTCTCTCGTTAGCTTCTCAGTTAGATGAACAACTCAAATCAGAACTTGAAGCTTTGCCAGCATCTGAGAACGAGCCAACAGGAGATGATACTGGTGTTTGATATGACTCAGTTTAGCCATAGCTATCTGGCCCAAGCGTTCTCTATTAATTCTTAAGGTTTAGTAACAGGAGTTTTCATGCCAAATCTCAGATTTTTGATCGAAAACATCGGTTCGAATCAGGACAATATAAAAGCCGCTTTCAGCAAAGCTTACCATCTATGCAAAGATGCTGGGCTTCAACAAATCACGTTGGTGTTCCCTGCAAAAGGAATGTTTTTGCACTCTGATATTGCAACATTTCTCGGCGCACAAACTGCAAAAGCATTGGGAAAAGGCCAAACCGTCGATCTGGGAGATAATATCCGACTAGACTTTAAGATCCCTAAGAGTTTCTTACCATATGATAACTATGACGTAATACTGGCAACGTATCTTCTGAGCAAAGACATGGATATTGTTGATAGTACAAAAAATATCAACAGCATCGTCTTCTTACCCTGGTCAGAGGAAGAAGGTCAACGCTGGTTATCTACATGGGATCCTGAAATAGTCGGTCAGTCTCACTGGAAGGTACAAAAGCCACAATTGCCAACCTATGTGGGCGATGAGATTTTGCGACTAGGTCGATGCATCAACATGGCAACAGGGCTCAGCCATCCACGTGATAAAGACATGGCAAAGCGAATTTTTTCTGACCTAAATAAGCAAGGATTCAGAGCAACTGAAGAGGCAATCAGACAGTTTGCAGTCAATAACGGCTGGGAACCTGCCAAGGCGAAAGAATTGGCAAATTTTGCTAAGAAATATATGGAATAGTTGAATCTACAAGGCTTACTCATTGTGTGTTCGGTGTTAGCTAAATAGGTGGTCATTCTGGTGGTCTTGACAACCCCAATTTTTAGGTTTAGCTTACCAATCAGCCAGTTAATGGCAAAGGCGATCCCAGTCAGAGGAGCCAAATTTAAGAAGCCAGTTGTCCACGGACAGCTGGTTTTTTCGTTTCTGCCCCCTCCACGTCTGCCCACGCCTTAAAGCTGCCACCTTTAATGAAGCAAATGCGCCGCTCTTCCCTGAGCGAGCCGTTCGCGTATCGCCTTAACAAAGCATTCAGAAAGAAACGCGTTCGACCTTCCCGACAATGAAAATGTAGGAAAGCGCGCCCACGAGTGCGATAACCGAAACAAAAATCAGCGCCGGAGCAAAGTTGCCGCCGCTAACCAGATAGCCGATCGCAATCGGGATAAAGATCGACGACAGGTTGCCCATAAAGTTAAAGGTGCCGCCCGTGATGCCGATAGCCTTAACTGGCGCAATCGCCGATACCAAAGTCCAGGTGATGGAAGAGAAGCCGTTGCCAAAAAACGCGATGGTCATAAACACGACGATAAGCGTGGTGTTATCGGTAAAGTTGGCGCCCACAATAGAGGTAGAAAGCAGCAGGCCCAGAATAATCGGCAGCTTGCGCGCAAGGGTGATGCTGTGGCCTCGTTTGATAAGCCAGTCTGACACCGTCCCGCCCAGAAGGACGCCGACAAACGCTGCCAGGAACGGAATTGACGTCAGGAAACCAACCTTGATGAAGTCCAGCCCGCGATATTCCACCAGATAGGTTGGGAACCAGGTCAGGAAGAACCAGAGCATGGAGGTGGAAGCAAACTGACCGATATACACGCCCCACAGTTTTCGGCGCGAGAAGGCCATTTTTATCTGCGACCATTCGATTTTTGGCTTACCGGCTTCGGCATGGTCGGTGGTGGCGGAAATAACGCCGCCGCCCTGCCTGATATAGTCAATCTCCGCCTGGTTTACCCCCTTGTGCTCGTCTGGTTGACGGTAGAGCGCATACCAGATGAATCCCCAAACGATGCCCACCGCCCCCATCAGAATAAACATCCCTTTCCAGCCAAGCCAGGTCTGGATGGCGACCAGGATCGGCGTCAGGAACGCCACGCCCACGAACTGGCCCGAGGTGTAGCAGGCGATGGCTTTGCCCTTTTCATGCTCCGGGAACCAGGCCGTAACAATCTTATTATTGGTAGGGAACGCTGGCACCTCGAATACGCCGATGGCGAGGCGCAGGCCAAAGAGCGCGCCAAACCCCTGGGCAAT
Source organism: Buttiauxella sp. (assembly GCA_032000125.1). Lineage (GTDB taxonomy): Bacteria > Pseudomonadota > Gammaproteobacteria > Enterobacterales > Enterobacteriaceae > Dryocola. The sequence continues at coordinate 38,814 of DAMALH010000004.1, read as the reverse complement.
CCCCATTAGCAGCGTCATTGCAGACCAGCCAACCAGCATAAAGGTATACAGCACGCGCGGCAGGACTTTATCAACAATAAAGCCGCCGGGAATTTGCAGTAAGGCATATGTCCAGCCAAAAGCAGAATAAATATAGCCCATTTCAATACTCGACAAGCCATATTCTTGCGCAATATGCGGCCCGGCGATGGAAAGGTTACTCCTGTCCATATAATTAATTACTACGGAAATAAAAACCATAAACAGAATGAACAATCTGACCTTTGTAGGTTTATTAGGACTCATATCAGCCTCAGAGATAATTATAGTAAGGTACGGATTTCAGAACGAGAAACACCTGCCAAATAAATCATTCAGCCTGTGTGTTTCATTATTAAATTACATTTTTATTTCAGCAGTTGCGTAATAGTTGCGCCCTGTTTTAAGGCCGCGTAAAACGACTCGACCTGCTGCCCCAGCGCAGAATTAACCGGCACCTTGCTTAAGGTGGCAAGAACCGACGCCACGCTGTCATAGGTTTCCAGCAGCTTTTCATTTCGTTCCCCCCAGAGAATGGCGGCAGCTATTACGATAGCGATGGCGTGAGTATCGCCGTGATTATCGATAATCATATTTGCCGGGGCGATCATGCGGTCGTCCGGACGCAGCTTACGGGAAACCTCGCGCGCGTTTTTGCTGACGTAATCCTCGATAGTGGAGTCGCTAAACTTCTTAAGCGCATTGTCCGAGAAGGTTTTCTGCGACGCCGCATCAACGCTGAGCACTTTACACAGCGCTTTATTCAGCTCCGGCACAACCTGAAAAATAAGCTTTCGCACTTCTGCATCGTTTGCCGACGCAGCGTAGTCTTCAATGCCCTTATAGGCCCCAAGATAGGTCACGCAGGCGCTGATAAAGTTATAGGTATAGATTTTACGCCGCAGCAGTTTTCCCATATCCGCTTCGGCGTCAAACCCTTCAATAGCCAGCTCGCCTCCCAGCGCCCGGGCGTCATAGGGAACGCGGTTGTAGTTTTCTGTCCCTATATCCAGTCTGGTTTTCTTAAGCCCGTTGGTGGTGCAGAAAATCGCCACTTCCGCTACCGCCACGCCCTCGGTATCGCCAAGCTCGCCGCTAATCGCATCGCTAAGAATTTGCCCCGGCGATACGCCATTTTCAGCCGTAAGCACTTTTAGCGTCGGCGCGCCCGCCCTGCGCCGCTGGCTGACCGCTTGCGCTATCTCTTTGGCGATAACCGGTAAGTTTTGCTGCCCAATCGATACGAAAAGCAGATCGGCGGCAATAAGAGCCTGCAACGCCTCAGGGCTCCCCGCCTGAAAGGCATCGAAGCCGTGAATATGCACCGGCCGAACGCTTTCATCAAAGCAGTGAATGGTGAAAAAGTTATCCTCCTGCAGGTACTTCACCGTTTTTTCATTTTTGTCGATAAAGGTCAGGCGATAGCCGCTGTTAAACAGAAATCGGGCGATAAAGCCTCGTCCGGTTTGCCCTGCGCCGATTATTACTGCTGAAGGTTTATGACTCATCATCGATAATTCCTGTTTTTTTAAGGTAGGCAATTTTTTCCAGAATCGCGTTGGCTAGCGCTTCCCCTGGCGAAATATTGCAGACGTTTTCCAGAACATAATTTATTCCCTGCTGCTGGCGCATTGATCGCAGTGAAAGCGCAATCGCGTCTTCGGGATTGTCGTAATAGAGCGCGGCGGCGATAGCGGTGCTGATGCCGTCCACGGGAAGATGGTAGTGCTCTATAAGCCTTGCGGCGCCAACAAGGCGATCCTCAGGGCCAAGCTTTCTTATCGGGTCGGCCGCGTGGCGCCGCACGTCGTCAACGATGGCGTAATCCTGATATTTACGCTTCGCCTGCTCAGAGAAGGCTGTTTGCTCCTCAAGGCCGCACTGATGTTTCAAAGAGAGCGCCCTGTTGGTTTCCTGATAAACCTGGTCGAGAACGGAGACGATAAACTCATCGTTAGCGGCATCCGCCAGCGTGTAACGTTTTTTCAGGTAGCCAAGGTAGGCGATGGTCGCGTTGCCGGTGTTATAGGTGAATATTTTACGCTCCAGGAAACCTGCGAAGTTCGGCTGATAAATAACGCCCTCGATTGCCGGCGGCTCGCCTTTGATGCCGTCGATATCCACCGGCAGCTGCCAGAAGTCCTGCACCGGCACCGTCAGGGGATCGTTGGCAAGCATTTGTGGCGTCGGATCGACGGCGGAGCGCATCACCACGGCCTGAGCCACGCCGATTACGCTGTCGAAGCGCTGCGCGTCTTCCTCGTTCAGGTGGCTTTTAATACTTTCGGCCAGCACCCTGGCAGGCGCTTTCCAGTTTTCACAGGTAATAATATTGAGATGGCCCTCCGGCTTGCCGTCGCGAAAAACCTCCGCTAACGAGGCGGCAATCGTCGCGCCGAGCGAGACCAGGTTTTTACCGCCAACGGAGGTAAAAATAATATCCGCCGTTTTCATTTGCTCGGCGACGGCGGCCGTATCGGTCAGCGACAGGCATTTATACCCGCTAATCAGGGTATTTTTTTCTTCCGCGCCCATAACGTGAACGGTAAATTGCTGCCTCTCGCTTAACTGCTGCAGAAGAGACGCGTTAATATCGACATAAACTATTTCATACCCGGCCAGATACAACAGCTGCGAAATAAACCCGCGGGATATTTTCCCCGCCCCGTAAATAATAGCTTTCATTATTATTCTGCCTCTGCTTGATGAATATTGATGCCGAACACCGGCGTCAGCGCGTCATAAAGACGCAGATAGGTGGCAAACTTCTGGTTATAAAGCCGATGGTTTTGCATATCGGGGGTGTAAACTTTCGAGGTGCGAATCATATTTTCGGCCGCCACCGCCAGCGAGCGATACCAGCCCAGCGCGCTGGCGGCCAGAATAGCCACGCCAAGGCATCCCGCCTCGGTGGTATTAAGCTTTTTAAAAGGCACGCCCATGATATCCGCCTTGATCTGGTTCCAGATATCCAGAGAGCTTGCGCCGCCGGACACCACGAACGCCGCGGGCATCGACTCCAGGCGTACAGTATTAGCCTTAAGCGCAAATCCCACCCCTTCCAGCACGGCACGCGTCATATGATCTTTGGTGTGGTGCGCGCGCAGGCCGAAAAAGACGCCCTGCGCGTCTGGATTCCACCAGGGGTTACGTTCGCCGTTGATGTAAGGAAGGAATATTAAATTTTCCGCGCCTGGCGGCACGCGGGTAACGTGGCGTTCGATATCAACGTAATTTTTGCTAACCGCAATATTGTTCATATACCACTGCAGCGCCTGCCCGCCGGAGGAAGTCACGCCGTAGGTCAGCATCACGTCGTCGACAAACGGCAGGCAATTTATCCCCTCGCAGGAGGCTTGCGGTAATTCAGCGCCGACAAAACCGATATGCTCGGATGTGCCCGTAATATCAAATCCGCTTCTGCCGCGCGGCACGCCCACCGTGCCGAGAATGGCCGCGTTGAGATCGTTCCAGCCCAGAATAACCGGCATGGCAATGGGAATATTAAGGCTGCGGGCCACCTCAGGCAGGGTATAGCCCGCAATATCCCAAGGGTTGCCGTAAGGCGGAATAATCTCTTCGGACACGCCCGCCCAGCGCAGCAGGCCGGTGGAAAGGCGATGTGTTTTCTGATTAACGATCCCCTTCAGGCTGGTTAAATCCGAGCGCCATTCCCCCGTCAGCTGCCAGATAACGTATTCTTTTATCTGAATGATATAGCGTGCACGCGCCAGCGCCTGCGGCTCGTTAGCCGCCAGCCATTTCAGCTTTGGCACGATGAACGCGGGCCCGATCAGCATATCCATTCCCAGCTCTGCGCACAGTTCCTCTCTGGAGAAAGAGTCGACCAGCTCACGGGCTTCGTTTGCGGAGCGGCTGTCCATCCAGGAGAGAATATTGGTGAGCGGAGTGCCCTCGCCGTCCACGAGAAAGTGCGCGCTAATCTGCGAGCTTATCGCCATCGCTTCAATATCGTAGGTTTCGCCGGCGTCGCGCGACAGCCGCTGGAGCATGGTCCTGATGCTCGACCAGATTTCACGCGGGTCCTGCTCCACCCTGCCCGGCGCGGGGAAATAGAGTTCGTAGCGGGCCTTGTCGGAGAACAGCTCGTGACCGTTTCTGTCCACCAGCACCAGCTTGCACGACGTTGTGCCAATATCCAGGGTAAGCACTACAGAGTTTTGCATTTTATATGCCTTTTATTATGTCTGCCCTTAAAAATGAAACGTTTCATTTTTAGAAAAAAATTAAAGGATGCGCGTCGACTCTCTGATCACCAGCGAAGGTTCCAGCAGCGTGCTGGTAAACGCCGCCTTCTCTTTGTCCCGCAGGCGCTCAAAAATAATATTTGCGGCGCGACGCCCGATGCTCAGCGGAGACTGGGTAACCATGGTGATGCCCGGCGAAACGATGTCCCACATATAGTTGTTTTCATTGATGAGAATGAGGGAGACGTCGCCGGGAATATTCACATCGTCGTTATTCGCCGCGTTAATGGCCCCCGCGCAAAGCATGTTATTCACCGCCAGTACCGCCGTCGGCGGTACGGATATAGCCATCAGCTCACGAAACGCGCACGCTCCCTGCTCGTAGGTATAAGGCCCCGTCTTGTGCAAAAGCGGCTCCTGGGAAAGCCCCAGCCTGCGCATTTTTTTCAGCACCAGGCCATGCCGGTACGCGCCGTGATAGGTATTCATGTCGCCATGAATAATCCCGATGCGGCTGTGCCCCAGCGCCTGCAAATGCCCAAGCGCAATTTCAACGGCGCGTGAAAAATCGTCCCCGACGTAGTCGCAAGGAATACCGGGAACAAAACGGTCCACCATCACTACCGGGATATTTTTTTCAATCAGCGAGCAGATCCTCTCCTGCGTTTTGCCGGTGCTGCAAATGATGATGCCTTCACTCCGGTTGCGCTCGAACATCTCAAGGCTGTCGAGCTCTTTTTCCGTCTGCTCGTTGGTAGCGCTGATGGTCAGATTGTAGTTATGCGCCACCGCCACCTCTTCTATGCCCTTTGCCAGAGCCATCTGAAAAGGGTTAGTGATATTGGCCAGCAGCACCGAAATGGTTTTTGAGTTGGCGGTGCGTAAATTCTGCGCAATGCTGTTGGGGGAATAGCCCAGCGTCGCTATCGCTACTTTGACGCGTTCACGACGTTTGTCGCTGACGCTCGGGTCGCCGTTAATCACTTTAGATACCGTGCCAAGCGATACACCCGCAAGACTAGCCACGTCCTTAATTGTTGCAACCATGTCCTTCAACCCAAAATGAAACGTTTCATAATGACTTTACGCTAGCCAGAATGTATTTTTTCGTCAAAGCGGGAATGCCAAATTTGAGAGGCAGAACACAAAATATCGCTAAGCGGCAGGCGTGCCATCCCGCCTGACGCCAGTAAGCGAACGGCAAACGCGTGGCGTTCAAAACCCGCTCGCAAAAATAAGGAGCGGCCTTACTCGCGCATGAGTTTTACGGCGAAGGCATGGCGGGAAGCGGGCCGAATTTTTTTTCATATACGTTGCTGAGCCAGTCGATAAATACCCGCACCCGCGGAGACGGCTGACGATGATAGGGATAGAGCGCGAAAAGCGGAAAAACCGGGCTGGGCATGTGCGCGAGCACTTCGACCAGTCTCCCCTCGCGGAGCGCCTCTTCAATATGAAAACGCGGAAGCTGAATCAGTCCGCAGCCCCGCAGCGCGCTGATAACATAGTTCTCGGCGTCGTTGACCGACATCCAGCCGTCAAAGGAAAACTCACGCACCTGCCCGTCAACCAGCAGCGCCAGCGTGCTGTCCACCACGCCGCTGCCCGAAAAGAACTTCACAACCTGATGGGCCGCAAAGTCATCCGGGTGACGCGGAGTGCCGAAGCGGGCGAGGTATTCCGGGCTTGCGCACACGACCTGCGGCATAACGGCCAGCCGCCTTGCCACCAGTGACGAATCGCGTGGGGTGCCGGCACGCACAACGCAGTCCACGCCTTCCCGCACCAAATCAACCAGCCGGTCTCCACTGCTGACCACTAGATCGATTTCGGGATACCGGGCTCTAAAGTCGTCTATTTCTGGCAGCACAATTTGCGTCGCGTGCGTGCCGTGCATGTCCACGCGCAGCGTACCACGAGGGTTTGAAGCCGTGTGCCGCAGGGAAGATTCGGCGATATCCAGTTCGTTCAGCACGTGCACGCACCGCTCGTAGAACGCCTCACCGTCGAGCGTCGGGCGAACGTGGCGCGTGGTCCGATCGAGCAGGCGTGTACCGAGCCTCGCCTCCAGTTCCTTGATCGCATGGGTGGCGGTGGCGCGAGGGATCTCCAGCGCGGCGGCGGCCTGGCTAAAGCTGCTGAGCTCCACGATACGGACAAACAGTTGAAGCGAGTCAAAGCGATCCATGAGGCTGATTGTTGTCTCTGGTTGAATTAATAAGCCAATCTAGCAGGATTTATCTGTTCCCGGTTAGCAAACATAATTTGTTCCACGGGCAATCGCCTTTATTTCAATCAGGAGCGCTTTATGAATGCTAATACGGTAAAAACGGCCATCGTGACGGGAGCCTCGCGCGGCATTGGCCAGGCTATCGCCAGACGTTTAGCCGCCGACGGCTTTGCCGTCGTCGTTAACTATGCGGGCAACGCGGCAAAAGCGCAGGAGACGGTTTCCGCTATCGAATCTGCCGGCGGCAGGGCCATCGCGATTCAGGCCGACGTTGGTATCGCCGACGAAGTGACCACATTGTTCAACAGGGCGAAACAAGCTTTCGGCCGGATCGACGTGGTGGTTAACAGCGCGGGCATTATGCCGATGGCTCCCGTCACCGCCGACAGCCTGGCTGATTTCGATAAGGTTATCGCCACCAACCTGCGCGGCGCCTTTCTCGTGCTGGCGGCGGCCGGGGCTAACGTCAGCGACGGCGGCCGGATCGTTGCGTTATCCACCAGCGTCATTGCCAAATCTTTCCCGTCCTACGGGCCCTATATCGCGTCTAAAGCCGGCGTTGAAGGGCTGGTGCACGTGCTTGCCAACGAGCTCAGCGGCCGTAACGTTACCGTCAACGCCGTCGCGCCGGGGCCGGTCGGTACGGAGCTGTTTCTGAACGGTAAAACCCAGGAACAAATCGACCGTATCGCCGGGATGACTCCGCTGCAGCGTCTCGGGACGCCTGAGGATATTGCAAACGCCGTCTCATTCCTGGTCGGCCCGGACGGCGGCTGGATCAACTCGCAGGTGCTGCGCGCCAACGGCGGCTTCGCATGAGCCGCGAGGCCTGGAGAATCTTATGCATCAAGCCATTTTGATTGTCGGCGCCGTCAACGAATTTGACGCAGTAGCAGCCCGCCTGCTGGCGGACGCCAAATTTATCCGCGCTGAATTTTTGCACCGTGTTAATCCGGGCGTGCTGCTGGCGCCGCAATTCATGTCGGAGGTGTCTGATGACCGTTAACGCCCGGCTCAAATACGTAAAAATCGTACTCGGCGAGTCCGCCGTGGCCTCCTCGGCGGCCACCTTTGTCATGATGCTCGAATTGCCGGTCTGGGCGATGTTTGTCGGCTGGATAGCCTTTTTCACCCGTGGTCTGAACCTGCGCAGCGGGCTTATCAGCCTCGCCTGCGTGCTGACCGGCATGGTGTTAGGCCTCGGCGCAGCATACATGCTGGGCACGCTTCACCCCCTGCTGGGCAAATATGCCATCGCGCCGGTGGTGATTGTGATTACCGCGCTCACGCTGTCGATGGCCAGGGCACCGGTCTTCAATAACCTGCTCGGGTTCTTCCTTGGGCTGGTCACCTGGTTTGCCGCGCACCCTTCCCCTTCGCTGGCAACGCTTAGCGGCCTGAGCGCGACGATCGCCATCGGTACGCTCGCCGGCTTTCTCGCCCACGCCTGGCAAAAACGGGTTAATCAGGTGCAGCCGGCGTAAACGGCCATCCTGAATCACAAGGCAATAACGTGCTCAAGCAGAAGAGAAGGAGCCATCATGACCAATGAAGCGACAAATAAGGCGTCCGCGCCGCCGTGGCTGAACGCGTTGTCAGCTTTGCAACGCTACGGCGAGCCTGTGTTTTATACCCTGCTGCGCATCGCGTTTGGCATTGTGCTGCTGACCCACGGGTTGCCTAAAGCCCTGGGCATACCGCACGGCTCAATGGCCGATCCGCTGGGCGGCTCGATTAACCTTATCCAGAACGTGTTGGGCCTGCCCTTCGCTCCGCAACTGGCTTTCCTGATCTTGCTGCTGGAAACCTGCGGCGCCATCATGCTTATCATCGGGCTAGGCACGCGAGCCGTGGCGCTCTTCATCGCCATGCAGATGGCGGGCATTAGCTACGCCCTTGGGCCCACCTGGCCGTGGTTCGACCGCGGCATTGAATTCCCGGTGCTGATGGGATTCCTGGCGCTGTATATGATTACGCGGGGTGGCGGAGCCTTCGCGCTGGATGCCTTTTTTTACCGAAAGCTATGGCGCTTGCGGCAATAAGTTTACGGCTTGGCTGTTAAGGCCAGGCCCCGACAAAGCTAAAAAGCCCGCTTAATGTTATAAGCGGGCTTTCGCTTTAGCCTTCAGGGGAAAACGGGCGGATAACGCTTCGTATCGCCACCCGCCCCGTTAAGCGAATTGCGACGAACCGGTTTGTTCTAAGCGGAACACCCTCACCATTTCCCGCAAATGCTGCGCCTGCTCGTTAAGCGAGGCCGCCGCCGCTACCGATTGCTCCACAAGGCAGGAGTTTTGCTGCGTGGTGGTATCAATCATGCCGATGGCGGTATTGATCTGCGAAATTCCTTCGGTTTGCTCAAGGCTTGCCTGTTTAATCTCGCTAAGAATGCCGTTCATCTCGTCAACGTTGCTGACCATACCGGTAATTTGCTGATTGGCGGTCTGCACCAGATCCATCCCCTCACGCGTTTGCGAAGTTGAATTCTCAATCAGGCTACGGATCTCACTGGCCGAGGATGCGCTTTTTTGCGCAAGCTGGCGTACCTCACCGGCCACTACGGCAAACCCACGCCCATGCTCACCGGCCCGCGCCGCTTCTACGGCGGCATTCAGCGCGAGAATATTGGTCTGGAAAGCGATGGAATCAATCAGGTTGATGATGTCGGACATGCGGTTAGAAGTATCGTTAATCAGGCGCATTTTGCTGGTCACCTGCGACATCATCTGCCCGTTTTTCTTCACCACGCTTGCCGTATCGGCTGAGAGCTGCGAGGCAACGTTGGTGTGATCGTAGGTATTTTTTACCGTCGAGGTGATCTGCTCCATGGAAGCCGCGGTCTCTTCAACGGAGCTGGCCTGCTCCTCGGTGCGCGCCGCCAGATCGTGGTTACCGGCGACAATCTGCGCCGCCGCGGTAGATATGTTCTCGGAGCCTTTTTGCACCTCGCGCACGATCTCCTGCAGGCGAGCTTTCATTGCCATGAGCGCATTGAGTAAAACGCCCGTTTCATCCCGATGGTGGATATCAATGCTGCGCGTTAAATCGCCCTCGGCAATGGCCTGCGCGAATTCTACCGCCTGACCTAAAGGCCGGGTAATTGAGCGCACAATAAACCAGCCGGTTACCGTCGCCAGAACAATGCTTAACAGCGTAATCAGTATCAACAGCGCGCGGTTAGTGCGATAGTCCTTCGCCACCTCCGCGCCTGCGATAGTCATGTGCTCATTCTGGATGGCGATCAGCGCCTGAACTTTCGCTTTGTATTTTTTCTGTATCTGAAGCGTGGTTGTGGTCATCTCCTCAAGGGCAGCCTCCCGATCGTTAAGCTGCACGGCCTGTAAAATACGGAAGCGGGAATCCAGATATTCCTTGCGTACCGCGGTAATTTCATCGAGCGCCCGACGCGAGCGTTCATCGTCTTGTGCTTTGCTGAGGCTATCGAGCAGGCCGCTGATGCGCGCGCTGATCTCGGTCAGCCGTTTTTCTGCCGTCTCACGAAACTTCCCTTTATCGTCGAGCAGCATCATTTGCTGAACGTTAATAAAATCCTGGAAATTCTCGATGAGCTGGTTGGCTTTTATGGTGGTCGGATAATCATCCGTAATGATGTTCCGCATCCCGTTATTTGCCTTGTGCAGGCTAAGCAGCGAGAGGCCGGAGGTGAAAATCATCAGCACAATAAATAAGCTGAAGGCCAGGGTTAATTTGGTGCGAATTTTTACGTCTCGTAAAGACATGACTACTCCCTCAAGTGGTTTATTCCTTGCAATAAAAGATTGTCACCCGCTGCGTTATTGCGAAGGTGAACAAAAAGAAAGCGAATACAACGAAGCGCCTAAGGACATATCGGACAACGGAGGAGTAACTTTATGAATTTGATCGGTTTTTAGTGGTAAAAAACAACATTCAATAGTTAATAACTATTAAATGACGTAAATCGATCGATATTTGGAAATTTTGACCATATTTGCGACCCTGATTTTTCTCATAAATAAAAAACGCCCGGAGAATATTTCTGAGTTAAACGGCGGTTCAGAAAAGTAATCCGGGCGTGGCGTGCCAATTATTTAATAAATAATTAACATTATGCTTTAGTTTATATCACAAATAACCTGACTAAATCTGGTAATCGATAACCACCTCGTCTGGCTCCAGCGCCAGGCGCTTAATTTCGTCCACCGAGAGTTCGGGGTTACACAATTCAATAAACCGCCAGACGTAATTGCGCTGTAGCTGGCCGCGCTTAAGCCCAAGCCACACGGTGTTAGCATCAAACAGATGCCTTGTATCAAGGCGAACAAGGCCCCTTTCCTCACCGCTTGCCTGATCGGCCACCAGACCGATCCCAAGCCCCAGCTCCACGTAGGTTTTCACCACGTCTGAATCCTGCGCGCTGAGCACCACGTCCGGCGTTAACCCCCGGCGAGAAAAAGCCTCATCAATGCGCGAGCGGCCGGTTATCCCCTGACGATAGGTGATAAGCGGCCAGCGGCTGATATCGTCAAGCGTCAGCGGGCTTGCGTGAATTAACGGATGCCCCTCGGGCACCAGCAGGCTGTGATACCAACGGAACCACGGATAGGCCACAAGCGTAGGATCGTTACTCAGGCGTTCGCTGGCGATACCAATATCCGCCGTGCCGCTGTGCAGAAGAGATTCAATTTCTTGTGGCGTGCCCTGGATAAGCTCAAGGCGAACTTCAGGAAAAAGCGCCCGAAAAGCCTTAATAACCGTCGGCAGGCTGTAGCGCGCCTGGGTATGCGTGGTGGCGATGGTCAGCACGCCGCTGGTATCGTTGGTAAACAGATCGGCCAGGCGACGAACGTTGCTGGCCTCGTTGAGGATACGTTCGGCAATCACCAGCAGCGCTTTGCCCGGTTCGGTCATCCCTAATAACCGTTTTCCCCGGCGGATAAAAATCTCGATGCCGAGCTCTTCTTCCAGCTCGCGGATATGACGACTGACGCCCGACTGTGAGGTAAAAAGCATGCTGGCGACTTCGGTGAGATTGTAGTCCCGCCGCGCCGCCTCGCGGATAATCTTAAGTTGCTGGAAATTCATTTTTTCCCCAGGAGCATCGCTGTTCTTTACCTTATTGTTAAAGTCACAGCCCCTGCAGAACAAATAATAAAAACCAGCAACTTATTCCTTTTAGCAATAAGCCGCCCTTAACCAACCAGCAACAGCTCTGGATTTTTCACCACCGGCTGCGTCACCAGCGAGGTTAAAATCTCTTTTACCGCCTGGGTTTGCGGGTTGAGCGGCAAGCGCGATGACAGGTTAATGGACAAAGGTAAGCTGAGCGACGGGCTGATGATGCGGGCCATCCAGCCGTTAGCGGCCCCGACCAGCGAGCGCGCGGCGGATTCAGGCAGTACCGTTACGCCCATCCCGCTGGCGATAGCCGCCGTCATGGTAGCAACGGACTCAATCTCACCGATAATTTTCGCCGTCAGTCGACGCAGCGTGAAGGCTTCATCCACGCGTTTGCGCACGGCGCTGTAGTCGCGCGGCAGGAACAGGTTCATTTCGGCTACCGCGGCAAGATCGATAGTCTGCCCAGGGCAGTCGCGGGTGCCGACCAGAAACAGCTCTTCTTTAAGCAACGGCTGGCTAATAATGCCTGCCGTTGGCGTTCTGTCGTAGAGCACCGCCATATCAAGCTGGCCGCTTAACAGCTTGTCGTTAAGGACAGAGCCGGTATTTTCGTGCAGATAAATCAGCACGTCCGGCAGTTCGGCACGCACGGCCTGGAGCAGAGGCATAATAATTGACGATGCCGCGCTTCCCGGCGCAAGCCCGATTGATACCTGGCCGCTCATCGTCTGGCCTACGTTTCCGACGGCCAGTTGCGCCTGCTCGCACTGACGCAGAATCGTCCGCGCATGGGTATAAAGGATTTTCCCCGCCTCCGTTGGCGTAACGCCGCGCCTGGTGCGAATTAATAACTGCTGACTCAGTTCCCCTTCAAGGGTGGCTATCTGCTGGCTCAGCGCCGGCTGGGCAATATGCAGCACTTCAGCAGCCTGGGTGAGACTACCGATATCGACGATTTTGACGAAGTATTTCAGCCGTCTTAAATTCATTTTTGCCTCCTTCGCGGAATGCCTGTGCCGGACTCGGCGGTCATGTCACGGAAGGTTTTGCAAGATGCTTGCCACTTTTTTACCGCTTACCGATGGCGTACTAAGCGGCTGTATTATAAGCGTAAGTGATATAAGCGAGCGTTTCATTATTGAAAAAGCGTTTTGCTTATGCCCCAAAAGAGGTACGTGCGCACCAGCGCGGTGCGCGCAGAGGCGAAAACCGCCCGCATGCCTGCTCGCCGGACGCGCATAAAGGATAAGCTTTGCCTCCTTTGCTTGTTTTATCAGCAAACGAACCACAACCGCTATTTCAGGCTTTGACAAGCCGATCTCACCTCGCTACTATGCGCCCCGTTCACACGATTCCTCTGTAGTTCAGTCGGTAGAACGGCGGACTGTTAATCCGTATGTCACTGGTTCGAGTCCAGTCAGAGGAGCCAAATTCCTGTTTTCATGCCCTGTTGCGAATCTTTATCTAATTTTGATTCAACAGGTTAGCGTGAAAAGCCCTCCCGATGCATTTTGATTTACCCTCCGCATCGGGAAAATTGGCGGTCAAATCTGGGGCCAGATTAGTTCGATAATCGCGTGCCCCGATATATCTCTCACCGACACGAAAATCCGCACTCTCAAAGCTTCTGATAAACCCTTTAACGTCTCCGATGCCCACGGTCTGTATCTTCTGGTCAAGCCGGGCGGCCCACCTCAGCGTAATCTCAAGTGCCGTATTAACGGTTAAGCATCCCGTATTGCGTTGGGTGCATATCCTGCCATCACCCATCTGCGATGCGCGACAGAAGCGTGAGGTATACGCAAAATCTGGCACTGAACATTAACCCCCTGGCAACAGCAGGCCGCTGAACGTGGTGCACACATGCCGGAAAAGTGTTTAAAACGGTGGCACCAGAAGGGCACAGGAGCAATAAAAGGTGGTCGCAGAATACTTTCGCTGCTGGTAAAGGGCATCGACCCGAAAAACTGGAACAGAAAGAAGCGGAACGGTAACGGCCGGCAGCGGATAGCCTGTTTATCAATGTGGCGACCCGCGGTTTGCAAAACCCCGATTTCCGCAGGCTATGAGGATGGCATCCGGCGTTGGCTGGAGCGTAACGTGTTTCGGTTATCGGTCAGACACCGGAATCGCGGTGGGCATATAAAGGCGAAACCCGAGCATCAGGCGCCACTGGCGCATAGTGATGGCACTCCTACTCGCGCGTCATATAACCGTGCCGCTAATATCACGCGGCGCGTTGAAACGATGCGCTGGTGAAGACATAAGGTCGGCGATTCCGCTGCCGCTGTGAGGGGGATATAGCAAAGGACTGTCCAAAATACATGGCTTGTATAGCCCTCTGCCGTGTGGCAGGAGGGCGTCTCATCATTCACTTGATAAAGAATTATGATTTATCCCAATGACGCCATGCCTGAATAAAGGCCCGGGCCTGAATCTGCGTACGCTCAACCGATTGTCCGGCACGATAAAGATCGCTTCCAAGACCTGCACCAGCGCACCCTGCTTTGATCCAGCTGGAAAGATTAGCCGGTGTCACGCCTCCTACAGCCATTACCGGTACATCTGCCGGGAGAACCGATTTCAGAGCCTTGATGTAATCCGGACCAAAGCTCAAGGAGGGAAATATTTTCAGTATCTGTGCACCATTTTCCAGCGCGGTAAAGGCTTCAGTGGCGGTTGCGCATCCTGCACAGACGATCATACCTCGTTCTCGCCCTTTACGAATCACCTGTGGCTGGGTATTCGGGGTAACCACAAGCTGCCCGCCGACTCGCGCCAGCTCATCGACCTGTTCCGGATACAATACCGTCCCGGCACCAAACAATCCTTTATTTCCGTAGTGTCTGACCACCCTTGCAATGCTCGACTGCCAGTCAGGCGAGTTTGTTGGGATCTCAATCGCTGTAAACCCAGCCTCCAGCAGGAGTCCAACATGCTCCAGCACTTCATCCGGTTTAATACCTCTCAGGATGGCAATCAGTGGAACATCAGTTTCCCATTTCATTCACAATGCTCCTTATTCCTTGTTGAAAGGCCGTCTCTCCCTTCAGTGTGTTGGCTTTGACACCCGACATGCTCAGTGCCGTAAGGTAGCGAGCGGTCAGCTGCTGACTGCCCACAACGGTCACGCTCCGCCCATCAAGAGCACCATAAATACGTTTCATTTGAGCGATCTCCGCTCCGATTAATAAACCCGATAATCGTTCACTTACCGTTTCCCGTGGTTGTCTGTCGAGGATATAAGCCGCACGAACAGCAAACAACTGAGGTAAAATATCATCATTCGATAACGCCTGTTCCAGCGCGCTGACAAACGTTTTCTGGTCAGCCTCCTGTGGGGGCAGATCCCGGCCGATTAAAGAATGGTTAAGTAACAGGTGATGTAATTCGCCAGTCATCACCGTTGAAAAACGTTGTATCTGCCCTGTTTCTACCCATGCCCATTTACTGTGTGTGCCAGGCATAACATAGAGTGACGATGGAGCATCTAACCATGCGCCTAGCAGCTGAGTTTCTTCGCCACGCATGATGTTCAGATCGCCTTCGGAAGCAATACTCACTCCGGGCACAATCCAGACGTTCTCTTCTACCTGCGTCAACCCCTTAGTCAGTTCAGTAAGCCTGAGCGGGCACGACAAATAGGGAACATGGCACCATCCCTGTAGGCTGCCGATCATTCCGGCCATAATCACAGGCGTCTGTCGCTGCCCCCAACCTTCAGTAATCTGCTGTAGAATATCTTTCGGTTTACGTCCGGCTAACCGGGTAACTCCCGCCTCAAGCTGACGGCTGTCTGTGTATAGGCCATCCTGGCAAAGCCACGCCCGCAGGTGGGTCGAACCCCAGTCAACTGCAATAAAGTTTTTTATTTTCACACTACACCGCACCTTGTAGTTAATAACATTCTCGTTGTTAAAAACCGGGAACCGGGGTTAGCACCGGTTTCCCCTGACTGAAAGCCAGCATATTTTCAATAACCAGGTCAGCCATTGCCCTTGCTGTTTCGTGAGTAGAACTTCCTGTATGCGGAGTTAGCAGAACATTTTCAGCGGTTAACAGCGAAACAGGTACCTGCGGTTCGTGCTCATAAACATCCAGTGCCGCACCAGCAATTTTTCCATTTTCCAGCGCAATAATTAACGCACTCTCATCCACGACTGAACCACGGGAGATATTGACTACATAACCTTCTGGCCCAAGAGCCTCCAGCACGGGCTGATTTATAATCTGATACGTCCCCTCTCCGCCCGGAAGCGCGATAACCAGATAGTCGGCAACCTCGGCCAGCGAAATTACCGAGTCATGAAATGGCCAGCACAGCTCAGGTTTTTGTTTCCGGCTAAAATAATGTATATGCATACCAAAAGATTGCGCTCGCAGAGCAATAGCACACCCGATATTGCCTGGTCCGACAATACCGCATATTTTCCCGCCAACCTTTTTCCCTGGCTGAAATTTACCTTGCGAAATCCATTTACCGCTACGCAAATATCGTTCGGATTCACTTATACGCCGCGATATTCCCAACAAGAGCGCCATTGCATGATCGGCAACACAGTCATTAAGGACATCAGGCGTATTAGTTACCGTAATTTTACGCTGTTTAGCTGCCACCAGGTCTAGCGCATCAAAACCGACACCATTGATGGCAATCATTTTCAGCCCGGACAAACGGTTTATTAATTGGGCGTTCATTCCGCAAGAACCATTTGTAAGGACCAACTCGATTGTATGCCCTTGGTTTTCAAACCACTGTACATCTTCAACTACGTCGTAAAGCCAAACGATATTGAAATATTTCGAAACCTGAGCAACAAGATAGTCTGGAAGTTTATCCGGTATTATCAGTACATTTTTCTTTTGCATTGCAGATCGCTCATCAGGAATATTTAGTTCATTAAATGGTTCAATAATGAAATGACAGATAATAATACCCCGTTACAACCAGGGCATTTCAAATAGCAGCTTTAGAACAACCCACTCCAGCGAGAAATACAGAATGCAATATTCCCGAGAATAAATAAGGAAAACTGACAATGTATTCTGAGGCAATGGAGAAGTGAAATCTGTACTCAGTTGCTCAAGGGCAGCGCCGGCTGCCAGAAAACCAGGTGGCGTACCGAACCGTGCAAAAAAATATGCGCATCCCCCGGCGAAAACCGATAATCTGGCGCCGCGCCTTCTTACAATATGTTCATCGCACTTACCATTCCAGATAAATATAATTAGCCACGACTTTGTGGCTAATTATGCCAGTAGATTATTTATTGTTTAAAAAATTCCAGCGCATCACGATTAATCTCGATGCCTAATCCAGGCCCGGTCGGAATAGTAACGATCCCGCGTTGATGCGTGACAGGCGTTTGTAAAATAGCCTGCCGTATCGGATGTTCAGTCTGGTCAAATTCTAATAATGGTTGAGCAGGCGATAGCGATATAGGGGTATGCGTTGGAACCATTGCAATCCATTGTAGCGAGGCGGCAATGCCGACCCCGCTTCCCCAGACGTGAGGATTAGTCCGGATACCAAATGCCTGAGCCATGTCTGAAATTTTCTTGCACTCCGTTAATCCCCCGGCAGCACAGATATCCGGCTGGATAATGTCCATTGCCCCGGCAGTAAGTACATTTTTGAAGCCATAACGAGTGAACTCACACTCGCCTCCTGCCAGCGGAATCGTTGTGGCTGCTTTCACCCGGATATAACCATCAAGATCTTCCGGGGGAACCGGCTCTTCAAACCATGAAATATCAAACTGTTCAATTCGGCGTGCAAGTTGAATAGCTGCCACGGCATCATAGGCGTGATTAGCGTCGACCATCAACATGATATCCGGACCAATTGCCTCACGTATGGCACGCGTTACGTTATAATCCTCCTCGACACCAAAACCTACTTTCAGCTTCATGGCAGTAAAGCCCTGCTCGACATAGCTTAGGGCCTCTTCCACCAGATACTCTACTGGTGTTCCCCGATCGCGACGATATAATCCGGTGGCATAGGCCTGAACTTCACTGCGCATCCGACCTCCCAGCAGCTGCCAGCTCGGTACGCCAAAATGTTTGCCCCGGATATCCCACAGGGCAATATCAATCCCGCTAAGCCCTTCTATTAGTAGACCTTTCTGCCCATGATCGCGCAGTCTGGAATACAGATCGGCCCAGAGGTATTCACTGTTGAGGGGATCGCTGCCAATAATCATACTGCCAAGCTCGTCCACGACAGCCCTGGTCATGCGGGCCGGACCGTAGCATTCTCCCCAGCCGCTGATACCTTCATCCGTTTCGATTTCTACCAGCATCGCCGTCCGGGTATCGTAACGTGCCCGTGAATAAGAAAAAGGCTGGCTTAATTTCGCTGTCAGTAAGTGGGTGGTAACGCCTGTTACTTTCATAATGTCCTCTCCTGAGACTCAACGCAGTGGCAAAAGCATATCGTACATAACACGACCATCCAGCTTATCCAGAGGGAGTCCCAGCAAACAGGCAATGGTTGCAGCGGGATCGGTCATCCGGCAAGGTCCATGGCTCTGACGGTCATGGTAATAACCGGGTTTTATACCTGCCCCGTACATTACCAGGGCCCCATAATTATTAGACATAGCAGTTTCGGCGGTAGGTTTTTGAGGTCCATGATTTGCACCGGGTACTTCTACCGGACAAATATCTTCCCCGTCCTGGCTGACTCCCCAGACAAAACCCGTATTGTAGGCAAAAACAATATCGCCAGCGCACTCGCCCCAGAAGCCAATACCTGCTGCATCCTCTTTCAGTAAGGCCAGGCTTACGGCATTGCGTTTAACACCATCCTCTTCCACCTGCCAGTTACCAAGCGCAAGTAATGTCCGGGCACAGACTGAATCAAATTCCTGCTGGTTCACAATGCCGGTTTTCTCTCTTCCGGTAAGATTCACGAAAATCTCAAGTCCACCCCGTTCATCTTTCAGGTAAACCTGGCTTCGGGCCATATCCGGCGCTCCCTGTTCATCCAGAACAACCAGTTGATGCCTGGCAAGGTAACGATAAATATCACACATATAACTGTTCGGTACGGCACCATGATCTGAAGCCAACATCAGCACGGTTTCATCATCCATCTCCCGCATCAGCCTGGCCATCGTCCGATCGAGCACCTTATAGCACTGGCGCATTACGTCGTCATATTGCTCTGCCTGTGACGGTTCATAAAATGGCGACGCCGGATCACACTGCCCAAGGCAGTTATGGTGGGATTCATCGATCAAGCGATGAACGGTAGCCCATAGCGCGTAGTTTTTTCGCTGCGTCAATTCTAAAGCGCTATCTGCCAGCCACAGAGACTGTTCTTCCGCTTCCTGAATAGTCGCCGGCAGATAATCCTCCTGTGGCGAGGCCTTAACCACCCATTTACTGTAAAAAGGCCCGGATGCCTTAAGCAATTCATCAGCGCTGCCCTGGTCTTCTGAAAGTTTCCTGAAATGGGTAACCTGACTTTGCAGAATTTCAACATTATTACTTTCAGGCTCAAATGCACCCACATAAAAACGAACCTGACCATCGATCCCCGCAGATGACAGGCTAATCCAGCGGCTCCAGTGGCCAACGGCCAGTTCAACGACCTCTTCTCCTGCCTGCAGAACCGGTTTACCTTGCCGGTTAACAACCGTTACAGTTAGCGATTCGTCATGGTTACCCTGCATAGAAAGCTGCCAGCCTTCTGCAACCGGTGTTAAAGGCTGCCATGCCCCTTTATCATGGTAGGCCAGCGCGGAAGTTGGCGGCCAGCCGAGCTTTTGTTTTTTTATTTGCTTATTACTGATACGAGCTTCATAGCGAGTGGAATAACCCATGGGTTTAAATATTTCAGTGTCCCAGGGCTCACTGCGCCCCCAGTAAGGGGCGAAGCTGAAATGCTCCCTGTCAGCGACAACGCTTTCCGGGAAATGCACTAGCGCTGCCCGCAAATCATGATGACTCATTTTTTGCAGCAGATTATCGGTACGATTATTATCCTGTGGCATCCCCTGGCCTATCCAGGAGGTTCCAACCCCTTGCCCGGCCATGAAGGTAACCCAGTTGATATCTCCCCATGCCGAAATAAAGGGCAGTAACTCCGTTGCAGCCCCGTCAGCCATCATCTGTGAAATAGCGGGTAAACTTCCTTCACTGGCATAACGTTTAAGTAATGGCATAGATAAGCCATCAATCCCAAAAACAATTACCTTACGCATAAATTCTTCCTCAGTATATTTTTCCTGATGGCCTGCCGATTAGTGAATAAGATTGCTTAATTGCCTTCTGATAATCTATTTTATTTTCGATCAGGCTTAACAACAGACTTTCCAGACTGCTTCTAATATGTTCCCGCATTAACCTCTCAGCAAGCGCACCATCTCTTGCCTTTAACGCGGAAAATATTTCCCGGTGCTCGCGCCATGACTGATATTTGCGCCCTGGTAAACTACTGGTAATAAGATGAAACATTTGCAAGCGTTCCAGATGAATACTCATCACCTCATTAATCAATGCATTCCCCGAAAATCTGAAAATAAGTTCATGTATGGAATCGCCCGGATCATCCACGGCCTCTTCGTTTTGCTCCAGTAAATGTTCAAGAGAATCAAGATAGTTTTCCATAGTATGTAATTCTTCATCACTTATCCGTTCGGCTGCATGCCGAGCGGAAATTCCCTCCAGCGCCTCCCGGATAACGTAAAGCTCTTTAATATCCGAAAGCTTTAGCTCGCTGACAAACCAGCCCTTACCTGATATCAGCTCTACAAAATGTTCCTGCTGAAGCCGATAAAGCGCTTCACGGATAGGCGTACGACTCATCTTCAGCTTCTCGATAAGCCACATTTCAGTCACTGAGTTTCCGGGCTTTAGCGATAAACTAAGAATCATATTTTTAATTTCGTCATAGGCTATGATGCTTAAGGATTTTTTAGTTTCCATCACCTCTGAAACAGCCATAATACACTCCGCTGTTATGTTATTTACGATATTGGCTTGAGGATAAGACGCTGGATTTTACCCACCATAAAAAGATAGAAGAAAATAACCATTACGGCATGGGCTATCACAAACCACAGCACCGCATGGAAAGATCCGGTGATGCTCAAAATATATCCCGTAATAATAGGCGTGGTTATACTGGAAGCATTGCTGAAAGTATTCAGCATACTACCTGATAAACCAGCAATCTCTTTAGGTGCGGTATCTGTATTAATTGTCCATCCCATGCCACCAATTCCCTTGCCAAGGAATGACATGGCCATAATTGCGATAACAGCGGCCTCAGAGTCGGTATAATTACATAGCACCATTACACAGCACAGCGTCATACCGCCGATAATCGGGATCTTGCGTGCAAGTGAGACTGACATTCCCTTACGGATCAACAGGTCTGAACAAAAGCCACCGATGATTCCCCCCATAAACCCACATATCGCCGGGATCGCGGCAACCATACCCGCTTTCATGATGGACATGTGTTTTTCCTGTACCAGATAAACCGGGAACCAGGTAATAAAAAAGAACCCAATCGCATTCAGGCAATACTGTGCCAGATAGGTACCGAGCATCATGCGGCTGCTCAGCAACTGCTTGAGGTAATGAAGTTTAGGGCCTTCATTTTTAGCAGAACTTTCTTTCTTTTCTTCTATGGTTACCAGCGCGCCACCGGCAGTAATATATTCCAGTTCAGCCTCATTCACAGAAGGATGTGATTTTGGGCTTTTAATGATTTTTCGGAATAGCGGTAGCACAGCAATCCCTAACAGCCCCAGAACAGTAAACACCGAATGCCAGCCCCAGGTATGCGCCAGCCATCCCATCAGTGGTGCAAAAAAGACCGTCGAACCGTACTGGGCCGAGTTGAAAATTGCAGCAGCAGTTCCACGTTCAGAAGCAGGGAACCAGGTAGCAACAATTCGACTATTTGCCGGAAACGAAGGAGCCTCAGAAGCCCCAACTAAAAATCGCATCGCAAAGATAAAGACCACTGCCCCACCGGTAATAAAACCCGCCATTCCAGTCATCAGGGTAAACAGTGACCAGAAAAAGATGCTTAAACTGTAAATTAATTTTGAACCATATTTATCCAGCAGCCAGCCGCCGGGCAGCTGAAAGATGACATAGGCCCAGCCGAAGGCCGAAAAAATAATCCCCATATCAACCGGACTAAGTCCAAGATCGCTGGCCATCTGCGGCCCAGCCAGAGATATTGAAGAACGGTCCGCATAGTTAATTAACGTCATAAAAAACAACATAGCCACAATTTTCCAGCGGACATTGGTTTTTTTTATCACGCTGCTTTCTTCATGTGCACCGATTGTTTTTGAGTTTTCCAGCTGCATCGAAGTTCACCTTTGAGTTGTAGGCATCGGTAACGTTTTTGTAAGTAACACATTTAATCCTTGCGGTTGTACGTAATGTGTCATAACTCCCCTCAATTAATACGCAACCATGAAAACCTGGCGTTGTATACAATGGTGATACAATAGGATATTAGATTTACATCTGTCTATTTTGTTAACTTTGTTTTTTGCTATACATCACAATATCATCACATCATTAATAATATCCTTTTCATTAAAAATAATCATAAGTGATTGAATCATATGAAATAAAAACAAATACTAAAAATAAAAATCAGCGTTAAATTAAAAAAAGCATAATGATGAGAATTGTTGCGTTTCATCCACGATAAAAATCATCCTGTTCTCATTTAAAAACACATTGTTCTATTTTCAAAACAATATGTTTTAATTTATGTTCAGCTGGATGTTAATTTCTAACTATTCCCTTCCGGGCTCAAAAGCACCGTAATTAACCTTAATAAAAAAGGGGTAAAGATCGCCTCACAACTTAAGGCTGATTTTTAAAGAGTGGAATAAAATCATATTCTATTGGTTGACCAGACTTCTTATAAATGACTTTATTTGTACTTAAAGGTTGCCACAGTTAAAAAACACGTATTTTTCGACACTGTATATTTTGAGTTCAGTCTCCTCTGGAACCATTGCGTATAACCCAGAAGCATAATGTTATAAAAAGTAGAGTCAGGCTTAGCGCTCAAACCAGCTTTATGGCACCAGCAAATTTTAGTGGTCGCTATGGTGGGCTTGACAAAAAAGAACTTCATTTTTAGCTCTCTTGTTATCCAGCTACTGGCCTGGGCGATCCCAGTCAGAGAAACCATACTCCTGTTTTCATGCCTTGTTGCGAATTCTTATCTGGGGTTGATTCAATAAGTTAGCTTGAAACCTTCCGGGGCATTTTGAATTTCCCCTCGCAACGGGACCAGGCCACTTCCCATAGGCTCTGCCTTTTGAGCAAGCCTGACGGCTCCCGTCACGGGTATCTTAAATAGCGTATCAGCAATTGCGCTGGGGCTTTATCCCGCCTTCCGCTGAAGCCCGGCCGCGGAGCTCACCGGTAATTATTCTGAGTCGGCTGGTGCCCTACTTGCGCTCATAATGTTCGTATTCAGCAGCGATAATTTCATCAAGCAGTGAGTCGACATCGGCTTTATGCGTGTCCTCAGTAAACTGCCCGCTCAGAACGGTTTCCGCGGTTAATTTGCCTTCCTGGTACAGCGCCCAGATTTCTTTCGCATACCGCGTTTTTAGCAACCGGGGCGCAAAACGACCGTAGTAGTCAGTCATATTGTTCACATCGCGCTCGAACATCGATTCGGCATGGTTATTTGCCGCTGCATCAACGGCCTGAGGCAGATCGATAATCACCGGTCCGTCGGCATCCATCAGCACGTTAAATTCTGATAAATCCCCGTGCACGATGCCGGCGCACAGCATCCGCACGATATTGCGGATCATAGTGTCGAAATCGGCCAGGGCCTGCGCTTCAGTCAGCTCCACTTCATCCAGACGCGGCGCAACCATGCCGTCGGCGTCGAGGATCAGTTCCATCAGCAGCACGCCGTCCAGAAAAATATGCGGCTGCGGCACGCGAACGCCAGCGTTCGCCAGTAAGAAAAGCGCGTCGACCTCCGCCGACTGCCAGAGCTTTTCCTGCTGTTTGCGACCGAACTTAGAGCCTTTTTGCATTGCGCGCGCGTGGCGACTGTTACGGACTTTTCGCCCTTCCTGATACTGCACGGCCTGCCTGAAACTACGCTGTGTGGCTTCTTTGTAAACTTTGGCACAGCGGATCTCATCGCCGCATAGCACGGTATAAACATCCGCCTCTTTACCGCTTTTCAGGCGGCGGACCACGCTATCAACCAGGCCGTCATCTACCAGCGGTTGGATTCTGTTTGGAATTTTCATGCAGCCTTGTACCTTATTTCGGCGCAAGAGAAAACCGTTGAGCATTATTCTTGCGGAACGTGGAAAACCGGAGGATGGCATTAACGCTTTTTTAATGGGCTATCAGGTCGCGACCGTGCACCGCCAGCGACCGTCGCTTACTATCTGACTGGCATCAAGTTCCAGCGTAAGCGACGCGCTGGCAACGTAAAACTGGCTGTATTCCAGCACCGCGCCCTCGGCGCTGGTAGCGACGCGCTCGACCCGCAGCAGCGGGCTGCCTTCCGGCAGCGACAGGATGCGCGCAAGCCTCACATTGCACAATGCGGGCGCAAAACTATCGCGCGCTCTGACCGGCGAAAAACCGTGGCTTTCGCATAGTTGGGTATATAAAGAGCGTCCTTCCACAATATGGCTCAGGCCGCTATAAACGCTGCCGTCAAGCCAGGTGACGCCGTGCCCCAGCACCTGGCTGTCGCTTTTTAAGAAACGTTCCAGCCGCAGCAGCTGGCTGCCGATAGCTAAATTCATTTTCTCGCTGATATCGCCGTCGGCCATGGTGGGCATCAGCGATTCAACCTCGAGGCTTATCGGTGCTGAGCCGGTAAAGCGCAGCAGCAAATCGGGTAAATCGCTGTAGTAATGTTGCAGGATGTCGCGATTGATGAAGGTTCCCCGGCCCTGTTCGCGAAACAGGATGCCGGTTTGCACCAGCGCATCGATGGCCTGCTTGACCGTGCCGCGCGCTACGTTGAATTCCCCGGCCAGGATCAGTTCGCCGGGGAGTTTTTCTACATAAGAAAAAGCAATAATACGTTCCAGAATAACGTTTTTTATCCGCAGATAAAGCGGTAAGCCCAGAGGCTCCATGCTGTTGCCTTTATAAAAGATAGTGAATCTGGCTATGGTGTCGTTGAAAGATATCCTGATTGATCTTCTGGTTGCCGTCAATGTTGGCGCTGGCTAAAACCGGCGGCTTTTGCCGCCGTGAAAGCATGATTTCACTGATGCGAATCACCAGAAGATTGCCGATTGTCGCAGCCATGATTGTCGAAAGCGGCGCAACTTTCTGCTCAAGGGAGGGCAGGCTGATGGCCGCATCGCCGTAGTCGCACAGGTTATCGATAACGATATCCGCCACCTCGCATAATAGCTTGCCTGAAGAATGACGCGGGCTAACCCGTCCGGCGGTATCCAGGCTGGTAATTGCTATTACCCGCGCGCCGCGCGCCCTGGCGCTAAGGGCCACGTCGAGCGGCATTGCGTTGCGCCCGGACACCGAGTGCACCAGCACCACGTCACCCTCGCCTATCGGCGACGCCTGCACCAGTTCACGACCAAGCCCCTCAACGTTTTCCAGCGCGCTGGTTAGCGGCAGCGGCCTGACGTTTAGCATTAGCGCTGCGCAAAACAGCGGGTTAACGATGGCCAGTCCACCGGCGCGATAGCACATTTCTTCGGTCAGGATCCCCGCGTGGCTTGCGCCAAAAACAAACAGCTTCCTGCCGTCCAGGGCGGCGTCAGCCATTAGCGCAGCAGCCGCCTCAAGCGATGTCCCGTCGCTTTCCAGCCTCTCCAGCCGGGTACGGATGGCCTGCAAAAAGTATTCGGTTGCCTTGCTCATTACGCCCCCTTACGGCTTAAAAGGTGAGGAATTTACCGATAGCGGCAATCAGCGGCGCCAGGACGAACATATCGCTGTCGCCCGCCCACAGTGCGGTATCCGGGATGGTGTTATTTATCAGGAAACTTACGCAGAAATATTGCCCCCAGGCCACCAGTGAAGAGGTAATGAATCCCGCCAGCAGCGCGCCTTTATAGCCGCCGGTGACATTGCCAAAGACCCCTGCCGTACCGGCATGGAAGAAAATTACGATCATGCTGGGAATAAAGACATAGCCCGTGGTCGTACCGATAACCACCAGCCACAGCAGTGAACCGGCAAAGGCGCCGACGAACCCCAGCACCACGGCATTGGGCGCAAAGTTAAAAATAATCGGGCAGTCCAGCGCCGGTTTTGCGCCCGGCACCAGGCGGGTGCCAATCCCGTTAAACGCGGGCACCATTTCGCCGATAAACATGCGCACCCCCAGCAGCACCACCGCAATACCGCCGGTAAACAGTAACGACTGCTTGAGCGCGAAAATATAAAAGCTCAAATCGCCGGAGCTCGCCAGGATCTCCTGCGCCTTTGGCGAGGCTTTGATCTGCAGCAGTATCGTGCCGATAAAAAACAGCAGCGTCATGGTCAGGGCGGTCACGACATTCGAATCGCGCAGGAAGCCAAGGTTTTTTGGCACCTTGATATCCTCGGCGCTGATTTTATGGCGGGCAAACAGGTTACCCGCAAGCGCTCCCAGCAGCGCCACCGAAGCGGAGGAGTGGCCGAGCGCGACGTTGTCGTTGCCGGTGATGCGCCGTACCCAGGGCTGCACCAGCGCGGGCTGAAACGTCCAGTAGACGCCAAGGATCAGCGACAGCGCGAGCGTAAGCGTAACCGGCGAAACGTCCGGCTGGTTATTGACAATCACGCCGGCGAAGATCATCGCGGTCCAGAACATCATGTGGCCGGTCAGGTAGATATATTTAAAGCGCGTCAGCCGTGCCAGCAGCAGATTAATAGCGAAGCCTGCGGCAATGGCGATAGTCACGCTGCTGCCAAACCGCTCGCTAAAGCGGGCCTGCCCCATGATGTTGGCCAGGCTAACCTGCTGCAGCCCAAACACTTCGGTCCAGATGGGCTGGAATATCAGCAGCGCTGAGACGATGATACTGGCCCCGGCGCCGATAATCAGAAACCCGAGAATGCCCTTTAAGGTGCCGGAAACGATCTCCGCAACAGGCTTGTTCTGCAACACCAGCCCCAGCAGCACGATAAGACCGATTAATATGGAGGCCTCGCCAAAGATATTGATCGTTATCCAGTGCAGCACATCAATAAAGACGCCCATTACGCTTCCCCTTCGAACAGCCCGGAGCCAAGCAGCGCACGTTCAATTTCCTGCTGGTCAATGTAGTTATTAACCACCACCACCGGACAGGGCAGATGGCTGAGGCTCGGGACGAACTCCGTGTGGGTGATAACCAAATCGGCGCTGGCCGAGGCGGCGGAAGAAACGTCCATATGCTCGACGGAGGCGCTGTATCCCAGCTTGCGCAATACCGTTTCCACGTTCATTTTCAAAATCAGACTTGAGCCCATCCCCAAGCCACAGACGGTTAAGATTTTCATACGCTGCTTTCCTCATTATTGGCAAACGATCCGGCAATAGCGCCTTAACATCAGGGTGACTGAAATAGCTGAAATAAAGTCTCACGGTCGCGGCTGGTCAGCAGGAGATCGCGTTTTTGCGTGTCGGCAAGCACGGTGACGATCTGCTGTATCAGCGCAATATGGCTGTTGCTGCTGGTTGCCGAGAGCCCGATCAGAACCGATACCGGATCGTTCTCGTCGTGGTCGAACGCCAGCGGCGTTGTCAGGCGCACCAGGCTGATTTGCGCCTTTATCGCTCCCTGTTCCGGGCGGGCATGCGGCATTGCGAGCCCCGGCGCGATAACAAAATAAGGGCCGAACTGGCGAAAGTTGTCCACCATCGCCTGCACGTAGCCGCCGTTGCAGGCGCCGGTTTCTCGCAGCGCCTCTCCCGCTGCGATAATGGCCTGCTCCGGGGTAGCGGCGGCGCAATGGGTAATGATGCCGTTGCGATCAATCATGGGTGGTTTCCTTTAGATGTTCCTGCAACGACGCCAGAGTGGCGTCAAAGGCGGCATCAACCAGTTCCCGCCCTTTTTCAACGCTTGCGGCGGTGGGATCGCCTAGCACCGCGTAATCCGAAAATTCTGTCCAGCGCATCGGACGCGCGCTGAAGTTTTTCGGAAAGAGCGGGTAATGAGCTCGCGCACGCTGCATATCGACATATTCACCGGCCAGCTCCAGCATCAGCGAGGTTTCTATCTCTTCAGCATGCATATAGCCGGATCGGGCCGTTCTGGAGGTTTGCAGCCGGGCAACGGTCTGCGCCATGCCCGCCCAGCTATAGCTCAGTAAATGGATATTCTCCTCTTTCAGGCGGCGCGCGGCGGCTTTGATGGCGTCGAAATTACCGTAATGCGCGTTGATTATCGCCATGCTGTTAATGCCGTAGCCTTGCATATTGCGCGCCAGCGCTACCAGCAACTCCACCAGCAGATCGTTACCGATATCAATCGCTCCCGCATGGCCGCTCAGCGACCAGACCTGGCCGTAGGGAACCAGCGGCAACGTCAGAGCATCGTCGCCAAGCGCGGCATCCAGCCGGGCGCAGAAACGCTCGGCCAGCAGGTTATCGGTGGCAAGCGGCAGATGATCGCCGTGCGGTTCGGTGGCGCCGAGCGGCAGCAGCGCGATGCGCGCGCGGGCCAGCGCCGCCTTTGCCTGGCTTTCGTTAAGGGTATCGAGTCGCATACGCAATCCTTAGCTAAAGGAGAAATAGCGGGCCGGGTTATCGACAAAAAACGCCTGTAACAGCGCTTCGCCGTCCATACCGGCTTCGTGCGCTTCTTCGATAAACCGCGGCCGCCAGTCGTTAAGGATAAACTTCAGCCCCAGCCCGCCCAGGCCGTAGTGCGCGCTCATGGATTTGCGGGCAAAGTCGCCGCCGATAACGATGCGATGCTGGTAGCCCTTGCGGCACAGCGAGAGAATGGCTTCGGTGCGCACATTCTCCGGGTGATATTTAATCCGCGTCATGCCGTCAAAGAGGATCCAGGCGCCGGTTTTCGCCACCTGATGATGCAGCCAGGGATCGGGATTGCGGTCCAGATGGGCAATGCACACGCGCGATAAATCCAGGCCAAGCTGTTTGAAAATGGCGACCTGCTCCAGCGCCATGGTGCCCATTTCGGTATGGGTGTGCATCGGCGCGCCGGTTTTTTGCTGGGCGCGCACGATAACCTCCATGGTTTTTCTTTCCAGCCGGGAAATGGTGTTATAGCCCGTACCGCACTTCACAACGCCGGCGCGGTGCGAACTGCCGTCAATGCCGATTAGCACTTCGTTGCACACTTCCTCCACCAGGGCATCCAGCGGCGTATTCTCAATCCATTCGGCAAAGGTTTGCTGATGGCCGGGACGCTTGCTGCTCCAGAGAAATCCCTTATTAAAGCCGGCGGTGGCGATAACCTGCACCTGCTGCCGCTCGGCCATTGCCGCCACTTCTGTCGCCTTTCGACCATAATCAGGTGCGGTAGCGTCATAAAATGAACGCCCTCCCGCCTGGACAAAATCGGCAAGCTCCCGCTCCGAGGCGGCCAGATCGTCAAGCAGCAAATCGTCGTCCTGGCGCTGTTGCCAGTAAGGGGGAATACAGTAGATGTGATCGTGGCTGTAGGTTACGCCCAGCGCCTTGCTGTCTATATCGCCATGAAGGGTGCGTATCAGTCCCATTTTGTTCCTCCTGTGGTCGGTGGGAATGCCGGTGATAATGGCATTGACCACATGACCAGACAAGTGATCAAGTTCATACTTTAATCATATGACAGGACAGCAAAATGAAATTTGTGGCCGCGATCCGATCGGAGAAGCCCTGGCCGGGCGCCCCGCTCAGTAAAGAGAGGTTTTTTGCTGCGCCAGCCCTGTGGCGCTGCCTGTTACAAACATGTCACATATCTTCCCTTCCGTTCTCAGGTTGACATGACATACTAGCTTTATCCGCGTCACTACCGGCACGCATGGAAGAAGGAGAACTAATGAACAATGACGCTACAAACCACGGGTTAACCCCCGAGCAGGCGCTTGATAAACTCGAATCCCTTTTTGATGATGCGGTGCACGCGCTGCGCGATGCCATCAGCACCTATACGCAAAGCGGCGCTTTGCCCGACGCTCCGGCACGAGAGGCAGGCTTATTTGTCTATCCAGAATTGCGGGTTAGCTGGGACGGTGCGAGCACTAAACCTAATAAAACAAGAGCCTATGCGCGCTTTACTCATTCCGGCAGCTACACCACGACCATCACCCGCCCTTCGCTGTTTCGCGCTTATCTCATCGAGCAGCTTTCTTTACTGCACGAAGATTACGGCGCCCTGATTGAGGTTGGCCCGTCGCAGCATGAAATCCCTTATCCGTACGTGATTGATGGCTCCAGCCTGTCGCTGGACAGATCCATGAGCGCGGATTTAGCCCGCTACTTTCCAACCACCGAACTGGCACAAATTGGCGACGAGACGGCAGACGGGCTGTTTCATCCAACGGAGTTTTATCCGCTTTCCCACTTTGATGCGCGCCGCGTAGATTTTTCGCTGGCTCGCCTGCGGCACTATACCGGCACCCCGGTAGAACATTTCCAGTCGTTCATTCTTTTCACCAACTACACCCGCTATGTGGATGAATTTGTGCGCTGGGGCTGTCAGCAAATCCTCGATCCGGAAAGCCCATACGTGGCGCTTTCCTGCGCCGGCGGCGCCTGGCTTACGGCCGATACAGAAGCGCCGGAAGAAGCGATTTCCGATCTGGCATGGAAGAAGCATCAGATGCCTGCCTGGCATTTAGTGGATGCGAAAGGCAGCGGCATAACCCTGATTAATATCGGCGTCGGGCCATCGAATGCCAAAACCATCTGCGACCACCTTGCGGTGCTGCGTCCGGATGCCTGGCTGATGATTGGGCACTGCGGCGGGCTGCGAGAAAGCCAGGCCATTGGCGATTATGTTCTGGCGCACGCCTATCTGCGCGACGACCACGTTCTGGACGCCGTGCTGCCGCCGGATATTCCAATTCCAAGCATCGCAGAAGTGCAGCGTGCCCTTTACGACGCCACCAAGCTGGTCAGCGGTATGCCGGGGGAAGAGGTCAAGCAGCGTCTGCGCACCGGAACCGTCGTTACTACGGACGACAGAAACTGGGAGCTACGCTATTCCGCTTCGGCGCTGCGTTTTAACCTGAGCCGCGCGGTAGCCATCGACATGGAAAGCGCGACCATTGCCGCTCAGGGTTATCGTTTCCGGGTGCCTTACGGCACGCTGTTGTGCGTGTCGGATAAGCCGCTTCATGGCGAAATCAAGCTGCCAGGCCAGGCCAACCGCTTTTACGAAGGGGCGATTTCCGAGCATCTGCAGATTGGCATTTGCGCCATTGATTTATTACGTGCCGAAGGCGAACGCCTGCATTCACGCAAGCTGCGTACCTTTAACGAGCCGCCTTTCCGTTGACATCGGCATGGCTGGCTAATGCGTAAAGGGCCGCTAAAAAACGGCCCTTTTCAGGGTATTGCTGCAAAAATCCGCAATCAAACGCAATTAGCCAAAACAGCCTTTGACAACCCCGGTGCACCTCGTTACTATGCGCCCCGTTCACACGATTCCTCTGTAGTTCAGTCGGTAGAACGGCGGACTGTTAATCCGTATGTCACTGGTTCGAGTCCAGTCAGAGGAGCCAAATTTAAGAAGCCCGCTTAAGGAAACTTAAGCGGGCTTTTTTGTGCCTGTTTGCGAGGCTCATGGGTAATATCCCTTCGCCACATCAGGAAAGTTTGTGGCATTGGCCGCGGGCGCTTTCACTCAATTGCGCAGTGGTCACCCGCTACCTTTAATCACGTTACTCAATCCCGCAGTGGGCTCTTCAACGTATTATGTCTCGGCATAGCGCAGCTTGTCCTGATAGGCGGACGCTACTTTGTCGGTTTTCTTTTTATCCGTAATTATCATGTCTATATCTGAAATATCGCACACGTGTGAAACCGCACGGTAGCCAAGTTTAGATGTATCTGCCAATACCACTCTGGTTTTGGCCGAATTCAGAATTGCTTTCTTCGTCGGTAATTCTATAGCGTTGATATTCGTTATGCCCGCTTCATGATGCACGCCTTCCGCGCCAAGAAATGCCCAGTCCGCATATACTTCGCTGAATTTTCTTGTCGCATCGGGGCCTACCAGCGTGTAAGAGTTCCCCACGACCACCCCGCCGGTGACATTCAGATTGATTGACGAATATTGGCTTAATAGCATCGCAATGTTCAGGTCGTTTGTTATCACCGTCAGATTTTTTTTAACGGCAAGCTGCAATGCAAGTTCATAAACGGTTGAACCGTTATCTAAAATAACCGAATCGCCATCAGCGATCAGCGAGGCGGCATACTTGCCGATGGCAACTTTCCGATCGTGATTTCGGCTTTTGCGGATGCTAAAGGGCGTGTCCTGTCCTTCTGTTGAAAGTACAGGAAGCACCCCACCGTGCGTCCTGATAATTTGATTGGTTTTTTCTAAGTAAATCAAGTCTCTTCTGATCGTCGAACTGTCCACCCCGAACTCTTCTGCCAGTTGCCAGGCATTTAGATAGCCAGTTGAAACGAGCATGGAAAGAATTTTTTCCCGCCTTTCTTGTGCCAGCATTTTCCGCACCTCTCACGCTTCAGTGCAGTCGATATTACCATGACTCAGGTGAGAAAAAAGTATAAGCACCCATCTATCAAACGGTTAACCGTGATTTCCTGCAATATGCAATACACGTCACATAAACGATATCGTGCATTGACTTGCACGATATCGTGCATATAGTTGATGAAGCTTGTTCAATAACCCCCTGTGAGGAAATTATGTCTACCCCTTATGAAACCGATATCGCCATGCAGCCGGATGCGATTGTGGCGCAGCTTAACAACCCTTTGCCGGCATCCCTTCATTCAGTACAACTCAATAGCTATGACCGGATCGTTTTGACCGGCATGGGATCGTCTGATTATGCCTTGATTCCGGTTGAGAGAGCCCTCGTTGCCAGAGGCTACCCCGTATGGCGCGTGGATGCTGGCCGTTTGCTGGATATGCCTTCTCTTGTAACGGAGAACACCCTTTTATGGGCCACCTCACAGTCCGGTATGAGCGGTGAAATCGTTGCTTTGATTGAGAAAGGGCTCGGGCCGCGCACGCTTATCGGCTTAACCAACGACCGCGAAAGCGTGCTGGGAAAAAATGCTGACGTGCTTATTACGCTTGCAAGCGGCGACGAAGCTACCGTTAGCTCCAAAAGCTACCTGAATACTCTTATTGCCTGTCACAGAGCGCTTGCCGTTCTATTGGGTGAAGATGAAGCTGTGGTTTGTAACGCTGTAAAAGACGTGCTCGGTACGGTCAGCAACCTGGTCAATGAAAAGCGGTTCGCCACAGAGCTAACGGAAAGGCTTTTTAACGCAGGCCGCCCCCGCGTCGCCTATATTGGCACAGGATCGTTTGCCTCAAGCGCCCTTACCGGGGCATTAATAACCAAAGAGGCCTCAAAGGTCAGCGCGGAGGGCTTCATCGGTGGAGAATTCCGCCACGGTCCGCTGGAAACCTCTGGTGAAGGTATGCTTGCCGTTCTGCTGGGTAATCCAAATGATGAAACGCTTGAAAAGCTCGCGTCAGAGCTGCTGGCGAACGGCACCGATGTGGTCACCATTGGGGAGTCTCCTTACGCAAACTCCACCCTCCTTCCCGTTCCGCCAACAGATGAGCTCTGTCAGCTGTTGTGCGGTTTTATTTATATTGAGCATCTGACCGTTGAACTTGCCAGGAAAAACGGCTTTATTCCGGGCAAGTTTCTCTATGGCCAAAAAATAACGGTGGCAATATGACAGGCTCAAAGAAATACGCTAAGGCAGGTATTGACCTTGGGGGCACCGGCACCCGAATTATTATTCGCGGCGAAAACGAAACGCTTAATACAAAAACAATTCCCACGGCGGAATTTAGCAGCATTGATAAAAAATGCCGTGCTCAGGCGCTGGCCTCGCATATCCTTGCATTAGTTCCTGATGGAATAGAACTTACCAGCCTGGGTATAGGCGCCAGCGGCCCGGTAGATACGCTTTCTGGCGTTATTAATAATAAAGATACGCTGGAATGCTTTTCTTTTTTCCCGCTGGTAGAGGCGTTGCAGGAAAGGCTTAAAGTAAAAGTCAGTATTGACAATGATGCCGTTGCAGCAGCGCTCGGCGAATATCACTTTGGCGCCGGAAAAAACAGTAAACGCCTGCTGATGGTAACCCTGGGTACAGGAATTGGGGTGGCGCTGCTGGACAATGGAAAACCGTTTCGCACAGGTGACGGCCAGCATCCCGAGGCGGGCCACATCCCCGTATCAGGTAACCCTACAACCTGTTATTGCGGCCTTCGGGGCTGCTGGGAAATGCTCGCCTCCAGAAGCTGGCTGCAACAGAACCTGGAGGCTCTGCTGCCCAATACGCCCTTCGAAAAGCATGATATGAGCTTTTATAAAGCGATTTCAGACAGCAGAGAGGATATCGCAAACGTATTTCATCGTTACGGAAACTATTTAGGTAGAGGGCTGGTAACGCTGCTCACGCTTTACGGTCCTGACTTAACAATCCTGAGCGGCAGCGCCGCCCACTATTATCCGCTATTCAAATCCGGACTGGAGGAATCGCTAACACGTGCTGATGCTTATGCCATTAACAAGACAATCGTGCCGTCAGAATTAGGCGACGTTGCCGGAGCCCTTGGCGCTACGGTTATTCCAATGCTGGATTAAAAAATCATATAAACACAGGTTAATATCATGGTGAATTCAGATTACAGTGAAGGCCGAGGCACGCCTCAAAGAATAAAAATAAGTATTTTCATAATACTTTCCGTACTTATTTCGTCGGTAGGCGGCATCATATTTGGCTATGATACCGGCATTATTGGCGGCGCTATCGTATTTATTGGCAAAGCGTTTCAAATTAACGATTTAATGCAGGGTGTGATCGTCAGCATGTCGCTGCTGGGCGCCATGATTGGCGCACTGGTGGCTGGCCCGCTTGCGGACAAATACGGACGTAAAGTTAACCTCTTCATATCAGGTATCTGCTTTGCCGCCGGCGCAGTTATTTCTGCTTTCAGCCAGCAGATAGAAGTGCTGACCGTTGCACGAATACTTCAGGGGATTGGCGTTGGCGCGTCTTCCGTACTTGTACCGGTTTATATTGCCGAACTGTCGCCGGCTAAAATCCGCGGTGTGCTGGTAACCTCATTTCAGTTGATGATTACCGTAGGCATTGTAATGGCTTATGGTGTCAACACGGTGGCAGAAAGCAGCGGTGAATGGAGAATTCCTCTCGGCATTGCCGGTATCTTTGGTTTGATTTTGGCCGCAGGCGTGATGTTTGTTACTGAATCTCCACGCTGGCTTATTGCCGTCAACCGCCATAGCCAGGCCCGGCAAACATTAATCAAGCTGAGGGGAAGCCGTGATATTGAAGAAGAAATTAAAGAAACCGAACGACTGAATGCGCTTGAGCAGGACAGCATGGGCTGGCGGGATCTTTTTCGCGGCCACGTGAAGCCGATGATAACGATTGGTGTTCTGGTCGCTTTTTTTTCAAATGCCTGCGGCATTAACCTTGTTATTTATTTCGCCCCGCAGATTTTACAGTCCAGTGGATTCACCTCTTCTGCCTCATGGATCGGAACCATCGGCTTAGGCATAACCAACGTCGCATTTACCGTTGTCGGAATGCTGATTGTCGACCGAGTGGGACGCAGGCCACTGCTTATACTGGGCGCTATTGGCCTGACAATCAGTCTCGTCATTCTGGCTGTCCTCTTCTCTGTGCCTGCTTTCCCCGGCAGTAACTGGCTTGCGTTCAGTTCACTGGTGTTTTACATCGTTATGTACGCCGTAAGCCCAGGGATGCTGGGGTTCCTGATGATTTCTGAAATCTCTCCGCTTAGGGCAAGAGCAAAGGTCAGCAGCCTGTCTATTTTCGTGATTTTTGCCACCAACCTTGTGATTGCCCTGTTATCTCTTCCCATGCTGAATGGCATAGGTGCTTCCGCGACGTTCTGGATATTCTCCGCAATTTGCGTTGCGTTCACCCTGTTCAGCTTTTTTGTCCCGGAGACCAAGGGCAAGAGCCTTGAAGAAGTCGAATTATATTTTAAAGACAGGCACACAAAGAATGCCGGTATCGGAAAGGCTGTAAACTGAAGTTCAGGGTTAATTTGAGGTTATTCAGAATGATTTTCTAAAAGCCCTGTAGAGCTGTCAGGGCTTTATGATGAGGAGACTTCTCATCAACTGTATTAGGCCTGAGATATGCCGCAAATACAGCACTTTTTAACCCGTATAATGCGTACTTAACAAAAATGAAACACAAACTGCTTCCTTTTCTGCCGTTTGCCCCGCCGGATCTCAGGTATTCTGCTGCACAACCTGACAAAGAGACAGAAACAGGAAATCATTTATTCGCCATTTCCTTCCCGTGAGAAATGGCTTTTTTCCTTCCTGGCCTGCATAAAATCCCCTCTCCTTTATTCGTCCGGCAACGCTCCAGCACAAACGCCCGCGCCAGATATTACACGTTCCGGCCTTACCCTAATTCCGGCACCGATGCGGCGGCGCTGATATTTACCGGCATGCCTGAACGGCGCTCCAGCTCATCGCTAACGCGAAGCCTATCCACGGCCTGCCCCTTCATCGCCTCGTTAAGGGACGAGTTTGAAGGCAACGGCACTTTATTGGTTGATTCAAATTCGCCACGGTTGCGGGACAGCGGCTCATGCACTTCCAGCCAGCGGGAGCCGTCCGGCTCGGTTGTCACTTTCATCGGCTGGTCAATAAGCTGAACGCGCGTGCCTTCCGGGACGTTCTCGAAGAGGTATTTAATATCGTCATTACGCAGACGAATGCAGCCCTGGCTCACCCGCAGACCAATCCCAAAGTTGGCGTTGGTGCCGTGAATCGCGTAAAACCTGCCGATATAAATGGCATACAGTCCCATGGGATTATCCGGCCCCGCCGGAACGTATGCCGGAAGGCTTTTTCCCTCTTTGGCATATGCGCGTCTTGTGTTGGCGGTAGGCACCCAGGTTGGCCCCTCCTGCTTGCGCTCTACCCGTGTTACCCAATTGCGCGGGGTTTCTCGCCCCGCCTGACCGATACCAATGGGGAAAACTTCAACCGTGCCGCCCTCTGGCGGGTAATAATAAAGCCGCATTTCTGCCACGTTGACGACTATTCCCTCACGCACGGTATCCGGCAGGATTAACTGCTGTGGGATCGCCAGTTCTGAACCAGCCTGAGGTAAATACACGTCCACGCCGGGGTTGGCTTCTATAAGATTGCTTAGCCCCTGACCGTGCTGCGCAGCAAATGCCTCAAGGGGCAGTTTATTTCCCGGTGGAACGGTGATTTTTAATGGGCTACCCACCAGACGGCTGCCTTCCGGCGGTAACGGATAGCTGACGGCCAGCGCGCTCTGGCAGGCGATCAGAAGCAGAAAACTGCAAAACGATTTCAGGCGCATGATTTATATTCCAGACAGAAGCGTTTCGCTAAGCGTAGCCTTTCAGCTTTTATTTTGCTCAATAGCCGGTAGCGCTATGGCCGGCTGTTTTTCCGGGCGCGGGTATTTCTTCAGCCAGCGTCCGCTTACCATCCGCCAGTAGAAGAACGCGCCGCGAACCGCCCAGTCGAGGAACATCCCCAGCCAGACGCCCACCACGCCCATACCCAGCACTATCCCCAGAGTATAGCCCGCCACCACCCGACAGCCCCACATGCCAAGCATCGAAACCCACATGGCAAAACGCGCATCGCGCGCGCCTTTGAGCCCGGCCGGCAGCACCCATGACGCCGCCCAAATCGGCATAAAGGCGGCGTTAAGCCACAGAAGCACTTTAACCACTTCTTTTACGTCAGCCTCACGCGTATAGAACGAGGCGAACAGCCCGGCGAAAGGCGCGGTTCCCCAGGCGATAATCGTCAGCCCAATCGTCGATAGCCAGAA
This sequence comes from Buttiauxella sp., assembly GCA_032000125.1. Lineage (GTDB taxonomy): Bacteria > Pseudomonadota > Gammaproteobacteria > Enterobacterales > Enterobacteriaceae > Dryocola. The sequence goes on along the minus strand of DAMALH010000004.1, from coordinate 1,262 downwards.
GACATGCCGTAGCTGCCGCTCCGCCTGCCCGATTTGCCCTTTGCCTAAACGACTGCCAACGATAATGGTTGAGGCCGATCCCAGGGCGTTCCCCGGCAGGTTAATCAGCGACGCAACCGAGAAAGCGATAAAGTTACCGGCGATAACGTTGGTGCCCATACCGGCAACGAACATTTGCGTTAACAGCTTACCGCCGTTGAACAAAACGGACTCGATGCTGGCGGGAATACCGATGCCGAGCACTTCCCAAAGGATATTGAGCTTTAGCGGGGCGAAATAGCTTTTGAGCGAGATGCGCAACGCCGGGTTAAAGCCAATCATCAGCACGTAGATAATCCCTATCGCGCCAATGTAGCGAGAGATGGTCAGTCCCAGGCCGGCACCGACAAATCCCAGGCCCTGCCAGTCGAAAAGGCCGTAAATCAGCACGCTGCTAATCATAATGTTGAGGATGTTCATGCCGCCGTTAATAAGCAGAGGGATTTTTGTATTCCCTGCGCCGCGCAGCGCGCCGCTGCCAATCAGCGCGATGGCCGCGGCGGGATAACTCCAGACCGTGGTTTGCAGATAAGAAAGCGCCAGCGCCTTCACCTCGGGCGTCGCCTCCCCGGCAATAACGTTCACGATGTGCTCACCGGCCAGATGAATGCCCAGCGCCAGGAATACTGCCACGATCGTCATCAGAACCAGAGACTGGCGCGCGGCCGCCCGCGCTCGTTTGGGATCGAGCTTGCCGAGGCTGAAGGCCACCACCACCGTTGTGCCCAAATCGATCGCGGCAAAGAATGCGATGATGACCATGTTAAAGCTATCGGCCAGCCCCACGCCCGCCATCGCTTCTTTACCCAGCCAGCTTACAAGGAAGGTGCTCAGCACGCCCATCATTAACACGCAGGTATTTTCCAGGAAGATAGGCACAGCGAGGGGGGTGATTTCACGCCAGAAAAGGGTTCGGTAGCTTTTTCTGTTGGCATACCAGTGCGTTTTCTCAATGCGCTGGCGTACTGCGGTATGTAAGTTCAAGGGTAACCTGTGAGCGAAGTGAAACCACATTTCAAATAATGATTTACAAATGCTTATCCTGCAAAGATTTTTTGCTTAACTTTGCCCTGAAAGCCAACAAAACGTTGAGAGGATCCGCAAACGGCGCCCGCGGGCTGATTGAGGATTTGACAAACCGGGCGCACTCGCTAAGATATGCCGCACTGCGATTCCTCTGTAGTTCAGTCGGTAGAACGGCGGACTGTTAATCCGTATGTCAC